>NZ_JACJSF010000005.1 GCF_014698035.1 Desmonostoc muscorum FACHB-395
AATTGCCGTAACATGAAGCCAATCAAACCAAAGGCTCCGTGTAGGGCAACGAATGGCCACAAGCCACCCAGTTGGAACCAACGGGTGAGGTCGCCTTGGGCTTCTGGGCCCCACAACAGCAATAGGGAATGTCCCATGCTGTCGGCTGGGGTGGATACTGCCACTGTTAGGAAGTTAGCACCTTCTAGGTAGGAGGAGGCTAATCCGTGGGTATACCAAGAGGTGACGAAGGTGGTGCCGGTCAGCCAACCGCCTAGTGCTAGGAAGGCGCAGGGGAACAATAGTATCCCTGACCAACCTACGAATACGAAGCGATCGCGCTTGAGCCAGTCGTCTAGAACGTCAAACCACCCTCTACTGGGCGCACGTCCAACTGCGATGGTCATCGGACTAAAATCCTCTTTTTTTACTAAAATTGCAACGTTTCTAAGGCAATACGGAGAGCCAATGTAACCGGCTGCCGTGAGGAATTAACGTTTTTTTTGACAATCTCAATAGCTTAAAAGCGACTGAGATTCTGAGAAGTTGCTGACCTGTGAAATCAGCATTTCTCTTTCTTTATGCCATTACACGTACCATCGGCTAGTAATCTAGCTTGTGGTAACTTAATGATTCTTAACTTATCACACTACTCAGGGTTTTTGCCTGACACACAGAAGCAAATCAGGCATGAAACACGAACCTTATAAATAATATGAATATCAGAAATTTTACAATTTGACACAACTTTTCTCAGAAATGTAAGAAAATTTAGTCTAGATGGACGTAGGTAGGTAACTCATTCCCAAGAGGTCAAAAAGACGCAGGGGCAGGAAAGAGAGAATTTTTATCGGCCAATGAGTAAAAAAATTGTAACCGTGCCCTCACAAATAGATTATATGGGTCGCAGGAGGCAGGAGCGCAGCTGAGTTTTTGTCAACAATGTTTGGTAAAATAATCAAGCAGCAGACCCTCTAAAGTGTTCTTTAGTTGAATGACTAGCCTTCAATTTAGTCAAGTTCTGTCTAGTAGCATTCAGTGTACGAGTATTTCACAGCGAGTATCTCACAGGCAATTGTAGTTCAATGACGACATCAACAACGATTAACAAAGGCGATCGCCTCCTGCATCAAAATGTTCTCGGTTCTCGTCGGTTCAGTAACTACTGGTGGGCAACTATTGTTACCTTGGGAGCAAGCGGCTTTTTACTGGCTGGGATATCCAGCTACTTAAAAGTTAATTTACTCATAGTTTCCGATCCAACTCAACTAGTATTTGTCCCCCAAGGATTGGTGATGGGGTTATATGGTGCTGCTGGCTTGCTATTAGCCACATACCTATGGCTAGTGATTTTATTGGATGTGGGTGGTGGCTACAACGAATTTAATCAGGAAACTGGCACAATCAAAATCTTCCGTTGGGGTTTTCCCGGCAAAAATCGCCGAATTGAGATTGATAGCCGCATAGAAGATGTGCAATCTGTGCGAATAGCTGTCAAAGAAGGTCTTAATCCCCTTCGCGCCCTCTATCTACGCATTAAGGGGCGGCGAGATATTCCTTTAACACGGGTTGGACAACCCTTATCTTTAACAGAGTTAGAAACAGAAGGTGCGAAGTTAGCCCGCTTTTTGGGAGTATCGTTAGAAGGACTTTAAGAGATTAGGGTAGAGGGTAAAGGTTACAGGGTACAGATTATTCCCTATCACCTGTTAGCTGTCACCTCTCCTCTAATCCCAATTCCCCTGAAAAGGATAAGATACTGTGGTTAAATCAGTAACTTGCAATGCGGTTAAAAATTTCACAATTTTTGCTTTCTTTTGTGCTTATCAGTGCTGTGATGCTTGGAGGATGTTCAACACAGCAGGTAGCTTCTAATACCTCTTCTCCAACCTCGACAGCTACCTCGACTACCCAGACGACTACTGAAGCAACATCTGTATCTCAAACTAGTAGTGAGAGTATTCCTGGAATCGCAGGTTTACCACGTCTTGAAGGTAAGGCGACTGTGGTAATGACGGTTAAAGGTTCGCCCATTACTATCGAAGTAGACGGCACTAATGCCCCCATTACAGCTGGTAACTTCGTAGATTTAGTTCAAAAGGGCGTTTACGATGGTTTAGCTTTCCATCGAGTTGTACGCGAACCCCAACCGTTTGTAGTTCAAGGGGGCGATCCCCAAAGCAAAGACCCGAAAGTTCCAGCAGATCAGCTGGGAACCGGTAGCTATATTGACCCAAAAACGGGAAATGCTCGCTATATACCTTTAGAAGTTAAGCCGAAAGGTTCGGATACTCCGCTTTACAACAAACCATTTGATGCTACTGCTCAACCCGTCGTATTACCCCATAAACAGGGTGCAGTAGCGATGGCGCGATCGCAAGCACCAGATTCGGCTTCTGCTCAGTTTTACTTTGCTTTGGCGGATCTAGCCTTCTTGGATGGTAACTACGCCGTGTTTGGCAATGTCACTCAAGGCTTGGATGTAGTGAACAAAATTCAGCAAGGCGATCGCATTGATTCTGCTAAAGTCACCCAAGGGGCTGAAAATCTGAAAACAGCAGGGCAGTAGGAAGAGAGCAGGGGGAGCAGGGGAGGCAGAGGAAGCAGGGGGAGAATAACTACTAACTCCTAACTTTTAACTCCTAACTCCTAAATTTAGTGAAAGTTCTTGTCACTGGTATTGGTCTTGTTTCTGCCTTGGGTGGAAGTTTAGAGGATAGTTGGAAAAATCTGATAGCAGGTAAATCTGGAATTAGGTTACATCAGCCATTTCCAGAAATAAAATCACTTCCTCTAGGTTTAATTGCTCAACAACCATCTGAGTTGGCAATGTTAACTCAAATGGTTGTTACTTCTGCTTTGCGAGATGCTGGGTTAGTTCCACCTTTAGCTGATTGTGCTGTCGTCATTGGATCGAGTCGCTCTTATCAAGCATCTTGGGAGATGTTGGCGCGGCAAATGTATAAAGATGCGGAAAATTTGTCCGTTTCTGATTTTGGAAATTGGTTAGATATATTACCTCATATCAATGCGATCGCAGCTGCAAGACAAATCGGTGCAACAGGTATGGTTTTGGCACCGATGGCAGCTTGTGCAACTGGAATTTGGTCTATCGCCCAAGCAGCTTTGCTTATCCAAACTGGGCAATGCCAACAGGCGATCGCAGGCGCAGTGGAAGCACCGATTACACCCCTAACTTTAGCTGGATTTCAGCAGATGGGTGCTTTGGCGAAAACTGGGGCTTATCCCTTTGATTTGCAGCGAGAAGGCTTAGTTTTGGGCGAAGGTGCAGCTGTGTTTGTCTTGGAATCCGCAGAGTTGGCAAAACAGCGTCAAGCAAAAGTTTATGGTGAAATTCTCGGTTTCGGCTTAACTAACGACGCATATCATAGTAATTCACCGGAACCTGAAGGGAAAAGTGCGATCGCAGCTATCAAACAATGTCTAGAACGTAGTTGTCTATCACCAAGCGATATTGATTACATTCATGCTCATGGCACAGCAACCCAGCTAAATGACCAGATGGAGAGTATGGTAATTCAGCGTTTGTTTCCCCAAGGCGTGGCAGTTAGTTCGACCAAGGGAAGCACAGGTCATACATTAGGAGCATCAGGAGCATTAGGCGTAGCTTTTTCTCTCATGGCATTAAAACATCAAATATTACCACCTTGTGTAGGATTGCAGCAGCCAGAATTTGATTTAGAAATCGTTACAGCAGCACGTTTAAGTAAAATTAGGCAGGTTTTATGTTTGAGTTTTGGCTTTGGTGGACAGAATGTAGCGATCGCGTTAGCTAAGTTCCCCTAGTACTTTGTACCTACAGCACAATATAAAATATAAAACTGTAACAAAAACTACAAAATTCCTATTTTTCTCAAAAAAAGGATAAGCTAGTTACAGAATGATATCCGGTTCGTAAAGATACCGTGATTAGGAGAAAATTTTATGATTTCAAAATCACTACTACCGCTAGAACCTGCTTCTCCAGCGCATATATGCCCATTTGACCAAGCCTGTAGTTACTTAGAAGCGGCAGCTAAAGAATTAAATTTAAATCAAGGTTTGCTGGAAATCCTCAGCCACCCGCGTAAGGTTGTCACAGTTTCCATTCCCGTGAAACTAGATGACGGGGAAATACAGGTTCTCGCTGGACACCGGGTACAGCACTGCGATGTCTTAGGCCCTTACAAAGGTGGAATTCGTTATCATCCGGCTGTGACATTGCGCGAAGTATCGGCTTTGGCAATGCTGATGACCTGGAAATGTGCATTGTTGGGTATTCCTTATGGTGGTGGTAAGGGTGGCATTGCCATAGATCCAAAACGCTACAGTGTTGGCGAATTAGAGCGAATCAGCCGCCGTTATATCAGCGAGTTAATTAAAGATATTGGGCCTTCTGTAGATATTCCTGCGCCAGATATGGGTACTTCAGCCCGTGAGATGGCTTGGATGATGGACACTTACTCTGTGAATGTCGGTAATGCTGTACCAGGGGTTGTGACTGGGAAACCGCTTTCCATTGGTGGTTCATTGGGACGCGAAATGGCAACCGGACGTGGCGTGATGATTACTGTGCGTGAGGCGCTGGCAGATCAAGGTAAATCCTTGGCAGGAGTGCGAGTAGCAATTCAGGGTTTTGGTAATGTAGGTGGTGCTGCTGCTGAATTACTATATGAAGCAGGCGCGAAAATTATCGCTGTTTCAACAGGTGCTGGGGGAATATTTTCCGAAGTTGGTCTTGATATTCCCGCGTTGAAAATCTACGCTGCTGAAAACCGCAAGAGTATTGTAGGTTTCCCGCAATCTATACCAATTAGCAATGCAGATTTATTAGCTTTACCTTGCGATGTCTTAATACCAGCAGCTTTAGAAAACCAGATCACTGAAGAAAATGTGAATCAGGTGCAAGCGCAAATTGTCGCAGAAGCAGCTAATGGGCCACTTACTCTTGAGGCTAGCTTGTCTCTAGAGGAACGGGGTGTGATAGTACTACCAGACATCTTAGCGAATGCCGGCGGTGTGGTAGTTAGCTATTTGGAGTGGGTACAGGGTCTTTCTTACGTATTTTGGGATGAGGAGCGAGTTAACCGCGAAATGGAGCATTTGATGGTGCAAGCCTACCGCAAGGTGATTCAGCAGTCTAATAAGCGGCAAATTTCTTTAAGATTAGCAGCTTACACTTTAGGGGTGGGTAGAGTTTCCCAGGCCCTAACTGACAGAGGTCTTTATCCTTAATATTTAGGAAGATACAACATTTTGAATTGAATAGACCAGATGTGTAGGGGTGCAAGATTATATTGTGCCCCTACAATTACATGGCGATCGCTGCAATCTTCGATTCAAGATACACATTTAGGAGCATACAGCTAGCTTTACACTCCTAACTGTGTATCTGTTATTACTTACTACTCACCAGAAGGGGAAGCAGCATGAATTAAATCTGGCTTCTTCTCAGCAGGAGGAAGTTCAATAGCTTGAGTCGATGTGGGACGTTGATGGCGAGCGCGAGTTTGGATCTGCACAGGTTTACCCATCTCAATTGACTGATAAAGTGCTTGAATGATCGAAACATCAATCAACCCTTCTGTCCCAGATGGCTCAGGGTCTTTATCTTGGAGAATACAATCAGAGAAGTAGGTAAATTCAGCTGCTAGTTGGTCATGATCCTCAAAGGTACGCTCTTGAGTTTCACCATTAATTGTCAAATAATGCTTGATTTCCCCCTGCCAAGGATAGGCAGGTTCTACTCGTAAATCTCCTTTAGTAGCTACAACCTGATAGGTTGAAACATTTGCCCCTCCAAAACTACAGGTAAATGTTGCCAATCGCTCGTTGGGAAAACGCAAAGTGACACTAGTCATTTCTTCCACTTCGCTGAAACGTTGTTCTCCCTTATTGGCAGCTACAGCAAATACTTCAATTGGTTCATCTTGAAATAGATAACGTACAGCATTAATGCAGTAAATGCCTATATCATAAAGCGTGCCACCACCAGTTACATCTCGTAAACGAATATTGCCTTCTTCTACTTGTTGACTAAAAACCGAGTTGAAAATACGTGGTTCACCAATTTGCTTCGAGCGGAGAATTTCGACTGCTCGTAAATTGGCTTCTTCTAAATGTAAGCGATAGGCAATCATCAGCTTGACATTATTATCATTGGCAGCTTTAATCATTGCCTCACACTCTTCTTCTGTCACTGCCATTGGCTTTTCACACAATACATGAATTGCCTGATTAGCAGCCCGCACAGTGTAGTCACAATGCAAGTGATTAGGTAATGCAATATAAACTGCATCAACCTCACCGCTTGTGAGACAGTCTTCATACTCCTCGTAAGAGTAAGTATGCTTAATGCCATACTTCTTGCTCAGTTTTTCGCTTTTAATGGGGTCATCTGAAACCAGTGCCACTAATTCTGAGTTTTTGGCGTGGATAAAGGAAGGTAAGGCGGCTTCTTGAGCAAACCAACCTAAACCAACAACAGCATAACGAATTTTGCGCTTACCATTTGTAGCAGTCATTTTTCTCCTCTCTGATAAAGGAATATTTTGCTTAATGCACCAATTACCTTTGAATTAGGACTAACTGTTTATACAAATACTGAGAAGAACTTAGGTTCCTATATTGCTAATGCAGCTTCTACATTTGACACCAACTTAGCTTTGGTTTCCTGAAACTCCTGTCCCAATTCAGTTAGCTCTTTATCACTCATACATTCGCGCACAGCATTAAAAATTTCGCTTTCTTCTTCTTCTGCATGATGCTCAAATGTTTCCTTCAATTCGCTCATTTTTTCTTTAAACTCAGGATCGGTAGGTTTAAGCGCCTTAATCTCTTCTAAAATAACTGCAACTTCTTCATGCTCTTCTTCAGCTTCTTCAACATATTGTTCAGTTTCTTCGTATTCTCGCAAAGCTGGGTAGAAAACTAATTCTTCAGTTCTGGCATGTAATATCAACGCTACATAGATTTGATTGAATTGTTCAACTAATTTTGCACCCTTAGCTTTTTCTACTTCTTCAAAAAGCTTCTCAACTTGACGATGCTCTGCTTCAATTAATGCCAAAATATCTGTTGCTTTTTCTTTATTAGCTTTAGTTTTAGGCATTTTCTTTTCCCTTCGTAATTATCAATTTTTAGGGCTGAGAATTTGGAGGTTGATGAATGGGATCTTGTATATTCTCTATAAATTGATAAATTAAAACCTCATTCTTTCAGTAAGCTTTACTTTAGACTTAAGGAATATTTCCGCTATTGCACCGTAACTGGAATTCATAACCTCAGCATGATGGATACTGAGTATGTAGCGTTAGCAGCCCAAGAATACGGCTCAATCGTCAACCATACGACCTGTGAACGTCCCAAAGGTGGCTATGGCAGTAAGATGATGAGTGCGATGCGGGTGAATGGGAAATGTCAGCTTTGCCTAATGGACAAGTGCAAGTCACACTGAGTTGGCGTTTACCCTCAGTCGATCTGGCTAAATTAAAAAAATAGTAGGAGTTCGGCTAGTCTATGGTAAAACCAATAATCCAATCAGCAACTCAAACCTTATACGACGAAGATTATTATCTGTGGCTGAGGACAACTATAAATCAACTTCGCACTGGACAGTTTTCTGCTGTTGATTTGGAGAATTTGTTAGAAGAGTTAGAAAGTATTGGTAGAAGGGAGAAGCGAACAATTGAAAGCTTATTAATTAAGCTTCTTCAACATCTACTAAAACTCAAGTGTTGGGATGAAGAACGAGAACGTAATCAAGGATATTGGAAAGGGGAAATCAGGACATTTCGCAGAGAAATTAAAAAAGCTCTGAAAGATAGTCCTAGTTTGAAACCTTACATTTTAGAAATATTTGATGAATGTTATCAAGATGCAAGACCAGAAGCAAGCGATGCCTACGGCGGTAAACTACGCTCTCAACTTTCCATTGACATATTTCCTGCTGTACCCATTGGCTCTTTAGAACAAATCTTAGATGAAAACTGGTTTCCTGAATATAACCACAATCATTACGGTAAACCCGATTAAAATGAATACGCAACTTGGGTTTCCATAGGAGTATGCAGCCGTGCAGCCGGACTTAATAGGCTTGGAAATTAGTAAGGGGGAACTAAGACGTTTGACTGGATTCGATCCAGAAGACGTTTTTCGACCTTCTGTTCTGCGAGATGGCAAAAAGCGATTAGGGTTTTTTATCAATGAAATGTTGGTGACGCTGGCGCTAACGCCCATAATTGTGGGTTTTGTTTATGCGTTTATTATTCTGCCAACTATTGGTTCTTCGATTCGACTAGGAATTCTTTTACTAATTTTAGTGCCAATGCCGATATTAGTGGGGCGATGGCTATGGCGACAATTGACCTGTCCTGAAGGACTGACAATACTTTTAGACGAAGTTGATAAATATCATGACCTGGTTGCTGCCATCGATA
This sequence comes from Desmonostoc muscorum FACHB-395, assembly GCF_014698035.1. Classification (GTDB taxonomy): domain Bacteria; phylum Cyanobacteriota; class Cyanobacteriia; order Cyanobacteriales; family Nostocaceae; genus Nostoc; species Nostoc muscorum_A. The sequence continues at coordinate 8,418 of NZ_JACJSF010000005.1, forward strand.
TTAATGACCAATTGGCAGCATCAGGAAACGTAGAAAGCAGTATCCATGACCGAGATAAAGTCACCGCCGCCTTACAACTAATTAGAGAAGATTTAGTCCGCGCTCTGAAAACGGAACGAATTTTGCGAGATAATAAAAAATTGCTTGCTAATAACCAAGAGTTATTTGTGAATAATTTAGCCAGTCTGCAAGCTTTACAAGTTAGTAGTCAAGCAGGCGAATATGCTCAACTGCTAAATCAATCATTGCAAATTGCGATCGATGTGCAAGCAGAAATCAGAAAATTGCACAAAGGCTAAGTGGATGTTTGTCAACCTTGGGCGACTAGAAGTCGCGGCTACACAGACAAAACCTGCCTCCGCAGGTTATACAACCATTGATTTTGCATTAGTCTACGGAGGTGGACTTTGCTTGTGTAGTAGCGACTTCTAGTCGCCCAATACTTTCCCACAAAACAATCGCCCCGTTGACCTAAATGAGCAACAAACCAAAAATAATTGTCCTGGATGATGACCCTACGGGTTCTCAAACAGTCCACAGCTGCTTGCTGCTAATGCACTGGGATGTGGACACTTTACGCAGTGGGTTACAGGACAATTCGCCGATTTTCTTTGTACTGACTAACACTAGATCGCTAACGCCAGAGTCAGCTACATCTGTCACCAAAGAAGTTTGCCAAAATCTGAAAATCGCTTTGAATGCTGAAGGAATTGACGATTTTTTGATTGTCAGCCGTTCTGATTCTACTTTGCGGGGGCATTATCCCATTGAAACTGATGCGATCGCACAAGAACTCGGCCCTTTTGATGCTCATTTTCTTGTTCCAGCCTTTTTTGAAGGTGGACGCATCACCCGCGACAGCGTGCATTACTTGATGATTGGCGGTGTCCCCACTCCAGTCCATGAAACCGAATTTGCCCGTGATTCAGTCTTCAGCTACCATCACAGTTACTTACCCAAGTATGTTGAAGAAAAGACTCAAGGACGAATTAGTGCTGAAGCTGTACAAAGGTTTCTCCTAGCTGATATTCGCGCTGGTAGTTTAGAACGCTTGTTACAACTGAGTGGTAATCAATGCGCTGTCGTCGATGGTGAAACTCAAGATGATCTCAACCGCTTTGCAGTAGATATATTAGCAACAGCAAGTCAAGGGAAACGCTTTCTGTTTCGTAGTGGCGCAAGTATTTTAACGGCTTTAGCCGCTTTACCACCCCAACCCATTGCAGCCGAAAACATGGCGCAATACGTGCGCCAAGGCAAACCAGGTGCTGTAATTGTTGGTTCCCATGTGAAAAAGACCACTCAGCAGTTAGAGGCGCTATTGCAAATAGAGGGAACAGTGGGAATTGAAGTAAATGTCGCGCGATTACTTGATGATGCAAATCAATCTGCGGTTCTGCTAACTGAAATCAAAGAAAGTACACAGGCGGCACACGAAGCGGGTAAAACACCAGTAGTTTATACTAGCCGTCAGGAACTGAGCTTTAAAGATGTCAACACCCGATTGGAGTTTGGGACAAAAGTTTCAAGTTTATTGATGGATATTGTGCGGGGTTTACCATCCGATATAGGATTCTTAATCAGCAAGGGTGGCATTACCTCAAACGATGTCTTGAGTACTGGACTAACCTTAACTTCAGCCCGCTTACTCGGTCAAATTTTAGCTGGTTGTTCAATGGTGTTAACCCCATCCGATCATCCCCAGTTTCCTAATTTGCCTGTGGTGCTGTTTCCAGGTAACGTTGGTGATGCTGATGCCTTGGGGACAGTTTATCAGAGGTTGACTAAACAATCTTGAGTGTTGCGTGAAGATGATGATAATTCCAAACTACTCCCTTTCTGCTAGAAGATAATTTTTTACGTAGATGCGGCTAAGGGAGTACCCACAGGGTATCGCAATGAACGCAAAGTGAAGATACAAGTAATCTTATGGCGGAAAGGGAGTAATCTATGCTCCGCACTTTCTGGTCTGATCATGTTGTTAGATTTTCCAACTGATCTAATATTGGTAATGATTCGGAGTGTCCCTTGTCTTTTGGCTAGTACTGCATGACTTCTGATTCTGCAATTCCCAATCTAAAGTCAAATTCTGCACTTCCTAATGCAGAATTAAACTCTATCCTTTCGGAGGTAGAGGTAAATCCTACTGTTTCTGATGTAGAGTCAGATCCTATCCCCCCTGATGCGGAGTTAAGATCCGTCCTTCTTTATTTAAAATCAAATACTATCGTTGGGGATGTAGAGTCTAATGCTGCTAACCCAGACTTAGAGTCTAATCCTGCTAACTCAGATTTAGAGCCAAATCCTGCTAACCCAGATGTAGAGTCTAAGACTGATGTCGCATCAGATTTTATCTTGACTGATTCAAATCCCAATGAGTCAGCAATATCAGGGTATCGCGTAAATGATAATACTCAAGTCCAGTTAAGAAGTAAGGAGGGACGACTGTTATTAATTTTGCCCCCGGAATCTCAAGTATCTGCCTCAGAACTCAGCTGGTCTGATATTTGGCAACAAATCAGGCAACGTTTGAATGCAGGCGATCGCTTCCGAATAGCAAATACACCTGTACATCTAATGGCACAAGACCGCTTAGTAGATGCCAGGCAACTCCAAGAACTCGCCGAGGCTTTAACTGAAGTCCAACTGCGGCTAATTTCTGTCTCAACGAGTCGCCGACAAACTGCGATCGCAGCCGTAACATCTGGGTATTCTGTAGAACAATTGCAGCCTGTGACTTCCCTGAATACAGGGTCAGAAGCTACAGCTACACCCCAGGCAGATGCCCTTTATTTAGAAACAACAGTCCGCTCTGGAGTAGAAATTCGTCATCCTGGTACAGTAATTATCTTGGGAGATGTAAACCCAGGTGGTATTGTAATTGCAGATGGAGATATTATCATCTGGGGTCGTCTACGTGGAATTGCTCATGCTGGGGCCGGAGGCAATCGTGAGTGTCTGATAATGGCTTTGCAAATGGAACCTACCCAATTGCGGATCGCAGATGCTGTAGCTAGGGCACCAGAAAAATTACCGACGCAATTTTCTCCAGAAGTGGCACATATTATGCCCCAAGGGATTCGCATCGCTAGGGCTAGTGATTTTTCTAGAAACCAATTTACTAAAAGCAATCAGTAGCCCTGAATATTTACTGAAAAGATGAAGAATATGAAGGATGAAATATAGCGGTTTTCATGTAGATGGAATACACTACTCTAATGCCTTTCCCCTAGCAAAGTGTATTTAACACGACTGAGCAAAGACGCGGAGTGGCTTGTCATAAGACATCGCAATAAAAAAATATTCATCCTCGCCCTAATCAGGGAGACCAGATATTTCTTCATACTTGATACGATACTTCATACTTTATACTGCAATTTACGGTTTTATATTTCCTGAACCCTCATTGACCGCATTTCTATCATGACTCGCATTATAGTGATTACCTCCGGTAAAGGAGGAGTGGGTAAAACCACAGTTTCAGCAAATCTGGGCATGGCTTTAGCCAAAATGGGTCGTCAAGTTGCCTTGGTTGATGCGGATTTTGGTCTGAGAAATTTGGATTTGCTGCTAGGGCTGGAGAACCGCATCGTCTATACTGCGGTGGAAGTCTTGGCCAGAGAGTGTCGCTTAGAACAAGCCTTGGTGAAAGATAAACGCCAACCCAATCTTGTACTCCTACCGGCAGCCCAAAATCGCTCCAAAGATGCAGTCACACCGGAACAGATGAAGTTACTGGTCAATGCCCTAGCGCAAAAGTATCAGTACGTGATCATTGATAGCCCCGCCGGCATCGAAAATGGGTTTAAAAATGCGATCGGCCCGGCCAAAGAAGCACTAGTTGTCAGCACGCCAGAAATTTCCTCAGTTCGTGATGCCGACCGGGTAGTGGGGTTACTTGAAGCACAAGGTATCAAGCGTGTTCATTTAATAATTAACCGCATCAGACCCGCAATGGTGCAGGCAAATGATATGATGTCAGTGCAAGATGTTCAGGAACTTCTCGCTATTCCCCTGATCGGGGTAATCCCTGACGACGAGCGTGTTATTGTATCTACCAATCGCGGCGAACCCTTAGTGTTAGCGGAAAATCCTTCTTTAGCCGCCACAGCCTTTGAGAACATTGCTCGTAGATTAGAAGGAGAAAGTGTCGAATTTCTGGAGATCGACTCATCCCAAGACAGCATCTTCGCCCGTCTAAGAAGGTTGTTGTGGACAAAGATTGTTTAACTTACTTTTCTAGTCTCCGCGCCAGACCTATTCGTAATGATTGAACTTCTAGAAAAACTTTTTTCTCGCGGCCCTGATAGCAGTCGAACTCAAGTTAAACGTCGGCTGCAATTGGTGATTGCTCACGATCGCGCTGATTTAGATCCTCAAACGTTGGAAAAAATGCGGAAAGAAATCCTAGATGTAGTCTGTCGCTATGTCGAAATTGAGACAGAGGGCTTGGAATTCTCCTTAGAAAGCAACCAACGAACAACAGCTTTAATTGCTAATTTGCCCATCCGCCGGGTGAAAGGAGCCATACCTGAATGGGAAAGGGGTGATAAATAAGTTTTAATAGTTTTAAGTCTTAAATATTTTTATTGCAATTGTAACGAGTTGTCCCAAGCTTTAGATTAAATAAACTCCTATATTGACATATTTGGGTGGGTGTCAATATAGGAGTTTTGAGTATAGAAAGTACCCAATAAAAAATCTCCCGTTGTCCATCGGTGACGATAACGGGAGTAGATAAATTATTTTATAAACTATCGGTAAGCCACTTGTGGCCCTGCCCAAATCTCTGTAACCTTTTTACCAAAAGTAATCGGCTGATCTTCGTCTGTTGTGGGTACAGTCTTGCCATCATTAGCAACTTGCATTAGTGGCCAGTTTTCATCACCCAATTCACCTGCACGGAATAGTACATGATCTGGTTGCTTTTTACTCCAACCTAACAAGACGGCGATTTTCTCATGCTCATCTTGCTCATTAGCAGGAGCAACTATATTAGCGTGATTTTTTTGCCGATCCCAAATCACTGCACTATCAGTAGAATCGCCTGTGTTAAATATCCCTTCAAACTTGCGTGCTAAAAAGCGATCGCCTTTTTCCGACCAGCTAACCGGAACTAATACCCCAATTTGACCGTTTGGATTAGCCTCTTCTGCCGAAGAACCCTTTAGAGCTTTTACTTTTAATAAAGGATCGCTAACAGGAGTAGTTGAAGCCATTACCCACAACTTCTTCGTGTGCATATCTTGGACAAACAGAACGCTAGTAACACGGCTGTTGTACATTTCGGGTTTTACTTCTAGTTGCACGCGACTATAAACAGCATATTTACCATCTGGAGAAACGACGGGTACGCTACGGTAGTGACGAACTCCAGAACCACCGTTAGAACCAATTGCTTCTTGAGTCGCTGTAATCCATTTCCAAGGAATAGGATGAGGACTACCTATGGGATCTATTTGTTCTGCTTGGGACTCATCACGTGGTTCAGAAACGGGTATTTCTGTTGTTGTGGTTGGTTGTGACTCTCTAAGAATTGGCGCTACTTGAGTTGCTGTCAATGATTTAGTAAAAGACTTTTCTCTAGAGAGAGATTTTTCTTGTCCTTTCAAAGACTTGATATTAGCAGCTTTGAGTTTTTGTACTAGATTAAGCTGACTAACAGGAACATCTGTTAATGGTGCAAGTTCAACTGCTGCCAAAGTATCAGGAACAGTTAAATCGTTGTTTAACCCATAACTATCTACTTGAGCAAAAGACTCAATTTTATCTGATGGTAATACTTGCGGTTCCTGGACAGCAGGACTTTGTGTGGGTACAGAGTCAAATTTTTCTGTTAAAGAATAGATTTGATCTGTTTTCGATATTTCAGCTATCTCAGGTTCCCCAACTACAGCTATTTCCTTTGATACAGAGTCAGAATCTCCAGCCTTCGAAGTTAGTTTAGCTACTTCGGATTTTGCAGGGAACGAGTGAGCCGATGCCCCTAGCAAGGGTGCGATCAGTATCACAACGACAACGTAATTGAGAAATGGTTGCGCGCGGAACCATCCTGACAGCAAAAGGGGTTTAAGCATTTGTAGACTCTCTAGAGGGGCGGTTGCTATGTGAGAAGCAATACCTATGCAGCAATGGGGCAGGCAGTAATTATATGTATAACAAGAAACTAAAAACTTTGACGAGATATTTCCTTCAAAGTTTGCTGAGTTTTACAAAAATTAAGTATCATTGTCTACACCTTTTCTTACTCAGGTACTGAATGTTTTTTTGCAAAAGTATGCGAGTATAGTAAATATGCTGAGAACTCAGTAATTACTACACGATCTATAGTCCTGCTGTTGATATACCTGACAATACCAAAAGAGATATTAGTCAAGGCGTATTCAAGTTATAGTTGAGGCGATAACGCTGGCAACAAAAAATGATATAACTTAAGCTATTGGGGATCGTACTAGTTGTAGCTAGTACACAATCAACAAGTCAGGTTACACACTAAATATAACAGCGCAACCCCTCATAATGGTAAAGTTGAGGTGTTATGTGAAAAGCTGGGAAAGCAGACGCATAATAAATCATACTCAGAAAATACTGCTGTCAGCAACCCAAATTTATAAATTGCAATCTCAACTAAAAAATAGCTAGAAGAAGCAATAGTTTTTTACAAACCCAACTGCCTTTAATGCCAATTCGGGGTAAACGTTCGGGAACACAACAAAACTAACTTGGTAGATGCTCTAGCGGCTCGTGACGAGACACCACTAAACGATGAGGGTTTCCTAAAGGCAATGCAGCTTATACTAGCTGTTACACTTGTCAAGTTAACTATGTAAGTTAATCAAACAGCCTTTTGGTTTCACTCGATACGAAAATATTGTACCACCAAACAGCCGATATTATTTACCATTAACTAATGACTTACGATTAACAAATAATTATTAATGAAAATTGTATTTTTTGGTACACCACAGTTTGCTGTACCCACGTTGGAAAAGTTATTGAATCATTCAAAATTTGATGTGTTGGCAGTTGTCACTCAACCAGATAAACGCCGGGAACGGGGAAATAAACTTACTCCTTCACCTGTAAAGGCGATCGCCACTGCCCACAGCTTAGCAGTATGGCAGCCAGAAAAAGTAAAAAAAGATACTGATACTTTAACCAAGCTCAAAGAATTAGACGCAGATGTCTTTGTTGTTGTCGCTTATGGACAGATTTTATCGTCAAAAATCTTAAAGATGCCAAAGTTAGGCTGTATTAATGTGCATGGCTCGATTTTACCTAAATACCGGGGTGCAGCGCCGATTCAGTGGTGTTTGTATAATGGTGAGAAGGAAACGGGGATCACAACCATGTTAATGGATGTGGGGATGGATACCGGGCCAATGCTAGAAATAGCCACTACACCGATTGGATTACTGGATAATACTCAAGACTTAGCCGAAAGACTAGCTACGATCGGTGGGGATTTGTTAGTGGAAACTCTGTTGAAGTTGGAACGCCAGGAAATTCAACCAATACCCCAAGATAATTTGTCAGCTACTTATGCACCTCTGATTCAAAAAGAAGATTATGGTTTGGATTGGTCAAAAAGCGCGATCCAATTACACAATCAAATTAGAGGCTTTTACCCCAACTGCACGGCTACCTTTCGTAATAACTTGTTGAAAATTACCGCTTCGGCTCCCCTTGGTTCTGTAGGCGATCGCATCCCACCAGAACTACAAGAATTAATTTCTAAATTGCCTGATTTGTCAAATGTATCAGACAAACCGGGAGTTGTAGTGAACATTACCAAAGGCATTGGAGCGATCGTCCAAACTGGGGAAGGTTTGTTGCTGTTGCGAGAGGTTCAGCTAGCTGGGAAACGTCCCCAGTCAGGATGGGATTTTGTTAATGGTACCCGCTTAACTGTGGGAGAAGTTTTTGGTGCGGGTAGTTGAGGGAAAATAACTCCTAACTCCTTATATAGACGCGATTAATCGCGTCTCTCTTAGCTCTTAACTTCTAACTTTTCATAAAAGCGGCAAGATTCGCAAGGGCCATCTGGGTTGACTGCACAGCGAATGAGTTCTGAATGAGCATTGTAAGAGCAGGTAGCATCGCCAACTACCCAGCGTCCACCTACCAAACTTTTTTCAGATGGTCGTTTAGCCGACTGCACGTAAATAGCAATATTATGTAAGCGGTAGCGTCCAGCTTTGAGTTGGTATTTATGGCGGCGTTCTAAAACCGCATAAGTTTTACCTTCAAAATCGAGATAATTTCCGGGTTGGGGTGTCCAATCAAGTTGCACTTTACCGAGTGACTCACGCGGGTGCGTCAGAATCACCTCGGTTTGTAAAGAGTCTGGCTCCATAAGCTTATGTGATTTGATTTACATTAAAAGAATGGTATGGCATAGCTTTCTTTAGCTTACCGAATTTAGATTACGATTAATGATTAACTCTTCGCGTACCTACGGATTAAGGCAACCAAAAGTCAGGTAGGATAGATTTGCCCAAGTCACGTAGAGTTTGGTTGAGCGATCGCGCCACTTGCATATGTGCTTCATCCTCTTCTACAGCTAAAATCTCGGCTGGCTGACCTTCTCCCAAATAAGACACCACCAAATTCGCCGCCTCTAAACCAGTAACATAAGCCTTTTCTTGTGACCAGGAACCATGACGGTTCACAATCCAATCCCCACTCATAAACACATTCTCAAAACTTGTCTTCGCGGGCAACATATAACGATAGCTACCAGGTGCAAAGTGAGTCACCGCCTGAGATAGCCGAATTACACTGCTATCAACGATCTTTGCCTCCCGAAAGGCAGGTACACAAGTTGCTAAATAACCCTGAACTATTGCTAAAATCTCCTCATCACTCAAACGGAGAAACTGATTCGCGTGATAAAAATCAGCTTCAATCACCGTTCCTGGCTCATCTCGATATTCATCATGTAAGGCATTCAAATCAAAAAACGTCCAACCTGTACTTGCGTCGAATCCAAAACAAGCATTAGAAGGACGGGGAATATCAATTTTGCGGTCAAACCATAGCCGCGTTGCTAAAACATCAATCCCTCCTAAATTGCTCAAATTACGGAATTCTTCATGACTTTGTAAACTAGGGCTAGTTGAGACAATTTTCTTCATCCCCGTGATCCCAACTGCAAAAATCACGGCATCTGCTTCAATTACTTCATCACCACAAACTACACCTTTTGCGCGATGATTACTATCAACAATTAAGTCTGTAACTCGGCGCTTGGGTAGGACTCGCGCACCAGCTTTTTCAATCTGTTCCACCCAAGGACGAAATATCTTTTCTCCAACAGTTCCCCGACACCAAACTACATCAAAATCAGGTTGATGAGCCAGAATAAAAAAGTAAAGCATCCCTAAAGTTGCTGCGGCCGAACATTGTTCACCAGGGGCAAACAAGCCCACTAATAACATTGGTTCAAAAGCCTCGCGGTAAAGTCGTGCAGAAACATTAAAGTTTTTGAACAATTCCCTAGCAGTTACAAAGTCATAGCGCCGCCAAGCATCATCGGAATTGTCAAAATCAACAACAGCATACAGTAAAGGCAGGGCGCTCAGACGGTCAATTAGTGGCAATCGTTTAAACTGAGTATATAGAAAAGTTCCTAGTGGGGATGGGAGTCGGGGTAAGTCCTGAAAAATCGGTGATTCAACTTCCAAGCCTGCTGGCGAATATTGCGAAGAACAAGTCCAAGTAGTAAAAGGATTAATTTCTAATTGATTAATTAAGGAAAAAATATTTTTGTAAGGATACCAAAAGCCATGAATGCCAGCTTCAACAGATTTTCCGGCGGCTGTTTGCCAACCTGCCACCAATCCACCGGGATAAGGGCCTGCTTCTAGAAGGGTCACATCATAGCCTTGTTTTGCCAAATGGTAGGTTGCTCCTAAACCAGCCCAACCAGCACCTACAACTACCACCCGTTTTTTTTGTGATCCTTCTACCATCCCAGCCTCCGATTGTTGCTGTCCATCAACTAATGTATACGAACTTGTGTTCTGATCGGATGACAGGTTGTTACTATAGCGGTTTTCTTTGGGATGCAGTTCAGTAAAAATGCCTTGCGGTTAATGCTGAGTTAAGAGTATAACAGAAAACAGACTTGACTATTCATGAGGAATAATCCTAATGACTCAATTAGCAAATACAAAATTCAGTTTAGATGATTTTGAATTACGAGATGGTATTTATTTTCCTAGTGACTATGAACAATTGAATAATACTCAACATAAAAAAACATGGGACGCAATTGGTAAAACATATTATGGTTCCCAAAAAATTGAAAAACTTGCAGATACGTCTCCCATCAAACAAGATTACACTTTACTAACTGGTACACCTGGAGGTACTTGGAACAAATTTCCATTGAATAAAAGTGTTGGCTCTATTCTAGAGATTGGCTCTGGTTATGGCCGCGCACCTTTACATCTCTCGAAAGCGAAAAATCTAAAATGTGAAAAATATTATGGTATTGATATTTCTGAACCTTTATTGCGGCGGTTAATCAAGGTTAAACAAGAATATAATTTTTTCCCAGAAGCTGAATTTAACTTGATTTGTACTTCTGCTGAAATATTGCCTTTAGAAGATAATTCTATAGATTTGGTAATTTCTAACTGTGTCTTTATGCACATACCAGATGCACAGCTAAGAAGCTTATTAGCTGATATATCTCGTGTGCTAAAACCTGGTGGAATTTTTGTTTTTAATCATTCCTTTCACAATAAGTCTTGCCCTTCTCATATTATCCATAATTTTATCAGAAGGCTGAATCCATTTGTGAGAAATCCAGTTTATCTCAAGCAATATTCTGCTGCTGAAATAAATGAAATGTTAACGACTGCTGGCATACAATATAAGTGCCCAGAATACATTGTGGAACCAACGGCAGAATATGCAATTTTGCCGGAAACCATTAAGGGGATTCCAGTACCTTTTGCTAATGCTATTAACAGAAGTCTTAAACCATCAGATGCTTTAAAAGAAACTTTGGCTTATGGTTTTAGTGCCTACAGCACGAAACTGGATTAAGTAAGTAGACGTAAATAATTAAAGCTTTTGAGAGACTGTAGGGGCAATTCATGAATTGCCCCTACTTACGTAGAATTGGTATGAGAATTGCAAGCCGCAGATCCCCGACTTCGTAAAAGTTGCCGGGGATCTTGTTTATGTATATTTGATTCAGTATTGCTATATTTATTAAGTAGTTTACCAACTTTTATGAACGTATCTGAACTAAAGTTGGTAAATTAGTAATTAGTTGAGCTAATTCTTCCCTACGCAACTATGCCATTGGATTTATCGCCTCTTTGGATATCACTCAAAACTTCATTACTTGCTACATTTATCACCTTCTTCTTGGGTATTGCTGCTGCTTACTGGATGCTGGGATATCGCGGCAAAGGTAAATCGTTGATTGAGGGTATCTTTATTGCACCTCTAATTTTACCGCCCACAGTTGTTGGGTTCTTGTTGCTGCTATTTTTTGGCAAAAATGGCCCTGTAGGGAAACTTATGGAGTCTTTTGACTTCACCATCGTTTTTACTTGGTATGGTGCTGCGATCGCAGCCACCGTAGTTTCTTTCCCTTTAATGTATAAAACTGCACTTGGAGCCTTTGAACAAATAGATGGTAACTTGCTGCGAGTAGCTAGAACCCTTGGTGCAAATGAAACTACAATCTTTTGGCGGATCAGTTTACCCCTAGCACTACCCGGTATTGTCGCCGCCACAATGCTCGCTTTTGCGCGTGCTTTGGGAGAATTCGGTGCAACATTGATGTTAGCTGGTAATATTCCCGGACAAACGCAGACAATCCCAATGGCAATTTATTTTGCTGTGGAAGCGGGAGCAATGAATGAGGCGTGGTTTTGGGCGATCGCAATTATGGTGATTTCTCTATCTGGAATAATTGCAGTCAACTTCTGGCAAGAATTGAGGGAAAAGAAGAAGGCAGGGGGCGGGGGGCAGGTGGTCACTGAGCGTAGCCGAAGTGGAGCAGGGGGAGAAATTTTTTATAGCCCGCAATCTAGCTTTGAATCTGGTGGATTGTTTGTCAATATTGAAAAAATACTTCCTAGCTTTGATTTAAAAGTTGCTTTTACTTCTGATGAGCAACCCTTGGGATTATTAGGTGGTTCTGGAGCAGGTAAGAGTATGATTTTGCGCTGCCTTGCGGGGATAGAAACGCCCTCTAGTGGACGCATAGTTTTAAATGACAGAGTTCTGTTCGACTCAGAACAAGGAATTAATCTACCCAGCCGCGATCGCCGCATTGGTTTTTTGGTGCAGAATTACGCTCTATTTCCGCATTTGAGTGTGGCGCAAAATATCGCTTTTGGCTTGCCCAAAAAACTATCTGCTGGAAGTATTAGAGTGCAGGTAGAGGAGCAACTAATAGCAATGCAGTTACAAGGATTAGGCGATCGCTATCCGCACCAACTTTCTGGAGGCCAACAACAACGGGTAGCCTTGGCAAGAGCATTGGCAAGCCAACCGGAAGCATTGCTTTTAGATGAGCCATTCTCGGCACTTGACACCCATTTACGTAGTCAATTAGAGCAGCAAATGACAGAAACTCTTGCTGACTACCAAGGTGTGACTCTATTTGTCACCCATAATATGGAAGAAGCTTATCGGATTTGTCCGAATCTATTGGTATTGGAGCATGGTAGAGCCGTTCATCATGGCAGCAAATACGATATTTTCCAGCATCCTGCTACCGTTAGTGTCGCTCAACTTACCGGATGTAAAAACTTCTCCCGTGCTGTTCTCCAGTCATCACAACAGATAGAAGCAATTGATTGGGGTTGTACTCTTCAAGTCATTGAACCAGTCACGAGCGAATTATCCCACATCGGTATTCGTGCCCATCAGTTCATTTTTACCAACGACTCATCACAGGAGAATACCTTTCCCTGCTGGATAGTACGAACAAGTGAAACGCCCCACCGAATGACATTATTTCTGAAACTACATTCTGCTGGCAAGAATTCTCAAGATTACCATCTGCAAGCTGAAGTCTTCAAAGAAAAATGGGTGACTATGAAAGATCAACCGTTTCCTTGGTATGTGCGTTTAGATCCTCTGCGCTTGATTTTGATGGAGTGAACGCAGAAATAGATGGGACATGGCAAATTATTCAAAATCATCTTAACTTCAAGCGCCCAGACCCCAAAGAGTCTGAGCGCTTGAATATTAGGTTGCAGAGAAACTTCTGCTAGTTAGGGAAATTAAGCAGGCATCATTTGCATACTTCTGCAAGAGTCTGCACACTTACGACAAGCAGCAGCACATTCCATCATTTTCATGTCATCGCTCATCATCTCACATGCCATTGCAGTGCGATCGCACATTTCAGCACAGAGCATACAAGTGCGTTCCATGAACTCAGAACCACTCATCATCATATTCATACACATCATGCACATTTCAGAGCAATCGCGCATCATGCTCATCATGCTCATCATGTCCTTGTTCATCTGCATACCACCTTTGGCCATGCAGTAAGTCATGGTTTCCATGCACATTTTATGACAGTCCATACAAACTTCCATACAAGCTTGCATTTCGGCAGTCATGGTTTCAGTCATCATCATCATCATAGGAAATACCTCTTGATTCTTTGATGCATAAATAGTGTCCTTGTAAGGACTACTCACAACATTAATCCTATCCTTTGAAAGAGTCAATGGGAGTTTTTTGTCCAGAATTCAGAAGACTACTATCCCGATATAATTACCGGAAATTTGGGCAAATCCTACAGAAGTTTGGTGCTGTTTTTTTGGTTATTCTTACACATTAAGGCTTAGAAACTCTCGTTGTGGAGTGGGGTTTTATGGAGCAAGTCAATTTTTCTATCAGCAGGCAAAATTTACAGCTATAACCTAGATTAAAACTAATGTCATGATTTCTTGATAAATGCTTTTTTAGAAACATTTATTAAATTATATTAAGTCAGTATTTATTAGCTCTAATGAATATTTTTTATATACTCATCGACTTCATTTCAATAACAAAATCTTAGTATTAAGTAAGCTGGTCTAATAAAAGCAAAATGTGTGAAGAAAGGTAAAGAAAGCTAAAACTCTTTTTCCCTTGCCCCTGTCTTATCCCACTGATAATTATTTACGCCGAGCTACTTATCGTTTGCGCTGTTGCTCCAACCATTGTAAAATTCGATTCCATGCCCACCAAGGATCGGAGTCTTGTACTTGACGTTGGCACTCTTTGCTGCTCAAATAGCCAACATGACCACCGTACTGAGTGAGCAATAAATCTATTGCGGAATTGCGATCGCAAGCTTCTTGTAATTCCGGTATGATAGCTGGGTCAAAAAGTGGGTCATCAGCAGCATATAAAATCAAAGTCGGTTTTGAGATTTGCGGCAATATTTGTAAAGCACTACTAGCTTGGTAATATGCTTCCACAGAAGAAAAACCTAATCGGTTAATTACCAGTTCGTTATCAAAACCCCAAATACTATTCGCCCGTTCAATCGCTGCTGGGTCAATACTTCCAGGATGAGCATCATGAATTCGCCATGCTAGTTTTTTTAAATTCTGGGCAATCCCCGCTTCCAAATATCTGCCAAAGGGTTTTGTAACTAGATAAGATAGCGATCGCTCCGAATCCAAACTCGGACAAATCACCATACCACCGCCAATATCGCTGTCTTCTAGTTCTAAATCTTCATACTCCCTAATCACCTCACCAGCCACCTTCACTGCCCATAGTGCCAATTGACCTCCTAAAGAAAACCCTGTAAACCAAAATTTCCCAGGACATCCCATTGCCTTAGCTGCGGCGGCGATGCGAACAAAATCTTCCCCTTCATACAAACCATCAGAAGTCAGAGTTGGCGACAATTCGGCAGTTTTCCCGTGGGCCCGCCAATCAAACAACACTACAGCGTATCCTTGAGCGTAGGCTTTACGCCCTAGCACCCTCAAAAACCATTCTGTTTTTAACTCTCCAGTAATGCCGTAAGTGCCGATAATCGTGCTATGGGCATTTTCCGGGATGGCAACCAAGCCAAAAATTGGCACACCTTGGCCACCAACAAAGATTTTCTCGTGATAAGAAGGTTCTGGGTCTTTAGTAGTACTTTGCCAGTGACGTTTTCCCCACAAAGCAGTGTATACAGTCATCATCACACCGTTTTGTAAAAACCAAGACGGATTGTAGGGGGGAGTATAACACATCATAGACTATAAGATTTCATGTAGTTGAGTCTTGATTTCATAGTCATTTAATCTTAATATTTATGTAAGATTTAAAAACTTTTTTAGAATCGTTTCAAAAATCTTTGTATCTATCAAAGGTTGTTAATTATCCTTAATAAGTAGTAATAATTTTTAAGAATGCCGAGGATTCTTGTCATAGACGATGACCCAGCGATTTCAGAACTAGTTGCCGTCAACTTGGAAATGGCTGGCTACGATGTTAGTCAAGCTGAAGACGGCATCAAAGGTCAAGCGCTGGCTCTCCAGCTTCAACCAGACTTGATCATGCTCGATTTAATGTTGCCCAGAGTAGATGGGTTTACAGTTTGCCAACGCCTGCGCCGAGACGATCGCACCTCTGAGATTCCCGTGTTAATGTTGACGGCTTTGAGCCAAACTCAGGACAAGGTGGAAGGCTTTAATGCTGGCGCAGATGACTACCTCACCAAGCCTTTCGAAGTTGAAGAACTGTTGGCACGGGTGCGGGCACTTTTGCGACGTACTGACCGCATTCCCCAAGCCGCAAAGCATAGTGAGATTCTGAACTATGGATCATTGACTCTCGTTCCCGAAAGATTTGAGGCAATATGGTTCAATGACACGGTGAAATTGACTCATTTGGAATTTGAGCTACTTCACTGCTTATTGCAACGCCACGGTCAAACAGTTTCTCCTAGCGAAATCCTCAGAGAAGTTTGGGGCTACGATCCCGATGACGACATTGAAACGATTCGAGTGCATATTCGCCACTTGAGAACCAAGCTAGAACCAGATCCCCGCCACCCCCGCTATATAAAGACAGTATATGGTGCTGGATACTGTCTTGAGTTACCCGGTATACCTCCATCAAATGAAGGGGCTTCAGTAACAGTCGTTGAATGAAATCGCTAAATTGCCTTAACTAAGCCATCACTTAGGCAAGAACTCTCAGAAACTCTTATTCCTTACCGTTTAGTTAAGGTTATTGGTGAGATTTTCCGGTGTGTAGAGACGTTGCAATGCAACGTCTCTACAAGCGTTACCGACAGGGAAATTATTGTATCCCAAGGGTATTAGTCTAAAATCATCTCAAGAGTATTGCTGTAGGATACTGAACAAAAGCACTGATACGAATGGCACTAAGAAAAGATACAGCCCTTGTTCTGACTGGTTCCCAGCCTGAAGGCTGGAAATCCGTTCTGGAAGGGCTGCCGCCTCCGGTAGCTTGAATTGAGGCAGAGCCTCTTTTAAATACATTCCCAGCCTGGAGGCTGGGAACGAGACGACACAAGCTTTTGGGCTTTTCTTAGCGCCATTCAGCACTTATACTGTTTACACTGCTAGTTTAAGTAGGCTGTAGGGTACTGACTAATTTTAGTTGGCGGCCGTTTAATTTTTCCCTCGCAGTAACCCAGGTCGTACATACTAGCAGCTTGAGAATCTTCTTCTGGTGCCAATTTAGCTTTTCCAGCCCAAGCATCAGATTTTCCTAAGTTAAACCAATCTTCATTAGTCATCCCTAAACCAAATGTGTTCTCGGTTGTTTTTGTCATTTAAGTACCTCTACCGTACTGATAAGTGACTGGCTTTGAATACCTTGCGATACACTACGACTGGGCGTGCCAATCTTGGGCTTGTTGGCGGATAGACTGTAATTCTTCAGAAGCCATTTTATCTAAATTCTTTAAAATAAAACTCATCCTTCCTTGAGACTGTAGTTGTTGGCGGTGTCGGTTAAGAAAATCCCAATAGAAGAAGTTGAACGGACAAGCATTTTTACCGACACGTTCCTTATGGTTATAAACACAACTTTTGCAATAGTCACTCATTTTATTTATATAGTTAGCAGAAGCAGCATAAGGTTTTGATGCCAACACACCTCCATCAGCAAATAAACCCATACCAATGACATTTGTCTGCATTACCCAGTCATAAGCATCAATAAACACTGCATGGAACCAGTTTTCTACAGATTGTGGTGAAAGTCCGGAAATCAAAGCAAAATTACTCAACACCATTAGCCGTTGAATATGATGAGCGTAGCCAGTGCGTTCCACTTGCGTAAGAATCTGGTGTAGACAATTCATTTCGGTTCTGCTTGTCCAGAAAAAATCAGGTAGCGATTGTGTGTGGTTAAACCAATTTTTATCTGAGTAATCTGCATCTACATAGTGATAGATGCCGTGCATATATTCTCGCCAACCCAATATCTGACGAATGAAACCTTCTACACTATTTAAAGGCAATTGCTGTTGAAAGTATGCTTGTTGTACGGCTTGAATTACCTCCATTGGTTGGAGTAAACCGATATTCAAATAAGGAGAGAGTAGAGCGTGCCACATTGTTTCTTCTCCCGTTACCATTGCATCTTGGTAGGGGCCAAAATGCGGTAGACGATTTTGAATAAACCAATCTAATACTTGAAGTGCCTGTTGGCGATTTATTCCCCAGCGAAAAGGTTTTATTTCCCCATAAGTTGGGCAAGTGAGAGAATTAACTTGAGCAATGACATCGAGAGTAATTTCGTCTGGTTCAAACCATTGTGCAGGTGGTGTATTTAATTTACCTTTGGGTGGTTGACGATTTTCTTTATCTAAATTCCACTGTCCACCAACTGGTTTATCTTTCTCCATTAAAATTTGGAAACGTCGCCTTCCTTCCCGATAAAAGTCTTCCATTAACAGGCGCTTACGATCTGATGCCCAATGATTGAATTCTTCTGTACTCCACAAAAAATGATTGTTAGGAATCAAAGTGATTGTACAGAAAAGTTCTAAACTTTGAATCATTTGGGTGAATGGTAGATCATTCGGTGTCATCACCCGCAATTGAGTAATTTGATTTTCCCTAATCCATTCTTGGAGTGGTGCTTCAAAATCTTCAGCTATTTTGTATGTTACTGAATATTTTAGTTGTCGCAACTCTTGGGCAAAATGCCTCATTGCCGACCAAAGTAAGACTAACTTTTGCCGATGGTAAGGTCTTACTTGAATATGATGCAGCGACTCAATCAAAATTACAGGCACGTTCTCCTGATGAAAACAACTTTCTAAAGCTGCTTGTTTTACCCAAAGTTGATCGCCTAATATCCAAACCCCAATTGTCACGTCGCTTCACTCCGAATTCAAAATTCAAAATTAATAATCGCCATCAATAAATTTAGTTGCTCTGTATCCTTTTCTGTTTTAGTTATTGTTAGTACCACTAATACCCATACCTACAGATAAACATAGATAAGCTGTCGCGTATTTAATTTGCACAACCAGGGCGGGCAAGATGCCCACCCCACAAGAGATTCATTTTTTTGAGAATGCAAATTAAAATATTTTTAGCTTAGTGCTTATCTGTAGGGCGTGGGGAGTGGATTTGATTTAGGAGTTTATGAGTTTTCCTCTAGAATTTTTGGGTGCGATCGCTTTGGAATAACTGATGAAATGCATAAACACAAGCCAACTACAGGATTTCACACAATTCGAGTTACTTGCTGATTCACACGGGGACGGCCAAAGCGCTCCCAAGCACTCCCTCCTCGCAAAAATAGCTCTAAAAAGCGCAATGGTTCTCCTGAATCGCCTCTTGACCAACCGGAACTACCGGGAGCAAAGGCTAAAGTTCCTTCAGATACCTTGAAGCTGCCATCAGAATACACAGCATCACTGACCACATCTCCAATTCGAATCACAATCTTGCTTTGAGGCTCCAAGTTTAGTGTATGCGCCCCAATAGTTGTTTTGATGTTGCCGTAGCCATCAACCCAGGCAATTCGATCTGGTGGAACATCTGGGATTTGCTCGTTCTTAAGGCTATCTCCCAGAAGGCTAAAATCTTCATTCATAATGGCAGCCGCAGCCGGAGGAAACACATCCCGTGAGCGAAACTGCGATCCACCACGAGAAACGTTCACTACTCGCAACTCCTTTGTATAGTCTTTGATAAAGGAGAGAGTGTAGCCCGCATTTACACCTACTACTTTTACACCATTGGATAAAAGGGCATAAGTTAGTCCTTCACCTTCATTATCCCGACGGGCTTCGGGATCATCCTGACGAGGCGCACAGTTATGATAAATTAGGCGATCGCTAGGGCCTGGGTTAAGTCCTAGTTGGGCAATCCAAAATCCCGTTGCCAATGTACTGAATGCTGGCACCGAAAGCAAATGAATTTGGGCATGGGGAAAAGCCATCAGCAGACGTTGTGTGACTTCTATAAATGCCGGATCTCCTGTACCGTAGTCTGCAATGACGCAGATAAACATTCTGCTCCTCCTTCTGATGGGTAGTAATTTGCAATCAACGTAATTCGTAATTCATAGTTATGAATTATTCCGTCATTATGTGATTAGAGAGTGAAATAAACACTTGTTTGTTAATTTCACTCCTAATTAATAACGTTAAAGTATTAGTTAACGCAATGAAAACAATCACTTCACTTTTTAACGAAGAACGCAACCAACTCCAGACAGATATTGATAACACAACCAACATCGAGGAGATAGTTAAATTGGTTCAAAACCGACTTGATAATCTCGAAAGAATTTACATTGAAAAGCTTAATTTAGCTCAAGTTCGTCTCGCTTCCTTTTTCCTAGATACCCTGCGGCAGTCCATCGCCACTCTCGCTGCGGCTAACTATTCTCAAATTGCTCCAACAGAACAAAAGCAATTTACTAACCCAAATACAAACTTTTTTTCCAGTAGATTAATTTTGAAACTGCTAAAGGGACTAATTTATATAGGCATCTTAGGCTCGTTATTCTCTTTAACTAAAACTACCCCTGGTGCATGGATGGCTATCTTACTAACCTCTCTACTTCTAGGGGTAGAAGTTGTGCTTAAACTCGACTTAAAGAATCAGCAAAATTCTATATCTTCAGAACTATTGAAATTACCTAAACCTCTGCTCCGGGTTGATAGCAAAGTATTTTTAGATCATCTTGGTGATGCTCTCAACACTATCGACCTAGCAGTAGCTAGAGTAGAAGATGGGAATAAACATGAAGGCGATTTAGCAATAGAAGAACTACCAGAGCTATTGAATTTTCTGCAAAGGCTAATGGGCGCATCAAAACTTGATAAACCCCAAATGGCTTATGAACTTGCAAAACTTCTGCCACAGATTTTAATGTCTCAGGGAATTAACACTCAAATTTATCGACCAAATGACCCGCACAGCGATCGCAATTATTTTGACTTTGAGCCAAGTATCGACCCCGATACTAAAGAACACGTAACTCTAACTCCGGCTTTGTTAAAAGGCGATCGCTTGATTCGGCGCGGTAGGGTAATTGAGCCAGCATATTCCGCTTCTAGAGAATAATAGACAATAAGGGTATGGAAATTTTAGAAACAATCGGTTTTGATTTGGGACACGGTGAAACGGCTGTAGCTAAAGCGATAGTGGAAAGCATCGACCCCCCCCAGATGCTGGAGATTAATAACAAGAAGAACCAAATTACAGCCCTTGGTTGGCATCCCAAACTCGGTTATCTGGTCGGAGAACAAGCATTAATTCAAGCTGGCGTTACCCAACTGACAATTTCTTTTAAGCAAAAACCCAATAACGATCCCAAATATCGGGAAACAATTAGCACTTTTGTAGCAACATACTACCGCCTTTTGAAAGAAAGCAAACAACTTGAAGGTGGGAAAGGTAGCTATTTTTACATAGGTTGCCCTTCAGGATGGTCGGTTAGCGATCGCACCGAATACCAAAAGCTACTTCAAGAAGCTGGTATTCCTCAACTAAATGTTGTACCCGAATCACGGGCTGCTTTCATGCAAGCCAAGGAAGCCGGGAAGTTGGAGTATGACAAACTTGTTGCATCGGTGTTAATTGTCGATATTGGTTCTTCAACCACAGATTTTACTCTGGTGAAAAGTTTAGAAGAGATCCCGATAGATTTCGGGAGTAATACTTTAGGTGCATCCCTAATTGACAAAGCTATTTTTGCCCGGACTCTTGCCAACCACGAGCAAAAAGCATTACTCGAAAAAGTATTTAAGGAATATCCCCATCATCAAGCTCGTTGTGAACTTGCTTGTCGCAAAGCTAAAGAAGATTATTTTTCTAATGAACAGCTATATAGCGATCCTGAATCCTTTGCGCGTGGCTTCGAATCGATCAACGAACAGATTTATTTTATTCCCCAAGTCAATAAATTGATGATGGAGGAAATTTTAAACCAGCCCTTACCGGAACTGGGACATCATAGTTGGGTGCGATCGTTTAGCGACTCTTTAACCGAAGCGAAAGAAAAGCTAGACAAACTTGGAATCGTGCCGAAACTTCTGCTGATGACTGGCGGTGCATCTCGCATGAAGTTTACGCACTTTCTTTGTCAGGAAATGTTTCCTGAACCAGAAACGCTACTTCGCCCCGATCCGGAACCAGAACGGTGCATTGCACTAGGTTTAGCACGAGTAGGACGATGGGATCTGCGTGCTGCTGCTTTTAAGGAAGAAGTCAATAAACTATTTACCTCGAACAAGCTCAAAGGTTTGATTGAAAGGCATATCCCGGAGTTAATCGAATCATTAACTAAGCCTTTGACAGATGGCTTGATTGTCAACGCAGTTAAACCAGCTTTAAAAGATTGGCAAAAAAACAAAATACGGACTTTAGCCGATTTGGAAACATCTTTGATCGGTCGGGCAGAACAGTGGCTCAAAAGCGATTGCGCTGTGCAGATAATTAATCATCAATGCGCTTCTTGGTTTAGCAATAAAATCCAACCAGATTTAGCCGCACAAACCGATCCAATATGTCGAAAGTTTCAGATACCTAGAAGCAGCTTAAGATTTGAAGATAGTATTGACCCAAATTTTGTTAACCCAGAGCTACGAATTGGAGATGCTATTCTGGCTGAGACAGTGGGCTTTATTGTCAATGTAGTAATTGGTGGAGGTACTGTAGCTAGCATCATTACTCTCATACTAACGGGACATTTAACCTGGCCTATTGCCCTAGTATATGGGGCTTCGGTTATGGCAGCAGGAATGGAGCTAAATCGTAAGAGTGTTCAAGAAGTAATCAAGACAAATGTGGATGTACCTAGTTGGGTTCGTTCTAGTTTTTTGAGTGACAAAAAAATCGAGGATATGTGTGAGCAAATAAAGCCTGAGTTAGAGAAAGTTCTTCAAGAACAATTGACAGCAGATCGAGAGGCTTTTGATAAACTGATTAGTAAAGTTGAGCAAGGGCTTCAAAAAACCCTTTCTAGCAAAGTTCAATCTTGCATAATTCTGATCCAATAGCGGTGATATATAGCAGTAAATATAGTTGTTATAATCTCAGCGTTCTCTGTGCCTATGTGGTTTGGAATTTATTTAACCGCAGAGGCACAGAGAACACAGAGAGAAGAGATTAAAGAAGAATTTATAGACTAATTTTTTTTGGGCATTTGTTGGGTTTCACTTCTGACCACTGCGGGTAAGCAAGCTACAACTCAACTACAATTATCCTTAATTGAACCGGATTATTTTATAACAAAAAAAGAGGTTAACTTAGAAATACAAGTCAGTGACTTAAATATATAAATTACTTAAAAGTTAATGATTAAAACAATAATTGCCTTTCTCATAATTGGATTAATTCTCACAGTAATTTTAATCAATCCTGTTTTAGTAAAAAGGCGAAGAACCCGTCTCAAATATCGTCCTTTTCCCCCACTATGGAATGCAATTATTGAGAACAATCTTCCTATTTATCTCTGTCTCTCTCCCGATGAAATCAGACGACTTCAGGGACATATTCAAGTATTTTTAACAGAAAAGCAATTTATTGGCTGTAGAGGATTACAGGTAACGGAGGAAATGAAAGTTACTCTTGCTGCGATCGCCTGTTTACTTTTATTAAATGAACGTGGGCAATACTTCCCTAGACTTCGTTCAATTCTGGTGTATCCCAATGCCTATTTTGTTCAGGAAACAACTTCCATCGGAAAATATGTTGTTGAAGAAAGGCGTGTGGCAAGACTAGGAGAATCGTGGACAAATGACCAATTAGTACTGTCTTGGGAACAGGTAAAACAAGATATTAATAACTGGAGAGATGGACGTAACGTTGTGCTTCATGAATTCGCCCATCAGTTAGATCAAGAAGATGGTAAAGCTGAAGGAGTTCCGATACTGCAAAGCAACTCAGACTATCCTATTTGGGCCAAGGTGATGACAGAAGCATATCAGCAACTTTGTAATGATGTTCTACAAGGTGCAAAGACTGTAATGGATAGCTATGGTGCAACGAATCCCGCAGAATTTTTTGCCGTAGCAACTGAGACATTCTTTGAGAAACCACACCAATTGCTGTCTAAGCATCCGGCACTTTATGAGCAATTGCAACGTTACTATAAATTAGATCCTGTGCAATGGGTATAAACTAAATAAATAGGCAAGAGCAAATCACATTATGTTCAGTTAATCAACCTTCCTTTAAAAATATTTAACGAATTACGTACAGCCCTTTGGGCATGAAAACAGCGTAGCCCATTACGAATTACGAATTACGAATTACGAATTATTTAAACTAGGAGCTTTTCATCGCCAGAATCTTCAAAGCTACTGCTTCAGGGACGGGCATCACTGATAACCGATTTCCTTGTCTCACCAACATTAAGTCTTCATCGCTAAACTTTTCTTTGAGTATTGATAGCAAGATAGGGTTAGAAAAAGCCTCAACAAATTCTACTACAACTGTTTGCCACCGAGGGGATTCGAAAGTTGATTTCGGGTCGTAGTATTTACTTTCTGGCTCAAACTGGGTCGGGTCAGCAATATCTTTTTTCAGTACACGCATTAACCCAGCAATACCGGGAGGATTAGTACTGGAGTGGTAGAAAAAAGCTAAGTCTCCTTCATCCATTTGGCGCAAAAAGTTGCGAGCTTGATAATTGCGAACGCCGTCCCAGATAGTCTGGCTTTGCTGTTGAAGGTCAGCAATGCTATAGGCTTCTGGCTCTGATTTCATTAGCCAATAATTCATCTACAAAAATTATCTATATACAAAAGCATTTTAATTTTGAGCAGGTAACTAATTTCGTAGTAAGGACTTTAGTCCTTATTTTTTAAGCACTAAAGTGCTTACTACAAACCCTCTTGCACTAGCTTAGACATTGTACTAGTGAATATTTGGCTTAACTACGATAAGCTATAACGGCATAAAATGGATCTCCTCCAGCTGCACCCAACCACTGAAATAAATTCGGTAATGTTGATTTATTAACTATAACTTCTGCGGTTGTAAATCCTGGAACTGAGGCGAAGTAAGCTTTGACTAATTCCACTCGCTGTGATTCTGAAGCTTCCCGCCAAGCTTGAATCGCCTTTTCAAAAAACATCCGGTTAGAAAAGCTGATAATTGCAACACCACCGGGTTTCAAGATGCGGTAAATTTCAGAAAATACTGCTTCTGGATATTGCATATATTGCACAGATACGCAATTGAGAACAGCATCAAAATCTCCATCTGCTAAAGGTAGCTGCGGGTTTTCGTTAAGATTTTGCACAAAATAATGATTTAAGCGGGTATTCCGTGCTAATTCCTCAGCGTTGAGTCCGTGTCCTTCTACATGGGCAAACTGCATCTCTTCTGGTAGATGGGACACCCAACTGCTCATCATATCAAGAATGCGGGTGTCGGGTTTGAGGCGATCGCGATATAAATCCGTTAGCTGTTGAATAAATCCTTCATCTACATGGGTTACAAAGCGGGGATAGGCATAGAACAGCTTATCGTCTTTGTCGTCTAATTTCTGGCGTTGATTCGGTCTTAATTGCATAAATCTCTGTTTTGGAGTACTTTTTTCAAAAAATGCCGCAATTTCAGGTATTGTTCAAAAAACACTATGTAACATATTTTAATAACAGCAAGACACATAAACGAGTCTAAATAGCAGCATCAATTTTATCAATTCAATGTTTTATAAATTACATATCTTACGGCATATTTGGCGACAAACGCGCCTAGTGGGATTATTACCATATTTAAGTTTGTTACTTTGGATACTTCCTTTATTATTATTTACTTCTGGGCACAATAGCCTGATGGCACATGATGAAGCGCTTTACGCTTCACGTGCGCGTCTGATGTTTGATTCTGGTAATTGGATAACTCCTTGGACAACGGCACATCATAAAACCCCTGGCCCTTATTGGTTAATTGCCAGTTTCTACAAGCTGTTTGGTATGAGTGATATTAGTGCGCGTCTTCCTAGTATGATTGCTAGCATTTTTAGCTTATGGCTTGTGTATGAAATCGGCAAAAGTATGCTAGGCAAAAAATTAGCTTGGCTTGCTACTGCAATTTTAAGTGTGGAATTTCTCTGGCTGCAATACTCTCGCTTAAGTACACCTGATATACCGATGGTTCTATTGGTACTTTTAGCTATTTTGTCTCTAATAAAAACAGAATCATATCCTAAATATCGCTATTTTTGGAGTTTTATAGCTGGTTTAAGTTTAGGTTTAGGCTTCTTAGTCAGAAGCTTTATGATTTTTTTGCCAATTATCGCTTTATTCCCTTATTTAATTTGGGAACATCGCCGTCATCATCATCTTACTAACCCATTTTTGTATTTAGGCTTTTTTGTAGGTTTAATGCCTACCTGTGTTTGGCTGTGTTTAAGCTGGCTGCACTACGGAAATCAGAGTTTTGAAGAGTTGCTCAAGTTTGTTATGCAGCTAGGTTCTGAAAATAATTATAGAAATGATCGGCTGTTTTATTTATGGAATATGCTTTTAAAAGCATTTCCTTGGGCTTTTTTTGGAGTTTTAGGTTTATTTTTGACTGTACGTCTTCCTATTCCTCGTTATCAGTTAATATTAGTTGGCTTTCCACTTATCCTATTTTGTGAGCTTAGTCTTTTTAGCACTCGTCTCCCTCATTATAGTCTTTGCCTTTATCCGTTTATAGCTTTGTTTGCATCTGTGGGTTTAAACTGGTTAGGTAGTATTTACCAGACAGGAATTACCCCCCCATTACCTGTTGAAAAAGATAAAATAAATATATTAAGCCTTTTTGCCAAAAAGAATCTTCCTCGAAATCTCAGTTATGGCTTTGGTGGGTTAGGTTTTTTACTTGTTGTAGCGAGTATTGGCATTTTTAGTTGGGGTAGTTTTGATTTTCGCAAGTATGCAACTATTGGCTTGGCTATGGGCTTGGGTTGGTTAATTTTACCTGTGGTGTGGATTAGTCGTTACCACTTTGGCAAGAAATTTCTCACAGCGCGTTATTGGATTGCAGGTTGGTTAATTCCCTGTTGGCTAGCTTTGGCGACGATTGGTAGCACAGGTCTGTTAAGTGACTATAACCATGTTTTGAAAACTTTTTTACAACAAACTGCGATCGCCTCAATTCTCCAATCTCATCCTACCTACTACATGGAAATAGACCAGAAAACCCAAGTACTGTTGGAGTTCTATCTTCCTATTCATGCCCAGCAAGTAGCCTCTATTTCGCAAATACCAGCTTTGAGCTATGCTTGGATCTATACTGACCAATCCCTTAAATTATCTAGACCTCACCGTATTCTCGGCACTGTCAAAGAGTACCAGTTGATCCAATTTCTTCCCTAAGATAGATGCAAAGCACCTGTTGCTAAAAAATGTTGATTTATATATAATAGTACGTACACTAAGTATTTTGCTAAATGGTTTCTACATCTAATCATTCCCCAGCTTTAGAGTCGTGGCAGCAAAATCTGGCACCATACAATTTGGGCTACAGAATCAAATTAGTCTCACAATTGCTCAGTCGCAAGTTTACAGATAAGCTAGAACCTTTTGGACTTACGCCATTTCACTGGTTGGTGTTGTGCTGTTTGTGGCAAGAAGATGGTTTACCTACTTCTAGTATTGGAGACAAACTCAAACAAGTAGGAGGAACTTTAACAGGCGTACTAGATCGGATGGAAGAACGCGGTTTGGTGCGTCGAGAACGCGACACTCACGATCGCCGCATCTGGCGGATCTGGCTAACGGATGCAGGTAAAGAACTAGAAACTATTTTACCCCCAATCGCCGCCGCAGTAAGGGATGAAGCAATGGACGGTATTTCTTTTGCTGATCGCGAACTGTTTTCCCAAATCTTGAATCGAGCGATCGCTAACCTCTCCTAAAGATAATCTCACAATCACCCGACTGGGGGAGGTACTGTGAAGATTTGTTTTGAGATAATATTACGCATACTAAGGAAATAAGATTTTTTTCAGTAAATACTACGCATTCTAAATAAAAGACTATCAATCAAATCATCGAACAAGTGAGTTAAGAATCATGAAAACCAATACATTTAACGGACGCAACCAAAACAAAACCATAGTTATCGAAAAAGAATTGATTCCTAATTCCGAGACTTTAGAAGCTGTAACCGCCGAAGCGCCTGTTGTAACTCCTGAGATCGAGAAAGAAGTTGCACCGAAGCGGAAAAAACCAACTGGTTTGATTTTGGCAGGATTAGGTGTGGGTGCGATCGTCGCAGGTACTTTTGGTTATAACTATTGGCAATACGCCTCCACCCATCAAGAAACAGACAACGCCACTGTTGCGGGAAATATTCACCAAGTTAGTAGCCGCATTCCCGGAACTGTAAGTCAAGTGCTTGTGAATGATAACCAACTGGTGCAACCGGGACAATTGTTAGTGAAGTTAGATCCACGAGACTATGAAAGTAAGGTGCAACAGGCACAAGCAGCCTTAGAAAATGCACGTGGACAGGCCCAAGCTGCCCAAGCAAATATTGCTTTAACTTCACAAACCACCACTGGTAAGACAACTCAAGCGCAGGGAGATGTTAGTGGTGCGGTAGCAGCAATTTCCACAGCCCAAGCAGCAGTACAAGAAGCGCAAGCTGGGATACCAGCCGCGCAAGCTGAAGTCAGATTAGCCGAAGCAGGGATTCCCGCCGCCCAAGCGCAGGTAGCGCAAGCAAATGCGAATTTGGAAAATGCCCAAGCAGATTACAATCGCTACAAGGAATTGTATCAATCAGGTGCGATCGCTCGTCAGCAGCTAGACGCAGCCAAGGCCGCTTTTAATGTAGCGACGGCACAAAGAAACGCTGCTGTTCAGGGAGTAGAACAAGCCCAAGCGAAGTTAGCCTCTGCGAGAGTTGGTGTTGCGAAAGCCCAGTCTCAACTAGCACAGGCACAAGAAAATGTCACCAACGCCCAAGCGAAATTGGCAGCATCCAAGGGCGGATTGCAACAAGCTACCGCAGGCGGACAAGATACAACAGTAAAACGTAGTCAATACGAAGCGGCAAAAGCTGCGATCGCGCAATCGGAAGCATCGCTCAAAGACGCACAATTGCAGCTATCTTACGCCAATGTTACCGCCCCCAGTGCCGGACGAGTCGGTAGAAAAAACGTGGAAGTTGGCAACCGAGTTGCAGTAGGAACACCATTAATGGCGATCGTGGATAACGAGTATTGGGTAATTGCAAACTTCAAAGAAACCCAATTAGAAAAGATGCGCCCAGGAGAGACGGCAGAAATCAAGCTAGATGCTTTCCCTCATCATACCTTTGTTGGTCGTGTTGAAAGTCTTTCGCCAGCCTCCGGCGCTCAGTTTGCCTTATTACCACCGGATAACGCTACAGGTAACTTTACCAAAGTTGTCCAACGCATCCCAGTCAAAGTAGTTTTTGACCAAAAGAGCATTCAAGGATACGAATCGCGGATTACTCCGGGGATGTCTGCGGAAGTAGCTGTGGAAGTCAAGTAATACCAATTTGCCTGCAAACCTCTTTCTTGTTATGGCATTCTCATACATCTATAGAGAGGCGTACAAAGATGAGGTGAAATGATATTTGTGAGAGCAGATTGGTATAAAACAAACCTGACATGAAAAAACCATTATTACCTGCTTTAAGGTCAAAAAACTACCAGTTGTTTTTTGCCGGACAAGGTATTTCCCTAATTGGGACATGGATGACGCAACTTGCGACGATTTGGCTAGTTTATAAGTTGACAAACTCCGCATTAATGCTAGGAGTTGTGGGATTTTCTAGTCAAATTCCTAGCTTTTTTTTAGCTCCCTTTGGTGGAGTATTTGTAGATCGATTTTCTCGATATCGTACCTTAATAGGTACACAAGTCTTGGCGATGATTCAATCGTTAACATTAGCAGTACTGGCGCTGACTGGTGTGATTGAGGTATGGCACATCATCGCCTTGAGCTTATGTCAAGGATTTATTAACGCCTTAGATGCGCCAGCCCGCCAAGCATTTGTGCCAGAACTGGTTGAACGTAGAGAAGATTTAGCCAATGCGATCGCCATTAACTCTACCATGATCAACGGTGCTAGATTGATTGGCCCTGCGATCGGAGGTTTACTAATTGCTAGAGTTGGAACTGGCTATTGTTTTTTAATAGACGGTTTAAGTTACATTGCTGTACTCGCCGCTTTATTGGCAATGAAAGTTAAGCCTTGGAAAAATGTGGTGACTGACGGGAATCCCTTACAAAAAGTCAAAGAGGGATTTGTATATGCCTTTAGTTTTCCACCCATTCGCTCGATTTTATTGCTATCAACTTTAGTCAGTCTCATGGGGCTGCAAAACACTATTCTCGTACCAGTTATTGCAGAACAAGTACTCAAAGGTGGTGCAGAGAGTTTGGGTTTTTTGATGGCTGCATCTGGGGTTGGAGCTTTAACTGGTGGAATTTATCTCGCTACGCGCCAAACAATCTTAGGAATTGGTAAATTGATTGCTTTAGCTCCAGCAATTTTAGGAGTTGGTCTAATTGCCTTTTCTTTATCTCGATATTTACCACTTTCTTTATTTACAATGTTATTTGTTGGCTTAGGTACAATTCTCCAGATTGCTGCTAGCAACACATTTTTACAAACAATTGTTGATGATGACAAACGTGGGCGATTGATGAGCTTATACACAATGTCATTTTTGGGGATGATTCCCGTGGGCAACTTGTTAGGAGGTGTATTAGCAAGTCGTATTGGCGCACCCAACACTTTAATTATTGATGGTATAGCTTGTATTTTAGGTTCTATAATTTTTAGCAGACAGTTGCCTACTTTAAGACAGATAATGCGTCCAATTTATGAGCAGAAGGGCATTGTAATAAGTAATAAAGCTTAGGATAAAAAGACGCAAAGAGATGGTATAAAATTTATTGGAGAATAATTCCTAACCCAGGAAGACCTTCGCAGACTCGCTACCATTGCGCTATCAGAATCAAGAAGCTGTTTGTTTATCCGTCAGTTGCACAAAATTAATTCTGTAGCTTGCTTCCCTGAAAGGGATTCTGGCTCCAAACTCCTGCATTCTGTTTGATAATAATTTTGTTACTTAACCTTGAAACTGGAACAACACTATGGCTAATACAGGTGTAATTCATCAGCAAGCACCACCAGAACGCGTACCGTTAAGAACTTGGATTGGTGTATTAGCCAGTATGCTTGGTGCATTTATGGCGGTATTAGATATTCAAATAACTAATGCTTCACTGCAAGACATTCAAGCAAGTTTAGGAGCAACTTTAGAAGAAGGCTCTTGGATTTCTACCGCTTATTTAGTAGCAGAGATTGTGGTAATTCCTTTAACAGGATGGTTGTCGCGAGTGTTTTCTCTGCGACGTTATCTGTTAGTGAATACTGCACTATTTATTTTCTTTTCTATATGCTGTGCTTGGTCATGGAATCTCAATTCCATGATTTTATTTCGCGCCTTGCAAGGTTTTAGTGGAGGAGTCTTAATTCCCACCGCTATGACAGTTGTATTAACGACTTTACCCCAATCTAAGCAATCAATTGGACTGGCTGCTTTTGGGTTTAGTGCAGTTTTTGCACCATCAATTGGCCCAACATTAGGAGGTTGGTTAACAGAAAATTTTGGTTGGGAATACAACTTTTATATAAATGTAATTCCAGGCGCATTAATGCTAGCTGGAGTTTGGTACGGAATTAAGCAAGAAAAACCCCAAATTAATTTACTGAAACAAGGTGATTGGTGGGGAATTATTGCAATGGCAATTGGGTTAGGTTCCCTGCAAGTTGTTTTAGAAGAAGGTAGCCGCAAAGACTGGTTTAGTTCAGCGCTGATTCTGCGGTTAAGTGCGATCGCAGTAATTTTTCTGGCGATATTTTTCTTTATAGAATTAACTCGTAAGCAACCATTTATTAATTTACGACTTTTGTTTAGGCGGAATTTTGGTTTAGCTAGTATTGTTAATGTGTCCCTGGGGGTTGGATTGTATGGTTCAATTTATATTTTACCGTTGTATCTTGCCCAAATTCAAAAATACAATGCGCTACAAATTGGTGAAGTATTAATTTGGGCTGGTATTCCTCAACTTTTTATTATTCCACTCATCCCCAAATTGATGCAACGCATTGATGTACGGTTAATGGTAGCTATTGGCGTAACATTGTTTTCCATTAGTGCGTTTATGAACTCTGGAATGACTAATCAAACTGGATTAGATCAGTTACGCTGGTCGCAATTTGTGCGTGCAATGGGACAACCCCTAATTATGGTACCCCTAACTTCTATTGCTACTGCTGGGTTGAGTCCACAAGAAGCAGGTTCAGCAAGTGGTTTATTTAATATGATGCGGAATATGGGCGGTTCTATAGGAATTGCATCTTTAGCTACTTTATTAACTAACAGAGAGCAATTTCACTCGAATAGATTGGGTGATGGGATATCTTTATATAACCCAGAAACTCAACAGCGAATTGACCAAATGACACAGTATTTTGTCAGCAAAGGAGCAGATTTGAGTACCGCGCAAAATCAAGCGATCGCATCCATATCTAATATAGTCCGCCGGGAAGCTTATGTAATGGCTTTTAATGATTGTTTCTACTTTATTGGCATTGCATTATTACTCAGTGGACTTGCCGTTTTATTCTTCAAAAAGGTGAAGCCAAGTGGTAATACTGTCGCTCATTAAATTTGTTGTATGAGTTAAAATATTTGATAAAACTACTAAGGTACTAAAATGGTCATCAGCCAAAGTGAGTACTATATCTCTCCAGAAGAATATCTAGAAGGCGAGAAAGTAAGTGAAATTAAACACGAGTATATTGATGGACAAGTCTACGCGATGGCAGGGGCAAGTGATGCTCATGTTACAGTTAGCATGAATGTATCTATGCTGTTACGAAACCATCTCCGGGGTAGTGGATGCCGTGTCTATATGTTGGATATGAAAGCACAGATTGATGTCATCAACCGCTATTTCTATCCTGATGTCATAGTAACTTGCGATACACGAGATAGAGAGTCTGAATATTTTAAGTCCTATCCTTGTTTAATTATTGAAGTACTTTCTGAGTCAACAGAAGGCTATGACAGAGGCAAGAAATTCGCTAGTTATCGGCATTTAGAATCACTACAAGAGTATGTGCTAATTTCATCAGATCGAATGAGTGTAGAATGCTTCCGCCGTAATGAACAAGGACAGTGGGTACTTTATCCTTATGAACAAGAACAAGAAGTGCATTTAGCTAGCGTTGATTTTCGGTGTGCGATCGCCGAAATATATGAAGATGTATTAAGCTGAAAAGCATCTAAGTTGAATAAGTAAGTGAGCGTAAATAATTGTCGTTGGGATAAGGCAATAGGCAATAAGTATAAGGGTTTTAGCCTAGTTCATTTTTCCTTACATAGTTTGATTTTATTGTGTCAACTTCCTTAATCAATTAATAGGTATTATCGATTAGATGATATTTTTTCAATTTGCTTAGTAAAGTATGCTTCTTCATGTTTTAGTTGTTGTGCTATTTCCAACCCTTTTTTAAAAGCTGTTAATGCTTGAGGAAAATCTTTCTGTTCTAGATACAATTGCCCAATTTGGTCATAAGCTTGCATTGTCCCGTAAAAGTTAGCAGATTGCGTCTGTGTCTGTACAAGGATCTGGCTAGCCTGCAAAGCCTCGTCTATTTGTCCTTGAGAACGGTACAGTGCAATTAACTTCTGCAAAGCGTCGCCAGCACGAACATACTCGCGTAATTGCCAAGCAGTGGTATAAGCTTCTTGATAATTTTGAAAAGCTTCTAGCAGTAAGTTAGGATCTTTCTTGGCTAGAGATTCGTAATTTGCAGCGATCGCTAGCTTTAATTCTGGGATTACAGTAAGATTATTTTCTCTAGTGTAAATTTCTACTAGTTTATTAAGTACATTCAATGACTGCTGCGGTTGTTGTGTCTGCTCGTAAATGTAAGCCAGCCTTTGCAGATATGTTACCTCATTTACACGTTCACCTTGAGAAGTAGCTAAACTCAATAATTCCTCGTAGACTGGGGCGGCTTTGGTATAATCAAACCAAGTTAAATGCAATTCCCCAATTGTCTTAAGCATTTCTATTACTGCTGCTGTATTTTTTTGCTGCCGCACCACTAACAAAACTTGGTCGTAAGCTTCTACAGCTAGTTTAATTGATCGCACATTTTGGTAAGCTTGGGCTAGCGACCGCCATAATTCCATATCAACTTGGGCAGTTGTTTTCTGAGATTGCGCCTGCTTTTGAATTGCTTGCAATCGCTGCGTAATATATTGTACTTCTTCCCCATCATTTTGCTTCCAAGCGATCGCCCCGACTCGTGATAGTGCTTGCACCTCTGCTAACAAACCTAAAAAGCGCCGCAAGCGAAGTTCCCGGTTCCAAATTTCAAACGCCGCCACCTGATCCCCTGCTTGCAGTTTCACTGCTGCTTGTTGATTTAAGGCATCGAGCGCTGGCTCTAAGTTTTGCTGTTCTTGGAGAGTTAACGACTGTTTATCTTTGGGCAAACGTGGTAGCAGTGGATCGGGTGTGGTAATTTCTAGGGGATTAGGAGGGAATTTATCCGGTGGTTTGGGCTTTTTAGTCTGTGCCAGCGTTAAGGAGTTGCTAAAGAGAATAGCGGCAGTAACAATCATAATTAAGCGCCTGAGCATGGGTACTTTACCTTACCTTGAGTTATTTGCATGAGTTAATTATCCCCATGCCCTATTATTTTTACCTTATTTCAGCAATTCCGAGGCGTAATACTAATTCACGAGCATCGCAAAACACTATGTTATTCTAAGTCCTTAGAAATGCTGAAATACTCTATTCGATTATTACTTCACTACTTGAAGTATCGTTTTATTCTGGTGTTCAATTAATTCATACCGCACTCAGCAACGCCAGCATTAAGGACTTCCAAATAAAAAAATATCCCATTTTGTGTTTACACCGTAGCCTTAAAGGAGAGAGGTTTTTAGTATGCTCACGATTTTCACAACATTCTCAAAGTGTCTAAATCTGTGATTGTCATTGTTTTGCCATCAGACGCAACACTGACAATAATTTTGCTGTTGGGGCTGAGTACAGTATTACGAACTAATCCATGAATATCTGTAATGTCTTTATTATTTATCCAGTCCCAAAAATGGGCTTCACAACAACTATCAAAAATAACTGTTTTAGCATCGGGGCTGAGAATTAATTTGTAGATTGAACTAGAATTTCCTTGTAATGTTTTTAATAGTTTTAAGGTTTGAGCATCCCAAACTTTTACCATCCAAATATTGCTCGAAATTCCACCTTTACTTATTAGGCTATCTGTCCCACCACTTACTAATAATTTGCTATCTGTACTAACAGCAATCGCATCGATTTCACGAGAATGAGCAGCTAAATTATCTACAAGTAATTTACGATCTAAATGCCAAATCTGGAGTGTGCCAAACAAGCCAATATAGATAGTTTGGCTATCTTGACTGATTGCTAAAGACAGAATATTATTAGCACCAGTATTAAGAGTATGTTGAAGTTGACCCAGGCGTAAATCCCAAACTTTTACCACTGAATCATTCCAACTCCCACTAACTAACTTTTGACCATCAGAACTAATTCTTAGTGCGATGATATTTCCCAAGTGGCCAGGAGAAAGTATTTTTTTAATTGTGCCATTTTTATAATTCCATACTTGAATTGTGCCTTTTGATGTGCCAATAACTAAAGTTTCTTTGTCTGGACTGACTACCAAAGATTGAATTTTACCAGAACCAAAAGGCAGGCTGATAGTTTTTTCCAGGCTTTGATTGCTCAAATTCCAAATTGTGATAGTTTCATTTTCATTACCACTAATTAGGCTTTGATTATCGTATGCAATCGCTAATACCCCTATATTTTCTGGCGCTACTAAAGTTTTTCCAATCTGTTTATTACTAGAATTTTCTATTTGAGTTTGTTGCTTAAGTTCAGCATACATTTGAGGGAGTTGGAAGACTGGCGCAATCATGAATGCTATAAGTAAATTAGCTAAAAATCGAATCAAGTTTTTCTTGATATTACGTAGGGTTTTAAATTGTATTTTTTGATGATTAGTTGATAAAATACTGTAATTACAATTAATTAACTCTATGATTTTAGGCAGTTGTGTAATTAAGTTTCTGGCTGCCTGCTGTGTAAGTTGAAGAGGTATTTGATTAGTCAGTTGGAGAATTTTTAATTCAAATGGTAGTCTATTGCGATTAACTGGTGTAAAACCCAATCCAGTAAAAAACTGCCTATTTGGACGTGGGCAATTGAAGTATAAAGGTAGTGCTATCTGGCGGCTGAGACGAGCTAACAACAACTTACTAAAATTGTCTAGCTGCTCTTGTGGTTCAACATACAAATTGTATAGTATGGAACACTCTGCTTGTTGAGAAAAGTGAATGTAGCCGATCGCACGACCATCCTGTTCAATAATCCACTCTTGCCATCTGACAGAAAACCACATCAAAATCATCAGTTCTAAATACAACCAGACAGCTATGGTAATTCCTAAAAATTGAATACCCAAAAAATAAAAATCAAAGTTAGCTAACCATGTTAAGCCAAATATTGCTCTGAGACTGCCAAAAATTACGCTGACTAAGACAAAAGCACTGCTTGACACGAAGGCGATTAAGCTAAAAACATAAAGCCGAGAGTTTCTAAATTGTTTTCTGTGCCAAAAACTATTGTAAAAATTGAATTGTTCTTCAAAGTTTTGGAATGGGCGAATTAAAATCCCAGATGGTAAAGATACATTAGCTGATGGCTGGTTGGTGATCGGTATTGGTTTACCCAATAAACCCATACAGGGTATTTTAGACAACCGCATTTCTTTAGGCACTTGCTCTTTGAGAAGCGCAACAAAGCCAAATCGAGCGTAAAAAGATTGAAGTTGAGGAACACAGATCAGATAGGCTGGTTGCCCAATATTCTTTAAACAATTCAAGATTAGATATGAGCCAACACCCCGCGATCGGTGTTGGGAAGTAATATAAAGTGTAGAAAGTATAGTGTAGTTCGAGCGTTGTAAAAGTATTGCCCATCCAACAATTTGCTGTTCATATTCAGCTACCCACACGGTGCGATTGGGAGATTCTGATGCTAACAACCTGGGAATTAGATGCTTAAGTGTAACTCCAACTAAAAATCCAGTAATAATTCCAGATCCCATTACCAAAATAAACGACCAATTAACTTCGTTTAATGATGGGAGAATATATTGCAAATCTTGAAAAAAGATATTATCTGGTAACTTTCCATATTCAAATAAATAAGCTTTATGAATGATAGATAATTTATTTAGCCACGCTTCCAGAAGTGAACGGATGCTAATAACTAGCCACAAGAAAGCTATAGCAGCAATCCAAAATGAAGCATTAAAGTTATACGATTGGATATCTTGTAAAGTGCCACGCCGTAACGAGTAACCCGACGGTGGTTGGTAGGATTCAACAGGTGGTTCTCCAGATGAGGACATTGATTAATGACGCTTTGAGTAAAGTGAAAGCATAAACACTACTTTGTTAATGCTCCTAGCTTTTCACGCCGCTTAAATTATCGAGAACCGCAATTACACTGAAAACAAAGCTTTAGTCGTTGGGCGATAAGTAGCTCAACCTTATATAGCAGTCCTAAATCAACAAGAACCCTGGTTTCTTTAAGAAACCGGGGTTTAGGCGGGTCATTGACTTTCTTTTTCTCCTTTGGCTCGTTCCTGTGTCAAACTGTCAATTGCATCACCCAAAGCAGTAGTAAGGCTATTGCGGGTTTGTCCATGATTATCCTGCTCAGTTTTCAAAGCTTGCAAAAGGCGATCGCGTTCTTTGATTAGGGCGATGAGTTTAGTTTGTAACTCCTCCACAGATTTTAGTTGTTCTATCTCTTGTTGAATCGCTGTTAGTGGTGTCCCAGCAGCCAGTGTCTCGACCTCAAGACCCCGGAGTTTATGCAAGTCTGCCTTGAGTGATGCGATCGCCTGTTGGGACAGTTGGGCATCTGTGCGGCGTTGTTCTGCTTCTGTGTTGTAAAGCTGTCGCCATTTTTGGGCACTTTCCCAAGCCGTATCGCGATCGCTCTGAAGTGCCGCCATCTGCTCTCTGAGTTCCTGGATTTCTGTCAACCACTGTTGTGTAAAATCTTGATTCATAAATTAAATAGTCATTTGTCATTTGTCATTGGTCATTTGTCATTTGTCATTGGTCATTTGTCATTAGTCATTTGTTATTCTCCCCCTGCCCCCCTGCCCCCCTGCCTCCTCTACCCCCACTCTCCCCACTCGGTATTATTGCGGTAAAAAGATAAATGCGATCGCTACGCAAAATTTGGCACAGTAGTTAAGAAACCTAACCAGTTTTAACTCTAAATTATGCCAAAGCCTCGTTTTTTTCGCTTTTTTTACTACCTCAATTGGCGCACGCTCAAAAAAACTTTTGCTAGGACAATGGAAAGACGACTTTTGGGACTAGCCTCAGAAATCGCCTTCAATGCGATGTTATCGCTGTTTCCAGCGATTCTTGCTGTCCTCACAGCCATTGGTTTATTGGCAGAATCTTTACAAGCTACCTTTAAACAACTAGCGGCCCAACTTAGTCAAATCCTACCCGAACAAGCCCTGGTTCTAATTCGTGATTTTGCTACCACAGAAATTACCAATTCTAGAAACAGTGGCTTATTTTCTCTAAGCTTTGTATTAGCAATTTGGACTGCTTCTGGGGCGGTGAATACCGCTATGACAGCCCTCGACCAAATTCATCAAATTCCTTCAGAAAATATGCGCCCCTTTTGGAAAGCCAAGCTCGTCTCTCTGGGATTAACAGTTGGTACTATGTTGCTTTTAGTGCTGGCTTCTTTCTTAGTGTTTACCAGCGATTGGCTTTTGGGAATGGTAGTACGCGAAAATGGTTCCTTGATCGTCTTATTACATCTTTGGCAGCTGTTACGCTGGCCTTTAGCTTTAAGTATTGTTGCTGTTGCTTTTGGCTTTGTCTATCGCTATGGGCCAAGTGTATGGAATTCAGGCACGCCAATGATGCCTGGAGCAATTTTGGCAGCTGTTTTCTGGGCAATATTATCTGCCCTATTTCGGCTTTATGTGGCGAATTTTGGCAATTATAATAAAGTATATGGTGCTGTAGGGGCTGTGATAGTTTTAATGCTCTGGCTGTCGATGAGCGCTGCTGTACTGTTAATCGGCGATCAGTTGAATGTGACAGTCGGTGAAGATATGCGTCTAAAAGCGCAGTCACAATCTAACGAAAAATATTAATTTGTAAATCCTTGAGAAAACTTTTGCAAAAGCTCAGTAGGGGAGTAGAATATCTAACGATTCAATGCAAAATTAGCGATCGCCTTCATGCCAGATTCTCCTACTCGGTTTTCTATGATTGAACCTGATGCTAAAGCACCCACCTTGAAGCGCCTGCGTCAGTTAAGTCGGCTGCTAGATAATGTTATTACCATTCCTGGTACGAAGATTGGTTTTGGTCTAGATCCAATTTTAGGACTTATACCTATTGGTGGTGATTTTTTGGGAGTCATGTTTTCTAGCTATATCATCCTAGAAGCAGCGCGGCTGGGTGTCTCTAGAGCCACTTTAGGTAAAATGGTTGTAAATGTGATCGTTGATGGCTTGGTAGGCACTGTCCCCGTTTTGGGAGACTTTTTTGATTTTGCCTGGAGAGCTAACACTAATAATATCAAGCTATTGGAAGAATACTTAAAGTTTCCTAGCGAGCAAAAGAGTGCAGACAGGTTATTTATCATTGCTCTTTTGGTTGGATTGTTGCTGATATCCATTGTTTTAGTAGCATTACCCGTGATACTAATTAGAATATTCTGGAACGCTTTAACTGGTGGTTAAATTATTGATAGATAATGGAATGAAAGATTGGTGGCAAGCTACTTTTCCCAAAGGACGGCAAACTTTAATTATTACTGATGCTAAAGGCTATCCTGTACAAATTTCTTATGGCGAAAAAGGTAGAGGGAAACCGCTAATTTTATTACATGGCATGGGTAGTTGGAGCTATAATTGGCGACACAGTGTAACAGAATTATCTAAATATTTTCGGGTAATTTGTTTTGATGCCAAAGGTTTTGGCTTTTCTGAAAAACCATTGTCTCGTCGAGAACATAACGGTCATCAAGTTATTGAGTTTCAAAGAATTATTCAGGCATTATGTGATGAACCCGCAGTGATTGTAGCAGAATCTCTGGGGGGATTAGTTGCCCTTGCTCTTGCTCAAGAAAATCCGCAGTTAATCGGGCAGCTTGTAGTAGTAAATGTACCTGTTTTTGCCCAACGTCTACCCCATTGGGCTATGGGATTACTTGCCCAAACTCCTCTAGAAATCATCCAAACAATTGACTCCTTACGTCTGGCATATTTGTTTGCACCTCTATTAAGAGAAATTATGGCAATAGAAAGACGTGGGGTATTATTTGACCCGTCAATTTTGACAAAAGAAGATGTCTATTGGATAACTTATCCGTTTGTTCAATTTCCTGGTACGATTGTCAAAGTTGCCGAAGAGTTACAAATAGCAGCACGAGAAATTGAGAATTGGCAAGCAAATAAGCCAAATATGCTTACCAAAATTCAAAATAAACTAAGTGCAATTAAGTGTCCTACACTAGTTTTGTGGGGCGATCAAGATAGTTGGTTTCCTGCTAATCATGGTGAAAAATTACATCAGCATATCCCAAATTCCAAATTAAAAATTTTGTCTAACTGCTATCATGATGCTTCAAGTGGTGCTTCTAAGGAGTTGAATGCAGCGATTCTGGAATTTTTACGGGATGGTGACACTGTACTAAGACCGCTTGATGGCTAAAGTAAGTCCATCGGCAATAGGGACAAGGGAGAGTGTTACCCGTTCATCATGATGTAACTTCTCATTGAGTGCGCGAATTGATTGGGTGCTTTCATCTTGATTTTCCGGGTCAGCAACTTGTCCTGACCATAAAACATTATCAATCGCAATTAAGCCACCTGGACGCAATAATTGCAGCGATCGCTCATAATATCCATCATAATTTTCTTTATCAGCATCAATAAAAGCAAAATCAAATGTCTCGCCTTGTCCAGTTGCCAACAGCTGATCTAAAGTTTCTAAACCTGGAGCCAATCGTAGATCGATTTTATCGGCAACTCCGGCTTCTTGCCAATATCGGCGAGCGATCGCAGTAAATTCTTCACTCACATCAGCAGCAATAATTTTACCATCATCAGGAAGTGCTAAAGCCACTGAGAGCGAGCTATAACCTGTAAATACACCAACTTCTAGGGTTTTCTTGGCTCCAATCAGCTGTACTAGCAGTCTCATAAACTGCCCTTGTTCTGGTGAAATCTGCATTGTGCTTCTGGGATGATTGGCAGTTTCTTGGCGCAACTTCAAAA
The DNA here is from genome assembly GCF_014698035.1 of Desmonostoc muscorum FACHB-395. Taxonomy (GTDB): domain Bacteria; phylum Cyanobacteriota; class Cyanobacteriia; order Cyanobacteriales; family Nostocaceae; genus Nostoc; species Nostoc muscorum_A. The sequence goes on from NZ_JACJSF010000005.1 coordinate 49,298, forward strand.
GAATCTCTGGTTCCCGCAGTGAAACGGATAAAAGGTAACTATAGAGTTGATCATCAAGACCTATAGACTGTTTTGGCATAGTAGATGAGAGAATTGCAATAATCTACAGTTATACTATCGCCTAAAAGTGGTTTATCAAACATCAGACAACAGGACTTTTAAAATATCCTCTAACCCGGATTTCTCACGCATAGTGTAGGCTTCAGGGGAAGAGGAGTGTGGGGAGTGTGGGGAGTGTGGGGGGTAAGACTTCTTCCCCATCCTCCCACACCTCCCACACCCCTTGGATTTCTCACTTGTGAGAAATCCAGGCTAAATTCTCACTGCGGAGTCTTCCTTCAAGATATACCAAATACCATTATTATCTTGACGTAAAATCTGATATTTCTGCTCAACAAATTCCAGTAGATTTGGAAATTTTTCTTTGATTATAGCCTGAGGTTCGTAATCAATAAAAATATAAGGAGGCTTTGATGAATCCAACTGCTTTATCAGTGCTGACCATTGCTCAGATAAAAAATATTCAAGAGCCCAACCACGTAGTATTGTAGCTTGATTCCGACCAGAAAAATAGTAGATAGATGGATCGCCAGCTACATAAATATCACCAACAATATTTCCTGGTTGAGATATAAAATTAGCTTCTGAACGAAGAGATGGATATTTTGGTCTAAAGACAGCCTGATATTGCAATCGTGTATCTTCAGTTAAAGCAAAATTATTATTAACCAAAGTAATACTCTTTTTTGCGAGAGTGAAAGAGAAAGGTAAGAACAATAAAAATACCAGCAAAATAGTTGGAATTCGAGACTTTAATCCTTTTAATGAATCCCACAATATATCTAATCCCTTAGTTGCTAAAATACCTATAGGTACAAACAATAGTAAATAATGGTATTCCCACAATGCTGTTCCCTGTAAAAGAATAACAGACAAAGCAAAAATACACCAAACAACAAGTAGCAAAGTCAATATATTCTTAGACTTATACAATGATACATATACTGCAACAGCAGTCATTAAAATTGAAGAATAAAAATTCTGTAATAACCATTTTATTCCCAAAACAAAATTAGTCTGATTAAATGCAGCATTAGCAACAATCATCGGTGGATATATAAAAAATGTCTTCAACACTATCGCAAAACTATTAACCGAGATAAAGTAGCTGGCAACAACCAAAAGAGGAAATGTAACTCCTATAAAAATTGGGATAAAAATCTCAATGAAGTTTTTTTGAATACTGTGGCGTTTTATTAGTATGGAATACATCAATATAGTTAGCCAGAATGAAACCAAGATCAGCAGAAATAAGAATTTAAATAAAAGAACAATTCCGCCTAAAAAGCCTGACATTAAAAGCAGATAAAATCTTTGCTTTCCTTCTTTCGTAAAAGATTTAAAAGTAACCCAAAGACAAAGGAATAAAGGAAAACCGACCAGTGCTTCTACTTGAGTCAGATGCCAAGCACCGGAAACAATATAGTAAACACCAACTGTTAACAAAGGTACTAGACTTGCAATTATCTGATGTCGAAAATAGCTTTTTAGAGTCAGCAGCAATATTATCGAAAAAAATACCATGTAAATAAGTTCAAATACATGGATACCAATCTCATTAAAACCAAACAAAGTTCCTGCTAAAAAATAAAACGAGAAAATTCCCGGTTGTTTAATATCCCAAAAATCCCGATAAAGTACCTTTCCTTGTTGCATTTCCAAAGCACCTAGCCTAAAAAATGCTTGATCTCCGTCAAATGGAAAAGGTAAATGTATCAGACCAATAATGACAATAGCAATCAAAACTATAAAGTCAATTTTATTTAATTTGGCAATACTAATCATAGAAGTTTAAATTTATATTTAAGTGACTATTTCGCAGTAGTTAATATCTTAATAAGATAACAGAAATTCTGTCTTTTTTTTATTACTCATAATGACTAAAAGCTGTAATCAATAAAGATTATGAGTCTATTGGCACTTAATTTTATGCTTAGGTTTGCTATGTTTTCTCATACCTTTTAGAGTTTGCAAATGTTTGTAGTGCAAGCAAAACTCTATCTTCATATATGATTGCAATAAGTAAGTGGGTATGAAACAATTGAACTATGTAAAGATACAGTATTTTGCAAATAATTTAGGTACAAATGCAGAACTCACGCATCAGATAGAAACTCTATCTCTTGCCTTCTCCCAAGGGGAGACGCTAAAAGCGATCTGTCTGCTGCCGTAACGCTGCACTATCCTGCCTCAAAACCTGTAGCTCTAAAAGAAAACTTCTGTAAATAGGTAGGTGCAACGTACTAAACTATTGCTTTGAACAACTATGAGTATATCGGTAACTATGTGGTGTGTATGTGAAGTATTAATGTAGATATAGGCTAATACGTTTGGGTTCGTAATATTTTGTCCAACCCAGACCACTCACTTGCTTGAATTGGAGGAACCTCTGACCTCGCAGACTCACTAACGCTTTTAGCGTCTTCTCTTTTTAAGGAGGATTAGGACGATCAAGCCTTAACTAGAACTTATTGGGATATAGACCAGCACAATAACTTTAAATATAGGAAATACTGATGGAACGTTCAAAATTAATTGCTATTCTTACAGGTGCGATTTCGGTTATTTTAGCGATCGCTTACTTGATCTTAGTCCAACTGCTGGACTACCGAGACATGAAACCCGCCCCTATCAGCCAATTTGACCAAGCGCCTGCGATTATTTCTGTTTTTTGGCAGATTGACAAAATTACCGAAGTGTAATTCATATTTTGTTTTGCTGACTTGTAGAGACGCAATCAATTGCGTCTCTTGTCATTTATGTCAATAAGTAAAAACTCATGATGATTATTGATCAAACCAACGATTGATTCATAGATAAAAAACAATAGCTATTATTCATTACTCAAATGGTTGATTATTATATAAGATTTTTTTAGAGCATTTATCTCAGATTTGTTTAGATAAAGTAATTCCTTTTTGACAGATATAACGGTAAGCTGTTTCTAACAAGATTAAATAAAGATAAATTTGTCTTATCTGCATAGGCGTAGCCTGTCGTAGATATCTCTGGGTTAACAGGGATCAACGCAAGTTGAACTAAAACCCCAAATTTTTGATGAAAACTATAGAGGTGAGTTGATGGCTCAGTTTCTACTTGAGACTGTTTGGCTAGTTCCTTGCTACGCCTTAATAGGTGGCTTGTTAGCAGTGCCTTGGTCGCCGGGAATCATTCGGAAAACGGGGCCAAGACCGGCGGGTTATATAAACTTGGTGATGACATTTTTGGCGTTTGTACATAGTGCGATCGCCTTACAAGCAACTTGGAATCAACCAGCCCAAGAAGTATTTATTCCTTGGTTATCTACAGCTGGTTTAGACCTCACTATTGCTTTAGAAATATCCTCAGTGAGTGTCGGCGCTTTAGTTGTGATTACTGGTTTGAATTTGCTGGCGCAGATTTATGCCATCGGTTACATGGAGATGGATTGGGGTTGGGGACGCTTCTATTCTTTATTAGGATTATTTGAAGCTGGACTATGTGCCCTGGTTCTGTGTAATAACTTGTTCTTCAGCTATGTAATTTTGGAAGTCCTCACACTGGGAACCTATCTACTAGTTGGCTTATGGTTTAGCCAGCCGTTGGTAGTCTCAGGTGCCAGAGATGCTTTCTTAACCAAGCGGGTAGGAGACTTATTCTTGCTGATGGGCGTGTTGGCATTATGGCCCCTAGCTGGAACTTGGAGTTATCCAGAACTAGCTGAGTGGGCGGCGACTGCTAACGTCAACCCGACAACAATGGCCCTGGTAGGTTTAGCCTTAATTGCCGGGCCAATGGGTAAATGTGCCCAGTTCCCACTACATTTGTGGTTGGATGAAGCGATGGAAGGACCAGTTCCCAGTACAATTTTGCGGAATTCGGTAGTGGTTGCTAGTGGTGCATGGGTGCTGATTAAACTGCAACCTGTGTTAAGCTTATCGCCCATAGTTTCCTCCGCTATGGTCGCCATTGGGGTAGTGACGGCGATTGGTGCTTCTTTAATTGCGATCGCTCAAGTTGATCTTAAACGCTGCCAATCCTATTCTGTCAGTGCATACATGGGTTTAGTATTCATTGCCGTGGGAACGCAACAAGATGAAGCAGCACTGTTGTTAGTACTTACCCATGCTATATCCGCAGCCCTATTGGTGATGAGTACCGGCGGAATTATTTGGAATAGCATCACCCAAGATGTCACCCAATTAGGCGGATTGTGGACACGTCGCCCGATTTCAGCAATAGCCTTTATCGTCGGGACTTTGGGATTAATTGGTTTTCCACCATTGGGTAGTTTTTGGGCGTTAGTGAAACTAGCAGATGGGTTGTGGGAAACGCAACCTTGGTTAGTGGGAGTAGTGATAACGGTAAACGCTTTGACAGCAGTGAGTTTAACCAGAGAATTCGGTTTAATTTTTGGTGGTAAAGCTACACAAATGAGTCAGCGATCGCCTGAAGCACACTGGCCAATGATTTTACCAATGGTAATTTTACTTGCCTTTAGTCTACATCTTCCTTTAGTGTTGCAAAGCTTATCACTTTTACCTGATTGGGCAACTTTAAACAAAGATGTCGTACTACTTTTAATTTGGTCGAGTATTTCCGGTTGTAGCATCACTGGTGTGGTTTATTTAGGCAATATTCCTAAACCAATTCGCCTCCCTTGGAAAGGTCTACAAGACTTGTTCGCATACGACTTTTATACCCCCAAACTCTATCGAATAACCATTATTTTTGGCGTTGCCAAAATTTCCCAACTTGCCGATATGATTGACCGCTTTGTTGTCGATGGCATCGTTAATTTGGTTGGTTTATTTTCGCTATTAGGTGGCGAAAGTTTAAAATACAGCACCTCTGGACAAACCCAATTTTACGCCTTAACTGTCTTACTAGGAGTGAGCATTTTAGGAATATGGGTAGCTTGGCCATTTTGGGGAGTGCAGTTTTTAAATGTGATTTCTCAAATTTCGACAGTTGGATAGCTAAACACCCTTTGATTACAAGCAAACAGACAGTTTAGTTTAATATTTGCAGGAGAATTTCATGAGCATACGACATCCCCAAATCAATCTTTCTAGAAGGGGTTTATTGAAGTTTGGTGCAGGTGCGATCGGTACAGGTGTACTGACAGCCGGACTTGGTTCAAACTTACTTGCATCCGAAAAAAAAGCCCCAGTAGCGCCAGCAGAAGATGATATTACCCCCGATAAGGCACTACAAGAATTATTAGACGGGAATGACAGATTTGTTAAAGCAAAACGTCGCAATCCTCACCAAACACATTCGCGTTTAGTCGAAGTTGCCAAAGGTCAAAAGCCCTTTGCTTCTATTCTAGGCTGTGCAGATTCACGAGTACCTTCAGAGATTGTCTTTGACCAAGGACTTGGAGATTTATTTGTCTGCCGAATAGCTGGTAATATTGCCACAACACAACAAATTGGTAGCTTAGAATTTGGCAGCTTAGTATTAGGCTCCAAAGTCATCATGGTAGTGGGACATGAAAGATGTGGTGCAGTAGATGCAGCAATCAAAGGCGCTCAAGTACCAGGACAAATTGGCAGTTTGCTTGAAGCAATTAAACCAAGTGTAGAAAGCTCCAAAGGAGCATCAGGAGATAAGTTAGAAAACGCTTGTAAAGCAAATATTTTGGCACAAGTTGAAAAATTGAAATCATCCACAGTTTTATCTGAACTAATCAAGGCAGAAAAGCTGAAAATAGTCGGTGGATATTACGATTTAGATACTGGGAAAATCAGTGTAGTAGATTAGTTTTTTATCCTTTGTCATTAGTGATTGATCATTGGCTAAGAGTAAATCATAAATGACAAAGGACAAACGACGAAGGGCAAAGGACAAAGGACAAAGGACAAAAATACCATGTTAAGTGTTTTGATTTGGCTCCCTATTTTAGCCGCCGCTCTGATAGCACTATTACCTGCAAGTTTCCCTAAGCATCGTATTCGTTTAACAGCATTAATTTTATCAGGTATAGTTCTTTCTTGGAACATATTTATCCTGCTAAAGTTTGATATTGTCAACCCAGGAATGCAATTTAAAGAGTATTTGCCCTGGAATGAAACCCTGGGTTTGAGTTATCAAATAGGTGTGGATGGGCTTTCTATATTAATGTTAGTGTTAAATAGTCTACTCACCTGGATTTCTATTTACACCAGTAGTAAAGAAACTGAACGTCCCCGGCTGTTCTACTCCATGATTTTATTAGTGAGTGGAGGGGTTGCAGGTGCTTTTCTCGCGGAGAATTTGCTGCTATTCTTCCTATTCTACGAATTAGAATTAATCCCTTTCTACTTACTAATTTCTATTTGGGGAGGAGCAAAACGGGGTTATGCTGGGATGAAATTCCTGATTTATACTGCGGTTTCAGGAGCATTAATTCTGGCGACATTCTTGGGTATGGTATGGCTGAGTGGTTCTACCAATTTTGCTTTTGATTCAGTCTCTACAGAAAATCTGTCAACAGCAAAACAAATCCTTTTACTAGCAGGAATAGTCTTAGGTTTTGGGATTAAAATTCCCTTAGTTCCCTTCCATACTTGGCTACCCGATGCTTACGTTGAGGCTTCAGCACCAATTGCCATTCTTCTCGGTGGCGTGTTGGCAAAGCTGGGAACTTATGGATTGCTGCGATTTGGGTTGGGGATGTTTCCCCATGCTTGGAGCATTATTGCACCGACTCTGGCAATTTGGGGAGCAATCAGCGCTATCTATGGGGCAGTAATTGCGATCGCTCAAAAAGATATCAAGCGCATGGTAGCATACAGTTCCGTCGGCCACATGGGCTATATTTTGTTAGCTGCTGCTGCTAGTACTCCCTTAGCACTCGTTGGTGCAGTCGCCCAAATGTTTAGTCACGGTATCATCCTGGCAATTCTCTTCCACTTGGTGGGAGTTGTAGAAGCCAAAGTCGGAACGCGCGAGTTAGATAAACTCAATGGTTTGATGAGTCCCATACGCGGCTTACCTCTAATTAGTGCCTTACTAGTTTTAGGCGGGATGGCTAGTGCAGGTATTCCCGGTTTAACAGGATTTATTGCCGAATTTATCGTCTTTCAAGGTAGTTTCTCTGCCTTTCCCATCCCGACAATTTTGTGTGTAGTGGCTAGTGGATTAACCGCAGTTTATTTTGTCATCCTTCTCAACCGCACTTGTTTTGGCAGACTCGATAACTTCGCCTACTATCCCAAAGTTCTTTGGTCTGAGAAAATCCCAGCTTTAATTTTGGCAGCTTTTATCATCTTTTTGGGAGTACAACCCACTTGGTTAGTGCGTTGGAGTGAATCTACAACTACAACAATGGTGGCTGCAATTCCCTCTTTGGAAAAAACCGTAATCTCTGAAGTAGCGCTGAAGTAATCAATAAGAGAGTTACGCATCGATAAAGGAGGAAGGATGAATCTCACATTAATTCCCGGTGGTCTTGTTCTATTTCGCTTTTTGATATCTCCATTCCTCCTGTTAGATGCCTGGGATGGCAAAACCAGTATTTGGTTCATAGTCGGTTTTGTTGCAGCCTTTCTCTCAGATATTTTTGATGGCATTATTGCGCGAAAACTAGGTGTCAGTACTGCCCAATTGCGCCAAGCTGATAGTTGGGCTGATGTCTGCCTTTTTAGCTGTATCTTTGTGAGTGCGTGGATAGTTCATCAAGATATTCTCGTTACTTATAGCGTACCTTTGCTAATGATTGTTTTTGCTCAATTGCTGTGGTGGGCGGTGAATTTAGTGAAATATGGTAAACCCGCTAGCTATCACACCTACTCTGCAAAATTTTGGGGAATCACCCTTTTTATTGCCATTATTGCCTTATTTGGCTTTGATTACGCCGGAGTTGCCTTATGGCTAACTTGTATTGCTGGTACAATTCACAGCGTCGAAGAAATTGCTATGACGCTAATATTGCCAGTTTGGACACATGATGTTTTAAGCATTTTTCATGCCCTGAATATTCGTCAAGAATCACTAACACCAATTACTAAATAATATGACAGCAATTAAAACAGCAATTAAATTACCTCCTTCAACGCACGAATTTGCCGATGTAATTCATCGCTTAGAAGCAGGCGGTGCAATGTTACCCGATACTCCAGAAAATTTGATGCAAATCATCGGTTTATATAAAGCTTATGCTGTGCCGATGGATTTTTACTGGCGTGACCTACTTTATATTGCTGAAAATGAGTTTTTAAACCCGGTTCCCTTCTTTAAATACTTCTTACCCAAAGAGTATTTAGAACTACATAATCATTACGCTGGTGATGATGCTGATTTACGAATTTGGCGCGGCGAAGCTACTGCACATCCAGAACTTTTGGCATTTATGGAGAAGGGTGAAACCTTCAAAATGCCGAAGTTATTGCATCACTTGTTCCACGATCGCATTAACATGGAGTTTGCTGAAGCTTGTATGCGGGCGATGTTATGGCATAGAGGGATGGGTGGACAATTTGACCCTTACCTAGATTCAGACGAATACAAAGCTAACGCTGACCGAGCAATAAAAGCTTATTTCCAAGGAAACCCAGTAATGCTGGGGCTTTACAAGCTGTTCCCCGATATGTTTTTGGAACAGTGCCGCCAGATGTCATACTACGCTAATCTGGGCTTATTCTGGGAAGTCATGGCCCCAGTGTTCTTTGAAATGTCCGATCGCTATGACGAAGGTACGATTAGCACCGTTCCAGAGGCAATGAGCTTCTTAGTTAATGGTATATTTGCGATCGCAGGTCGTCCCATTTACCATCACGTTTATATTCGTGGTGAATGCTACGAAATTATCCCCAAATCCAAGGGTTTCATGTGGCTATATGAAGCAGCATTACCTTATGTAGAAGCAGTTTTCTACCGCACCGCACCCTTCCGAGGGACAAAATCTTATAATGCTCAAGCGCGTCAAGTACCAGAAGACCAAAAAGACTTTCACTTTGGTATTCTTTACGCTGATGTATTTCCAGTGGGTACTGCTGGCATTCCCCCGACATTATTAATGCAAGATATGTTGCATTTTTTGCCCCCGTATCTTGTTGATTACTACAGCCAACATTGCCGGGGTGAAGAAGATATGTTGATTCAGTTGGGAGTTAGTTTTCAACGCTCAATGTACTGTGTTACTTCTGCGGTAATTCAAGCTTTGCGAACTGCACTTTTATATCCTTTAGATGACCAAAATCCCAAACATTTACAAGCCAATCGAGATTTTTTTGAAATGCAGCTAAATCGCTTTACTCGATCCGACTATAATATTCGTGATGCTGCTCGTTTAGGGAGTATTCAAAAGCAAGATTATAGATAAGAGATCCCCCCAACCCCCCTTAAAAAGGGGGGCTTTTTTTATTATTTTTTTGAAATTAGTGTATTTACTGTTTCAGTCCATAACATATTTAGGCTAAATTAAAAGAATATTCTTAATAAGAAAATGGTTAATTATGTAGGACAAAATGGAAGTAAATATGTTTGAAAATGTTATACATTACATTATTAAAGATATATTTTATCAAGCTGAAACAGTAAGCTCTATCTCAAACTTAGCAGAGAAAGCTGTAGAAATCTTAGATGCTGTTCCTAGTATTTCTCACTGTCATGACAGAGACTTCAAATGGTCTAGACCTATATTCATTTTGAAAGATGGGACTTTAGTTAAAACTTGCAAAAATGTGATTGGACTCGATCACATTTTTTTAGCTGACAGTAATAACAAATTAATTTATGGTAGCTTTGTAGATTGGAGATATTCGGCAGAACTTAAAACAGCAATAATCAGGATTAAGAAAGAATTGGCATAATTTACTATTAATTAAATAAGGAGGATTTAGGAGGATCTATAACATTTTGGTTTTGTAGAGAGATGTGTGTAACCTTAGCTTTTTAAAGGGTATCTTATTACTACTCAGTTAATAATTGTTATTAACTAGATAATACTCCTGCAATACTCGTCAATTCCATAATTTTCTCAAACTGGAAATTATGAGCCAAATTCTGAATAAAATTGCTCAATATAGCATTTTCTGAAGGAATTTGTTCAATCAATTCTAAAATTAAGTCATCACTACATTGGGCTGCGGCAGTATACACCTGTTTCACCCATTCAGGCGACATTTCAGACAATAGAGGAACTAAATCTGTAAGCTTCAAGATTGATTCTGTTAATTGTTGTTTTGCATTCTTTATCTGATAGTTATCTTCTTGATAAATATATTGAACTTCTAAATATTCACTCAATTTTTCTAATAATTCTTCTTCACGGAAAGGCTTGTTAATATAATCATCACAACCAGCTTTGATTGTTGCCTCTCGTTGTTCTTCAAAGGCGTTAGCAGTTAAGGCGATAATAATGGTTTTGCGATTTGGAATTGAAGTTTCTTCTCTAGCTTTAATAATTTTGGTGGCTTCGTAGCCGTCCATAATTGGCATCCGCATATCCATAAAAATTAGGTGTGGTTGCCATTGTTGCCAAAGTGCGATCGCTTCCGTGCCATTTGCCGCTTCCTGGACTGCAAAACCGATAGATGTCAGGATTTTTACTAGTACTAAACGGCTGTCTGTGGAGTCATCAACCACCAAAATGCGGTATTCGTTTTGAGCAGGCGCTAAACTCAGAACTTGTCGTCTAATTTGTTGGATCTGGATTTCGCTGGCTGCGGCTAGATCAATTTGAATATCAAAGGCAAATGTACTTCCCTCACCAATAATGCTGGTAACCCTAATGTTTCCTCCCATTAGTTCCACATATTTGCGGCTAATTGCTAAACCTAGTCCAGTTCCCTGTTGCGATTTCCTTCCAGTTTCAGTTTGCCCAAATGCTTCAAACAGCAAGTTAATTTCCTGTGGCGCAATACCGCGACCAGTATCTGTAACCTCGAAGAAGAGATGAGGAGGATGAGGTAAAATTTTATCCCCCATATCCTCCATCGCTACGCGTAACATTACTCTTCCAGTATCGGTAAATTTGATTGCATTTCCCAAGAGGTTAAGCAATACTTGACGCAGTTTACTTTCATCAGCTTGGATATACTGCGGAAGGTAAGATGTATATTCAAAATTTAATTCTAAGCCTTTGGAAGTGGCGCGGAAACGCAACATCTCTTCCAGGTTTTCTAAGAGGCGAATTAAGTCAAAACTGTTGAGATTTAATGTTATTCTACCGGCTTCAATTTTAGACATTTCCAGAATGTCGTTGATTAAGTTGAGAAGATGTTCGCCAGCACGATTGATGATTGCTAGATTTTGCTGATGTTCAGTAGATAAAGCATGATCGTGGCTCATGATTTGGGTAAAACCGAGGATGGCGTTGAGTGGGGTACGCAGTTCGTGGCTCATGTTGGCGAGGAATTCGCTTTTGGCGCGGTTGGCAGCATCAGCTGTGATCACAGCTTCTTGCAATGCTTGTGACTGCCTTTGAGTTTGCGCCAGTAATTGTGCCTGCTGTAAAGCCACACCCAACTGATTGCCAATTTGAACTACGATGTTGATTTCTCCTGGTTTCCATTGGCGGGAATCAGAATTTTGATAACTCGCTAGTAATCCCCAAATCTGACTACCATATAAAATGGGGACAATGATGTAAGCTTTTGCCTGAAAGCGTTCTAAAAGGCTGATGTAAGAGGAATGAAACTCAGCATTGTAAATGTCTGGGACGCAGCGAAAAGTTGCGCCTTGTGCGTAAATGCCATCTTGAATTGCTTGCATATCAGCATCTTCCGCTTGATTATCCTCGCTATCCAAAATTTTTGTTAGGCAACGTCCCTCTTGTAAGACACCTTCTGTAAGATTAGGATCGTTGTTATGTTCTTCTATCAGAGAAATCCAACCATTACCTACAGACTCAGAGACAAATTCGCCACTCCATTGGGGATTGAAACGATAGACAACAACCCGATCGCAATTGAGTACTTGCCGTAATTCTTGGGTTGTAGCTGCAAATATAGTCTCTAAATCCAATGTTTGGCGCATCCTTTGAATCACTTGGGCGATCGCTCTTTCCCGTTCTGCACTCTCACGCAGCGCTTCTTCTGCTAATTTTCTCTCGGTAATATCTGTAATCGTACCGATATAACCTTTTATTTCTCCATCATCTCGAAATTCTGGCAAAGCCTGACAAATTACCCAGACAACTGTACTATCATCACGCAAAAACCGATGTTCGTACTTATACGCTGTTTTAGCAACTCTTGCTTGATTCCATGTCAACAATAGCTGCTCGCGATCGTCTGGATGTACGGCTTTTGTCCAACCTGTTCCTAGAGATTCTTCTAAACTGCATCCACTAATCTCACTCCAGCGTTGATTAAAATATAAGACATTACCATCCACATCAGTGTGGAATATACAAGCTGGTGAGGTTTCTGCTAGCAGTTGATATCGTTGCCGACCTGCTTGTAAAGCTAATTCTGCCAGTTTTGCATCGTTGATGTCTGCCCAATAACCGACACATTCTATAGAGTTTCCAGCTTCGTCACGAATTAACCTCATCTTTTCGTAAAACCAGTGATAAGTTCCGTCAGCATGTAACCAGCGATACTGGTAGGAAGTGTATTCTTGCTCAACCAACTGAGAAAATTTTTCTGAAATCAGTTCAATATCTTCTGGATGGACGTGATGCAGCCAGAAATTAGGATTTTCGACAAATTCCTGGGCTTCGTAACCAACCATTGCCTTAACGTTCTTACTAATAAAGGTAGTGCTAAAATTACCTAATGTTTTTTTGCTGCTATAAATCACCACAGGGCTGGAAGTAAGCAGATATTGAAGGCGCTCGTTAGCTAAACGTAGTTCTTGTTCGACATATTTGCGTTCGCGTAGCGCGGCTTGCCGTTCGCGTAGTGCTGCTTGCAGTTCGCTAATTTCTACTAAAACCGCGCCCACACCAGAGAGGCGATCGTCCTCACCAGGAATCGGAAAATAAGAAACTAAGAAGTGGCGGATAATATCTGGTTGTTTAATTGATGCGGCGCTTAATTCTTGATTGAGGATGGGTTCACCTGTCAACAGAACCTGTTGATAAAATGGTTCTACGACACTGGCCATTTTGGGTAAGGCTTCATGGATGGTCTTACCAATATGAGCTTCCTGGGATATTCCATTAATTTCCGCTAGCACTTGGTTGATTTGCACAAACCGCAGTTGGTTATCTACAATATTCATACCAACGGGAGCCCCCGTAAAAAAGGCATTGAGACGAGCTTCTCTGAGTGCTAATTCTTGTTCTAGGGTTTTGCGCTCAATCAACCCACCTAACTGAGCAGCAACAGCATTTACTAGCAAAAGCAAACGTTTATCTACCAATACTGAACTACGTTTAAAAAACACTAAAACAGCTAATACTTCGTTTCCAGCCAGTATGGGAACACCAAAACCAGCTTTTAATCCTACCTTTGCTGCTTGTTGCGATCGCAAAAAAATTGGCTCTGTAACTTCTGAAACATCTTCTATCCATTCTGGTTCCTGATTCTGCCAAACTCTTCCTGGTAGTCCCACTCCCAGAGGAAATTTCACAATTTGACTGTGGCGGCAAAATTCTTCTAAATTGCTTTGTTCACCATACCAGCCCAGGCTGTGTTCTAAAGCAGCACTATCTTCATTAGGTATCCATGCTTCACCAAAATCCCAGCCAATAGTATGACAAATTAAGCGCAAGACCAGTGCTAAAGAGCTATTGACATCATTGGCGCGAGTGATGGCTTGGGTTGTCAACAGTAACAAACGGCTTTCATTTTCTGCCTGCTTGCGTTCAGTAATATCTTTCGCTGTGCCTAGTACGTACCATTTCCCATCAATCTCGATCATTTCTGCACTCAACAAGGTTGTCCTGATTTCCCCTGTGGACGTGCAGACATCAACCTCATAGTTACGAATAGCTTTCGTTTTTTGCAGCATCCGGGTGAGAAAGTTATATTCTTCTGGATTCGCCCAAATATTCAATTCTTGATCGGTGCGATCGATAACTTGAGAACGAGAATAACCAAAAAACCGACAAAAACTGTCGTTAACTTCGACAAAGCGTTTGTTAGGAACAGTAATTAAGGCAATGGGATCGGGAGATGACCGAAAAGCTGATGCTAACTTTTCTTCAGAAGCCCTCCGTGCGGCTTCGGCGCGTTGACGTTCTTTTGCTTCCAGCACCAAGGATACTAAATTGCCCAGAGAGCGAGCGAAATTTTGGTCTTCTAGCGTCCAATGATGAGCAACTCCCACAGCCTCCAAACATAAAACCCCTACGGTTTTTCCCTCCTGTCTAATGGGTGTATCGAGTATAGAGGTAATATTTAATCTTGAGTAAGATGGAGAAAATTCTCTAATTCTGGGATCGGTATGGGCATCATCTGCGGCGATTGGTTGATCTTGTTGCAAAGCTGCGAAATAAGCTGGATAGTCGGCCTCTGATAAAACAAATCCTTCGCTATGTTGATTGCGACTGCCCTCAAATAGGTCAAAACACTCGATTTTCAAGCCTGTTTCGTCATACAACCAAACACTGGCTCGTTCCATCCCCATATTTTTGACAGCTGTTTCTGTAATTTTGCCCAAAGCTGCTTTCAAGTCACCCTGATAAAGGATTTGATTTTGTGCCAGTTGGGTTAGCACTAGGTTATGATTGCGGAGCTTAATCGCGCTTTCTTGTAGTAGTTTTTCTATACCTCGGCGCTGTGTAATATTACTAGCAGTGCCTGTCATACCTATGACTAAACCCTCTTCGTTGCGTAATGCGATCGCATTAAACATTAAATAAAGTAAAGTACCATCTTTAGCTACACAGGTAGTTTCATGTTGAAATATCGGCTTTCCCCGGAAAACACGCTCAAAGGCTACTTTATCTTTAGCAACTTGCTGAGGTGAGATAAAATCAGTCAAGGTACGCCCGATCATCTCCTGGGGTTCATAGCCATAAATCTGCTTGACTGCCGGATTAACAAAAGTAATTAGTCCATCAATATCTACCGACCAGATCATATCCTGGGATGTCTCCACTAGGTGGCGATATTGACTTTCACTTTTCTTGAGAGCAGCTTCGACTAAAAGGCGTTCATTTTGGTAAACTTCTCTACAAAAGGCTTTGCTAAGGCTAACAGGAATTTCTGTGAAAATTTCTTCTATCTGTTGGTTCCGAAGATTTAACTCAACAGCAACCCGTTGACGTTCTTTAATCTCCTCTTGCAGTTGGGCATTTTGTTCTTTTAACTGTTTTTTCAGCCTTTGGAGAGTTAGTTGATTTTGTATGCGTAATAAAACTTCTTTAGCTTGGAATGGTTGAGTAATATAGTCAACATCCCCTAAATCACAAATATTTACTTCTTCCGATAATTCTTCTAAAACACCAAAAAAAATTATCGGGATATCTTGAGTTTTCTGATGAGATTTTAAATTTTGATAAATCTCATAACCATTCATTTTGGAAATGAGAAAGTTTAGTAAAATCAAATCAGGAGGAAAAGCCAGCGCCCTATTGATTGCCAATTCTCCAGAAAGGGCACTTTGTACCTGATAAGCTTGATTGTGAAGGATGTCTGATAAAAAATGCAAATTTTCTAGCTTATCATCAACTAATAAAATTCTGATTTTTTGAGCATCCATATCAGTCACTAAGCTAATTTTCAATCAGGAATAAATTGTTGAATCAAACTGAACATGAAATCAGAAAGCAAAACCTTATTAAAAGATTGTAAATATAATGATCTTTGCTTACCACCATACTTCACCTTAGAATCTAGGTGTGTCAAGTTAAGGCAACACTCTCTGTAACTGTGGATCAAACTCTGTAAGAACAACAATTACACTGTAATACAGAAAGTAACTTTTATACAAAAACTATTTGGAAGTGATTATACTATGGCTTAACCTCAATTCTGCATCAGGATTCTAAAATACATGAATGAGCGCATTGTAGGTGATACCAAACAAAACTGCACGACTCAACTCTCCTCTTTTTAAGGCGAGAGTACGCTACAACGTGGCTAGAGTATTTTTTTTACTCACAAATTTGAAATCTGCTGTAAGTAAAAAGTAATTTTATCAGGTTCTACTATACTTGCAAGGCTTACGTAAAAATACATACGATAGGGACAAATACCCTATGGGTGATGCTCGAACCTATCTATGAGGCACTATGCGTAGCTTGCTTCCCCACAGTGTATTAGACGTAGACGTAGGTTGGGTGAAGCGGAGCGCACCCAACATATATCAGAATGTTGGGTTACACAAAGCCTCCACCAAACCTACAATTTTTTGCTAGCAATTCCCATTGGTCTCGGTCAGGTTACTGGAGTATGCTTTACTCATCGTTCCCAATGGTGCTGTCTATACGTATTTACAGCTTATGTATGCCCTAAGAGCTTTTTTACTCAACTTGAAACTTTTCAAACATCCTCTTAAGGGGGATCTCAAAATGCCTAAAGTCACAGCAAAACAGTGTTCAAACAACCTCTAAGAAGAAAATCAAGCTTTGGGCTATTTTTTGCGTAATCCGGATTTCTCACGATACTGTAGACAGGGGAGTGTGGGGAGTGTGCGGGGTCAGATTTCTTCCCCATCCTCCCACACTTCCCACACTTCCCACACTCCTGGATTTCTCACTTGTGAGAAATCCAGGGTAAGTCCTGTTGAGCTAATCGCTGCTTAATAGATTCAAGCAATCGTTCTGGATGCTTGGAAAAATAAAAGATTTTTAAGAAGGTAAAATTTATATTCCTAGCTAACCAAATTTTCCATTGTTCCATCAAAGATAGCGTTTTAATATAATCATTAAATATTTTTTCAATTCGCGCTGAATTGCTTCCTGTTGCAGAGTCATCAAATGTTTTAGTTCCTGGATAATATCTAAAGTTACCCCAAGCTTCATTGAAATATTTAACATTAGATGAACAAACAGCTTTTAAAAGGAAATCTATATCCATTGAATAATGATCTTCTACTTTATAGAGTCCAATTTTTTGATGTAATGATTTATGATAGAAGTAAGCAGATGGATTTAATGGAAAAGAAGCATCGATAATTCCATCATCATTAAGTCGTCTTCCTAATAGTAAATCTATTGTTCGTAATTGGCTAGGTTTATTAATAAACATTAGCTGCTCTTTCTGATTAATGATATTACAGTTACCAACAATCAAGCTATGTTTTGGTAAAGTTTGGAAAATCTCACAGATGCGGTTAAGAAGATTTATCTCATAAAAATCATCAACATTTAAAACACCAATAATCTCTCCTCGTGCCATAGCAATTCCTTTGTTCATAGCGTCAGATTGTCCTTTGTCCTTTTCACTAATCCAACGTATATGGGGATATTGATTGGCTTTATCTTTAATAATGTCTACTGTCTTGTCACCTGAACCTCCATCAACAATGATATGCTCTACTTCTAAACAATTTTGGTCAATGACAACTTGAAGGCAAGATTCTATAAATTTCTCACCGTTATAAACTGGTGTAATTATACTAATCATTAGCAAGGGTCTTTTATGCGTATTGCAAACAAAAATAATTCAAATACTTGAATTGATCTCCGATCATATAGTTCCCAATTGGCACAAGTCTATAACGTGATTAGCATCAGTGTAAATACGTAAATTGTGTTCGCGTATGTAAGTGATAAATGGAAATTTGTCTAAGGGTATTTCTGATCAATGACAAGATACAACTATTTGATGAAGTGTAGCGATCAATAGAATTCTTGAGATTTAATTGAGGCATTGAGAAGGTCATAGAAACGGAGGTTGTTTTTTGCCAATCCTCCGTTTCTGATATTTCTATTGTCATTCAAAAATGAATAGGCAAAGTGCTGCAAAAAGTTTAGGTAACATTTTGTAGCCTACTGGCAACTTCTGATGTTTGTCCAATGGTATTAAATCGAGAGAGGGTGCTATTCCTCTTGTACATCAACCCAGATACTACCTTCTTCCACACGAAGAGGAAACACTGGCAACGCCTTTGGTTGTGAAACCAACGAGAGTACCTTGCCTACACCAGGTGGCCAAGAACACCAGTCTTGTACTTCACCAGTCCGTAGGTCAAAAGCACTGTGATGAAAAGAACAAACAATTGCTCCATCTTTTATTTTGCCACTTTTCAGAGGTAATTTTAAGTGAGGGCAGGTGTTATCTACAGCATAAAGCTGATTTTCGTGATTCAAAAGCAGAATTTTACGGTTGCCAACTTTCACCACTTCTCGCGTACCTGGGGAAAGTGCTTCGACTGCAAGAACTTTAGTCCAGCTCATTAGGTTCTCCTCTCCTAATATATCTGCTTTCAGTTTCTCGCAATTGTGACCAGTGCGATCGCCTTTCAGTACCAAGGAAAAGTCAGTAGATTGCAAACTTCTCCCGAAAAAGCGATATCTACGATGAGCTTTGCTAACCTTGGCGACATAGAACCGCTATAAAATCTTACAGTAAAATTCATTTACACACTGAATAAACTGGTTTCTGGGTAAACTAAAAAAAGCACTTTCTATCCTTGCGTCATCAAGCTTGTAGCTCATAACAGACAATATTGAGGGATATAAAAAATGATTAAGACAAGTTACGAATTTGACCAGTCTATTCTTCCCGCCGGATTTTCATTAAAGACTAATATTCTGCTACGTTTTCGTCCTGATATAGCTGAATCTCCTCGACGAAACCTTAACCTTTCTCTTGTAATTGACCGTTCCGGCTCTATGGCAGGTGCTGCCTTACATCATGCACTCAAAGCTGCTGAGTCTGTGGTAGATCAACTTGAGCCAGATGACATTCTCTCAGTAGTTGTTTACGACGATGAAGTAGACAGCGTTGTACCACCACAAGCTGTAACTAACAAAGCCACACTGAAAGATTCTATCCGCAAAGTTAGAGCAGGCGGTATTACCAACTTATCGGGGGGATGGCTCAAAGGCTGTGAACACGTCAAAACGCGACTCGATCCGCAAAAAATCAACCGTGTTCTCTTACTTACCGATGGTCACGCCAATATGGGCATTCAAGACCCCAAGGTACTAACGGCAACATCAGGGCAAAAAGCTGAGGAAGGTATCACCACAACTACATTAGGTTTTGCTCAGGGTTTTAATGAAGACCTGCTGATTGGTATGGCAAGGGCCGCCAGGGGAAACTTCTATTTCATTCAAAGCATCGATGAAGCAACTGAAGTGTTTAGTATTGAGCTAGACAGTCTCAGAGCAGTAGTAGGACAAAACCTCACAGTGAAACTTGAGTTGGCTGAAGGTGTTAGTCTTGTTGATACTTTAAGTCTTGCAAAAGTTAGCCAGAATGACGCTGGTCAGGCTGTTATCAGCTTAGGAGAGCTTTATGAGGGCGAAGACAAACTTCTCGGTTTAAGTTTGGTGATATCAAGCGCTCAAGTTGGTGAGTTACCTGTGATGAAACTGCATTACAGCGCTGACGTTATCCAAAATGACCTCATTCAAAACGTTTCAGGCACAGCAGATATCATCGCCAAAGTTGGCACTGTTGAGGAAGCAGCTTTTGCCTCTACAAGCCATATCACTCTTGAACTGAGCCGCCTCACCATCGCTAAGGCTAAAGAGACTGCCCTTGATTTAGCTGAACATGGCAGACACCAGGAAGCAGAAGAAACCCTGCGTACCCTGGTGAAAGATTTGCGGGATAAAGGGTTAAACGAGAATTTTGAAATTGCTGAAGAGATCGATCAACTTGAGTATTTCGCAAGTCGAATCGCTCAAAAAGCTCTAGGTAATGCCGGACGTAAAGAATTGCGAGATCAGTCTTACCAGACAATGAACCGTAATCGCAATGATCTGGTGGGGCGCGGTGTTACTGCTGGTGATGAAGTGTACGCAATGCCGGTTGTCAATGAAGTTGGCTCAGGTGTTGAACTTTATTGCGTTCGTGAAGGGGGTAAACTACGGGTCAAAGTCATATCTGAAGGCTACGATTCAGCCAAAAATGTCCAGTTTCCCCGGAGTATTCGGGCTGAGGGAGCAAGGTACGTTGTTGAAGGGCTGGAACTCTCAAGCGATCGCACTTTCTACCGTGTACGTGGCAATATCACTCGTTTTGCTCAACCTGGTGAAGCAGATATCTTCGTTGCCCCTAGACAATCGAATATAGCTTATACAGGCAAAGCCTCTAAAGGCCCTGCCAGTGCTGCCGATCTTCCCACAACTGATGTTGTAAAAGACGGCATTCTTGTTCAGTGTGTCAAAGATGGCAGCAAGCTACGCGCTAGAGTGGTTTCCGACGGCTATGAAGCAGATTGGAATATGCGTTTTCCGCGATCGGTTCGTGAGGAAGGAATGCTTTATGTTGTTGATGAAGTCAAAACAGCACCTGATGGAAAGTCTTATATTGCGTGTGGTGAAATTAAGCGATTTGTCCAACCCACTACTACCAATTAATTCATAAAATCTCTGCGATCTCTGTGCCTCTGCGGTTCAATAAATTGCTTTTAAACCGCAGAGGCGCAGAGTACACAGAGAAAAGAGGAATTAAAGCTAACTATGCCTCGATCGCAGGGTGATAATCATCTGGGTTATTAAAGCCCGCAATCCAAGCGGCTGCTTGATGGCAACTCCGCATATAAGGGGGAACCCGCAAGATATGAATATGTCCTGTGGATGGACAGGTGACTTTCAATACCATAAGCGGCTCGTCATCCTCAAAAGGGATGTAGACTAGTTGACGTTCTCCACCAGCATCACGATCGCGATCGCGGATTAATCCTCCCACTTGCTGCAAAAATGTCTCGTATCCCAGACGCTCAATCAGCACGCGGCGCAACTCAACGTTCTCTATATTGAGGATATCTTGCCCTGTTAAAGACTGGGATTCAAAGGCAATTTTATCTGTCACTTCCACGCCTCGCCAGCGCCAGATAAAACCATGTCCCGCAGACACACTAGTAATCCCACTTCCGGCCAACTCGATCCAATAAGTAACGTGGAGTCCTGTGGGAAGGGTTGTGAGGTTTACACAGTCGCTAATATCAAGACTTTCACAGGTGAGATTTTCAGGTAGATTGTAAAGATTCAACGCACCGCTTAAATCCAGATGGCCTAAAACGCGCATCCCATCCCAGGCGCGATGCTCAAGGATCAGTTTTCGAGCATATTCAGCCGATACAGGCTCTTGGCTTTGGTTTGGGCGCTGCTTAATTGGTTTATTCGGCACGCGTCCATTAGACATGATCTTGAGCATTAGTCTACTACCTCCACATAGGCATCAGGGCGATATTCGCGTTGTCTCCAAACGCGGTAAAACCCTTGGGGTAATTCAATAGCCCGATGTTCTTCATGAACTAAAGTGGCACTTGGTTCTTTAACCTCTAGAAAAAGTTCATTACCATGTACCCACAACTGAACAGCATGGGATTGTTGAATGCGATGGCTATGTCCTGTAATTTCACCATGAGCGAGAGTAGCACCTACACGCTTCTGAGCGCCGATAGGTAAGCTAGCAATATGTCTAATTAAAACGTCGCCATGTCTGTAGAGAATACTAGCTTGGGAGTTATTGCTGTTGTTAAACATCTTTTTTATTACTAAATCCTATAGTCAGATTAGATCCTGTTGTAGCGTTTTCGGCTCTATCTGTTTAGTTTGAACTTCTATCTGTGCATTTGATTCATCTCCATTTTGAGAAACTTTTTCTGTGCCGCATTGTACCGGGGTTACTCCTGTACCTTGAGTCAGCCCGTGCTTAGTTGTGATGTCGTAAGTATTGTTATCAGTATTAGCTTTAGTATAAGTATCGTTAAAAATTGTGTCAGCTGCTGAGGTTATTTTGCCAAGCAGCTTTTTGTGTAAATCTTTAAAAGCCTTCTCGTCAATACTAATGTGCCCATTTTCGTGCTGATCCAGAGCGCTATAAAACCTTGCCCATTCTGTTTTAACGGGTTCGCATTGTTTGTCAAGTTCAGTCCAGACGGGCATTGCTTTAGTTTCTGTGACTAGAACGTCTGCTTCATAGATAATTTCAGCAGACCGATCGTCAGCTTGGTAAGTTTTGACAGTTTTCTCTGGGGCACAAGTAACGCTGCCCGCTTCGCCCTTTCCTTGTGATGTTAAGTTTGTAATTGCTTCGGTGATGTTTTTCCCAGAAGCGGTAATTGTAGTATTCTTGTGGTCAATTTTGGTTGTACCTGTTTTGGGCGGCATACCATTAGATGCCTGGTCAAGAGGGACTGGTGCTGTGGATGTATCGCTTTGTTTTTGTACCTTGCCTGTTTGCTGTACTACATGGGTTAACTCATGGGCTGTCAACTCGTTATTACCAGGCGATTTCCCTGCACCAAAGTAAACATCACTACCATGAGTAAATGCCTGCGCTCCCAACGACTGACTCATCTGCATAGCATTAGAGTCAGTATGTACTCGCACATTGTTAAAGTTACTACCAAAGCGTGGTTCCATAAACTCTTGCACTTCGGCAGATAACGGGCTTCCCCCACCCTTACTACTATTTAACTGACTCTCAATGTTATTCTCACTCTGGACGCTGCCATCAGTCGCCCGTTGTAGTGATAGCTTAGTTTGTACTTCCTCTTGTTGCTCACAAGCTGCACATTTTCGTTGCATGATATCTTGTGAACCCATCTCACCCAAATTTATCTTTGGCTCAGGCTTAGTCATCCACATGATTTTGTTGGCAACCGAGTCGGCTTCCTGCTCATACTGGTCTCCTGGCTGGCTAACTGTAAGTTGCGGCTGTGGACGACGCAAAGAGATGCGACTAATGTCGTGAACAAGAGGCTTTTCTTTGATAGCTTCTGGTTCTAATGATTGCTCATCAGCAGACTGGGCTTCTTGAAGGTCGCCCGCTACCTCAGTGACTGTTTCGAGTGGAGTATTATTTGTTGGTAAACCAAAACCGCGTGTCGCATTTGCCAATGTGGGAATAGTTGATGAGACAAGCGATGGATTTGTAAAATTTGACGTACCTGCGTTGTGTTGCCGAAAAGTGCGATCGCTCATTTCTCACTTCCTACATTAATTTAGCTAAAACCAATTCCCTGAGAAGCAGCGTGGCATTAAGGAATTTTTCTTTCAAGCACCTTCTAAAATCACCTTGACAACTGGCTTTGTGAGCAATGGGCAGTGGTCATTGTGGAGCATCTGCCGAAGTTAAAGAAGTTAAGCTAACTTTTTTAACTTCGGTTGATACAGAATTGAATATATATGAAAGTAAAGTTATGGCACTTATAGCCATTGATAAATAAGTTGTTCATTTGTGTTGCTGTTCTTCTTTTAGCTTTGTCGGAGAACCCACATTAACCGACATCACGCGAGGCGAAATGTGATTAAATATCTAAATATTATGAAGCTTGAGTATTACAAACAGTACTTAGATGCGGTAAATCTAGCAAGCGTGTCATTAGGGGCAAGTAGTACAAAATCTGAGTTTGTAATATGAAAGGATATGGCTAAAAACCTTCTTATCCTTTCGTTTGCCCCCCTTGTGGTAACTTTGGGCAGATGAGCGCGAACTATGTCTAGAAAATTCAATAGACACTGATAACTTAAAAGCATATACAGCAAGACTTCCAGCTTGTTTTGCCCCTCATAACATACTCACTAGATTTACCCAATCAGTTTCATTTAAGCTTTTGTTTACGTATAAAAAAGGATGCATTTATAGAAATCGAAGCCGAAATTTGGCTCCAATTACGAGATTCAGGTTTAGCTCCAGGAGTCTCCTTCTTTTTGTCAGACCTTAAATATACAAAAACAGCAGGTTTTATCAACTTTAATATCGCAGGGAAATCGAAACGGAAATATTTAGGAGTTACGCCCTCAGGAGGATGATTTATCCTCAAAAATTTAGATCCTTTAGAATATGCATAGTTCAGATTTTTGTCACAGCTTTGTAATACCTCTGTCAATATAATATCTTATCCTAAAACTTGAGTTTAAAAAATAGGCTTACTCCCTACTATACTAAACCCACAAACCAGGGCGTTAGTTTGAGACTTTAATTATTCTTTAAAAAGAACGTAGAGGTTAACGCCCATGAAGCAACTACAGGTACTAATGCTAGGGCCTAGTTTAGAACAAAATGGAGGAATAGCAACGGTTGAAAAACTGATAATTAAGCATAATCTTCCTCAGTTCAAAATACAACATATAAGCACCCATGATGAAGGCTCAATTACCTACAGAGTAATTGTTTTCGCCAAAGCTCTAGCTACATTTTTATGGAAATTATCAAGTCAAGAAATAGATATAGTACACATTCAGATTTCCGATGGTGGTAGCATTTTCCGAAAAGCGATTTGCTGTGTTATTGCCTTTCTCTTTGATAAGCCCGTCTTGATGCACACTCATGGTGCCGAATTTCATCTAACTTACGCTAAACTTCCTCAAATAGTACAGAAAGTTTTAAGTAAAGTATTTCAGCACTGCCAAGGGTTTGTTGTTCTTTCAGAAAGTTGGCAAGATTACTATGTGTTAAATCTAGGTTTAAATCCCAAGCAAGTTATTGTCTTGCCTAATCCATGCGAATTACCTACAGAGGTTCCTGAACGAAAAAATCGGACTCAAATAAGTTTGGTCTGTTGTGGGCGAGTTGGTCAACGCAAGGGGACATTTGATTTAATTAAGGCATTTGCTAACCTGCCAAATCATCAAAAAAAATATACTCAGCTAATTCTGGCAGGAGATGGTGAAATTGAAAAAGCGCAGCAGTTGGCTGCTAGTCTCAACCTTTCAGACCAGGTAACTTTTCTGGGTTGGATTAATTCCGAAAAACGGGATGAAGTTTTGTCACAAGCAGATGTGTTTATTTTGCCTTCTTACAACGAGGGTCTGCCTCTGGCGATTTTAGAAGCTATGGGTTGGAGTTTACCCGTGATTGCAACCCCTGTTGGAGGGATTTCTGAACTAGTGATTTCAAATCAAAATGGTCTGCTAGTTACCCCAGGAAACATCAAACAGTTATCCTCAGCGATGGAATTGTTGATTGAAAATGAGAATTTACGACTTTCCTTGGGCAGTAATGCTAGGAAAAATGTCGAACCTTTAGATATTAAAAATTGCTCCATTCGTTTAGCCGATATCTATAACTCATTATCACAATTTAATTAACTTTAGGTATTAATGAGAATTAATATTTGTGGAGTCGAAATTGACAAATATAGTTTTGATGAAGTTGTGGAACAAATCATTAACCATGCGCTCTCCCAGAGGAAACCAGAATATGTCGTTACTCCTAATGCCATGCATATTGTTACCTTACAGAAGGATGTCGATTTTCAAGAGATTTATCGCAAGGCTTTTTTAGTAGTGCCAGACGGGGTGTCACTGCTGTGGGCGGCTAAGTTTTTACAAACTCCCCTTTCCGGTAGAGTGAATGGTACAGATTTGTTCGAGAAACTCTGCGCAATTGCTTCTGAAAAAGGATTAAAGGTATTTTTATTAGGAGGTCGCCCTGGTTCTGCCGAAAAAGCGAAAAAAACTCTTGTTGCTAGACATCCAAGTTTGCTGATTGTTGGGACTTACTGTCCTCCCTACGGGTTTGAGTCTCAGCTAACAGAATTAAATTCAATCAACTCAACAATTATAGAGGCGGCTCCCGATATTCTATTTGTAGGTTTGGGAGCACCTAAACAAGAAAAATGGATAGCTGGCAATTATTTGTATTTAGGTGTGCCGATTTCTATAGGTATTGGGGTTAGCTTTGAGTTGGTTAGCAATATGGTGACAAGAGCACCAGTTTGGATGCAAAAAGCAGGTTTTGAATGGTTATTTCGGCTTATAGTTGAACCCTCCCGCTTATGGAAGCGTTATCTATTTGGTAATTATACTTTTATTTGTTTGCTAATCAAACAGCGTCTGGGATTGTTTAAGAGACTTTCAAATACAAAAAGATCGGATCGTTTTTAGAAGATGTTTGTCAAGTATTTTTCTTAACATCAAAACCTGAGAACTTTGATAAATTTTCGTTTTTTCTGTAGGTTATAAGACATATCAAATCCTTATTCGACGTTCTCTCGTTGATAGTCGCGCCACTCAGAAGTTATTATGAATAACTATCAATTAAGAAATACCTCCATCTTGGCTCAATGCTAAATAGTTAGTCTGCGATGCCTGCGGTGTTCTCGTTGCGATCGCAGTTATTGTCCAAGCTATGACTGAAAATTAGCTGTATCTCTGACTGCGTTAGAACTTTGGCGCTAAGTGCCGATTGATTTTCATTGGCAGACTGTTGACCCTGCGATCCACAGCCTACAATGATTTGACACCTGATAACCTGAAGTTAGTGAAAAAATAAAAACACGCTTTCCAAGGAAAAATTCAAAATGTTTTTTGTAATACAGTAAAAATACTGAAATTATTACGAGAAACTCTTGTCTTCTAAACGCGATCGCACTTTCCCCCAATCGCATCTCCATACCTTAATCTTTTGCTGTTCCAAGCTTCCCGACTATGCCATCAAGAATTTTAAATTCTCTGCTGGACATGGACAATAGTTGGAAGGATAAGAAGTCAGGCAATATGGTGACATTTTAACCCTATTGTTTCTGCTTGTTAAAAATAAAGTTCCCCTGCAATTAGTGTAGTATGCAGGGGAAGTAAAATTTGTTTTGTTCTCGAACTAGAATATCTCATATTTTTAAAAGTTCTCATAGTTCCTTTAGGTAGATATGACTGTTAAGTATTTATGTAAGTATAAACACATTTTAGTGCCGTCTCGAACTATCCCCTAGGATTATCCAGATATCCCGCTGTAGTTGTTTAATCCGTTTCAAATCCTTTTCTACAATCTAAAAGTCCGAAAAACAGCACATCTCACTACACCTAAGCCCTGCAACCACATGTGAGGTGTTTACAGGATTTTTTAATATGCCCAACCCATATCCATTGACCCCCCCATTTTTTGAATTTCAACTTACGAAATGGTAAGCTATAAGTTTTGAGATGAAACTCTAATTGCCGGCTTGCCATCTAGCAAAGTTAGGGTCAAACAACACTTTCCGATTAAGTCAGAATTCCAACAGTAGATTGGAACTCCTCCGTAACAGCAAGAAAACTCTTTAAGCGTTTGTGGTAAGTCTTGAAAAGTAATATTTGTTTGAACTGAATTCACTGCCGAAAGAGCTTCTGCTAGTATAAATATTGAACCGATTTCACCTAATCTTCTGTTTTCTAGCGAAATAGTATTGCCAAATGCAAGTTGATCTAGTTCCAATTCTGTAATCTGTAATCCTATAAGTTTCATCCCTTTCTGAACTTCGCTTGTTTCTAGACCTTTTTTTAATTGTGTTAACTTAGATACAGTAGACATAGTTTTTAAAGCTGTAATAATAAAAAATTAGGTTTATAGGTTTGAATGATTTTGAAAAGCATTGGTTTACATCTGTCATTGTGCAAATAATTTTGGCTCTTGGTAACTTTTAGTAATTATGAAAAATTACGCAGTTTAACGTAGAAAGAAGTTCGTGCAAGCCTTGCCGAAAGACTAGGCAAAATAGTTTTAAACCTGATTCTCTATGTTTGTGCAACTGGTAACAAAGGCTAAAATCCAACTTCAAGACAAGATTGTGATGCAGATTTTTTATAACCTTTGCACCGCAAGAACATAAAGTTTTATATTCCTCTAAATCTCCCTTTTTAAGGGAGATTTAGATTCCGGTTCCTCCTTTTTTAAGGGGGAGGATCTAAAAGTGCATAAAGGCACAATAAAACACTTTTCAAACAACCTATTAGTAGTGCAATACTTAGATTTCTGCTTCTATTTTTTCTATTGCTGAAGCTGGCACCTGTATTTGTTTTCTTCGGTCTAAATTCCCTATTTTTTGGTGCGAAAAGTAGCCATTTTGACAACTCATTGTCTTGCTATCTTTGCTCCCCAACTTTATGTCTAGTGCTTTCTTTTTGCTAAGTTGACATCAATGAAAGCTACTAAGGATTCTACTAGGGCTTGAGAGTTCAATTTTTTTATTAGCAACAGGACAGCTAAAGATTTAAGGAAGTCCTAAACCACTACTAACTTTAGATGGAGATGAATATGTTTAATAGCTCACCAATGAGATAGCTTTTGGCTTTAGATTTTTACTATTGTTGTGAGACGAACGACCAAAGAATTTACTTAGGGCAGTTATTTCGTGCATTAATTCTTTAAATCTTTCCAATGTCAGTGATTGAGGTCCATCTGAAAGTGCTTTAGCTGGATTGGGGTGAACTTCAATCATCAAGGAATCTGCACCAGCAGCTATTGATGCCATTGTCATAGTTGGCACAAATTCGGACTTACCTGTGGCATGACTAGGATCAATCATGATAGGTAAGTGGGTCAGGGTTCGCAAAACTGGAATTGCAGATATATCAAGCGTGTTTCTTGTAAACTGTCGGTCAAAGGTGCGAATTCCTCGCTCACATAGTATAACATTTGGATTACCTCCGGCTAAAATATACTCTGCTGACATCAACCAATCTTCGATAGTGGCTGACAGTCCCCGCTTCAGTAGCACTGGCTTAGTGGTAGCTCCTAGTTTTTTGAGAAGTGAAAAATTCTGCATATTTCGGGCCCCAATTTGCAACACATCTGCTACTTCGATGAGCTTGTCTAAGTCATCTGTGTCCATGATTTCTGTAATGATTCCTAAACCTGTAGCTTCTTTAGCTTTTGCTAACAAAGCCAGAGCGCTCTCACCGTGACCTTGGAAAGCATAAGGTGATGTACGGGGTTTATATGCTCCACCACGTAAAAATTGTACACCGCATTCTTTCACCGCTTGGGCTGTCTCGACGATCATTTCTTCGTTTTCTACCGAGCAAGGGCCTGCAACTACAACTACAGGATGGTTTTGCCCAAAAGTTATAGGCCCATTAGGTGTTGGTACTACAACCTCACTATGTTCTCCGTAACGAAATTCTAAAGAAGCTCGTTTGAAAGGCTTTTTAATCCTAATTACTTGCTCTATAAAAGGGTTCAAATTTTGAATCTGGCGTGGATCAAGTTCTGAGGTATCTCCCACCAAACCGATTACTACTTTATGATGACCTACACAGATTTCTGGTGTAAGTTCATGGCGACGAATTTCTTCATTTACTTGTTCTATTTCCGCAGATGGGGTGAAGGGTTTCATTACAATAATCACAAGTTTATCTACTCCTTAAATAGTGCAAAAATTGATAGTTTTTAGCGAAAAAGTTAATCCAGGTTCGCTGATTTATTGTTAAATACTAATCAGTTAAATATTGTAGGTTTATGCAACTAGAGAAGAATTATTTTTAGGTCAGGTTCTAGGTCTAGTGTACCCAAAAGCTCCAAAGAAGGGAAGGATTCCCATCCTTGATGCAAACATCCCTTAACCCACTGCTGTACAGTGACTTTTTATTTTGTTGCTGTTCCAAATTAATGTCATTGAGGGTGTAAAGCTTGCACTCTTTAGCGTTAAGCTGAGAAGTAGCACAGTTCCCTTCCCTTATGGTCATAAACATTGCCATAAGGGAAAAAGAATGAGATAGTCTAACCTTGACAGAGCTAACCTTAACTTTTACGTTTTTAAGGTTTTGAGATGTTCGCTATACCATGTCAAGGTGTGTCGGATAGCTTCACGTAAAGGGGTAGCATGGTTGCCAAATGCTTGAACGTATTTATCATGATTTACAACAAATGGCTCATCAAACTCATACATCATTTCGACGGTTTCACGAGCTTCTGGGATAAAAATTCCGCCTAGTCGCATCATGAATTTACCCATTTTACTGATTTTTGGTGGGTGTCCAGCTTCCTCAAAAGCTATGTTGATAAATTGTCGAGTAGTGAGAGTCTCAGCATTAGGTACGTGCCAAATTTGACCCAATGCTTTATCCTGTTCCCCTAAGACCACCAATGCCTTGCCAAAGTCATCGATAAAGGTATAAGTATGAGGGAGGTCAATTTCACCGATCGCTGATGCAGGCTTCCCAGTCAGTACAGAGGGAAAAATGCGATCGCCCATTACAGAATCAAGTACTAGTGGCCCATAGAAGTCCGATGCTCGACCAATAGCAACTCGTACAATACCTCTACGGTGTGCATCCAAAAGCGCCTCTGCTATCTGCCCACGGACGCGCCCTTTGCGGGTGGTTGCAGCATTCGGCATATCTTCTTGCAACGCACCATTGACAGGGCCATACATATAGAGATTATCTCCCACAACAAGCTTTGCGCCACTGGCGGCTACCCCTTCGACAATGCTAGCTTGCAATGAGGGAAAAAACTCTGGCCATTGGGTGTAGGCTGGTTGGGCGCATTGGTAAACGACTGTCGCTCCAGCAGTAACCGCTCGTGTATTTTCGGAATTATAAGCATCGCTGGCGATGATTTCCACATTAGAGGGTACGTCTGCTTTGCCACTGCGGTTAATCATACGCACCCGTTTTTTCCGAGTCAGTAGTTCGCGCATGACGGCTTGTGCTAGGGGGCCAGTACCAAAAATTACATGGAGTTCTTCTGTTGTGTTCATGGGTTGGTTTTGATATTAGGAGAATTATTTTTTTAGATAATAATGCCAGGCTTCATTTAAACTTGGACGTTTTTGTGTCTTAATAAGGTTATACCTGCGGCCAAAAACCAGAGTTGGAGCATAGTTACTGACACGCTAATAAATGCTCCTAAATCCACCCCAAATAGTTCTATTAATTGAGTTGCCAAAAACAGAGCAGCGACGATCCCAAAGATTCCTAACCAACGTGGTAGTGTTCTTGAACGCAATAAGTAAATTGAGATAATTGTTAACCACAATGCGGTAAACAGGCTAACACCTAATACTTCACCGACCGAGCCAGCGTAGTCATTGAGGGTTTTATAGACAACAGCGATCGCTTCACGAGTTTGTGCAGAGATTGAAGGATCGGCATAGACTTGCGCTAAAGCTGGCATTGGTACTAACCAGCGAATAATGCCCAGGCAACGAGTGACAGTAGATGCGATTCCAAAACCTGTTGCCACTTGGAGCCATACAGGGTTGGTTTCCCCATTGCTAACGACACGAGCAGTTAATAAAGCTACTACCCAAAAAAGTAGTGAATAAAGAAGATAAATCAGATAACCAATTCTGACTGGTTCAGCTTTTTTAATTAATAGTGGCAACATGATGCTAGCAGGTTCACCAAGGCTAGCTGGCCAGTTGATTGCTGCACCAAGAATAAAAACCGGCACAAACAGCAGTAGACTTTCAACAATTAATATCAGACCAGTAGTTCGGTAAAGTGCTTTGATAGACATAAAGGAATTTATTTTTGACATGATTACATGAGATAAGGAACACCTGATTAGGTAGTAGAGACGTTGCAATACAATGTCTCTACTTGGAACAATTGGGATAATTTTGATAACTAAAACTAATTATGGGTAATTGTCAGTTCTGTAGTTTCTTGCGCTGGGACACAGCAACCAAAACTCCAAACATAAATATTCCCCAAGAGAAAGAAGCTTCTGGAACTGCTTTTAGCGCAACTGCGCGAATTTGCATCGGGTATGGCAGAAGTATCATATCGTATCCATTGCCGCTTGCAAAATTAATATCCAGTTCTCCAAAGTTCTCGTTAACTATCTGCACTCCACCACCAGCAGCATTAACATCATTTAAGAAAGCTGTGGCTAAACCTGCCAGCAATGGATCTAAGTCAGATGCTTTTTTTGCTGCAATTGGGTCGGTAAAACTACTTTCAAAATCATCATCAAATGATGGTGTAGAACCATAATCGACAATTGAATAAAAATCAGAATATCCAAAGTCGACTATTTTAGTATTGCCACTGTAGAGTGCTATTTCAACATCATTTGGATTAGCTTTATAAATTCTTTCCTCAAGCGGTGTATTAGGATCAGCGTACCAATCTTGACCGAATATATCTGCACCTAAATTCCAAGTTTGGTTAAAATCGCGATCGCTCTTTTGACCAAACACAAAGCCAATATCATTGAGTGGGATGCCATAATTTGTCAGATATTGACCAAAGGTAGGGAAGCTATTAATGCTAATCAAACTTGTCATTCTGGTAGCACCGCTAGAAGGTTCTTCCGGACTTCCTTGGCGACCAGTTCCGTAATATGGGGCGTTGTTGAAACCGGGGAAATCTCGACGCGAATTCAAACCGATTTCCTTATGACCGTGATCTGGAGCCGAAGGATCTGGATTATAGAAAGGGACAAAACCTTGATTTTCAATCGGTGATCCATTTAACCCCAGAAAATTACTAGATGCTGTTGGTCGTGATTTAATAAATTGTAGTTGGTTGTAGTCAAAGCTTAAGTTTGCGGCTTGAGCTGGTGCAGTTGCAGATAAGGCTACAAAGGTGGTGAGTCCAATAAGTTTAGACAGTTGATAAGTACGCATATTTGAGGTTTTAACGAAGCTTTTTTGGCATTTTCAGCATCATATTATCACTGGTGTGATATTTTGTAGAGATACCGCAATCTAGCTTGAAAATAGGGAGTGCGGAAGGCTTGCAGACGCGATTAATTGCGTCTGTACTGGCGAATAGGGGAAAGACTGATGGAAAGTTTGCCACCCTAATAGGATTTGTGAAAGTGATTTGTCACTTCTACAACATTGCCTACTAAAGGTACAACGGCTAGCATCTCTGCCATAAGTTCCAAATAGCGATCGCCAAGTCCACGAATAGTTGCAGGTAGATGGAAATTACGAGAGTATTCGATTTCTAAGTGAACAATGCCATCGGTGATGGAGAAGAAAAACTCTAGTAACGCTGTCCGTTTTTGGTCAGGGGAGGACAATCGACTATCTCTATCTTCCTCAATAAACTCAAACAGTTCTAAGGCGGGAGCAGTACGATTTCCTAAGTAGTTAGCTCTGACTGGTGTGAGATTATTATCGGGATAAACATGATGAGGAAGCTGCTCAGAAATCCAATCAAAAGTTACACCATTCATCGGTAACTCGTTAAATTTGGCTTGGATTTCCTTGGTGGTTTGCTCCCACTTCATGGAACGTCCTACATTAACCCCGACAGGGAAATTCATCGCAAAGTTACCAACACTATTTAAAAACGTATGCTTGCTATCTAGATTTCTGCCGTGGCTGCGATGGCTAACTACTACCCAAGGTTGTCCACTCCACTCAGCCATCAACGGATACAAGGTAGAAAGTAGCAACGTGTAGACATTACATTTGTAATACTGTTTAGCTTCACGTAACAGAATGTTACTACTGTTTTTGGACAGGGTAAATTTTTCGCTGGCGGCGGAAGCCTCTAAATTAGCACCTTTTTGATGGTCAAAGGGAACTTGGAAGGTATATTCTTGAGAAGGAAATTGAGATTTCCAATAATCTACATGACTTCTCAAAGCTCCTTGTTGTTCCGCCTGCATCAGCACACGCACATAGTCTATATAAGAAGGTATTGAAGGGAGAGGCTGAAAACTCTGAGTTTTGTTCCCCAGCAATTCGCTGTAGATCAACCATAAGACATTAAAAATCACCCCAGTACTCAGCAAATCACCGATAATATGATGTCCAACCAGCGAGATATCGTAGCAGGATTCATTCACCTTGATCGCGATGACTTTCATCAGCGGCCATTGGTCGATTTGAAACTGTTGAGCTATTTCTTGTATCCGGTTGTGGATTTCACTGTCTCGCTGTGCAGATGTAAGATGACTACCATCGTAGAATTCAGCACTCAACTTTTGCTCTGGGGAAATTAACTGTTGCCACCATTGTTGATCTCTTTGCACAAACACAGTCCGTAGAGCAGGATGAATTTCCAGTACAACATTGAGAGCTTGGTTAAATATCTCTGCGTCTAATGGTTGATGGAAAAGAAAACGTGTGTAGCCATTCCATTGATATGGAGGCTCAAAGTATTTCACTAACCAACGTTGAGCAGGGCCTAGAGGTAAGTATTCCTGGGATACTGTTGGCTTTTCTTGGGTGATAGCTGCCAAAATAGCCTTGCGGTCTAGCTTCCCATTGTGGGTTTTAGGTAAACTGGCTAGCCATTCCCATCGGTGAGGAATCATGTAATCAGGCAAGCGTTGAGCCAAAAATTCCTTAATTTGTTGATTGTCTACTTGAGAACCAGCCAAGCAAGCTATTAACCGTTTTTGACCATTTTCGTAATCTACAGCTAAAACGGCAGCTTCATTAATGGCGGGATGGCTATTGAGAACACTTTCGATTTCACCCAGTTCTACACGGAAACCACGTATTTTAATTTGGTGGTCAATGCGTCCATGATACTCGAAACTGCCATCGGGCAATTCCATAGCTAAATCGCCAGTTTTGTATAAATACTCCCCTGGAACGTGAGAAAAGGGATTAAGCCGGAATGCGTCTGCTGTGCGTTGTGGATCTTTGAGATAACCTTTAGCCAATTGCACACCGCCAATCCAGAGTTCTCCCATTTTTCCTGGGGCTAATGGCTGCATCTGTTCATCCAAGATTAAGATATACACATTATCTATAGCTTTACCTATAGGAATGCAGATTTCTTGTTCGCCTGGACGTTGACGAATAATGTGTGCTGTGACATCGATGGAAGCTTCAGTGGGGCCA
Source organism: Desmonostoc muscorum FACHB-395 (assembly GCF_014698035.1). Lineage (GTDB taxonomy): Bacteria > Cyanobacteriota > Cyanobacteriia > Cyanobacteriales > Nostocaceae > Nostoc > Nostoc muscorum_A. Next base: position 83,804 of record NZ_JACJSF010000005.1, read on the forward strand.
TAAAGATTGGCTAAACCAACACTCATGCCATACTTATCAATCCAACGCTGTACAAAAGGCACAGGTAAAGCTTCGCCACTAAAGACTAACCAACGCAAATCGGGAAAAGTCCATGATTCTGATTCTAAAGCATTACAAAATTCTCCAAATAAGGAAGGAACAAAGTGCATGACATTGATTTGGTTGTCTTTAATCCACTGTGCTAAGAGCCAAGGATTTTTGACTGTTTCTGTTTCCACAGAATAAACAGTAGCTCCCACCATCAAAGGCCAAAATATTTCCCATACTGATATATCAAAACAGCAAGATGTTTTTTGGGCAACGCGATCGCCATAACGCAATTGAAAAGCATTCTGCATCCAAACCAGGCGATTCATGTAACCCCGATGGTTGAGCATCACTCCTTTAGGTTTACCTGTAGAACCAGAGGTGTACAGTACTGTCATCAAGTCATCAGGAGTATTAACATTGGCAGGAGCTATGTCTGAACAACGCGCCCAAGTCTTTTTGTTTAACTGTGTCCAAGCTTTACCTTGCTCAAAAATACCCTCGTCTAAGAACATTAAAGTATTTAACGGTAACTGCTCAGTCAGACATTCTGCTAACTTGTTTGTCAAGCGATCTTCTGTTAGCAAAATTCCGATTTGGGCGTGTTCTAGTATGTACTTAATCCGTTCATGAGGATATATAGGATCTAAAGGAACATAAGTTCCGCCTGCTTTGAGAATACCGAGAATACCCACAAACATTAAAGGCCCGCGTCGTGTCATGATTCCCACAAACACGCCTGGTTTCACTCCCTGAGCCTGCAAATAATTAGCCACCTGATTAGAAAGACGGTTCAACTCTGCGTAGGTAATTTGAGTTTCCCCATCTGTCACCGCTATGGCATTAGGAGTACGCTTGGCTTGCTCGATAATTTCCCAGTAAGGAATTTCTTGGGGTTGTTGATTGTTGACAACTGATTGGTTTTGTAAAGAAGATGATTGTTTCTTCCCAAGCAGCACAGCCATTTCTTGCAGACTGCGACAAGAAAGCAAGGCTTGACGATTTACTTTGCCTAACCGTTTTTCTAACCTCGTAACAATGCGGATGAGTTCCAAAGAATCCATTCCCAATTCTGCTTCCAAATCCTTAGCCATATCATTGTCAGTAATCTGAGAATGGCAGATTTCCGTGGCGATTTCTTGCAGAAGCTGGGCTATATTTACATCTGTTTGTGTCTTGGGCAGTGGCTGTGTTAATTGTTGAGATGGGATTTTTAGTGAAGCTAATTCCTGGATTTGGGTAATGTATTCCTGCATCAATTCATCGATAACAGACTCAGGGAAAAAGTTACTATCGTAGCTAGCGAACAAATGTAAACTGTCGTCAAATATTTCTTGCAATATATCAATTGTTCCCGCCGCATTAATACCACCTGCGCGATAATCGATTACATCTATGGGGCCATATTTGTTTTTAATATGAGTCTGTCCTGTAAATGGACAGTATAAATTTGATTTCAGTATGCGGCGATACATGGGTAACATCCGCTCAGGGATTTTGCCATCTTCTAAAACAATATTATCTCGGAAAGCGATCGCCATTTGACGAGTTTGGGCGCGGTCATAACCGTTAACTAACCCTTGTTGGATTTCCTGATGAACGCGGTTTAACAACCGTTGCCAATCTTCATTCGGTGCTGGTAAGTCTAGGCTAATGGACAAATTCTGAGCAAAACTACCCACCACATCAGAAGCATCTATGCCAGGATAAACCCGCCCACTGGTGGGAACTTGAACCATAATCGGTTCGTTTTTAGACTTCTCAAACTTGGCAACAGCCCGCACAAACGCACCCACTAGTAGGGAGTTCAGTGGTAATCGCCATTCACGAGTTTGGGCAATTAATTGATTAGTAATGGTCTTTCCTAAAGAAAATCTGCGGTTATGGAACTTTGGACACAGGGATGTGATGGCATTTCCTGTTGGGTTCCACAAGTAAGAATCTTTACCTCGCCGATTTACATACTCGACCAGTGCTTTATCTTCTTCTGGGTCTTGCCAAGCATTAATTGATTGCACCAATTCGCTGTAATCTTGGACGGTTGTAGGCGGCTGCAAATTAGGTTGTTCACCACAGACATGAGCGCGGTAAATTTCCATAAATTCGCGTAAGATAACATGACATCCTAGGGCATCAGAAATGAGATGCTCGTTAGCTAACACCAGTTGATAGACTGAATCTTCCAGCCGAAAAACAAAAAATCGATGTAGTGGCCACTCTGTCATTTGCCATTCATAATTGAGGCAGCGATGCAATTCATCATTAATTAATTGTTCTTGAGCCTCACTATGAAGATGCCTGATATCAGTAACGGGTATATCAGGAGGAGTGGGGTTTTCCATAACTACCATTTCGTAATCCTTGAATCTGGTAGTATCGGGAGGAATGATAAAGCGCGATCGCAGCATAGGGTGACGAGCCAGTAAGTCTTTCCACGACTGCCAAGCAACTTTTGAATCAAAATTGCCTCGTAAACGGAGAGTGGAAAATAAGCTAATTGAATTTACTACCCAATGACCGAGTAAATGAAAATATTGTCCAGAAAGAATCTCAACCTTCTCTGTTTTCTGCTCCTTTTGATTGATAATACTTGCAGATGGTGAAGAATCAGAATTATCTATTTGGGAAACTAAGCACTTATCAGCTATTTGCACGACATCGCCCAAAGTTTGCAATTGCATCAAATTTTGCAAAGGCAATGTTTCCATAAATTCGGGTTGTCTTTCTTGGGGAATTAGTGCTACTAATCCATTCAATAGTTCCATCATTTTGATGGAATCTAATCCTAAGTTACCCTCCAAAAACATATCTCGTTCTAATTCTTCGGCATCATGTCCAGTAATTTTGGCAACTAGGGAGAAAATAGGCAATTCTAAGCTCTTAGTACTCATTGCATCCTCTAAAAAGAATAATGTTCGCAATAAAAATTTCCAACATCTTACCTAATTAAGTAAGTATTGTTTTTAAGTCTAGTTATTCATACAAAACTAAATTTGAATGGATAAGAATTACGAGAAAAATTAATCTTCGCTCTTGTTATGTTACTTATCGCCTTGATCTGAGCTATTTATGCAAAAAGTTAGGAGCAATAAAACAAAGGGTTAGCTTTCTTTGTCTATTACTTCCTAACTAATTTTGGAAGTTTTATTGCTCTGTGGGTGTTAGTGGTCAGTTATTAGCTGTTCTGCCACTGACTACAGACCTCTGATGAAACTTTACCCACAAGCCCGGATTTCTCACGATAGTGTAGGCAGGGGAGTGTGGGGAGTGTGGGGAGTGTGGGGGGTAAGACTTCTTCCCCATCCTCCCACACCTCCCACACCTCCCACACCTCCCACACTCCTAGATTTCTCACTTGTGAGAAATCTAGGACAAGGGGGTAGAGTTTTTTATACTAATAACTTCAGCCTATTTACCAAATCTCTGCAAATCCTGAGCCAGCTTGATGTAACTTGACTGGCGTTGGCTGTCCGTGAGTGGAGACAATTGTTCCATTGGCAACAGTCGAGTTTGGGCTACTGCTACCGGATTCCTCGGCTGTTGGCTATTGTCCATAATCTTCAAATCCTGAGCCAGCTTGGTGTAGCTTGAATGGCGTTGACTGTCTGTGAGTGGGGATGGTTTTTCTATGGGCAATAGTCGTGGCTGTTGGCTATTGTCCACAATCTTCAAGTCCTCAGCCAACTTAGCGTAACTTGACTGGCGTTGACTGTCTGTGAGTGGAGATAGTTGTTCTATAGGCAATAGTCGAGTTTGGGCTACTGTTACTGGATGGGTTTCCAAAACTTTGGCATTTGACTGATGCTGATTGTCTAGGCGTGGTGGTAATAATTCAGCCGCAGGTATGGAGGTTGCTTGATTTTCCTGAGTGCTATCAACTAATGATACTCTGTAGGTTTTACGCTCGAAAGGATAAGTAGGCAGCAGCACCCGACGTAGACCTTGAGGAAATAAGAGTATGCTATTAAACCTCACCCCGGCTACATAAGACCTGGCCAGACTTGTCAACACACGTCCCACCACTGGTTGTCCTTTGTCTAGATATATCCAGACTCCCAGTTCATCCAAACTTGCTAATTTTTCTTTGAGAGCTGATGAATCTCCTAAGTGTAAATAAACACTTTCTTTGGAGATGACATCTTGACACGCATCTACATTTAACTGTTCAGATACTTGCACCAGGGCTACCAGTTGAGCCGGGGAAATCGTGTCAGAATGGCTGAAAATTCCTTGTGAAGTCACTAATGGACAAGTCCAGGTTGATGCTAACCGTTCTTTTGCGGAAACATTATGAGCAATCAGACCTTTTTGTCCTTCTATTTGTAGGAGCAAAGCGATCGCTTGCTCTAATGTCAACATTCCCCGCAGCGTAGCTCCTACTAGGATACCGATTTTTTCTACTAATAAACTAGTGGGTTGTAATTCCAAAGACATCAACAAGCGTCCCCAAGCGTACTGCACCGCAAATATATGTGCCTGTTCGCTCATCTTATTTAATCCGGCACGCACGCTATTGTAAGCTACTTGGAATTGGGGGAAACGTTGACCTAAAGTTTCTACTTCTGCGAGAGCGATCGCAATAGTTCCATCTAATACTAAATGAAACGGTGTTGTACGCTGGGGGTTAGCTCGACCTGTATATATACCTGCTGGTGTTTGTGCGGAACAGATAGCCTCCAAGTAATTGAGCAGATGTTGGCGGTCATTGACTACTAAAGCCGCCTTGTAAGGTAATTCCTTCTGGGCATTATTCTGAGTAAAACAGATTTGGGAAGATTCTTGTTCAGGATGATGAATGATGTGTTCGCGTAGTTGTCTAGCTACTTCTTGCAGTGCTTGTTGATTCCGTGCAGTCAGACATAACAAATCAGGAGAAGAACTTGTGACCTGGGACTGTAAATTAGCTCCTACCGGAGATTCCTCAAGAATAACGTGACAATTCGTGCCACCAAATCCAAATCCATTCACACCTGCACGTAATGGGTTGCCATTTGGCGACCAAGGTATACTCTTACCCGCCACAGCAAAAGGTGTGTCCGCAAAATTGATATGGGGATTAGGCTCCTCAAAACCTACAGTTTGGGGAATTTTGCCGTTCTGCATGGCCAGTACCACTTTGATCAGGCTGACAATACCGGAAGCAGACAGCAAATGACCAATGGAGGATTTAACCGAACCAATGGTACAGAATCCCTTTTCATCAGTAAAGCTACGGAAAGCTTGTGTCATCCCTTCTACTTCTACTGGATCGCCCAGGAGAGTGCCTGTACCGTGAGTTTCAATGTAGGAGATAGTCCGGGGGTCTACGCCACAACTGTTGTAAGCTTGGCGGATGGCTTCCGCTTGACCTTTGGGATTGGGAGCAGTTATCCCTTGAGAATGACCGTCATTATTAACTGCGGAACCTTTAATTACAGCATGAATCAAGTCACCGTCTGCCAAAGCCTGCTTGAGTGGTTTGATAATTAATACACCTGCACCTTCTCCTAAAACAATGCCATTGGCACGGCGGTCAAAGGGATAGCAGGTTCCACTTACAGAAAGAGCCTGTGCCTTACGTAAAAAAGTGAAGGGACTAGGACTGAGATTTAAATTAACCCCACCGACGATTGCCATGCCAGTTTGACCGGAACGTAGGCTTTCGCAAGCAATATGTAATGCCACCAGAGAAGAAGAACAAGCTGTGCTAACTGCCATACTTGGCCCCTTAAGGTTTAGGCAATGGCTAACTCGTGCCGCTAATTCGTTGACCTCGTTACCTGCTGCTGACTCAGGGAGAATTTCGCTTGGTTGCAATACTTGGGAGAGGGTATTGAGCAAATGCTGACGATCTTCAGCAGGAAGGTGATCAAACCAAGAACTCTCTTGCAAGCGCTGACGTAATTCCTCGTAATACTGATAATTGGTGAAGTGTTCGATGTAAGTATTTTGTCCACAACCAACAAACACACCGATATTATCTGGGCGATATTTGCCGCCGTAGCCTGCCTGTTGTAAGGCCTGCATAGAAAGCTCTAAGAACAACCTTTGTTGTGGGTCCATCGCCGTAGCTTCCTTGGGAGAGATGCCAAAGAACATCGGGTCAAAGTCGAAGGGACTATCTACAAAGCATCCACGTTTGGATATTTTTGCTTGTGGAGAGTTTCCTTTGGCTTCAAAGTAGTGTTGGTTGAACCAACGGTCTTGAGGCACATCTTGAATGACGGAGCGGCCTGCATTGAGTAAATCCCAGTACTGTTCTAAGTTATTAGCACCTGGTATTTTACAAGCCATGCCGATGATAGCAATGTCTTGTTCAGGAAAGTCTTGGTATTTTTCCTGGGTGGCGACATTTGGGGGCGCTGATTTTTCGGCTTCCGGGCTAGTCGGGGCGTGGTCTGTCGCGCTCGTGCTAGTCTTCACAGAATAACCGTACTTGCTTTGTAAATAATCTACCAGGTCATCTGGTGTTTGATATTCAAACAGCAAAGTTGGAAATAATTCCTCACCCAGAGTTGTCCCTAAATGTTGGACAACTTCTACAGTCCCAACAGAATCTAACCCCATTTCTTGGAAAGTTTTGTGTCCTTCCACCTGTGCTTCCGGAATACGTAAATGTTGCAGCAAAACTTCTCGGACAAGCTGTCGCAGATTGCGAGATTTAGTTTGTGGTTGGCTCGTGGAGGATTTTGGTGCTATTTCTGGGGTGGCTTGAGCAATTAAGTCAATGATGTGAATTACACCAGAAGCATCCAAAGATAGAGCTTTAATAAAGGCATTAGCAGCTGGCTCTGGTTCCAGAGGATTTAAACCTTTGGATTTTACCATTAATAAAGTTGATGCTCCTAAAAGAGCGCCCATACCGCGATCGCTCCATAGAGAATAATTCAGAGCCAAAGAGCGTCCTTGACCACCATGCTGTGTTCGGTAGACAGCATAACTATCGAGAAAAGTGTTGGCTGCGGCATAATCGCCCATGCCGGTTCCCCATTCGGCTTTAGAAGCGGAAACAGAGGACAACAACACAAAGTATTTCAGGGGCTCGTTGCGGGTAACAGTATCAAGGATGATGGTTCCCTGGACTTTTGGGGCTAAAACTTTGGTGATTGAGGCAGGTTGTTTTTGCAGTAGTTTAAATGTGCTGTGGTCAACTGCACCCGCCGCATGGATGACTCCATCCAGATTACCAAAGCGAGATTTGATGCTCTCAATTAATTGCTTCATCCCCAAGGCATCTGTCACATCCACAGCCTGATACATGACTGTGGCTCCCAGTTGCTCTAGTTGCTCAATTGCCTGGATACGTTGCTGAGTCGAGGCATCATGACTAGCAGATTGCCATTCTTGTTTGGGGGGGAGGGGATGGCGACCTGTTAGCACCAAATTGATGGGTACTTGATGAACCATAGCTAAGGCTATTTCTGTCCCGACAGCACTTGTACCACCAGTAATCAACCAGGTTTCTCCAGGCGATAAAGGTAGAGAATTGTTATCTGTAGGTACATTAATTTTTTCCAAGGTACGGCTCAACCGTTGACCATGACGGATAGCAACGATACCTTCACCAGTAGGGACTGCCTTCATTTCCTGGAACAAAATATCGGCTAATTTTTCTGGCAGATAAACATCCTGGTTAAAATCTACGACTTTGGCTTGAATCTGAGGATTTTCTTGTGCCACCACCTGCGCCAGTACACCTGCCATAGATTGATGTACACCGTGTAGGGAATCATTTGGAGATATTGGATAAGCACCTTGAGTTACCACTAAGAAATTGAGGGGAGAGGCTGGGTAATATTTGACTAGCGCCTGTGTCAAAAACAAAAGACTGTAAACGCGTTCATTGAGCAGGCGGTCATTTTCTAGTAGTTGTTCTGGGGATGTTGCCCACAAACTATAGTTCCACAGATGCACGGCTGCGGTGACTGTAACACCGTCTGTTTTGATATTTTGAATCAGTTGTTCGTAGTCTTCAACGGATGCCGGATTAATAGTGAAATGTTGTGCTGTTTGCTTAAAGCTCTCCCCTGGAGTGACAAAATATGTCGTGTACTTTTTAGAATCGAACAGCTTTTCTAAATTTTCTCCTACTTGGTGGCGATCGCTAAAGATCACAATTGCCCCTGAAGGAATATCTTGAGATTGGCTTGACACCTCTGGAGTCCATTGCCAACTATGAAACCAATTCGATGGTACAGCCAAAGGAATTCTTGGCAAAGCTTTGACTTGGGGAATAGCTGAAGTCAAACCTAACCCCCCAGCCCCCTTCCCTTGTAGGGAAGGGGGAGAATTCAAAGCCTCTCTCCTCGTAGGAGAGAGGTTTGGAGAGAGGTTTTCCACCCAGTAGCGTTGGCGTTGAAATGGGTAGGTTGGTAGTGCCAGGCGGCGGCGCTGATAACCTTGGTCAAATGCAGTCCAATTGATTTTTATACCCCTGATGTACAACTCACTTAAACTAGCAAGCAATTGTGACCAGTCTGGTTGTCCTTTTTTCAAAGAAGTTAGCCAAGTGCCTGTACCTTCTGGCAAGCATCTTTTACCCATGCCGACTAATGTGGTACTCGGCCCCATTTCTACAAAGATTTCATACCCTTGTTCATGTAGCGTCTTGATGCCGGCATAAAATCTTACTCCTTCTCTCAAATGCTGTCGCCAGTAAGTTGCATTGGGAATTTCTTGGTATTTAAGTATTTGTCCAGTCAAATTCGAGATGAGGGGAATACGCGGCGCTTGAAACTGCACCGAGCTAGCTATCTGCTCAAAGGGATCGAGGATACTAGCCATTAAAGGGGAGTGGAAAGCGTGAGAAACCTGCAATGGTTGGGCGTTAATTCCTTGAGTTGCCAATTCTTTCAGCACGGCTTGGACAGCTTCTCTGGCTCCCGAAATAACGATATTTTCTGGGCCATTAATCCCAGCAATTGCCACTTGCCCAGTGTAAGCAGCTAAAATGCCATTCATCCGTGCTTCATTGGTGAACACTGCCGCCATCATGCCATTTTGGGGTAGAGATTGAATTAAACGCCCCCGCTCGGCGATTAATTTCAGCCCATCTTCCAAGCTGAACACTCCAGCAACACAAGCGGCTACATATTCACCCACGCTGTGACCCATAACGGCATCTGGTACAATTCCCCAAGATTTCCACATTTGGGCGAGTGAGTACTCTAAAGCAAACAATGCTGGTTGAGTATATGCTGTTTCATTCAATGGGGAAGTAACATCAGATGTGGGGTAAAGTACTGACAACAAAGGTTGCTGAAGATAGGGACGCAAAATTTCGTCGCATCGGTCTAAAGTCTTACGGAACGTCGGCTGGGTTTCGTAAAGTTGCCGTCCCATTTCCACATACTGAGAACCTTGCCCTGTAAACATGAACACTACTTTGGAACGCTTCTTCTGTGCTTGACCACTGACTAATGTACTGGTCTGGTTTTGGCTAGCAAAAGCTGTGAGTTGTTCGCGCAAGTCTGCGTTAGATGCAGCGACAACAGCAAGACGGTGTTCAAAATGCGATCGCCCGGTGTTGGCTGTGAAACAAATATCTGCTAAAGATGTTTCTGGATGGGATGTTAAAAAAGATTCATAACGGCTAGCCATTGCCAGTAGTGCTGCCTCAGTTTTGGCCGATAAACTCAGCAGGTGGAGTGGACGCTCAGTTTTCGGCGGCTCTAATTTCAATTTTGGTGCTTCTTCGATAATCAGATGGGCATTAGTACCACTCATACCAAAAGAACTAACCCCAGCCAAGCGTTTCCCGTTGACTGCTGGCCATGGAGTTGGCTTAGTTGGCACAGCCACCGCAAGTTTGTCCCAAGGAATATGAGGGCTGGGCTGTTGTAAATGCAGATGTGGCGGTATCTCTGCGTTTTGTAGAGCCAGCACCACTTTCATTAAACTGGCAACTCCGGCAGCTGATTCTAAATGACCCAACTGAGTTTTTACGGAACCAATCAGCAAAGGTTGCTCTGGAGAACGTCCTTGACACAACACTGAGCCTAAAGCTCTCACTTCAATGGGATCTCCCAAAGATGTGCCTGTACCGTGGGTTTCTACATAACTAATTTGTTCTGGTGCTACCTTAGCGTTGGTGAGTGCCTGATTAATCAATTTCTCCTGAGCTAGCCCATTGGGTACTGTCAGACCACTGCTAGCACCGTCATGATTAACTGCCGAGCCTCGCACCACAGCCAAAATATTATCATTGTTGGCGATCGCATCTGATAAACGCTTGAGTACAACTATGCCGCAGCCTTCTCCACGTACATAACCATCGGCTTTGGCATCAAAGGTCTTACAACGACCATCTGGAGCCAGCGCCCTCATTCTACTCAGACCAATAGAGGCTTCCGGTGCTAATATCAAATTGACTCCACCAGCTAAAGCCATATTGCACTCACCTGAACGCAAGCTCTGACACGCCAGGTGAACCGCTAGCAATGAAGAAGAACAAGCCGTGTCTAACTGCATCACAGGCCCTTGCAAGCCCAGGACATAAGCTAGGCGACCGATGGCAATACTCCGAGCATTTCCTAAACTGCTGTAAGCATCAATGCGGTTATGATCGCCAGAATATAGGTTAAATCGGGAATAATCTTCCATAAAGAGTCCCATAAAGACTCCCGTCTGGCTGCCGTTTAATTCCTCTGGGGATTGTCCGGCGTTTTCGACGGCTTCCCAGCCTACCTCCAAAAGTAACCGATGTTGGGGGTCCATGCTGGCTGCTTCTAGAGGGGAAAGTCCAAAGAAATGAGGATCAAATTGATCTACCTGTTTAATAAACCCACCATAGCGAGTGTAAATTTTCCCCAGAGTGTTGGGATTTGCATTGTAATACTCATCTACATCCCATCTGTCAGCCGGAACTTCAGTGATAGTGTCTACCCCATTGTGGAGTAATTCCCAGAATTTCTCAGGGTAGTCGGCTCCCCCAGGAAAGCGACAGTTCATCCCAATAATGGCGATTGGTTCTGTCTTGGCGTTCTCCACTGCGTCCAACTTGGCACGCATTTCTTTTAAGGCTAAAACTGAACGTTGTAATGGAGATAATTGGTTGATGTCTGAAGTGTTACTCATTTTAAGAAATTGCGTAATTAATAGACAAAGAAATTGAGTCTGAAGCCAGACTCATTTAGCTGTGTAAATAAATAGATGAATGTCTTTTGTAGACTTATCAGAGTTAAGCAGGTGATTTACGCAAGTTCACAAGTAAAATTACTTCAGACACCCAGCAAAGCCTCTAATTCTTGGTCAACTAATGCTGCTAATTCGTCTTCAGAATATTGCTGAATATCTATTAACAAATCATTTTGCACTTCAGTCTCTATTTGCGGCTCCACCACAACTGGCTCTGCTACATTCAAGGAAATTACATTGTTGAGCAGATATTCAGCTAAAGATTCAATTGTGGGATATTCAAAGGTCAAAGTCGAAGGTAGAGAATTTCCGACACTGGTTTCTAGTCGGTTCTTCAACTCGATGGACATGAGAGAGTCCATCCCCATATCGAAAAAGCCCTGTTGCGGATTTGGTTGATAAGCTGCTTCAAACCTGAGAACTTGGGCAACCTCACTTTGAATGTAAGCAATTAAAATATTCTGGCGATCGCTAGCAATAGTTTCCTCTAATTGACGCAGAAGTTCAAGTTGTTTGGCTGATTGTGCAGAATTTGTTTGTGGCTGGGTTTGGGGAGCTAAATCGGAAATTAACGGTGCTGCGCCTCCTGGTGGGAATTGCTGGAGGAATTTCGCCCAATTAACTGACATCACACCAACTTGGGTGGCATATTGTCTCAATAAATCTCCCAGTAGTTGCAATCCCAGTTCTGAAGACATGGTAGTAAAACCACTCTCAGCTATTCGCTGTTGGCTACGACTATCTAAATCTGCTGCCATCCCAACTTCTGCCCAAGGCCCCCAGTTAATGCTCAAACCTGGCAAACCCAAACCTCGACGATAATGAACTAAGGCATCCATGAATGCGTTAGCGGCTGCATAGTTTCCTTGGCTGGGTGAACCAAGTAATGAGGCGACCGAGGAGAAGCAGACAAAGAAATCTAAAGGTAGGTCTTTGCTCAATGTGTGCAGATTCCATGCCCCTTGCACCTTGGGAGCAAGCACTTTAGCAAAGCGGCTCCAATTTTGTTGCAGTAATACCCCGTCATCTAAGACACCAGCCGCGTGAAAAATACCCCGTAGAGGTGGATAGTTAGCTTTGATTGCCTCTAACATCTGAGCCACATCTTCCGTGTTGGACACATCTGCTGTGACAACTAGAACTTTTGCCCCTGCTTGCTGTAGTTGATTGATAGCTACTTGAGTATCACCAACAACTCCACGCCTGCCAGTTAAAACTAAGTTTTTCGCTCCTTGTGATACCATCCACTGAGCAACTTGCAGCCCTAGCGCCCCTAAACCACCTGTAATCAAATAAGTCCCATCTTCACCAATTGCCAGTTGATTCGCCGGGGTTTGAGCTTGGCGACGCACCAACCGGGAAACTTTCCGCACTCCTTGACGGAATGCAACTTCGTCTTCTTGGTCTGGGAAGCACAACTCTGCTAATAATTCTTCAATTTCGTTCCCATTACCAACTGGGTCTAAATCCAACCGCACACAGGACAATTCTGGATGTTCCAAGGGAATAACACGTCCCAAGCCCCACAAAGCAGCCTGAGTTATGGCTAAGGAATCGGACATTGGCTCTACTGGCTGGGTTCCTCTGGTAACTAACCACAAACGGGGAGACTTAGACCAGGTTGATTTTGCTAAAGCTTGAACCAAATGCAGCACATAACCACAGCCAGTAACCTGGGTATCTTGGAAATCAACAATGCTTTCATGCTCCAGCCCCCACAGGTATACTACCCCACGGCAGGAAGGTTGGTTATTACCTAAGCTTGCTTGAATTAACCTCTGAAAATCTTGTGGTTCTGAGGGATTGATGTAGTAATGTTCTGCATCGGCTTGATATTCTGTACCAGGAGAAACTAAGATAGTGCGATCGCCACGTTCTTTGAGTAGTTTTGCTAACTTAACCGCCGTTCCTTGCTTATCAGCAAATATCAGCCAACTTCCTTCTTGTGCCTGTGCCAATTGATGATTTTGCTCACGAGGTTTTGATTGCCAAGCTACTTCATACAGCCAATCACCTAAATCTTTTTGCAGACTTTGCAGCAAAGTTGCCCGACGAACTTTCCTCACTTCAAAACCGATGATTTCGGCGATTAACTGCCCATTTTGGTCGAACAGATGTACATTACCCGTTAAGCTTTGCTGATTAGATGTTGGTGTTTTTTGACCATGACACCATAGTTGATGACCAGGATGGGAACGACCATAGAATCTAAAGCTACCGATGCTAAAGGGAATGTACATATAGTCATTCTGGACTTGCTCGGCAGGATTAACATCCCAGCAAACGTTGAGTAGTTGCAAGCATGAATCAATTAATCCCGGATAAAGTTGATAGTTATCGAGTTCGTCTGGTAACTGAGGCAGTTTCATTTGACATACAGCTTCTCCATCCTGATGCCAAATATTTTCTAGCCATTGAAATGAAGTTCCCCAACTGTAGCCAACTGCTTGAAAACTAGAGTAAAACTGCGTTCCCGATAAAACTTGAGAACATCTAGCCTTGACTTCTGCCACATCTACAAAATTGGGTACTGGCGAGAACAGCCGGACTTTTCCTGTGCCGTGTGTTTTCCAATTAACTTCGTTTTCTGCTTCTCCACCTAAAAAACTAATAATTTGAAAGGAAGTCTCTTCTGTTGTTTGGGGTGTCAAAACTAACTGAACTGTTGTACTGCCGTCATCTGGGCAAACCAGCGTATTTTGAAATAACAAATCTTCGATGATGCAAGATTCGTTGGGGAAAGCCTCCTTAACTGCGGATAGAAGCATCGAGATATAAGATGCACCAGGAACTATTCTGACTTCGTTTAATTGATGATCCTCTAGGTAAGCAGGCGAATTGAGGCTAAATTGGGTTTCAAAGCGAATTTCTGGAGAAAATGGTAATTTTAGCCGTTGACCAAGTACAGGATGGAGAATTTTGCTAGTCTTGGCGGGTAAAGTCTGTTGGCGATGGGATGTCTCAACCCAATAGCGCTGGCGCTGGAAGGGATAATTTGGCAGTACTAGGCGACAACGGGGATAATCTTGATCAAAGCCAGACCAGTTGATTGATGCCCCACGCAAGTATAATTCCTGCAAGCTCTGAAGTAGCTGTTGCCAATCCGACTGTCCTGGGCGCAAACTAGGGAGCCAAATTCCTACTCCTTCAGGGAGACACTTACGACCCATTCCCAGTAAAATTGGTTTTGGCCCGACCTCTAGAAAAATTTCACAACCTTGCTGCTCAAGGGTTTCCATCCCAGAAGCAAATCTCACTGAGTGGCGCAAATGTCTGACCCAATATTCCGCATTGGTGATTTCTGTGGTCACTACTGTGCCGGTAAGATTAGAAATCAGTTTGATATTAGGAGATAAAAAGCTGACTTCTGAGGCAATGCGCGCAAATTCCGCCAACACTGGTTCCATTAAAGGAGAGTGGAAGGCGTGGGAAACGTTTAACTTGACACTATTAACGCCTTCGCTTTGCAGAGTAGACATCACGGCTGCGACTGCTTGATGCTGTCCAGAAATAACGACACTTTCCGGCCCGTTAATGGCAGCAATCGATACTTGATGAGTATAAGGTTGAATAGCTGCCAATACTCGCGCTTGGGAGGCGAATATATTGACCATTGCCCCATCTTGAGGTAGTGACTGCATGAGGCGAGCGCGGATAGCAACCAATTTTAGCCCATCTTCCAGACTAAAAACTCCAGCTATACAAGCGGCAACATATTCACCCAAGCTATGACCCATAACTACCGCAGGTTCTATGCCCCAAGATTTCCATAATTGGGAGACTGCATACTCTAGGGCAAATAAAGCTGGTTGGGTGTAGGCGGTCTCATTCAGAGGGCTAGTCCCAGATTCAGGATAGAGAATTGATAGTAAAGGTTGTTCTAAATAAGGACGGAGAATTTCATCACAACGATCTAAAGTTTGCCGGAATGTCGGTTGGGTTTCGTAGAGTTCTCGCCCCATACCTATATACTGAGAACCCTGTCCGGTAAACAGAAAGGCAATTTTCGGGCGCTTTTTGTTGTGTAATTGTCCGCTCACGGCGGGGGTTTTACCTGCTGCAAAAGCCGCCAATTGTTGACGTAAGTCTTGAGTAGATTCAGCGACAACAGCCAAACGATGGTCAAAATGCGATCGCCCTGTATTCGCGCTGAAACAAATATCTGCTATATTTATTTTGCTATCACCTGCCAAAAAGGATTCGTAGCGGCTGACAAGTGACTGTAGTGCTGATTCAGTTTTCGCCGATAAACTCAAAAGATGAAGTGGACGCTCAGTTTTTGCCTGTACTAATTTAATTTCTGGTGCTGCTTCCAAAATCAGATGGACATTTGTACCACTCATGCCAAAGGAACTGACCCCAGCTAGTCGTCGTCCATCTGCCCCTAATGGCCATTGTGTGGGCTGAGTCGGCACTACAAGCGGCAGTTTTTCCCAAGGAATATAGGGATTAGGTTGTTGTAAATGTAAATGTGGCGGTATCTCTGCGTGCTGGAGAGCTAACACAACTTTCATTAATCCAGCAACTCCGGCGGCTGATTCCAAATGACCAACCTGAGTTTTGACAGAACCAATAGTTAGGGGATTGTCTTGGGAGCGACCTTGACCTAATACTGCTCCCAAGGCTAACACCTCGATTGGATCTCCCAAAGGTGTGCCAGTCCCGTGAGTTTCCACATATTGAATCTGATGGGCTTGGACATTGGCATTTTCTAAGGCTTTGCGAAGTAATTTTTCTTGAGCCGAACCATTGGGGGCTGTCAGACCATTACTAGAGCCATCATGGTTGTATGCTGAACCCCGAATCAATGCCAGGATAGGATCGCCATCAGCTAAAGCATCAGATAAACGTTTGAGTACTACTATGCCACATCCTTCTCCGCGTCCGTAACCATCGGCGCTGGCATCAAAAGTTTTACAGCGACCATCAGTAGATAAGGCTTTTAATTTACACAGACCAATGGAAGGATCTGGTGAGAGAATCAGGTTGACACCACCAGCTAAAGCCATATTACATTCTTGAGAACGAAGGCTTTGGCAAGCTAGATGCACCCCTAACAGCGAAGACGAGCAAGCTGTATCTAACTGCATGGTAGCTCCTTGCAGACCCAAGACGTAAGCCAAACGCCCAGCCGCCATACTTCTGAGAATACTTAAAGTATTGTAGGCATCAATTTGAGTGCGATCGCCATAAAAGCTCAGTTGTGCGTAGTCATCCATAGACAGCCCGACGAATACCCCTGTAGGACTGCCATTTAACTTTTCTGGTGCTTGTCCAGCATTTTCTAGCGCTTCCCAGGTTACTTCCAAAAGTAGCCTCTGTTGAGGGTCGAGGCTGACGGCTTCGCGGGGAGAGATGCCAAAGAACTGAGCATCGAACTTGTCTACCTCATTTAAAAAACCGCCGTGCTGGGTGTACATTTTCCCCAATACATCGGGGTCTGGATGATAAAACTCATCTACTGGCCATCTTTGTGCAGGAATTTTGCTAATGGCATCTACCCCATTATGTAATAGATTCCAGTAATCCTCTGGGTTATTGACACCCCCAGGTAAACGGCAAGACATCCCAATAATAGCGATGGGTTCTTTCTGTAATTGCTCGACAGTATCAACTTCAGACCGCATCCGCCGCAATTCTAAAATGGCATTTTCTAGTAACAAGCGGTAATTTGTATTCTCTGAATTAGGAATCATACTAATCTCCTTTGTTTAACTGTGGCAATTTCTTTGGTTAGTAATTCAGCTATTTCCGCGTCTGAGAGTGCTTTTAAGTCTGCTGATTCGGTCAGTTCTGCTTTGTTTGTCGGCAATTCTACAGACACCAACAGACTTTCTGTGTGCAGATTAGACTCTGGCTTTGTCTTGGCTAATTCTGTCGGTTGGGGAATTTTTTGACTGGCTAGGTGGCTTGCTAAAGATTCGATGGTGGAGAAGTTCCAGACTATAGTTGCTTCTAAGGGATATCCCAACCATTCACTCAATTCTTGGGCTAACTTGACAGCCCTAACGGAATCTAATCCATAATCAGCAAATAACTTACTTTGGTCGATTGACTGGGCTGCTACTGCCAATTTTCTCACGACCCAATCCATAATCCAGTTTTCGATCAATTCGGCAGTTTGGTAAGAGACATTTACCGACGGAGATGTCTGAGTTTTGCTAACCACAGTACTATGGGAAGATGCAGCAGAATTTTCTTGCCTTAGTAGCTGCTTGAGTATTTTGCCAGTCGGGTTCTTGGGGATCGAAGAGACAAATTCGACGGCACTAGGAACTTTATATTTAGCCAGTTTCTGGTAACAGAATGCAATTATTTCTTCTTCTGTAACTACTTGGTCTGGTTTGAGGACAACACTAGCCTTAACCTGTTCACCTAGTATTGAATCTGGTACACCGTAGACAGCTACCTCTGCAATACCTGGATGCTGGTAAATAACATTTTCAACTTCGGCTGGGTATACTTTTAATCCACCGTTGTTGATCATATCTTTGAGGCGGTCAACGATGTAAAAGTAGCCCAATTCATCTATTTGACCAATATCACCGGTGTGAAACCATCCGTTCTTAATGGCTTTGGCAGTTTCAGCCGGGCGATTCCAGTAACCTAGCATGACATTGACACCGCGAATAACGATTTCGCCGAGTTCACCAGGGGCAACTTCGCAACCATCATCGAGGCTGACAATCTTCATCTCGACATTTTCAATTGGTGAACCAATAGAACCCAGTTTGTACCTCAATTCGTGGTTATAACTAGCTAAGGGTGATGTTTCTGTAAGACCATACCCTTGGTTGATGACTTTACCAAACTTGTCTTGCCAACGTTTGGCAATTTCTATAGGCAAACCTGCGGCAGCAGAGAAGTAGTAACGCACTGAATCCAAATCGCGGATAGATGCTTTATCGCATAAAAGAATAAAAGTAGTGGGAACACCAAAAAAGATTGTAATATTATATTCGCTTATAGTTGTCAGTACCGTTTCTGGGTCAAACGATCGCTGTAAAACGATAGTTGCACAGGTATTAAGTCCACTATTGAGAACTGCATTCTGCCCGAAACAGTGGAACATCGGTAAAAATAGTAAAATTTGATCATTAGGGCGCATTTCGCAACAGTGATTCATTGAGTGCATATTGGAAATCACATTGCCATGAGATAAAGTAGCGCCTTTAGGGAAACCTGTTGTACCAGAAGTATAAAGAATCGCCGCCGGATCATCACGTTCCATCTCCACAGCACGGGCGCTAGACGAAGCGTTTGCCATGAATTCACTCAATGCGATCGCGTCAGCTGCTTTCCCCTCAGCAATTAAGATGTGCTTGAGGTGCGGTAAATCCTGCTTGGGCAATTTTTCTCGCAGCGTTTCTGTGGTTACGAGTATAACTGCTCCACAGTCATTGAGAATAAACTTGAGTTCATCGCTTTGCAGACTTGGGTTAATGGAAACTGCGATCGCCCCAATCTTGAGAATCCCCAGATAGGAAATAACAAATTCAGGAATGTTTGGTAATAATAATGCTATGCGATCGCCACGCTCAATCCCTAACCCCAGTAAAGCATTGGCAAAGCGATTTGCCATTTCATTCAGTTGTTTATAAGTAAAATATAAGCCTTCAAAAATGAGCGCTGGTTTGTTAGGAAAAAGGCAGCAACCACGCTCCACATTTTGGGAAATATTCATAAAAGTTGTTGCAATATTTAAGTTGTAGCTCTTGTTGTACTTATCGCCTTGATGTAGAGAATTTATGCAATAAGTGGATGAAATTAGTAAACAGTCAACAGTTCAATTGACTGCCGACTGTTCACTATTGACTAATAACTGTTAACAGATATCTTGAACTGCTTTCACAATCAAACCACCAGCCGCGATATCAGCAGAAATCCGGGCAATATGATCATCCAAACCTTGCTCATTATCATTCCAAATATATGGGCGATCTGAACTTGGTTTTTGTCCAACTACATGGCGGACTGCTGAATACAACCGCTCAGTTGCAGGTGATAGACAGACGCGTGCATCGTAATGACCAGTCTTTTTATATGTGCGGAGGTCAACAGCTTGGACTCCAAACATGAGAGCGATCGCCATATAATTCTGGAATATATCGACAGAACGGCGGGCTAGAGTCGCTGAAGTGTATCCTTGACTGTTGATGTTCTGATTAAATTGTTCCGCATGGGTAGGAAAGCGATCGGCGATAGAATTTCCATAGAAGGTCAACAGTGGCATAATTGAGTTACCGCATATTTGCAGACCTTTGAGTCCCATATTGACTTTACGTTCTCGGTTGCCAAGTAAAGATGGTGGCAGTCCATTACTAAACTCCGGTGAGGCGAGGAGGGCTATTTGCACATCCAAATGTTTAGCCATTAGCCCAATGTAGTAACGCAGGTGATCCATTCCCACACCCACGTACTGTCCGAGAAAATTGCCTCCATGATAGCTAGCTTGGTTATTCACATCAATCAGTGGGTTATCAGTTACTGAGTTGATTTCGATTTCAATTTGTTTGGCAATCTGGGAAATCCCATCAACAATAGGCCCCAAATACTGAGGAAGGCATCGGAGTGAGTAACGATCCTGAATTAATTCGTGATCACGATAATCGTGTTTACCATCTAACTCATCACGGACTAGCTGGGAATTTGCTAGCAAAGAAATCATCTGATCTGCTGCCCATAATTGACCAGGATGTGGTTTGGAATTATGGATAAATGGATGGAATGATTGATTGGTTCCGTTTAAAGCTTGGATATCTAGAGCGTGAACGCCCATAGCGATCGCAGTTAAAATTTGCGTATCGTAGACGCAGTTTGCCGCAATACCTGTCATTACTGAAGTGCCGTTCATCATCGCCAAGCCTTCCTTCGGCAACAATGTCAGGGGTGACAAATTCAGCTGACTTAGGGCTGTCGGTGCATCCATCTCTTTACCGTTGAAGTCAACCTTAAAACTGGAATCTAAGCCTATCAGTGAACCAGTAATGTAGGATAGTGGCACTAAATCACCACTTGCACCAATTGAGCCAAACTCATACACGTACGGTGTAACACCAGCGTTGAGAAAAGTTTCCATGCGCTTGATAAGTTCCAGCCTGATGCCAGATGCACCATACATGTGAGAGTTTGCTCGCAAGAGCATAGCTGCGCGCACATCAGCCAAGGGTAATTTGTTACCTGCACCTGTTTTAAGGAACCAAACTAAGTTGGTTTGGAGTTCAGATGCTTGTTCACGGGATATGGCAACATTGGCCATACCACCAAAGCCAGATGTTACTCCGTAAATTGGTTCCCCAGATTCAACAGCATTATTAATGTAATCACAAGATGCGTGAATATTCTGCAAAACGTCTGCGTTATCGGTTAAAGACACTAAGGCACCATTGCGTGCTACCCTTGCAACATCATTGATTGTGAGTTTCTGATTACCAATAATTACATTGCCAGAGGAATTTCCAGTGAAAGAAAATTGTTGAGGTAAGGTTTTGCTTTGTGCTTGAGATAGTGTCTTCATACAGGGATTATGTTTAACTTGTAGTAGGTATTGCAATTAACTTAACTTTTGTTTTTTGCTGAGAGTATTTGACATAACATTTCAGCAAATACAAATTGATATTTAGCTGGCATCAGTGTTTTAGCGAAGCAGCCATTCTCCATGATTGAAACTTTCGAGAATAATTTTTGGAGAAGTTCACGTAAGAATTAACCAAAAAAATTAGCCATTTGTTTCAATTTGTTTGCTCATATATTGATGACAGAGATTCCGTTTGTTGTGTTTTGAAATTACAACATGAGAGAATAAAACTTGTCATCGTTTGTTCTGTAATTGAACTGTTATATATTTAACTGGAGTAAGTAAAAGATTTATGCAACTATTCCATAAATTTGACATTATTTATTTTACTTACCTGCGATCGCATATATTAAAAGCTTTATGTGGAATAGGTTTCGCCTATTTCGGTCTCTACAACACTGATGCAGCACGGTATAAACAGCACAATCATTTAAAATCCGTGAAAAGCTCATATAGTAAACTTTTCACGGATTTTAAATGATTAGATATTTTCTTACTCGAAAATGCCTAACAACATAAGTAAGTTGGCGTTAAAAAAACTAAGTATATTTACGTTTCGTAAATATGCTTAAAACCCTTACTAATGATCAATGACAAAGGATAGCCTTAGCCAGTTAGCTTTAATTTCGCCGACCTACTTAGCTCAATCAAATCAAGCCGCATCCGAAAATTATGTAACTCGATATTAGTAGGCAGCAAGAACTTGGTTAACTTTCTGTTTCTGTAACTTTATGCTGAAGGCTATTATTTACCTTTAACTCACTTTTTCATGTTGTTCCCTATAGCGCCGACTCAGTAAAGCACCTACTCCACCTATGCCTAGACTAATCAGTATTATTAAAGTATTAGGTTCTGGAACAGTAGCGAAAGTGCCATTCACGATAATCTGAGTTGGCTCAGGAACATTTGGTTATAGATCAATTATGACGCTTCCAGCAAGGGATAATATGCCATTAGCACCAGTGAATCTTCCCTCTTCACCAGTGATATTGACGAGTTAAGCAATTCGGAACGGAAATTTTTTATTCTGTCTGCCCACATAAAACAAAAACACGGCAAAGATGATTATTGTCAAACTAAATATATAACCATCACCAAAAACTTTGATAGCTAAAGATGAAGCAATAGGTCCAGCAGTACATCCGAAACTATATATAGCTGTGAACAAAGCACTTCCAGAAGATAGTTCATTTCTAGAAAGTTTTGCTCCAATTAATGCCATTGCTATGGGAAAAATCGGGCTGATACTAGCTCCAGCAATAAATGCAAATATCTGGGTAGCCGTAGAGTTTTGAATCAATGAAAGAGATAAAAACGACAATATTACGATAGACACGCTCATAAAAAGAACTTTGAGTCTGCCGAATTTGTCTGCTATGTGAGTAACTGGAACAGTAGAGAGCAAGCCGCCAACTACAAATACAGCAAAGGTATAGCCGATCTGCTCTATATTGTAATTTTGTCGTAGCAGATAAACCGGATATAAAGAAACTAGCGTTGATTCGGCAAAACCATAGGCAAATGCGCCCTGAAGAGGAAGTTTCAGCTTGTTGAAAATTCCGGAACGTGAAGATTGTTGAAAAACAACTGCTTTATCTGGTAGAGCTATCCAGACTACAATTACGCCGCTAAAAATTAAAGCACTACCCAACAAAAAAGAAAGTTTTGGTGAAACATTATACAAAGCAGAACCAATTACTGGGCCAATACCAAATCCAAAAGTAAAAGCTAGAGCATTCAAACCATTGACGATCGCTCGATTACCTTCATGACAAAAGTGATTCAATGCAGTGTTTCCACTGACTAGATATAAACAACAAGCAATGCCCATAACAGCACGTATAATAAACCACAAAGGCATTGATGTAGTCATAGTGAACAAAGGAGCGCTAATACCCATCATTGTCAAGCCAAGCATCATAGTTTTACGAAGCCCCAACTTGGGTAATACTTTTACTACGAACGGTGTTCCCAAAGCTATGACTAGAAAATACACCGTAGAATTTGCTCCTATCCATAAATCATCAACTTGATGTTGCGCCATTAATGTTGAGATAAAGGGATTAAATAGCCCTATAGAAATACCAGACAAAAAAGCTATGCTATACAAAGCTGGTAATCCAGTAGAAAACGGAGAATTTGATTTTGTCGAGATCAATTCTGTCATAAAACTTGAGGATAATTGATAAATTACGTGGTTTGAGTGCATCGTATAAATACGATGCAAGCAATCTTGTTATCGCAAAATAGCTACGCAAAATAGAAATAGCCATTTTTGCAATAAAATTATTTTTGGCACTTTATTTAAATAGATTTAGCTACTTAGTAAAGTATAGATTTGCATCTCCAATTATTAATTGTTGTTGATAGCTAATAGGTAATCTAAATGTTGGGATAGTGACTGCAAAAAGAGTGATTGAGAATTATGCAAAAAGAAATGATCTCCAGGAAACATTTGCAGGTTGAAGTAACTACTAGTCTGCTCACGCCAAGCTTCTAAAGCATCAACCCTAATTGCTTTATCCTGCAAACCTCCAAATACAGAGATTGGACATTCGAGTTGCATTTCACTTTTGTAAATGTATGTCTCTAGTATCGTAAAATCCGCTCGTAGACAAGGCAAGAAAAGTTGCAACATTTGTTCATTCTGCAAAATCTCATTGGGAATTGCATTGTAACGATCGCAAAGTTCCGCCAGGAATTTAGCTTCAGGCATTTTGTGAATAAACGGTTTGAGAATTGGTTTTTGGGGAGCAGGGCAACAAGCAGCAAATAAATGAACAGGGCTAAGATTATATTCATGACGTAGTAGACGCGCTATCTCAAAGCCAAGTGTTGCACCCATGCTATGGCCAAAAAAAGCAAATGGCATATTCAGATACGGTCTAATTTTTGATGCCAAAGTTTGAATAAGAGGTAAAAAATTGGTATAGGAAGGTTCTTGCAATCGACGGCCTCTTCCAGGAAGTTGAACTAAGTAAACCTCTACATCCTTTGGTAATTTGTTTGTCCATGTACTATATGTCGAAGTTGTACCCCCCGCACATGGAAAACAGAATAAGCGAAGTTGGGCCTTTGGATTAAGCTGAGGGCAGCTAATCCAAGGATCAACTATTAGTTTTGCTGTCATAAAATTATGTGTATAATCTGAAAACTTTTGTTATAAAACCTAACCATATTTTTTGTCAGACTGTGGTGACTGCTATTAAATAGAGATAACTAAATAGTAAAAGCAGAAAACTTTAATGCCTGAGAAATTGCCAATCATATTTGATTCTTCCCGTCAGTTTGATAAGTTATTAAAACTTAAAAGTTAATTTTTTGTTTGCTCTTATAATACTTATCGCTCTTCTCTGGGTTATTTATGCAAAACACCAAAATCCCCAGCAAATAAAATTTGATTGGTGAAAAAATGACATGAACTACAGCATTAAACGCGATGGGCTACGCCCCGCAAAGAAGCGATCGCTCTTAGAGGATGTTTGAAAAGTCCTCTTCTAGGTAGCAAAACATTCTAGATCCCGCTAAATCCACGCCAGTTGCTCATGGGGGAAACCCCCTTGGCGCTAGCCTCTCCCTTTGGGAGAAGACCGCACTGGCTCCCCTTAAAAAGGGGGACTTTGACTCCGGTTCCCCCTTTTTTAAGGCTACGGTGTACACACAAGTCTTGAAATCCCACCTAAAACTTGGTTTCGTTCCCCTAACCTTAAAATTAGCGGGATAAATGGAGTTTCTAGTTGCCCAAAATTTGGGTATTTACCGGGCTAAAAGGGTTGAAACTTTTGCGGACTATACTTGTGTGTACACGGTAGTTTTTTAAGGGGGGTTCGGGGGGATCTAAAAGTGTCTAAAGTCACAGCGAAATACTTTTCAAACAACCTCTAAGGCGGGCGGGTACGCCATCGCTATTATTTAGCGTGACCCATTCCGAATTATTAACGCCCTTGTCTCAAACCTCTTTCCATAAGCATCTGAGGTTCGATATTCTCAACTTTTGGTATCGCTTCTAGCTGAGGAATCTTTGCGATCGCATCTGCAATATTACCTGATTGGGCACGCAACCAAGCGGCGTGAGGCGCATAGTCAAGGATTTGTACTACTTCGTAACCCGCTCGATTAATTGCCTCGTGCTGAGACTTTACATCAACGCCTTCAGCAAAGCGGATGAAAACCAGTCCAGTTGGTACTGCTAAAGAACCATTGGGTTCTATTGTGTAAACTGGACTCAGTTTACCCTGCTCTGATTGATTGGGTTCGCCTGGAAAAACTGCGTAGGCGTAGCCCGTCGTAGCCATCGCACCATCGTTAAGTTGTAAAATTGCTCCTGGTGCTACCGTCTTGGGTTGATTATTATAATGTATTGCATAGTACCCAGGCTTACGAGTATAAGATATAGCAGTGCTATCGCTGCCAACTCGAATTTGTTCAGGATACTCAGAAAAATAGTCGTTTTGAAATTTCACTTCAGGAATCAGGGGTAAAGAGTACACCTGTAGAAAATACTCAGCCGGAAAATAAAACATCTTTCTCAAGTTCTAATGATGTTATAGCGTTTTCAGTGGTATGGAATACAAATCTTTTATCGGGATGCAAGCTATACAGCACTTCCGGCTATTATGAAGCACAATTTTCCCCATAACCCTTTCCTATCCTAACTTTTGAGGCTGTGTGCGTACCTCATAGCAGGCGGAAGTGCTGTATATCCCTACTAGTCTGCCAACCCAAAAATGAGCTTGTGAGGTCTGGGTAAAGGGTAAAGGGGAAAGGGTAAGGGATTTAAAACCTTTCCCCTTTCCCCCTTACCCTTTATCCCGCTTTCGTGACGAAAGCGAACTACTAGTGATAGTGAAGATTCGTAAAACAGTCTGACTTTGAATTCCTCTTTTCTGGAAAGACGAATTGAAGGCTTGTATGAACTTTAGAGAGATTAAATTCTGTTGCAGCTGGATATTTTTAATGTCGTAATACACATATAACACATGAAATAAAAACCATCCATAAACTAAACATAAACGCACGCTGCGTATAGCAAGCTTTAAAAGTAGTGCATAATACGATTTCCCAACGCCCAATTTTCAAGACAAATATCCCAGGAGATTAAGCTATGGTTCAGGTTCGCTATGGTGGACAGAACGGTCAACAGTATGAACTTGCTATCAGTGACGAACACGTTGTAGTGCGTACCGAAAGCCGCAGTACTCTAATTGGTGCAAGACCGTTTGAAGTCGCACCTGTGTCACCCACAGCTCGTAGCATCCTCAATCAATTCGAGTTAACAATGCGGTTTCGGCAAGCGGGTGTAGAAATTTTGCGTGCGAAAGTTCCAACTCAGGGTGTTGCTTTGCGCGATCGCGCCCGTGAAATTCTCAACCAAGAGTCTGAAGTCCAATTTGCCGGACGTGTCTTGATCGATCCAGCCTCCAATCAACCGATAATTTACACCGAAAACCTCTTTGTTAAATTCGATAATGAAGAAGAATCAAGGGTCTGCCAAGAGATATTGCGACGTTACAGCCTAACAATTAAACGTCAACTTGAATATGCACGAAATGCTTATTTTGTCAATGCACCTACAAGTACTGGTATAGCGATCTTTGACATCGCCGAGAGACTTCTGAATGAGGAATCAGTCGAACTGTGCCATCCTGAACTAGTGCGTGAATCACGCCAACGTCAGGTTTTCCCGCAGCAGTGGCACTTAAAGCAAACAACAATTAACGGTAAGGTAATTAACGCCCATGCCAACGTTGAAGCAGCTTGGAAGTTGAGCGATGGCACAGGAGCAATTATTGCAATTATCGATGACGGTGTGGATCTCGATCATGAAGAATTCCGTTCCTCTGGAAAGATTGTTGCGCCGCGTGATGTCACACGTAAAAATGACAATCCCAGACCGGGAAACGACAATAACCACGGGACAGCTTGTGCAGGAGTAGCTTGTGGCAACGGGAAATTTGGTGCATCGGGTGTAGCACCAGGCGCAAAACTGATGCCGATTCGTTTAGCTTCGTCGTTGGGTTCACAGGATGAAGCAGATGCTTTTATTTGGGCGGCTCAAAATGGTGCTGATGTGATTTCTTGTAGTTGGGGCCCAGCAGATGGGACTTGGTTTGAGCCAAACGATCCTCTACACAAGCAAAAAGTACCTTTGCCTGACTCCACAAGACTGGCTATGGACTTTGCAATCAATAAAGGACGTAACGGCAAGGGATGTGTAATTTTATTCGCGGCTGGCAATGGTAACGAAAGTGTAGATAACGATGGCTACGCCAGCTACCAAAAGGTAATTGCGATCGCAGCTTGTAACGACTTTGGCACTAGAAGCGCTTACAGTGACTTTGGTCAAGCGGTGTGGTGTGCCTTTCCCAGTAACAATGGTGATAGTTCTCAAACCCCTGGAATTTGGACAACTGATCGCGTTGGTGTACTTGGTTATAATTCCGGTAATGTAAATCTGGGTGATGCCGGAGGTAACTACACGAATGAATTCGGCGGAACTTCTAGTGCTTGTCCTGGTGCGGCTGGTGTCGCAGCATTGATTATTGCCAGAAACCCAAATCTGCGTTGGGACGAAGTACGAGACATTATTAAACGCTCTTGCGATCGCATCGATCAACCTGGAGGTAAATATGATGCCAATGGTCGCAGCCCATTCTACGGTTATGGTCGAATCAATGCTCTCAAAGCTGTAGAATTGGCCAAGCCGACGCAAACATCGCCCATTAGCATATTCAAGGCAGTACAAGATATCCCAATTAACGACTTGCAAACATCAACATTGTCGTTGGCGATCGCTAATACCAGCCTGATGAAATCCATCAAAGTTAATGTAGATATCGAGCATACTTATATTGGGGATCTTGTAGTTACTCTCCTTCCCCCAGTGCAAATAGGCATACTTCCCATCGTTCTGCACGATCGCCAGGGCGGAGCTACAGATAATATCAAAACAACCTATGACGAGGTAAACACCCTAAAACTTGCTGCCTTTAAAGGTAAAAGTCCCCAAGGAACATGGACTCTGGAAGTTGCTGATAAAGCTACCACAGATACAGGAAAGATTCGCAGCTTTACCATTGAAATCGGATTTTAAGCCAACACGTTTGAGTTAGGGAGTGTGGGGATAAGGGAGGAGGGGAGGCAGGGGAGACAAGGGGACAAGGGGACAAGGGGACAAGGGGACAAGAGGGAATGGCACTAAGTTAATCACAAAGCCCTGATATAACTTGCTTTTTGAGTGTGGGGAGTGTGGGGTAAGACTTCTTCCCCGTCCTCCCACACCTCCCACACCCTGCCCTGACCAGGTTTCGGCTTTTCTTAGTGCCATTCGGGACAAGAGGTGAGAACTTGAAAAAAGTCTTTCCCCTTGTCCCCAATTCTCCTTGGCCCCAAGTCCTCTTACCCATGCCCAATGCCCCATTTCCCATATCAATTAGCTTTGAGTCACAGGCTCTTTCGCCAAGAACTTCTCTAATTCTGTCAGCGCATCAGCATCAACCTTAGTTTGCATTGGGCAGAACTTAGGCCCACACATCGAACAAAACTCAGCAGTTTTATAGATATCTGCTGGTAAAGTTTCATCGTGATATTCCTTAGCTCTTTCTGGATCGAGTGATAATTCAAACTGACGGTTCCAATCGAAGTTGTAACGCGCCTTAGAAAGCTCATCATCTCTATCCCTTGCACCGGGGCGATGTCTAGCAATATCAGCCGCATGAGCCGCTATTTTATAGGCAATCAACCCATTCCGCACATCTTCGGCATTTGGTAGACCCAAATGTTCTTTCGGTGTTACATAGCACAGCATTGCAGTACCGTACCATCCAGCCATCGCTGCTCCAATGGCTGAAGTAATATGGTCATAACCGGGAGCAATGTCTGTCACCAACGGCCCCAAAACATAGAAAGGTGCTTCAGAACACTCTTCCATCTGCTTGCGGACGTTGAACTCAATTTGATCCATTGGCACGTGTCCTGGTCCTTCCACCATCACCTGTATATCATCTTCCCAGGCTTTGCGAGTTAGCTGTCCTAGCGTTTTCAATTCAGCTAATTGTGCTTCATCTGAAGCATCATGAGTGCAGCCGGGACGTAGAGAATCTCCTAAACTAAAGGAGACATCGTACCTTTTGAAAATCTCAATAATGTCTTGGAAGTGGGTATAAAGTGGATTTTGTTTGTGGTGATGTAGCATCCACCGCGCCAAAATACCGCCGCCGCGAGAGACAATACCGGTGATGCGGTTTCTCACTAAGGGCAAATGCTCAATCAAAATCCCAGCGTGGATAGTTTGATAATCTACCCCCTGCTGGGCGTGCTTTTCGATGATATGGAGAAAATCATCAGCAGTCAGGTTTTCGATTGTGCCGTGGACACTTTCTAAAGCTTGATAAACTGGCACCGTACCAATGGGAACAGGTGAAGCCTTGATGATGGCGGTACGAATTTCATCCAAATTACCGCCGCCTGTAGACAAATCCATCACGGTATCAGCACCGTACTTCACCGCCAGATTCAGCTTATCAACTTCTTCCTGAAGATTAGAAGAGTTGGGGGAAGCGCCGATATTAGCATTAACCTTACATTTAGAGGCGATGCCAATAGCCATCGGCTCTAGATTAGTGTGATTAATATTAGCCGGGATAATCATTCGTCCCCGCGCCACTTCATCACGAATGAGATCGGCAGGGAGATTTTCCCGTTGGGCGACGTAGTGCATTTCTTCGGTGATAACACCTTGGCGGGCATAATGCATTTGCGATACATTAACCTGCCCACGCCGTTTAGCAACCCATTCTGTCCGCATATTATGATTCCTCAATAAACAGCTTCCCTCCGCTGGTATTACCCAGACTCAGGTGTTAAGGGTGTGATCTCAGCCTGGTTATGTAGGCACCCCTAGCATGGATGTAGTGTATCACTTTCGCTATGTCTGGGAGCAAGGGTGTTAACAATTCAATTTATGAGGAGAAGGCGGTGTTAAGCTGTTTTTTCTGAATCTGGCGTAGGCGCAGCCCGTCATAGACATCACTGCTTCTGTTGAATAATGTCTAATACTGCCTTATGGAT
Organism: Desmonostoc muscorum FACHB-395; assembly: GCF_014698035.1. Taxonomy (GTDB): domain Bacteria; phylum Cyanobacteriota; class Cyanobacteriia; order Cyanobacteriales; family Nostocaceae; genus Nostoc; species Nostoc muscorum_A. The sequence continues at coordinate 113,613 of NZ_JACJSF010000005.1, forward strand.
TTCTCCTGGAGTCATTGAGGCGGGATAAGTCGCAGAGGGAGGTTTTGCCGTCAAACGATCCGCAAGTGCGTAAAAAGCCTCTTGATCATCTTGATGTGCAATGACATAAGCGCGTAACTCTGCCTTGCTCATAGCATCAAAGTTTGGTTTACTCATGGATATTCCCAGTTACCATCACGACTAATCAGAATTTCTATATCTTCTCCAGCCAAGATGAATATTTTTCCAGTGCGCTCATCCAGACGCACCATTATTGCTGTAAGTATTACCCTTGCAATTTTAGCCACTGTCAACTCTGTACTTGAAAGTGGAGCAAAATTAGAGGAAAAAGAACTTCTTAAGTCAAAGTTCCGAACTTACCGCAAGCAGGCAGAGACAGCTTTAAAAGGTTTAGCCGTGGCAGATTTGAAAGATTTACCATCTTTGAAAAGGATTATCGAGAAACTTTTATAGCAAAAGCTTCTCGATAATCCCAAAAAGGCGATCGCATCCTTTACACCCTTCAACTAAAAACTTTTAACCACAAGGTACTATGCGATCGCTTTGACTTTGTACAATTAAACAACAACAAAATTAGTTGCACTTAGTGACAATCCATCGCTGAGTTGCGCGAATTGTACCTGAGTAAATGTGCCACCGCTACCATCTTGGTCAAAGAACAGCGCACCTGTACCGTTGTCGTAGATAAATCGTTGAGCGTCCGTTGTCGCGGCTGAACCGATGGTAAACTGACCAGTTGAGAGTGCGCCTGTTACTAAAGATCCGCCGAAACCAGCAGCCGAAACCTGAATAACTTCAGTAATCGGGTCAAAGTCATAAAGACTATCAACACCTTCATCGTAATTATTGAAGGCAAATGTATCAGTGCCCTCTCCTCCAAATAGATAATCATTGCCTCTCCCTCCAGTCAGGAGATCGTTGCCATCATTTCCGAAAAGGAAATCGTTACCATTACTGCCTAGAATAGTGTCAGTGTTAGCTGTACCAAAAATATCTAATTGTTCAATATTCTTGTAGCTAACTCGATACGTCCCAGCCGTAATTGAACCTTGGTTAGTGACTGTATCGAAAGTTGAGGTAATTCCCTCAGTAGTAAAACTACTATAATCGATAGACAAATAGTCGTCGCCCGTACCTCCATCTACCGTTTGAGTCACTAAAACAGAGGGAGTGACAGAGGGGGCGCTCAAATGGAAGGAGTCGTTGTCACTCCCTCCTTTAAGGGTGTTGTTGCCAGTAGCACTGTAAGCATAAAGTTGATCGTTCCCCAAGCCACCGTCTAAAAAGTTATTTCCAGAAGAGGAAGAAATATCCAACACATCATCCCCAGTTCCTCCCTTAAGGGTGTTGTTGCCAGTGGTGTTAGAAGCATAAAGTCGATCGTCCTCAGAGCCACCCCTTAAAAGGTTATTTCCAGAAGAATGATAAATGTATAGATAATCATTTCCCTCTCCTCCATTAAGGGTGTTGTTACCAGTGGTATAGGAAGCAGAAAATGAATCATTCTCAGAGCCACCGTCTAAAAAATTTTTCCCAGAAGAATTGTTTATATTAAAATAATCACCTCCAGCTCCACCCTTAAGGCTATTGTTGCTAGTGGTGTTAGAAGCATAAAGTTGATCGTTCCCCAAGCCACCGTCTAAAAGGTTTTTCCCAGAAGAAAAGGAAACATCAAGAATATCGTTACCCAAATCACCGTATAGGCTATTATCTCCTTCGCCACTATATAAAATGTAATTACCATCTCCTCCAGAGAGGCTATTATTGGTATATTTATCTGTCCTAATGACATCATTAGCATTAGTACCATTGACATTTGCCATAACTTCTATTGACCTAAATTGACTTTTCAGAGACTTGCTGTTTTAATGCACATAAACTATACCAAGAGTTGACACTTTCGGTATAGTTTATGTCGCGATTGAGAAATACAACTTTCGACTTTGACCAGCCTTTTGACAGGCTGAAAAGGACTTTTTGGCTAACTTACTGACACAATACAGTTGATTAATCTAATCACTATAGTGTTTGTTTAGTTGAGTGTCACTACTTGGAATAGCATTTTTTTACTGCTTATATTTAGTATAAAAATCTTCCAATAATTAAGTATTTATATCTTGAAAATCGAAATAAGTTACTGCTGATAAAAGATAAATAATAAAAAAGATTTTTATCATACGTTGTGTACCCAGATGAAGCATAAATCTTGGCACAGCCTACACTCTAGTCTAATACAAAGTTAATGGGTGTCCCTTGGATAAGTCAAAATTATGCCCTCAGACTGAGAGGTTGAGGGCTACTTATAAAAGTGAAATATCCTAGGGTAAATTACTTAGATGAGCTATCTATGCGTTAATTGAACCGAATTCGGATTTGACATTACAGATTAGACAACAAAAAAATTAGTTGGGTTTAGTGATAATCCACTGCTGAGTTACGCGAATTGTACCTGAGTAAAACTACCACCGCTACCATCTTTGTCAAAAGCCGCACCTGAACTGATGGTAAGTTATCAGAAGGTTGGGTTTAAAACCCCGTGCTTACTTCGGCTACGCTCAGTAACCATCCAGCACGGCTTTAAAGTAACTCGTCAAGGAGTAATGAGTAATGAGTGGATGAAAAATGGGTATTTACTCATTACTTATTACTTATTACTCATTACTCCTTCTTAAGAGTGCGTTCACGGCGGGGAGGATGTCAACAATATCCTATTATTTAGTACATCTGTTTCAGCAAGTAGGCACAGCTAATTTAGCGTGTTTGTTAACGTAGTCCACAAATAATTGCTTCAGTCGGGGACTCACGCCAACGTGTTCAAAGAATCCAAAACCCAGATTCTTAGCTCTTGCTAAGGTTTCTTCTGGTGTTAATCCTTCCTGGATAGCGATACTTAAGAGTGCAATTCCAGTCGATCGCATCCCGGCTGCACAATGCACAACTGCTGGTTTAGGAATTTCTTCGAGTGTTGTGAGGATTTTGGTAATGGCCTCTTCATTCAAGTTTTTTAAATCTACCTTGAGTGGAACATTCTTATAATGCAGCCCCAATGCTTCAGCTAATTTTTGCTCATCCTTGGAAAATCCTAGCTCATCAGGCGATCGCAAATTTAGAACGGACTTAAAACCTTCTTGGATAGCTTGCTCAAGCTGTTTTGGTATAACTTGTCCTGTTGTCGTTAAGTTTTCGTTAATCTGTATGGCGTTGATCACATTTACTCCTTTTGACTTTCTAATGGCTTCCAGCTTGGTAAATAGTCGAATCAGCAAGCTTTGAGAAGTTATTCAAATAAGCACTGCAAAATTAGCTAAATATCAAAAGATATTGCTTGATTACTTCAAAATATGTCTTTTGAAGTTGATTATTTTATTGCTTTATCCATAATATACGGTTTGTCGATAGATTTAGTGTTAATTAGAGTTTATTATGATTTTCACCGATAAAATTATCAGAACTTATATATAAGCAGTCTGCACTGGTTCTCTGTTACTGGCAGATGTGTGACAGCAGGTATTGATTTTGGGCTGGCGATTCGGGGAAGCGATGTCTACAACGGACTACGGATGCGAGTCACACAGAAAATTAGACGACAAATTGTCCAGCGAGTTGTGACTCAATTGGAAACTGCTAATATCAGTAAAGCGGTTGAAGATTTAGCTAGTTGATCTGTTGCGATGTCTACGACGGGCTACGCCTACGCAACTAAAATGTCTATAACATGCCAAAAAGTCAAACAGATATGTAATCTGGATGTCAGTCATGAACCTATGAGCGCTAACGAAATATCTCTTCGACCTGCTCTAGAAACAGATGCGTGGGTGCTGAGTGCAATTCATATTGCTGCTATCAAAGCTCTGCCTGCAACTTTCTACACCGAAAAAGAACTTTTAGCTTGGCGTAATTACCGCGACAAACCGGATGGTTCAAATATCTTGAAGAGCATGAAAGTGGAAACTTGCAAAGTTGCGATTAAGGGAGATGTTGTTATAGGTTTTGCTAGCTTCATTGTTGATGAACTCATCGGGCTGTATGTCCATCCTAAATATCAAGGTAAAGGGATTGGACGTGCTTTAGTTCAAAATTTTTGTGACGAAGCAACTGCTCAAGGTATAGATAAGGTAATTACAACTGCTAGTCTTTATGCTGAAGGATTTTATTTACGACTGGGATTTACTGCCATCCAAAAAGCACCTCATTATTTAAGAAAGGGGATAGTTGTCCCAGTTACGAAAATGAGTAAAACATTAGCTACTGCACCGAGATAAATTTAAGTCGATACCAGATTTCCAATAATTTTAAAAGTACTGGTATCAAGATTATTTTTCTTTAATTTGCAACAACTTTGGAGACATAACTTATGATGAAAATAAGTACTTGCCAGTATAAATGAATAAAAGCATCCGTTCATCAACTCTTACCCGTATACGTTTGATAGAAGCCGCCTCGCAAGTATTTGCCAGTTTAGGTGTTCAAGGAGCGACTACCCGTGAAATAGCTCGTGTTGCTGGTGTGAATGAGGTGACTTTATTTCGTCACTTTGCTAGCAAAGAACAACTTCTGGGAGCAGTCATCAAAAATGCCTTGGCACTCCAGACCGAAGCCCTTGCATATCCCGAAGCATGGACACAGGATCTAAAAATTGATTTAAGACAGTATGCCCATCTTTATAATACTGTGCTAGAAGCACAGGAGGACTTAATTCGTACATTTATTGGAGAAGCTAAACGTCATCCTGAAGAAGCGAAACAAGTGATTCAAGAAGCCGCCAAGCCTTTAAGAGAAAAACTGGTTGCTTACCTGGAATCGAGCCAGAAACTAGGTACCGTGAGAGTAGACCTCGCTCCATTTCCAGCAGTCGATATGTTTACGGGAATGCTGTTAGCTGGAATGCTATGTCGTAGTGCAAAATTTAATCAAGGCAGCTATAGCTGTGAGGACTATATCGAAACCTGTGTAGATATTTTTGTGCGTGGTATCAGTACTTCTAACAGTTCTCAATGCGGTTGTAAAATTTGAGCTAAATTAGATAATTTATGCCAATGTATTGATTAAAAATAGTTAAAATTAGTGTTTGGGGATAATTATTTTTCACAATTTAAAATCTGTTCCCAACTCAATTATTTTATTTAATTTTAAATTCACAACAGTTATTCATAATTAGTAGTTTCAGTAGAGCCGCCATTAACTAAAAGCGCTTGTTGTTTTTCCAGCACTTGTTTGCGTAACAAGAGCAATTTTCTATCTTTTATACCTTCTGCGATTAATCCATCAACAGTTTTCATGAGATAATCAGCGCAGGAACCCAATTTTCCAGATGCGGTGGCAATGCTATTAACAGTAGTTGTTAATGGTAATTTATGAGCATACCTGGGATGCTGGCGATTAGCCACAAAGGCGATCGCTTTAAATTCTTGCGTACCATCAAATACCCTTACCCAACGGGCAACGTAGACACCAGCTAACATTTCCCGTCGCCAAATCAGCAATAATTCGGATGCTACATCAGCAGCAGCAATTCGATAAACAATACCACGACAACTACCGCCGCGATCGAGTCCTAAGAGTAATCCGGGATTTTCTGGAGTCCCTCGGCCGAGAATCATCCATGTACAGAAGCGCCGATGCCAACCATAAATTATCCCAGCACGGCGCTCGACGTATGTGATTAGGGGATTCCAAATTAGGGAACCGTAGGCAAATATCCAGATATCAGAATTTGGTAGTTGGTGTTGTAGTATTTCATGGAGCGATCGCTGTAACTCATCTTCGCTCAGGGTAGTTAACTTGATTCCAGAGTGTGATGCTTCAAACAGTCTAGTCTGTGAGTTTCCGGCTTCGAGGTCGCTACGACTGAGTGACATAATGTAGATTATTTCCTTTTCTGTAACTATTCAGTAATTTCACTATAACTTTAAAATAAATTAATCTTAGTATCGTTTCCTTTTCCGTAGGATTATAGAGTAAGCCTAACTACAGGCAGCAGTATCTTGGTGATGCTAATCCACGAAATAAGGAGCAACCTTTGTGGCATCTGCGACAAATCAATTATTAAAGTTATCAATCCAATATTTACCAAAAATTGCCACTAAATTAGCAATTACAACTCTAATAGCAATTCTACCGTTACCAGTTAAAGCAGTTACATTATATAGAACTCCTATTTGATTTTTGAAAGGCAAAAGTAATTGAAAGTTTTCCATACAAAGATTTCTTTGTTAATATACTTAGCTAGATTCAACTAAGAGGCAGAAGGAAGCGGGCAGGGAGCAGGGGAAGAATTAGAGACAAATCATTTGTATCAGGGATTTCGTGAAATGGTATGACAGAGCTTTAATGTTCTTGTCCTGTTGGCCGGATAAGAATTTCGTTCACATTAACGCGCGACGGTTGCGTAACGGCATAAACGATCGCAGCAGCAACATCTTCGCTATGCAGAGGTGTGATTGCCTTGCGCCGTTCTTCAATACGTTGTTTGGCAACTGGATCGGTAATTTGGTTGTCAATTTCTGTATCCACCAAACCAGGTTCAATAATGGTGACGCGGATGTTGTCCTTATGAACTTCTTGGCGTAAAGCTTCTGAGAGGGCATTAACGCCCCATTTGGTAGCATTATAAACACCCACACCCGCCCGTGCTGTCCGACCTGCCACTGAGGAGATATTGACTATGTGCCCCGATTTTTGCGCCTTCAACAGAGGTAAAACAGCGTGAGTAGCATATAGCAGTCCTAGTACGTTGATGTCGAACGATCGCCGCCAGTCTGAGCTATTTCCAGCTTCAATGGTTCCGAGTAAGGCAATCCCGGCATTATTCACCAGGATATCGACCCTTCCCAATTCTGCATTTGCTTTTTCCACCAAGTGATTTACCTGGTTTTCATCAGTCACATCAGTGACAATGGGCAATGCCTTGCCACCACTAGCTTCAATCCGTTCTGCTAATGCCTGAATGCGATCGCCACGCCTAGCAGCCAATACTACTGTTGCTCCTTCTGCCGCCAATGCGATCGCAGTTGCTTCTCCAATTCCTGCTGAAGCCCCAGTGATAATTGCTACTTGTTCTTTTAATTTACCTGTCATTTATTTAATTCCTTAGTGATTGGTAATTCGTAATTAGTAATTGAGATTAGTTATTCTCCCCCTGCCCCCTGCCTCTTCCTGATCCTCAACACAGATGCGACTGCTGCCCCACAAAGTATTAGGGCTGCAAAGCGAAAAGTTCCTTGAAACCCCGCAACGATCGCATCAGGAGGGGCAACAGAAACATCTGCACCCGCAGACATACTAGCGATTAATGCTCCAAATACTGCCCCGATTAAAGAAACTCCTACTGTGTTCCCTGATGTACGTGACAAAGATAGTAGCCCAGAAGCAATCCCTAGCCGCTCCCTTGGTACTGCTCCCATAACAGTGCTGTTATTGGGCGATTGGAATAAACCCAGTCCAATGCCGTAAATAAAATAGCGCGACACATAGCCTAGCTCAGTAATCTGAGCATCAAAGGTGCTAATCCCCAAACAGCCACCTATCATTAACCCCAGTCCAATTGGGCTGATTAGTCGAGCGCCAAAGCGGTCTGAAAGTATTCCTCCTAATGGGGCAATTAACCCACTAAGTACAGGTGACACGGCTAGTAGCAGCCCCACTTTTACCGTCGGATAATGCTTGACGCTCTCTAGAAAGAAAGGGACGATGAGTAGCGAGCCGCCGATAACAATGAATGTTAGCCACCCACTTAGCAAACCCATACTCAACTGAAGATTGCGAAACAGGTTTAGTTCTAGTAGTGGCTCCTTTATAACTGCTTCAACTACCAAAAAAATTATGAAACTTACGGTAGCGATCGCTAATAATACTAGTGCATTGGTACTGCCAAAGCCCTGACTTTGCCCTAGCGTCATACCCAGACCAAAACTACCCAGAGTCAATAAAGCCAATACAGCTCCAAAAAAGTCAAATTTCTGTTTACCCTGAATGCGTACAGAAGGTGGCACTACACGAGCTATCAAGAAACTAGCGATAATCCCCAACGGTACATTGATGAAGAATATACTATGCCAGCCTGATAAGCTTAGGAGCAGCCCGCCTGCGGAAGGGCCAAAAGCAATTCCCAATGATACAACACTACCGATAACGCCAACAGCGCGACCTCGCTCCGAAGATGGAAAAACTTCTGTAATGATTGCCAAACCAAGCCCAGAAATGAACACAGCACCCAGTCCTTGAAGTGCGCGAAAGGCAATCAACCACTCAATACTAGGTGCAAAACCACACAACAGCGAACTGAAAGTAAATAGAACAAGTCCCCCCTGATACAAGGATTTCTTACCCCACATATCTCCCAAGCGGGTTGCCCCCAAAACTAAACCGGAACTGACCAACTGGTAACTCAATACAGCCCATTGGGTTGTCGGAAAACTGGTACCAAAGGCTTGCACCAATGTGGGTAAAGCAACATTGATGATGCCCACATCAAGGGTAGACATGAACACCCCAAGTCCGACACCGAATAAGACCCAATTTTTTTGAGCGTCTGACAAAGCCAGAGGTTGTGTTTCCAATTGTGCCAAGATTTAGCCTCCGCCTTTGACTTTACGGTTATGAATAGTTTGCATACGTATATTCATTATCCTCACTATCTGTTCGCTGCGATCGCTTCGTTGCTCAAAAATACTCTGGATAAATTGCCAAATTCAGGTTTATTTCAGGCATTATCTTCTCAATCAGCAACACTGGCTTTTCTACTTGTCATATATTTTGGTAAATTACTTAGATACTTTTAACTCCAAGCTCCTTCGGCTATATCAACAATAGTATTTAGTAAAATACGGTAACTCGATATATTCACTGTATTTTATACTAGTTAGCAAACTATCATAGACACCTCTAAGAAGCAAGTCCTAGAGATTTTCGTATAAGCAATGACTCAAAAAGCTGCCTTATCTCGATTTTCCTTAGCATTTATTGCAGGCTTTGTGTCTGTTTTGCTATTTCACCAAGGTATGTTGGCGTTGCTACATACAGTGAATTTCACGCCTCGCACTCCTTATTCAACTGCACCAACACAACCATTTGGAATCCCGCAAATTTGGTCAAGTGCATTCTGGGGAGGAATTTGGGGAATGATTTGGGTAGCAATCGCGCCTCGTTTTCAAAATGATAAAAACTATTGGTTAACAGCATTGGTATTTGGTGCAATTGTCCCGACGCTAGTAGCTTGGTTTGTGGTTGCACCACTCAAGGGTCAGCCCATCGCTGGAGGCTGGAAACTTGTGGGAATAGTCACAGGTTTATTAGTTAATGGTGCTTGGGGAATAGGAACCGCCGGGTTGCTGAGATTATTCTCTAGAAGACAATTGTTCAACAGCTAGATTTTTTAAGACTTCTACTAGTTTCTGAAGAGACTCGCCATTTATTCAGTAAACCAGTAAAGTTATTTCCCAGACGTTCCCGGCTCAATCCGCGCCCCAAGCTGAAGAACTCGTCCGAGATCATCAGCATTTCGCCAAGTTTCAACTATCTTCCCGTCAACAATCCAATGAATGAACATAGCCGTGAACGTCTGCTCTCGACCATGACTAAGTATTCCAAAGAAACTTTCCTGAGTGCAGGTATTAGTTGCACGCACCACAACTTTGTCACCTTCAGCAATTACGTCTTCAATTGTCCATTTCTGCTCAATAGCCCCAAATGAGCCAAAGAGCTTGAGGGGAGACAAAATACCCTGAAATAGATATATGGCAAGTAGTGTAGCAATTTATGGTAAAAGAAAAAGAGCATTAATTCGCAATAAGCTCTATTTAATGATAATGTTACCAGAATTCTACGAAACAAACCTCAAGCGAGAATTGGGACGTGCAGAATATTTATTACTAAAAATCCTGATAAATTTATTACAATCTATTAAAACTGTAAGCCTTGAGGCATTGGCTACAGCTTTACCTATTCCAATATTGTTTGAGAGTAGAAGAAAAAAGATTCAACGTTTTTTATCTCTGAATTACATAAATGTTGAAGAAATATGGTTTCCCATAGTTAAAAGCTGGCTAGAAATATATTTTCCTTTGACTGAAGTTGTTTATGTAGTTATAGACCGGACTAATTGGGGATGCATTAACCTATTAATGATTAGTGTGGTTTGGGATAAAAGGTCTATTCCAATATATTTTGAGTTATTAGACAAGTTAGGCTCGAGTAATTTTGACGAACAAAAAGTTGTTTTTAATAAAGCGCTACCCCTGTTTAAAAATTATAAAACTGTTGTGCTAGGAGACCGCGAATTCTGTTCACTGAAATTGGCTAACTGGCTTACAGAGCAGAAAGTGTACTTTTGTTTACGTATAAATATTGATGCTTTTATAGAAATAGAACCGGAGATTTGGCTGCAATTAAAAGATTCAGGTTTATCGCCTGGAGTTTCGTTTTTTTATCAAGGGGTTAAATATACAAAGTCTACAGGATTTATCAGTTTTAACCTTGCTGGTAAATGGAAACGTAAACGCTTTGGAGTCGCCCCAGAAGAAGGCTGGTTTATTCTCACTAACTTTGATACTTTAGAGTCGAGTATTAAAGCTTATAAAAAACGGTTTGATATTGAAGAAATGTTTAGAGATTTTAAGAGTGGTGGTTACAACTTAGAAGATACTAATGTATCAGGACAACGGCTAATTTCATTAATATTATTAATCTCACTTGCTTATACCTCTGCAACTATATCTGGTCAAAAAATTAAACGTATGGGTGTTCAAAAATATGTCGGTAGAATTAAAGAATCTGGGCGGACAATTCGCCGTCATAGCAGTTTTTATATTGGATTATATGGGTCTAACTGGGTTGATTTTATGGAAAATTCTTATGAATTAGTAGCTAAATTAATGACACTAGCTCCTAATAAGTGTAAGTATTATCAACAAGGGGAAAGAGCTATAAGGCTTATCCTATAGGCATCCTAGCCCTTTTTGTCCCCCCGTAAGCCTTTTTACTTACAACTAAAAATAGTATTTACTTATCAGTGATTAATTCTGGGCTGATGCAAGTTCAAAAATAAATTTTTGCTCCGTGCATTATTGCTAATTTTTTGAAAGACAGCCATTACCGCTTTGGGTAGCCCCAAAGATTATTGCATTCTAGACAGCATCCCAAACGCTCTCATTACTGGTACACTGCCACGTACTTTAATCGAATGTCCTAACGCACAGGACATTTTTGGAAAAAGCAAGGCCACAGTAGGGGTTTTGACGGTACAGACAAAAAACGAGTAATGTTAGTATCATCCAAACTAAGCAAAATCCCTTGCTCCTTGCCCCAGCATAAAGTGTAAAGATGTGTATACTAATAATGATTCAAGAATAATAGCTCAGAAAATAACGAGAATATTATTTACGTTACTCAGTCATTGCAAGAGAAAAAGGATTTATCAAAATGGATTCCTTCGGTATCTACACCCTGGCTAATGATGTGGTGTTTGACCAACTAGTAGCTTTGCTAAACAGTATTGAGGTGAATGTTAGCGCAGATATTCCTATTTGTATAATTCCATATAATGAGCAACTAGATTTAGTTAGGAAGGAAATTCAGAATCGGAAAAATGTAATCTTGTTTGATAATTGGGACGTAATTCAACACTGGGAAGAATTTGCTCATCAGGTTTGGGCAGCACATCCAAGGGAAAAAGAGACAAAATTATCACGTCCTAGTTGGTACAAAAGTCATTTACAAAGAAAGTTTGTTGCCTTTGAGGGTATTTTTGATAAATTCGTATTTTATGACGGTGATAGTTTGGCAATGAAGCCACTCAATCATGTAATTGACAAGCTAGAAACATCAGATTTTGTTTTTGATGATTGGGAACACCTTAAGGATAGAGCTGTTGCAGCGTTAAATATTTCAGTTATAGAGAAAACTGGGCTGTATACAGAAGCAGATATACGTCCTCAACTCCATTGTTCTAGTTTCTTTGGCTCTAAACGAGGATTGTTTACTGTTAAAGATATTGAGATAATGAAAGAGCAATTAATTACCCAAAAAGAAGTTGAGTGGATTAATGGACATGGATGGTGGGATGATTCTTTTTTGTTTAACTATATGACCTTGCGCTGCGATCGCCCACTTTTTAACTTTACACTTAGCCCCAATGGTGAAGATAGAACAGGCAACTGTGCTAATGCAGATCCCTTTGTCAATATTAATAACGTTCTTTACAATCAAGATGGCTTAAAACCAATTCATCGTATACATTATATGAGCTATTCTTCTCGTGATTTTGCCCAGCTATCTCAAGGGAAAGATGTCAATATATGTTATGGAAATGAATTTTTGCACTATCGCTTTCTTAAAGAACCAGAACAAAGACCAAAACAGCTTAAACCAGCAAGTATAATTACCAAAACTAATAATTTTTTTAACAAAACAATGAATAAGATTCAAAGAACTCTCCGTTAAATATAGCTTTATTGGTGACACGTTAAATTAGTATTCTATTTTCTATATTTTCCAGTTACTAGTATAAAATATGCCTAAAATTACTGTTTGCATTCCTACTTTTAATCGTGTTAATCTTCTTCCTTATGCCATTGACAGTGTACTGAATCAGTCTGAGCAGGACTTTGAGCTAATTGTTTGTGATGACGGTTCTAGCGATCGCACACCTGAGTTAATGTCACAGTATACAGACCAACGGATTAAATATATTCGTCATTTGCAAAATATTGGTAAAAGTAATAATATGCGCTCTGGCTTTGATGCAGCCAGTGGTCAATATTTTATTAAATTTGATGATGACGATCGGCTCACACCTGATTTTCTCGCAAGTACCGCAGCGATTCTTGCTCAAGACTCTAGTATTGATTTTGTTGGTACAGACCATTGGATAATTGATATTAACAATGTGCGGGATGAGGTAAAAACTCAAGAAAATTCTCATCGCTGGGGTAGAAAGAATTTACCAGCAGGTGTTGTAGATAATTTGTTGGAAGTTGTATTTGTTAACCAAAGCTTTCAAGTTGGCGCAACATTATTTCGCCGCAAAACCTTGCAAGAATTAGGATATATGCAGCCAAATATGCAAAACTGTGAGGATAATGATTTATTTGTGCGTTTAGCTTTGGCGGGAAAAAAGGGTTATTATTTACCAAAATTATTGATGGAATATCGCACTCATGCAGAACAGCAAGGTATAAATAGAGCCATTCCTTATTTGTTTGATAAAATGCGGTATTTAGAAAGTTATAAGTTTGATTCTGAAAAAATAGAGACAATCAGGAAAAATCGTTTAACTGAAACTCAGTTATTATTAGGTTTGCGTTTAATTGAAAAGGGTGAAACGCAAAAAGGCAGAGAGCTAGTTTTGGCAGGGCAATCTTTTTCAACTCCTAAAGCTTGGACTGGTTTAGGTTTATCGTTGTTACCAGTTGGGTTGCGAGGTAAGGCGTTTAATGCACTGCGACAAGTGCGGGGTTAAGAAATATCTCTTGGAATGTTTCACGCGAAAAGATCGAGAAAATTCTATAGGGTTTTTACATTTATCCAAATACGTTTCAATTAGCCTTGACAACTTTAAGATACAAGGTTGGGTTGAGGAACGAAACTCAACATTAAGTGTTAATTGTTGGGTTTTACATTGTGTTTTACTTCCCTACAAACGCTACGCGAGTTTTCAACCAAACTACAATTATTCTTAGCTTAAGGGTATTGAAACTTTTCTTACTAATTACTAACTTCTTGACCACTCATCAATAATAGTCAAAATTGTTTTATCACCCAAGTTTTTAACAGATTTTACTACATCACGGTAATCTTCAAATTTTTGCTTTGGCTTTTTATGTCGAGCATCTTCTATAGCTTTGGCAAGTTTTTCTGCTCCAGAAATTCTAGAGCGTTGTAATTTTATACATAATTCATCTTTATCCAAAGAATTCAATAAACTAAGTGGATTATTTTGTTCACCCTTTTGGGGAATAAGGTTTTCAAGTTGCTTGAACTGATTCTCTATTCTCTGTCTTTCTTGTATAAATTCTGACTTAAATTCATTGAATTGCTTCTCAAGACGTAATTCTAGATTTGCTAGACGTGGTTCTAACTTTGTTATTTCTGGCTGTGGTGCTACAGGTTTAGTAGAAGAATCAATTCCTTTGAGAGATGCAACTTGCTTTAAAACTAAATTTTCTAATTTTGGGGCAATGACAAAGGCATTAACCATTTCAGCTTGCCGAGGATTTTTTTCTCGTGCCCTGACAGCAGCATAGTATTCAAAATGTCCATCAATTACCGTATAACTCTCTACTCCTGTCACTTTCACAACTAATGGTCTGATAATTCCTCCTGTTTCTATAATTATGTCTGCGAGATTTTCCAAATCAGTCTCTGAAAAATTTGATCGAGGTTCATTAGAAGTAATACTTTTTACATCTACTAAAGAGAAATTCATCATTTATTTAACCCTATTCCTGTTAATACTTCGTCTGCTAGGATTTCAAATTCCATAGCAGATTTTTGAGCATCTGATTTTAATTCTTCTGCATATTTCATAACAGATTTTGGATCAGGATATTCTAAATCTCCAACTGTTATAGTCTGATTCATACATTCTGATAGCACAGTTCTATCATAAATTACTGCTTCCATCAAAGGCAGATTGTAACGTTCTAAAATTACGCTTCTTTGCTTAGGAAAAGTATATTGTAAAAATTTAGAATTAGTAGAGATTTTTGAAGCCAAGATACCCATTAATATAATGTCTTGTTTTCCTATCATTTCTCTAAATTCATTAACTTCTATAATAAAGTTTTTAACACTTAACAACCCTTGGTTTGCAAATGGCTTTAAATCTGAAGGTATTATCAGGTAATCAGCAGCTACAAGTGCAACTTTCGCATATAAATCTCTGGATGGAGGCGTATCGATAATAACAATGTCATATTCTTGCTCTACTTTTTTTAATTTCGTAACTAATCTAGTTTTACTAGCATCAATTTGATTAAGTTTATACTGACCTTCTATTAAATTAATATGTGCAGGAATAACATCTAATTCAGGGTTGTTAAAGTAATGTGATTTTCGAGTAACATCGGGTATTAAGTAAAAATCCCCTGATTCTAATAAATGATAAATGTTAGAATCTCGTAAGTCATCTTCTTCGTCAAATTGAAATTTTATTAATCCTGTAGCAAAAGTAGTATTTGCTTGAGAATCTATATCAATCAAAAGAACCCTTTTACCTTTTTTACGTAATGCTGCTGCCAGGTTGACTGCAACAGTAGTCTTTCCAACGCCGCCTTTATTGTGGTAGATTGCAATCGTTTTCATTGAATGTTGCCTGTTTGTTTCAAAATTTGAATTATTTTCTATCTGAACTTTTGATTTATCTACTAGCTGTCCTTTTTTCAAGCTTTCTCTACCAATTAGAGTTTTAATTTCATCTATCTTTATCTCAACTTCTTTCCCAGAGCATTGAAATATTAACTGAATATCAGTCTGTAATTTTTGATAAATTCTAATCTCTTTGCCATTAGTCAGCAATCCATACCTGACATTCAAGCTGGTCAAATAATGCCTGAGTCGGGAGACATGATTATTTAAGTTTTGTTTGGGATGCTTTGCCTCCATGACGACACTCAAGGGTGAGTTGGCATCTAAGACAAAGGGAATCACCTGTGCAGCAAATGCTAAAAAATCTAAGCGGATGCTACCAACGGCAACTTCTTGATGCCAGGTGTCAGGAGTATAACCTAGCTGTGGTAGCAAATATTGCACTATGAGTTTGCTTTCAACTTCGCTTTCGTTACGGCATAGCTCAGGATTAAAAGGCAATATTTTTCTACCTTTAAATAATTATTGGACTTAGCACAAAACCTCATACTTGCTAGATTATTACATACCTTTAATTATTCTGAGTGATATAAATCACTTATAAAAATATCAATAATCATCATAAAATTAGTACTTTTGCTGATACAGTAACAACTTTTGAGAGCTATTTTCCCATTAAACTTGTAAATGGCTAGAATCAAAGTGTTTACCTATTTGCGCTAAAGGTTTTGGCTACTGTATCTTGTCCCCATTGCCATCAACTTGTTGATAGTCAAGCTATTAGTTGTCCCTATTGCCGGACTACACTCAAAGCTTACGGTCATCCCGGTATTCCATTGCACCGCGCTACTGGGGATGAGTATCTGTGCGACACCTGCACCTATCACGCTGATGATACTTGCAATTTTCCTCAGCGTCCCTACGCCAAAGACTGTACCCTCTACCAAAATATTGAACAGACAAAGTTAGAGTTGGAACAGCAGCGTTACACTAACAGTTTTGTTGTAACTGTGAAAACTTGGGTAAAACGCAATCAAGGTTTGCTGTTGCTATTAAGTTTATTATTGGTCTGTTTGTTGTTCGTGATATTAAGGTCTTGATTGGTGTTTACTAGGGAATGGGGAATGGGGAATGGGGGAGAAAAAATAACTAATTAATTCCCAATGCCCAATGCCCAATCCTTCAAGCTGTGGTGATTTTGGATGCTTCAGTAATAGCTTCAACTTGTATCGGTGGCGCTTTTTCCTCAAAGGCGGCTAAGTCGAACCAGAAAGTTGTGCCAATGCCAACTTCACTCACTAGATGGACTTTACTACGATGTCTGTCGATGATATTTCTGACAATCGATAATCCTAAACCTGTGCCTTCTAGGGTGTGAACTCGGTTTTCTACGCGAAAGAAGCGTTCAAAAATTGAATGCTGGTCTTCTGTAGCAATGCCAATTCCAGTATCGGAGATTTCAATCCGCACTGGAGAAGATTGGCTGTGATTGGGTTTGAAATCTAGTTGGTAAGCGCGGATTGCTACTTTACCACCAGCTTTGGTAAATTTGAGGGCATTACCAATTAGATTGCCAAAAACTTGTACTAACAGATCGTAATTACCCATTACCAGGGGTAAATTAGCAGCAACTTCCTGAAGAAGTTCAACACCTTTATCTTTGGCATTGAGTTGGTAAGTACGCAATGTTTGCTCGATCGCTTGGGCTAGATCCACTCCATCGAAATTATACTGACGACCAGATTCGAGTTTTGATAAATCTAATACATCGTTAACTAGGCGGGTTAGGCGATCGGTTTCATGGTTAACTGTTTGCAAGAACTCTTGCCTTTCTTCTAATCCTAAGTCTTCGCCGTAATCATGCAGGGTTTCAATATAGGTTTTGATGTTAAATAAAGGCGTTCGCAGTTCGTGAGAAACGTTGCTGATAAATTGACTTTTTGCATCGTTTAATTCCACCTCACGGGTTATATCTTGGACAGTAATCGCAATGCCTTTGATGCTTTCTCTTTGCACGTTGAGTACTGTAGTCAAGAGAATACGGATTGTTCGAGGGGTGGGTTGGTTAATAAAAATGCGGAATTCGGCGCTTTCACATTCACCTGCTGCCATTTCATACAATGGGCTACTGATTTCCATTTGTACTGCTGGTGGCAAGTGATGCAACACATTGCAGCCGACCACATCAGCCGTTTCCCAGCCAAAAATCCGCCGCGCTGTGGGGTTGACTAATATCACTTGCATGTTGTTATCAATTAATACAGCACCATCTGCGATCGTGGAAACTAGGGTTTCTAGCTTGGCTTTTTCGGCGGTCAATTCTTCAATATTCTGTTCTTCATAGCGCTCTAATCGCTCTGCCATCTCATTAAAGCTTAAAATTAACTCCCCTAGTTCGCCCCCTAAAGGTAAATCAATGCGCTGCTTGAAATTCCCGGTAGCAATTTCCTTTACCCCCACCAGGAGTTCTTTTATTGGTTTAGTGATGGTCAAAGCGTTTATTACTCCTGCCAAAATCACCATTACCCAAATCGTGATAAAAACGGCAATGGTGACATCGCGGGTAAAATTGGTGGAGATGACAGCAGTCTGATTGGGGTTGATACCGATCGCTAATACACCTAAGTATTTCTTATTAACGATCAGAGGAATAAATACATCGGTAACAACCCCATCTGGGGTCATGTGTTGCCGCACCATCGGCTTTTCCCCATCACCAGGGTAATCTTCTGGCAGTTGTATTCGCCGTTTAATGGTGAGAGAATTTTCTACCTCGGCTTCCCAAAAAGGTATGCCAAAGAAGATTTCCCCGGTTTCATCAGCGTAAAGCATATAACGCACGCTAGAGGTGCTGCTGTAGAAGCGTTGAGAAAATTGGGCAACCTCTGTGAGATTATTGTCAGCAACCAGGGGGGCAACATTGGCAGCAAGCAGCAAACCCAAGTCACGCCCGAAGCGGGTGTCATTCATCCGCGCGTCCTGCTGGATTGTATTTACAGCCCAGAAGGTCAAACCACTCATCACCAAGGAAACCACCAATGTAGCCACAGCCAGCAGCTTAGTCTGGAGGGTGAACTCAGACCACCAACTTGCGATCGCATGTCGAATTGTTTTTAACAGGGTTAGCATCTTAAATAAAGTTGTTAGTAGTCTTTGTTATAAAGCCCAACAACTAAAAAATTAACAGTTAATTTGACAAATATGTTAGAGGAACGGGAATGGAGGATTATCAGAGGGTATCTCTGTTAAGGTTGTCTTAACGAATTTACCTCATTTGGGCGATCGGAGTTGATATCCAATTGAGGATTAAGGCGTTAAACCCCATTTTTTTATATTGGTTACGCACAGGTGAGTAGTCTAACAAAAATCCCACCTGTTGGGATTTTGAGCGAGTTACCCGACTGAAGTTAGCGGTGGCTAGGAAACTGCTCGCACTTTTTTATAGCTATCAAAAGCCTCTGTTTCTATCCCCTGGATGTAATATTGGTTAGAATCAAAGGCTCCATGCGTGGCGATCATCATGGCATGAATCAATGCCTTTGCTTTTAAAAGTGTTTCTTGAAACTCCATTTCAGGATCAGAAAGCGCCACAATGCCGCCGCCAACGCCAATTGTGGTTTGCTCTGGAGTCAGCACAGCAGTACGAATAACAATATTCAAATCAGCCGAACCATTCAATCCCAAAAAGCCGATCGCTCCTGAGTAAACTCCCCGTGCTTCTTGCTCTAATCGATCGATAATCTCAAGGGTTCTGAGTTTGGGAGCGCCTGTCATCGAACCGCCGGGAAAGGCGTTGCGAATGCAGTCTGTAGCGCTCATCTCAGCACGTAAATGACCGCGAATAGTCGTCACCAGTTGATGTACCGTAGCATAGGTTTCCACATCCATCAATTTGGGAACATGGACAGTGCCGACTGCACAAACCCGTCCTAAATCATTGCGAAGCAAATCCACAATCATCAGATTTTCAGCGCGATCTTTTTCACTGTTCCGCAATTTTTCACGCAGGATAAAATCTTCGTTGGGTGTTTTTCCTCGTGGTAGGGTTCCCTTGATGGGTTTTGTTTCCACCCAGCCTTGACAATCAATGTGCAGAAATCGCTCTGGAGATGAGCAAGCGATCGCCACATCACCAAAGCGCAAAAATGCAGAGTATGGAGCAGGATTGATGCGGCGTAATGAACGATAGAATGCCAGGGGATCGGGTGTTGTATCTGTGTGAATCTTGTTTGTTAAACAAACTTGATAAGTTTCTCCTTCGTGAATTTCTTGCAAACACATCTGAATATTATCAAGATAAGTCTTTTCAGACCGACTTAAGCGGAAAATAACAGGTGTCTGAACTTCTGGTGGAACAATAGGCGATAGGGGAAGAAGATGGTCAATCTGGTGTTTTATCCATTCAAACCAGGCTTCTGCTGAGGCTGTTTGTCCATGCTGAATTAGGCAAAGCAGATAAAGTGTTTGCTCCTGGTGATCGATTGCAATCATTCGATCGGCCAGCAGAAACATGGCATCAGGTAAGCTAGAGGCGTGATTTAATTTAGATCCGCACTCTGCTTTTAGTTCATAGCCAAAGTAACCCACAAATCCGCAGTTGAAATCGAAGGGTAAATCATCAGATGGGCAATGTCGCCGTTCAATTTCATGCTGAAGATATTCGAAAATACCCTTTGTCTTACAGCTTATGGTATCGGACTGTGTAATGGTGAGTTCCTGCGATCGCGTCTGATAGCGAATTAGCAGACTGTTTTCGCCACCACTATCTCCCATAAAGGAAAAGCGAGAAAGACCAGATTCAAGCAGACTGCTGTCTAGCCAGAAGGTATTTGCTGATTTGCCAAACAAATGCACAAACATTTGCTCGGTATCGGGATACAGATTCAGCTTGTGCGTACAAAGTTGAAATTCCTGTTGCTGTTTTTGGGAAGAAGAACTTGCAGGTATGGGAGCAGTCCCGCTATCTCCTATCCAATAATAGTGTTTTCTCGGACTATTGCCGCGCTCTTGGGCAAATTTTAGGGTAATCTCTCTAAAATTCTCGAATAAGATTTGTCCATATTGAGTACAGATTGACTCTGGATGAAATTGCACACCCCATAACGGCAAGGATCGATGGCGCATTCCCATCACCAGATTATCCTCTGTCCACGCTACTTTTTCTAAACAGTCTGGTAGGTCATTTGCAACCAGCAAAGAATGGTAACGCACAACAGAGAAAGGAGAAGGAATTCCCGCAAACAAACCAGTACCATTGTGATAAACTTCACTGATCCGACCATGCTGAACTTCAGGTGCATAAATAACTTTTCCTCCATACTCATTACCAAGTCCTTGATGTCCAAGACAAACACCTAGAAGGGGCACTTGGGTATTTTGAATAGCTTGACTACAAATCCCAAAATCTTTTAGATTTTCAGGACGGCCTGGCCCTGGTGAAATCACAATGTTGTCAAATTCCCAATGTTGCAGCTCATCCCATGCAAATCGATCGTTGTAAATCACAGTGGGATACTCTGCATTTACTTCTGCAATTAATTGATAAAGATTAAAAGTATAAGAGTCATAATTATCAATAATTAGGGTTTTCATCTTGTAAGTCTCGATGTTGTTATGCTTGTTGGTCTATACAATGGCACAAAGACAAGTACAAGCAGCTTTATTCCAGTCTAAATCAACGGTTGAAAATCAGTTTATTTATCTAACTGAGCAACCTGATTTTCGCTAGATATTTCAATGCTGTTAGTCGATTTATTTAACGTTATCTAATACCCAAATACAGATTTTAATTTAAATGAAATAGAAATTTTATTTTCAGATTTTGCCGAAATAATACTTACGTTACTATAACTATGTCAACTAAACATTTTCTATATTTCTTATACGATTAATTAATTAACTTTTTATTCATGGGCTAATCAATTTAATTGTTCTGCTATTTTATTTCATTACAGTTGTAGATAATTTTAGCATTGTAAAGTGATACTCTCTCTAGCCTACGTAAGATTAAAACCCCTAGCCAATCGCTGAATTAGACAGCGATTAACTAGGGGTTTTGATCGTTGGGAAACTGGCAAAAGTCTAGATTGAATAAGACACCGGGAAGGATTTCGCATCCTTTGGCTTGACATATATACGCTGTTTCGGTTCTAACTCTAAGTCATTAAAGCGATCGCGCGTTAAATGCGCCATCACCACTTGCCCGTCATCAAAAGTTAATTCCACTTGAATTTCCCAACCCAAATGTATCAATCGGCTCACTGTTGCAGGTGTAGTGGTACCGTTAGCAGCCTTTTCTAAAATCACATCTTGCGGGCGCAAAAATACTTGTGGATGTGGCGCATCAAACCCGCTACTTTGAAAAATCTTCGAGCTGCTGGGTAATACATTTACCGGGCCGATGAAGCTCATCACAAATGCGGTGGCAGGATTATCATAAATTTCCGATGGTGTTCCCACCTGTTCCACGCGCCCTTTATTCATGACCACAACTTCATCGGAAACTTCCATTGCTTCCTCTTGGTCGTGGGTGACGAAAACCGTGGTAACATGAACCTCATCATGGAGGCGGCGTAACCATGCCCGTAAATCTTTGCGGACTTTAGCATCAAGTGCGCCAAAGGGTTCATCTAGAAGTAACACTTCAGGTTCTACCGCTAATGCCCTTGCTAAGGCTACACGTTGTCTTTGACCACCAGAAAGTTGTGATGGATAGCGATCGCCTAATCCACTCAATTGCACTAACTCTAGTAATTGTTCTACCTTTCCCTTAATCTTCTTTGGCTGTACCTTGCGAATTTCTAAGCCAAAAGCAATATTCTGCCTGACAGTCAAATGCTTAAATAGGGCATAGTGCTGAAATACAAAGCCAATATTGCGCTGCTGCACGCTTTGGTATGTAGCATCCTTACCGGTAAGCAGGATTTTGCCGCTATCTGGCATTTCTAAACCTGAAATTAACCGTAGTAGCGTAGATTTACCCGACCCCGACGGACCAAGCAACGCAACTAGCGAACCACTCTTAATTTCCAGGCTAACCTCATCAACAGCCTTGAAACTCCCGAATTGTTTGGAGACATTCTCAACTACTATGCCCACTGCTGCTATACCTCTGCAACTAAATCTACAGATCCTTGGTAGGATTACTGTGTCTTACATATACCATACATAATTATTTATAGATGAACAAGATTTAGCTACCGCAGCTGCCACAGTCGAGAAAGCTACAATCAGCACCACTGCAATCTAGGAAACTACAATCAGGGGCACCACAATCAGGAGCGATATTAAGTATCTCGGCACAATTGCAGCCCAAATCGGCACAATCAAAACATTCAGTATTGTTGCTGTTAATAAATGAGGATGTTTGACCAACTTTACCAGATGCTTGTTTTCGTTGCTGTGTTTCTGCTTCTTCCTCTGTAGATTCTTCGGAATTTTCGATTGACATAGACACATAGCGGAAAGCTACTGCGCGTTTACGCAAAATATGGTTAGCTTCTTTACAAGCTTGAAATCGTTCACGACTATTGACAAATGCTACTTTTAACCCTTCCTTAGCAATTACCCGCTTGAAGTACCCAGAGCAAGATTCGCCGCCATATAGTATTCTGTGGGCACAAGCAAAACCTTTGTGTGGGGAAATGTGCTTTTGATATCCGGTAATTGCGGCGGTACTAACTTGTCTGGCAAAAGAATCGAACAAGGAAATCTGCATATTTTGGGATTGGCGACTAGGCAATATTCTTCATTCTTCCCAATACCTAATTCCCAATTCCCAATGCCCTATTCCCAATCTCAATTCGTATCGAAACATTAAGGAATATTGCATTTAAGCAGAAACCTAGAGGAAAAGCGCCAAATCACTAGAAAGACCGTGGTAGTATGCTCTCGGTAAATGTGAAGATTGGGAGAAAGACCTTTGACACTACGGGTTGCTGTTATTGGGTCAGGCCCTGCTGGTTCATCTGCCGCTGAAACACTGGCAGCCTCTGGGATTGAAACCTACCTATTTGAGCGGAAGCTAGACAATGCAAAGCCTTGTGGGGGCGCAATTCCCCTATGTATGGTGAGTGAATTTGACTTGCCACCAGAGATTATCGATCGCCGGGTACGGAAGATGAAAATGATTTCACCTTCTAATCGCGAGGTTGATATCAATCTGGTAAATGAAGATGAATATATAGGAATGTGCCGCCGGGAAGTGCTGGATGGCTTTTTGCGCGATCGCGCGGCAAAATTAGGCGCAAATTTAATTAATGCCACTGTTCATAAACTTGATATACCAGGAAACAATACTGATCCCTATACCATCCATTACGTTGACCATACAGAAGGTATCTCACAGGGGATTGCCAAAACCCTGAAGGTGGATCTAATCATTGGGGCGGATGGGGCTAATTCTCGCGTTGCCAAAGAAATGGACGCTGGGGATTACAATTATGCGATCGCTTTCCAAGAGCGAATTCGCTTACCCGAAGACAAAATGGCCTACTATAACGACCTCGCCGAAATGTATGTCGGTGATGACGTTTCGACCGATTTCTACGCTTGGGTTTTCCCCAAATATGACCACGTAGCTGTCGGTACTGGCACAATGCACATCAACAAAGCCAGCATCAAACAGTTACAAGCTGGTATCCGCGCCCGTGCTTCTGAAAAATTGGCAGGCGGTAAAATCATCAAAGTCGAAGCCCACCCCATTCCTGAACATCCCCGTCCCCGTCGTGTCGTTGGTCGCATCGCTTTGGTGGGAGATGCTGCTGGTTATGTTACCAAGTCTTCTGGTGAAGGTATTTATTTTGCCGCTAAATCTGGGCGGATGTGTGCCGAAACCATTGTAGAAACCTCTAACAGTGGTAGCCGTATTCCTACAGAAGGCGACCTCAAGATTTACCTGAAACGTTGGGATAAAAGATACGGACTCACCTACAAGGTGTTGGACATTCTGCAAAGTGTGTTCTATCGTTCCGATGCTACCCGCGAAGCGTTTGTGGAAATGTGTGATGACCTCGATGTACAACGGCTAACATTCGATAGCTATCTGTATAAAACGGTTGTTCCAGCTAATCCCATCACCCAATTGAAGATTACTGCCAAAACTATTGGTAGTCTAATTCGGGGTAATGCCCTTGCACCTTAATTGAGGGCAAAGGACTGGGAATTCCAACAAATAAATTACTCAATTTTGTGGGGTGGATATCTTGGACGCTGATTCATTTGGGCGGGCAAGATGCCCACCCCACAATTAGGTCTTTCAATGTGACTCATAAAATCTCTTATTTTTTCTCAGCGATCTCTGTGCCTCTGCGGTTTAAAAGTTTTTTAACCACAGAGGCGCAGAGGACGCAGAGTAAAGAGCTTAAAATCATCAAATACACTTCATTTATTTGCCGTATTTCAGGTAAAAATAATTCTGAAAAATCCCATTGGGGTCATACTTGCGCTTGAGGGCGAAAAATTTAGCAGATTGTGGATAAGCTTGACGAAATTGTTCAGGTGTAGCATGGAGACGATAGGGTAGATAATACCTGCCACCAACTGCTAGGGCTGCCTCAATCAATTTCTGGGTCATTACCTCCATCTTTGCCTCCCCCTCTTGGCTACGTTGCTGATGAAACAGCATCACCAATCCAAAAACTTCCCCATCGGCATATCTAAGAAAACTGTCGTTATCTTGGTGAACATTTCGCACCGTGACATTGAGCAAATCCCCTTTGGACTGAGGAATAATCACGCGGCACTTCTCTAAAAAAGCTTCCAAAGATTGAGGGGGAATAAAGTACTCATGCAGGATGTCAGTCTCTGCCTGATGACGATTTTCAAATAAGGTGGAGGGACGGTTTAGAATCTGGTTTCTCAAAACCCGGCTTCCGGCTTCTCCCCCAACGATTTTTTCTAGTTGCCAGCGCAAGTTTTTGCCATAGTCACTGCCAATGCTGCCCCGGAAAACCGTCCGAGGTAATCCAGAATCTGACTGTTTTTCTAAAGAGACAATAGCCTGATTTCCTTGGGGAATTTGGCGGTAAGTGGTGAGAATAGCTTCTTGTAAAAAGCTTTCCGGGGCAACAGAAAGTCTACCGTATGCCATACCAATATTGGCTGCACCATCTACCCGTTGCCGATAGGTATCAATATAATTCTCGCTCTTAATCACGAACCGTTCTGCTATATACGTCTCATTGGGTACTACTCTCAAATCCACGTCAAGAATGATCCCGAATAGCCCGTAACCGCCTAAAACGAGAGAAAATAACTCTGGGTTTTCCTGTCTGGAACACTGTACAACCTTGCCACTTGCCAGCATTAACCGGAAACTTTCGACCGTGCTAGCAAAGGGAGGACTATTATGTTGCCAACCATGAGCATTAGCACTCATCGTACCGCCAACAGAAAAATCATTGTTGGACTGCATAACAGCGACAGAATAGCCACGTTCATTTAGGTAGGGAATAATATCAGACCATTTAGCTCCTGATTGTACCGTCAGAATTTTAGTCGCCGGATTGAATTGCATCCGGTTGAAGTTAAGCATCGCTAGGGAGATGCCTTTAGCATAGAGAGTGTGACCACCCATAGTATGGCGGGAACCAGCGATCGCTACCTTCTTACCTTGACGTAAAGCATCTCTAAGTACAGACTGTAGTAGCACCTCAGCAACTCCAGGCTGACTTTTAACCTGCTTAATTGTCACCTGTGTCTGATTCAGGTGACTGGCATCATCAACCGTGCCAGGAGGCAGGGGTTGACGATCATCGCGATCGCTCCAAGCTGTTAAAGTCAGGTGAGCAACCGGTCTGGCGATGACTGTTAAGGCAATAGTGGTAGTTGCCACTAGGACAAACAGGATAATCTTCAGCCTATTTTTTAACAATTTACTCCGGTAGAAACGCTGCATAACTTGGATTGAGAGGGCAAAATAGAAAACATGACGATTGAATCCGATTCCTCTAATCCACCAACCCCAGAACCAATACCTGAAAACGACTTGCAACCGGATGACTTTGATGGTAGTTCAACTGAGAAAAACCTAACCTCAGAAGTACTGGCGGCGATTGGGTCTTTACAATCTCCGCAACATACAATTGCTTTACAACAAGCCCGTTCTGACTTCAAGCAACCCATTACTAGCCAATTCACAGTTAAGCCAAGGGCATTGCTAATTACTCTAATAGCGATCGCCATCACATTCATCGGCATTATCCTCAATAACTGGATCGTTGGCATTATCGGAACGCTGATAACTTTGCTGTTATCCTTAGCCATATTATTGCCTTGGTTCCAAGAAGTTTTAGATGAGTGGTTTTCACCCCAAGAACGCACCCTGTTTGTGGCCTTTTTGGGATTACTAGTAGCCATCATCGGTTTGATCAGGTTCACAGGTGTGGGCGATCGCTTACTTGCTTTAGGACGCAAAATTAACTGGGACATTGCTGGAACCCTAGCAGATTGGTTTGGTGCTTTGGGGCAAATTCTGATCGCCATTATTGCTGTTTATGTAGCGTGGCGGCAATATGTTATTTCCAAAGACTTGACAATTCAGCAAAACCTGCTCACAGTTCAGCAAAATATTATCACCCAGCAACAGACAATTGATTCTTATTTCCAAGGCATTTCAGACTTGGTGTTAGATGAAGAAGGATTATTAGAAGATTGGCCCCAAGAAAGAGCGATCGCTGAAGGACGCACTGCGGCAATTTTAAGTAGCGTTGATGGTAGTGGTAAAGCAAAAATTCTCCGCTTTCTCTCACGTTCCAAGTTGTTGTCACCCCTAAAACGCGATCGCCTATTAGGTCGAGCCATTCTCGATGGGACTGGCGGATACGCAGAAGACCGTCTGGAAGGTTTGCGTGTCATCGATTTAGGTGTAATGCTAGCCGCAGCCGACCTTTCCGGTACTGATTTACGTTGGACTGACCTCAGCGAAGCTAATCTTGTCCGTGCTAATTTGACCGGTTGTGACTTAGTAAAAGCCAACCTCTCCCGCACAATTTTATATAATGCTAATCTCACTGGTGCCGACATCAACGGCATTCGCCTATTTTACGGTTTAGTAGATAAAGCATCACCCCGTAGTCGGACTGAACCGCCAGATTATGAAACCGGTGAACAAACTGGCGCTGTAGTGGAAAATGCCGATTTCAGTAATGTGCAACGGATGTCTGAGTCTGCACGTTGCTACTGTTGTACTTGGGGTGGCGAAAAAACTAGAGCTACTATTCCAGGTGGTTGTGAAGGTATTCCTAATAAATTGGGAAGATAGTTATAAAAAGGAGTCAGAATTCAGAATTCAGAATTCAGAATACTCTAACTATAAGCCGATGATTCGGCTTGATTTTAAACCAATATTCAGACGTTCGTGGGCTCGCTCTAAGCGCAGCCATGCCGCACACTGCGCTATCCGCTTTTTCGGTCAGGATTCATGCTGAATTCTGACTCCTGACTCCTGAATTCTGTTTTATAAAAAATTAGTTAGCCGCATTAAAAATCTGTTGTGCAGTTAAATTTAATTGGGGAAAAGTAGGTGATAAAATCGCTGTGTTACCTTGAAAAGGTGTCATTTGATATTCACCATCAACTAATTCGCATACAAAAATAGTGGGTGGGTTGTTTGGGATTGCCGATGAACTTTCTTGCGCCCAATGCAGCATAATCAGCAATCCAATATTCGGGAATTCCCATTTCTTCATAATCCCCAAGCTTATTGTAATAATCATCTCGCCAGTTGCTTGAAACAACTTCTATAACTATTGGAACTGATGCTGCTTGGCTTACTGTTGACTGTTTTTGAAAAAGCGGTTCATTGTCGAGATTATCAAGATTTAGCAGCAATACATCAGGCGAATAAGCGGATTCAGCAGAAGGAGTTTGGATAAATGAAGTTTTGGGTATAGTGTAGGGAAGATTCAGGCGATCAAACTCGACAGTTAGCTTATGGGCTATAAATCCCACAACTTTTTCATGCGCTCCGGTTGGGGGTGGCATTTCAATAATTACTCCTCTGTGCAATTCATAGCGTTTACCATCATTGGGATACCATTCGATAAATTCATTGAAGGTGAGTAATTTGGGCAACGCTTGAGTCATAATCTTACCTCCATATATGTTTTACTTTATCATTTAATAAATATTGATTTTTAGGTGATAAAATTCGCACTTGTGTTTTTTTATTAGCTTTAAAAGTGTAAATGTTTATCCCCAAAGAATACGACGTGTTCCTCAATCTCTAACTCTAGCGACCCGCAACAAATATCTGTTCTGCGGTCAGATTCAGGTCTGGAAACGTTTGGGAGATGAGGTGTTCTGTTCCTCTAAACTGTTGTGCTTGATAAGTTCCATCTAATAACTGATAAATCGTGATTGTAGGTTCTTTGGATAAGCCAATGTAGCGTTTGCCTCCTAGCCCTAGATAATCCGCGATCCAGTACTCCCCAATACCTAAAGCTTCGTAGTCTTCCACTTTCCGAGCATAATCATTCTGCCAATTAGTACTGACAACCTCTACTACTAACTTTACAGACTTGCCTAGTGTAATAACTGGCTCAGTTTTCCATAATGGTTCATTTGCCAAACTTGTCTGATCAAGAATCACAACATCGGGTCTAAAGGCTGAATTTTGACCTAATGGCTTAATTAGGCATTTCATGGGAATAAACCAAGGCAAGTTGAGCAGATCAATTGCTACGTTAAGCTTACGATTAATTAACCCAGCAACCTGTTCATGAAGTCCAGTAGGTTCCAAGTCGATTATTTCTCCGTCAATTAACTCGTAGCGTCCATCATCCAGATAGCCAGCAACGAATTCCTCAGAGCCAATATTACCTGTATTAATAGTGGCTGATACCATAGACATTTGTCCTTCCAGGTTCGTACAAGAGCAGGTATTGCTGCTCTTGATTATTCTAACTATCTTTGATTAGGCGATTGACTAATATGCTTCAAAATCTGGAGTACACTGTACAACTCATTGCTCCGGTTATAGACATCAAAAAAACTCTAATCCATAGAACAATATTACTTGCTCTAGTGTGATATTTTCCGCAGCAACAGTTAGAGACATTATGTTAATTCAATAGTAGAAAAACCTACCAGTTTAGTAATTCTCGCCTTCAGGTAGAGTGAGAATTTCCACACCATCTTCAGTTACAGCTAAGGTATGCTCACATTGAGCAGAAAGCTTACGATCGCGCGTTACCGCAGTCCACTTGTCGCTGAGAACTTCGACTTCGTAAGTACCTTCATTAATCATTGGCTCAATAGTAAAAACCATCCCCGGTCTTAGGCGCTTGCCTTTACCGCGAGTACCATAATGGGGAACATCCGGTGCAGTGTGGAAAATGTTACTGATGCCGTGTCCAACAAAATCTCGCACTACAGAAAAGCCTTGCCCTTCAGCATACTCTTGAATAGCTGCACCAATATCGCCAATCCGTCCCCCCGGTTTCACTTCAGCAATACCCAGACGCAAACACTCCTCTGTCACCTCTACCAGCTTTCTCGTTTTTGGGGAGGGAGTACCAACAAAAAATGTCTTGGATGTATCGCCGTGATACCCTTCAACAATGGGCGTTACATCAATATTAATAATGTCACCGTCTTTGAGAATCTGCTTGGCGTTAGGAATGCCATGACAAATTACCTCATTGACACTGGTACAAATCGATTTTGGATAACCCTTATAGCCAAGAGGTGCGCTTTTTGCTCCATGCGCTTGCGTCCAACGTTCGGCTTCATCGTTTAGTTCTAGAGTACTAACCCCAGGCTTCACAAACGGTTCGAGATGCTGGAGAAGTTTGGCTGCTAAACGCCCAGCTTGACGCATTTTCTCTATTTCTCGTTGGGATAAAATGACAATTAGTTCAGTTTTCATTAACTTTTATCTAGACAAATTTACATAAACATAGTGAACCCTGTCTGTGCAGCTCTTTGAGCAGCATCAGCAACCTTTAAGGTATACAAACTCTGCTCTGGGGTAACGTACAAAGGAGTGCCATCAAAAAGATGGTCTAACACCATAGCTGTGTCTTTGGCAAACAAACCCCGGCGAGGGCCAACCTCTATAGATGTTGTTTCCCCTGGCTGGATGAAAATTCCTGTGTCCCCATCAAAGACTAAACCACCTTTTTCTCCGTGAACTTCAAACTTGCGTTCTGATTGCCAAATACTTTCGCCTTTGCCATAGACTACTTGGGCTAAAAGTCCACTGTTAAAGCACAGTTCACTAGTGCAGAAACAGGTTTGGTAATATTCCGGTTCTATTTCCCAATATCGCTGATGACAGTTAACAGTAAATACTGTACCAAATAAATCGATGAGGCGATGTAGGCGAGACAGGGCCCCAATTAAGGGAAAACCGAACAACTCGTGGTTATAAGTCCATTTACGGGGTGCAGGATTTTGGGGATTGATAGTGCTGTAGCGAGCATAAAACACTTCACCAACTTTGGCTAAGTTTTGCTTCAAGGCTTGATGCAAACCACCCAAAAGTTCTAGGTGTTCTACGTGCAATAGTTTTTTTTGTGCTTTGGCTAGGGCAATCAGTTCGTCTGCTTCGACTACATCCAACGAAAGGGGATACTCTATAATTACATGTTTGCCATTGGTAAGTGCTGCACAAGCGATCGCACCATGATCTCGATTAACAGTGCAAATCACTACTAGGTCTACATCTTCACGCTCTACTAGCTCTTGCCAAGAACTCAATGCTTTAATCTGGTACTCTCTGACAAAGGCTTCTGTTTTTTCTGCGGTATGACCAACAATTGCTATTAACTGCGATCGCTCATCATGGAGCAATGCTTCAGCCCGGAACTTTGCCGCATACCCAGTACCTACCAAACCTACACGCACTCTTGCTTTTTCCAAAGCTGCTCCTGAATTATACATTGATCATTTTATATAAAAACTTGGCACAAACTCATTATGTGACCTGCTTAAAAATCGGTTTTTGTTAGTCTTGAAATTTTCGGAGTTGTTGCAGGAAGTTTCTTGATTTCCAACTTCCTCAAGTTTCTTGATTGTCTTGACAAAAGTCCGAGCTTATGGATGATAAAACCTTGCTGCAAATTTAAATAACATCAAATTTAATCATGCTTTCTTAGCTAGAGCATAGTTTTTTATTATCACAGCTCAACTAGGGCAGTAAATACATAAATAAAACTTATCGGGATTAAGCAACTAAATTTCATTACTAATCGGGTTCAATTTCGAGTTACATAGTTTAATTTTTCTCGTAGTATCAGAATTGAAGCAAATATAAACTAGCGGCTAATTCTCAAGAACAGCCGCGACCTTTGGCTTAAGATAACTTATACTGCCGTTCACAAAAGAGAGGATAACTCAATGCCAACTTATAAAGTGACACTAATCAACGAGGCTGAAGGGCTGAACACAACCCTTGATGTTGAGGACGATACCTATATTCTAGACGCAGCTGAAGAAGCTGGTATTGACCTGCCCTACTCTTGCCGTGCTGGTGCTTGCTCTACCTGTGCAGGTAAACTCGTATCAGGTACTGTCGATCAAGGCGATCAATCATTCTTAGATGACGATCAAATAGAAGCTGGATATGTACTGACCTGTGTTGCTTACCCAACTTCTAATGTGACAATCGAAACTCACAAAGAAGAAGAACTCTATTAAGAGGAAAACTAAATAGCCAAATACCTATTTCTATTGGTGATTATAGTTGCTCGAACATTTGGACTGAGCGATCGTCCAACGTCTTAATGTTGCAAGACTAAGCATCAATTTGTGTGTGCCTCTTAAAGCCACTTTGAAAAAAAGCCTGATTTTATGTTGAGCAGGAACACAGTAAATTTAGTGTTCCTGCTTAATTTTTTAGTATTGAGTTCCACCTCAGCAATTTTAGCTTTTGTTGACTCCTGATTCCTACCTCAAGATAGAGGTAGGAATCAGGAGGTAGAAACTTTTTCTATCTAATTTTGAGTCCTGTATTTTGTACCTAACTCAAAAAGCAAACTGCTGTAAAAAGCGATTAGCTTAGAATTTAATCTCTTTGTTGAGAACTTGAATCTGAGTACCAGGATAATAAAATTGGAGAATTTTAGGACTTGACCAACCTAGTTTTGCTAGATTTTGAGCGCCAGTTTGACTCAAGCCAACTCCATGTCCTAATCCACCACCAATAAAAGCGTATCCCCACAGTTCTGGTTTGCCTTTATTCAGAGGTTCTAGGTAAAAAAGCGTACTTGTAGGAGCAGCAAAGGCGCTGCGAACTTCGTCTTTGTGAAGAATAAAGGTGCTTTTATCAGTTTTAACCGCGAGTTCCAGAATGCGTCCACTCTCACTTCGCTTCACCACTGCCATAGCCTGAATTGTCTTAAATTTGGCATGAGGACTGTTTTTTACCTGCAAAAATTTCTGCAAGTCCTTGATAATATCCTCTAAACGGGTTTCCCTGCGCCAACGAAAAGCATCCCATTTGCTCTCATTAAATCCCTGTTGGATATTAATAAATTTCTGGAAGTTCTTTTCATCTGCCAAACTCTGCTTAGACAAGTTCCAAAAATTAGTCGCAGCATCTAGTACAGGGCGCAAATAGGGACGATCATCGCCATTCCAGACATCGCTGAAGGAAGCAGTAACACCACCTGTGGTAGAAGAATACAGGGCATCTACTAATTCGTTTTTATAAGTTACTACCTTACCCCTGGTGGAGGCGATCGCTTGGTCTGTTTTAGCCGCCGCTCCATTTAGCCCATAATAAACTTGGCAGTGAGTATCGGCACACAACTGATAGTTATCTGCGGCAAACCTGCGTAAATTTCTTAAAGCATAAGTCCGGGCGAGAATTGCTTGGGCTTCTAGCGCCGCTTTTGGTGCATCCGTTCCTATTTCGTAAGGCACAACCCCACGTAAATAAGTTTCTAAGGGGACTTGGTTAACTAAAGTGTATGTGCCGTAAGCATTTGGCTGCAAATTCAGTTGTCCAGAATAAAGACGAGCATTTTCTGGTTTTTCGCTTTTATTGACCCGAATCAAGTTTTTATCAGTGCTAATTTCCAAATCATTTGGGCTATAGCGTTTACCATCCACCACCCAACTAACTTGCGGCACTTGTTTTAAAACTTTAGTATCAAGATATACTTTATCTTTATTAGAAGCTTGGATGTTCTGCAATAGTAAGCGTCGCAATAAAGGAGTGCTATAAACATCTCGTTTAGCCCAAACCTGCCAGCGTTCTGGCTGGGCGATTTCCACTTCTATTCCCTGAGAACGCCATTTGTTAGCACTATCTTCCGCAGTTTCAAAAGTACGGTATGTGCCTAAAACTACCATTTCTTCAACTGCTGGCTGGGGTAAAGCTTGCATAACTGTTTCCAGTTTTACAGGATTCTTTGTCACCAGGATTTGCTGCTTGTTACCCGCTTGAAATTTTAGCTTTAAGCGATCGCCTTTTGTGGGTTCCAGTTGCAGTTTAGCTGTGGGTTGTGAACCAAATCGCTGCACAATCCCAATTTTCAGTCCTATATCCTGGATGTTACTCTCAGGGCCTGATGCAGCAGTCAGTCCCAATAGACAAAATGTTGTCAGCACAGTGTGGGAAAAACGCCAAAACAAAAATTTCATGGCTACCTGATAGCGTACCCCTATGGGGAAGCAAGCTACGCGCAGCATATCGAGCTTCTTTTGCCCCCTAATGCGGCGTTGGAGCTTATTTTCCAATTGCTTTGCAGTGCGGTCTTTTTGTCGCATGAGCGCTCCAATGATACCATTACCAGTTTTGCCCTAAATATAGATTGCAAAACGAAGTCATAACGACTATGATTTATTTAGAGACACAAAACAGAACTAGTTGGATAAACTCCTTATGGTTAGAGTCCAAGAAATTCCATTAAATCAGATAAAACGGCCATTGCCCCGTGCAAACGATCCAAATAAAGTGCAAGCCTTAATGGAATCGATTGCGGAGATTGGGCAGCAAGAACCTATTGATGTCCTAGAAGTAGATGGACAATATTATGGCTTTTCTGGTTGCCATCGGTATGAAGCTTGCCAGCGTTTAGGCAAAGAAACCGTTTTAGCCAGAGTTCGTAAAGCACCCCGTAGCGTTTTAAAGATGCACTTGGCATAGAGAATGAGATAGGGAGGCAGGGGGCAGAGGGGGACAAGGGGACAAGGGGGATAAGGGGGACAAGGGGACAATGCCCAATTCCCAATTCCCAATTCCCCATGCCCAATTACATATAACCTAATTAGGAGAAAATTATGTCATCAAAAGTAACAGTCAAAAATGTAAATATCGGCATTGACGAGGCGAGTAGGGCTAAAATTGCCGAGGGTTTATCTCGTCTGTTGGCTGACACTTATACACTTTATCTGAAAACTCATAACTTCCATTGGAATGTAACGGGGCCGATGTTCCAAACATTGCATTTGATGTTTGAAACCCAGTATACAGAATTAGCTTTAGCGGTTGATTTAATAGCTGAGAGAATTAGAGCGCTTGGCTATCCCGCACCAGGAACCTACAGTGAATATGCCAAACTGAGTTCGATTCCAGAAACTCCTGGGGTTCCGAAAGCTGTTGAGATGATCCGCTTATTAGTGGAAGGACAAGAAGCCGTAGTTAGAACTGCACGGTCTATTTTCCCCGTGATAGAGGAAGTTAACGACGAGCCTACTGCCGATTTATTAACTCAACGGATGCAAGTACACGAAAAAACCGCTTGGATGTTGAGAAGTTTACTGGAAGAATAGGAATTAGGGAATAGGAATTAGGGAATAGGGCATTGGGAATTGAGAAAAAACTTAATCACCAATACCCATGCCCAATCCCCACTTGCCCTGAGCGGAGCCGTTCGCGTAGCGTCTCGCAGAGAAGGGATACCCAGTCCCCAATACCCACTTGCCTTGAGCGGAGCCGAAGGGATGCCCAATACCCAATGCCCAATGCCCAATACCCACTTGTTGCAAGATTTAATGCAACAAGTGGGTATTTCTAGTTTTAAAGCGCTGAGTCGAGCTGCTGGTGTTTCAGAACGGCAACTTTTGCGGTTACGCCAAGGAAAGTTAGAGCAAATGCGGGTAGATGTGCTGCTGAAGCTGTCACCAGTGCTACAGATGCCATTGAATGAATTAATCGCAACTTTTTCAACCGTAGAGTTATTACAAGAGAAAGCAGCGCCCAGCCAGGAATTGTTACAAGAGATTACAGATTTAAGAAAAGAGTATCAGCGATCGCAGCTTCAACTAGAACAGCAGCAAGGGATATTACTAGAAGAACTCCAGCAGTCAACTTTACAACTGCTGGAGTCTTTATTATTGCAATGGCCAACAGCAGCACAGAAAGCCCAAGAGAATCCACAGCTAGCAGCAGTGAAAATAGTACCGTTAGTGCAGAAACCTCTGGAAAAGCTTTTACAGGCGTGGGGAGTGGAAGCGATCGCACCAGTGGGAGCAGAATTACCTTATAATCCCCAACTACACCAACTGATCGAGGGAACTTCATTACCTGGAGAAATAGTCAAGGTGCGCTACACTGGATATCTTCAAGGTGAGAAGCTGCTTTACAGAGCTAAAGTCAGTCCTGTTTGAGGGAGTTAGGGGTTAGGAGTTATAAGTTCATAACTCTTTACTTTTTATGCTGTCTGTTGAAAAATGACAAATATTGGGAATACTAAAATTGCAGATGCGATCGCCTCTGAGAAGTTCTGTTAAAGCGTTGGTGTAGGTTTAAGCTTACTTGGCGCTGTTGAAACCGAAATTTTTAGCTCTAGAGCGGCATTCCAGAGATAAATTATTTCCATAATGTAAGTAATCGGACATAAATAAAAAAATATTTAGGAAATAATCTGAAAAGTCATAACTTCAGCTTGTAGATCAGTAGATAGCTACATCAATGAGATGAAAGTAAGTTGGCGTTAAAAATCAATATCTGTGATAAAACATAAAATCAGCAAAAGCTTGAAAATTGGTTATTCCAATGTTTTTACACAATTAAACATACATGGGTTTTATCATGCCAACTTACCAATTTTGTTATTTATAGTTAGTCTGTTCGGAATAGAAAAAATATACTTAATTAAGCTAGTATTTTTTTTATAATTACAAAAACATTATATTTAAATAGTTATAATGAATCTTCATCTATACAGATTAGTTATCATTTATTACTCAATTTTTAATGTTAGATTTAGTCTTGAAAGCATTTTTAAATGCTCTATGATGGGTATATAATAGCGAAAATAGCGGCATCAGAGCATCATTTACACAAATAAGCGTGACATAATTATGAGAGAACAAGTAAAAGTTATTCAGCTCAGTGGTAATTTGAATGCCACAACTTCACAAGAATTTCGACAAAATATCACTGATATTTTAGAAACTGGTGCGAAAATTGTGTTAGTGGATTTTAAAGATGTAATATTTATGGATAGCTCAGGTTTAGGAGCTTTAGTGTTAGCTTTTAAAACCTTGCGGGCAGCAGATACTAAGCTTGTTCTCTGCTCAATTAATGAGCAAGTAAGGATATTATTTGAACTTACTAATATGGATAAAGTATTTGAAATATTCCCTAGCCAAGACGCATTTAATCAGGTTTTAGTATCCAATACATAATTAATCAAACTTCATTTGCAAAATAGATAAATCATCATCAAAAGCATCTTTGGAGTTCAGAGCAATTAAATAACTCAGTACATGATCGAGTTGGCAATCAACAGGATTTTGTAAGCTAACTAGTAGCTGAATAAAAGCATCCAAACTCCAAAGAGTGCCATCTGATTTAGTGATTTCATAAGCACCATCACTAAAAATGTAAAGGCTACTGAATTTTTCAATATTGTAAACCCCGTCAACATATTTTGCTTCTGGAAACATCCCAACTGGCATACCGGGGGTCTTCAAGAGTTGAACATCAGACTTTCTCGGTGATAAACCAGTTATTAAAACTGCTGGCGGATGACCTGCACTAGAATAAACTAATTGGCGGGTAATTCGATTGTAAACTCCGTACCAAATCGTAAAGTATTTGTCATTTTGATAATTCATCTGGAAGGTATCATTCAAAGCCTTCAACACATCACTAGGTTGATAGTAATTCAGACTTTTGAGCGCACGAGAACGCAGCAGATTCAGCACTGAAACTGAGGGAAGAGTAGCTTTGAGTCCATGTCCCGCAGTATCGAGTAAATAAATTGCTAGATAATCGTCATCAAGCCAATAGTAATCGAAACAGTCACCACCGAGTTGCCGCGAGGGAATAAATCGAAAATTTATATTGAAAGGTTCAGTCATAGGAAAAGGCAGCAGCGAT
This sequence comes from Desmonostoc muscorum FACHB-395, assembly GCF_014698035.1. Lineage (GTDB taxonomy): Bacteria > Cyanobacteriota > Cyanobacteriia > Cyanobacteriales > Nostocaceae > Nostoc > Nostoc muscorum_A. The sequence goes on from NZ_JACJSF010000005.1 coordinate 151,195, forward strand.
CGCACATATTCTGCTGCTTCTGACATTTCTGATTCTAAAAGCAACTTTTGAGCCTGCAAATCCCTACTCAACTGATGCAGGCGTAACCCCGCTCTTACCCGCGCTTGTAATTCATTATGCTCGATAGGTTTGGAAATAAAATCATCAGCACCAGCATCTAGACCTTTAACGCAATCGGCAACTGAGTCTAAGGATGTTAATAAAATAAAGAATGTGGTAAAAAATCTGGGATCTGCCTTAATACGCTGGCAGACTTCCAGACCAGTTAACCCCGGCATAATCCAATCACAAATAATTAGTGCTGGATGGCAAGCTAGCGCTTTTTCTATTCCTTCCTCGCCACTACTGGCAGTAACTACTTCATAACCCTGTTTTTCCAACATCCTTTTCAAAAGTATTTTTATGGAATAATCATCATCAATTATTAGTATTTGGAACATAGCAATTTCTCAGAAAAACTCATTAATAATTTGGTGAAAAGATAGAAATTAAAAAATAATTTTAATTAATTACTTACTAATAAAACAGTTTTCTTTTTCATGAAGTACAAAGCTACGGGTTTTAATGTGGGAGGCAGAAACTCTTTATATCTAAATTTTTATTCCTAAATTATGTACTTAGTTGCAACCTGCTGTATTTCTGTATTAATAAGTAGGACAGCGTAAATAATTCAAAGTTTGCTGTAAGGGTTTTAGACCTACTTTGTTCGCATAGCCTCTCGTGAAGAATAAAAAGCTGAAACCTCCTACTATTAACTAATGCCAATATTATTACATTAGTTAATGTAGCTGGAATTTTTCTATATTTCCCAGTCGAATTTATGGCTTTTTGACAGTCATAAAACGTTATGGAGGTGCAAGAGGATTCATCCACAACAGGATAGAACTTCTTAACTGGTTCAAGTCGCGGTATGCTTCTTGCTTGAACCATTGCCCTAATGCATCAAAGGGGGTAAAAGACGTTCCAGTTTGCCATTTAATATCTTGACCTAAAGGCGTTGTATGATTTCCTGGTAACGTTTGTGCTGTCACCATGTCATCAAAGCGTTCTTGTAATATTTTGGTTAAAGCTGCTGATTGGTCAATTGTGTCATTACTAAACTTTATTAATAAATTACGTCGGATAGTGTAACGCTCTTGGACAAGCTTGTTAGTTTCCAACGGTGAGGGAGTAAACTCGATTTTCAAAGTAGAATTGAACTGTTCTACTAGGGGAATAGCTTCTTTGGCGGCGTAGTTGTTAAAGGATATTAAAATATTGCCTGCACGTTCTACTTTAAAGAGGCTACCAATTAGCAAGTGAAGTTTACAGCCCATACTGTGTCCAAGACCATAGATGGGGAAGTAAAGCTTGCGTAATGCTCCAGAATCATGTAATCGTTCCAAGGTGCGGTCAAAGTTTAACAGTACGGATTTTGCGATCGCTGTATGATCCAATGTATTGACAAAAGGCGTAGCAATTACAACATAGCCTTTACTTGCCAGTTGTTCCAGTAACCAGCGATAAGTGATGTGTGGTGCAGTGGCGACAAATGCACCTCCTAAAAAATGGATGATACCTATGGGATTTCGGGGAATGATTACCCAGTTACCTCTGACTTCTTTCCAGTCCATGCCGATAAGCGATCACTTTCTTGATATTCTTTATGTTAGACCGGGGATCGCTACCGTGGGAAGGATTATGGAAAAAGCTACGAACAATTGGTAATTAAATTACAGTTGAGGTCTAAATCTCCATCCATAATTGGGCTATCAGAAGAGGTTTCTTAGTCTGACCTATTTTTCGATTACGAATTACGTTACTGAGTCTTGTCTGCGACATACTGCTCACGAACGAATTTTTTAACCTTGAGTCTGTAATCGTTTCATTTCGTGTTGTACATCTAATGCAATCTGTAAGGCTTCATTAAGCAACCTTCCATGCTCAGTAGCTTGTTCATTTACTTGCATAGCTGTTAAAGTTGCTAAATTGTTGACGAATAGTTCTGTATTACTAAGGATAAAGCTCTTATTTTCTCTCAAAATCCTTTCTGTCTTCAAAGCGCGAACTAAATCAGCTTTAGTCAGATTAAGCGCTGCGAGAACACTCTCTCTTTCTTTTATCAGCACTTCTGGATTACCAGCTTCTTCTATTTGGTCATTGATATGTATTGCTCTAATTACAGTATTATATCTTTCAACATCGTTTAACAGGATTTGGAGAGAGTTTGTCATATTGAGCTTGACAATTTTACTTCTCTTTTTCCAGATTAAATATAAGATGGTTTGCGTCAGACCGCCAACCCAAAGACTTAAGATAATTAATACTATCCAGGATGGAATTGCTATCCATGATACAAATATTTTGAGAATTATATCAAATAAAAGATAGCCAAAAACAAATGTAGCAAACCCAATAAAAACTACAGTAGCTCCTTCCGAACTTTTAATCTTTTGGATGTATAATTTCGCAAAATTTTTGATAGGATTTGTAATGATTAAAAGTTGATCATTGACAGGTAAATTAGTCAGCTTTTGCAGTTCATCCTGACTAATTTCCAAGCCCTGTAAATCATCCCGCACAGCTTTTTAATCCTTGCCAGAATAGTTATTTAATCTAATATAGCAATCAAATTTCTAGAATGCTGGCATTTTGTCTAAACTTTTTTAAGCAAGTTAATACTTCTAGGCAATGCCAAGAGTTTTTGTACAATATGATACTCTTTTGCCCAGATAGAAATCCTATTTGAGTTGTGAAAATGAACCAACCGCCAATGTGCAGCGTCTCGTAGAGAAGAACGCCAGGAAAAAAACGAGATCGAAAATAAATCAATTGCTTGTAAATGTGATAACGCAACGCGTTACTTTCCTGTTAAAAAGCTATTTATAGCTATAAAAAAGAATAACAGAAAAGTCCGTTTTTGCGGACTTTATTGTTTAGTTATAAATAATTGTGTCTCACTCGTTACATTAACAGGACTTACGCAAAATAATGAAAAAACGTAGACACGTTCGCGTAGCGTCTCGTAGAGAAGTGGCTTGCCGCAGGCTACCACAGAGGGCGCAGAGGACACGGAGAAATAAGAGTTTCAGAGAGTTCTTGCGTAAGTCCTAATTAACTTCCCTTCGGAGAAGATTGTTTCTGTTTTGAAATGCCACGCTGAGGGTTTAAAAATGGAGGGATGGGACAGTCTAGCGTCATAGCGATCGCTCTGAGCAAATCTGCTTCTGACTGTGTAACTTTGTTATCCAATAGTACCGTGTGAGCGCAGGCATCTACAATAGCTTGCTTGAGTTTAGGGCTGGCAAGGCGGAGGCGTTCAATACTTTTCTTAAGTTCAGTGAAATTACAGCTTGGTGGTGTGTCTGGTTTTTCTTGTTCTGCGGCTTTGGGAAGCCGAAAAACTCCAGAACGAAAAGCATAGGCTATGTCTTCGGTGGATGCATTGGGTTGAGAGTGTCCAACGCGGGCAATTACGGACAGTACTAACAGGCTATCTGGCCAAATCTGTTCTATGGAGGTGTATTCTACTGTTGTTGTAGATGTAGGATTTATACTAGGTTGGAGGCGATGCCACAGTATTAACTGCAACACAAAATGCCATAGTGATAAACTTCCGGTGGCTACAGCTAAACCGTGGATACATTTGCATAGTCTTTGGCATTCTTTGGCAGAATTTTGCCGCAATACGGGTACTGCCAAATCTACAAGTGGTAAGCGAATTTTGGCATCTAACTGGCTAATTTCGCTACTCAATTCCAGAGTTTTGTCTACCAACTCAGCAGGCTGTACCTCGCGTAACCAAGCTATTTGACGTTCTTGGATTTCGATATTTTCTGTATCTAATGCTAGGGCAAAAGCGATCGCCATTGCACTTTCCTGCTCCCGTACACCCAAGCGTAGGGATTCTGGTAACTGCGATAACAGTGCTTGAGCATGGGCAAAATGCTCTGGTGTAACGCTTCCAACTTGGTTTACAACCTGTTCTGGTGTCGCGTTGGAACCACCAGCAAAGCCCATTGTTAGAGATTCCTGGGAGGGGGAACGCATTTGATTGCTAGATGGCATTGCTGGCAAATTGCTGACGTTCAAACCCCCAACGCGACGGATACGTTCTGCTAGAGGTGGGTGGGTAGAAAACATATTGTCCCAGAAAGAGGGGTTGAGCGCATTACCAAAAAACATGTGGCTAGCGGCTTCTGCACCAGGCGAAATCAAGCGTGAATCCATCTGTTGGAGTTTTTGGAAGACTCCGTTAAGTCCGTTGGGGTTGCGAGTGAACTGTACAGCCGAAGCATCGGCAAGAAATTCGCGTTGGCGAGAGACGGCGGCTTTAATCAAGCGTCCGCAGACTAATCCGATACCGCCAATTGCCATTAGTGACAAACCAAAAGCCCAGATAGGTAAACCCTTATCTTCTTTTCCTAAACGGAAGCTACCACGAATGCGCCACAACAATTCTCCGGTTAAATAAATGAACAAAATCCCGTGCAAGAGTCCCACTAAACGCAAATTTAGCCGCATATCTCCATTAAGAATGTGGCTGAATTCGTGGCCGATGACTCCTTGTAACTCATCTCGGTTTAGATGTTGTAAAGTCCCACGGGTAACACCAATTACAGCATCATTGGGCGTAAATCCGGCAGCAAAGGCATTAATGCTGGTTTCTCTTTCCAGGAGATAAACTTCTGGGACAGAAATACCAGAAGCGATCGCCATTTCCTCGACTATATTTAATAGTTGTTGCCCTTGTTCATCTGCCATATCTGGGAGTAAGAGTCTTCCCCCCAACTCCTGAGCAATGACGCTTCCTCCTTGACGGAGACAGGCAATTTTATAGAGACTTCCCACTGCGATCGCAATTATTGTAATCCCAGCCACGTAGAGAAATATCCCTGGATGCCACCAAACACGTGGAGCCATGCGGAGCAGAAATAAAGTGGCAATATAAATCGCCATAATCATAACCGCGATCGACAGGGAAAATAATCCAATTAATTGTTGCGTGTTTTGGCGTGCCCGATCCTGATGTTCAAAGAAATTCATAGATACCTAAAAAGACACGCGAGGAGCATTTCTCATTTCTGGAGTCGCTTCGGCGAGCAATTCTGCAACAGTAAAGTTAAAAGTATTTGCCACAAGATTGCTGGGGAAAGATTCGCTTTTGGTGTTGTAAAGTGTCACCGCGTCATTAAAAGCTTGACGGGCAAAAGCAATCCGGTTTTCAGTGGAAGATAATTCTTCCATCACCTGAGTCATGGCGCGATCGGCTTTCAATTCTGGATAAGATTCTGAAAGTACCATCAACCGACTTAACGCACCCGTCAGCGCCCCTTCAGCATTGCCTAACTGTTGCATCGCTTGCGGATCGCCGGGATTTTGTGCGGCACGACTGCTAGCATTAATTGCAGAATTCCGAGCCGCAATAACTGCTTCTAAGGTTTCTCGTTCATGTTTCATGTACCCTTTGGCAGTTTCCACCAAGTTGGGAATTAAGTCATAGCGACGCTGTAATTGAACATCGATTTGAGAGTAAGCATTTTTGTAACGGTTACGATACTTGACTAAATCGTTGTAGGCATTAATGATAATTAGAGCAACAATGGCAACTAAAGCAACAGAAAATATTAAAAGCCCCATATTTTTAGATTATTTCAATCAGGTACTGACTTTATATCCAGCAAAATTTGTGTGGATATAAAGATGAGTCTACTTTTAACAAGTTGGCTTCGTCGCCTGTAAAATTAGTTACGCAATTGCACTGAGCTAGATAGGTTGCACAAAGCCCAACGCAGTTAAAGGACTTTGCCCGGATTTCTCACAATACTGTAGGCAGAGAGGGGAGTGTGGGGAGTGTGGGGAGTGTGGGGGGTAAGACTTCTTCCCCATCCTCCCACACCTCCCACACCTCCCACACTCCTTGATTTCTCACTTGTGAGAAATCAAGGTTTGGCGTTAACCCAAGCGTATTGCTATATAAATAGAGACGCAATTACTATAATTGCGTCTCTACAAACTGTCTATTTAGCCTTTTTACGTGTAATTGCACCCACCAAAAGGATAGTTGTTAATTAAATTATTCCTGGGCCTCTACCGCGTTTGTCACCCTTTTCGGTCAACTTGCCTTCTTCATCCTGATTAACTTCTCCAAGTTCTTCAACACGTTGTGCAGTATCTTCTGCTGCTTGTTTGCGTGCATCACCTGGTTCTTCGTAGTACATTTCCGGTTCAACTGCATAGTTGTTCAACAAACCTTCTTTGTCTACGGTGTATCCGTCAGTAGTGCGTATACTTTCTGGATCGGTTTGATCATCTGTAGCTGCATCTGCTTCTCTTTCTTCTGTAGGGAGTGTTTTGTAGTTGCCTCCTTCTCTTTCGATCCGAGCAGCTGTTTCGGCTGGGATAATGCCGCGATCGTAAGTATCTACTTCAGCGCGATCGGATGAATCTATATCTCTCTTAACTGCTTCATTAGCCATAATTTATGTCCTCGTAAAAGAATCTATTAAATAACTTCAAAAACTAGATTAAGCTTTTTTTTATCTCCGAACTACTATCTTTAGAAGTGATTTAAAATTAAAAAGAGGATTACATCCTCTATCTTCCGGTGTATCAAAAGATTAATGTTAATTCAGGTTAAATACTAATAGTTTACATTTACTATTTAAGACAAGGAGGTTAAGCCCCTTGTCTTAAAGGTAGATATACTTCTACCCTAATTTAGTGTACTAGTTGAATGGTTAGAAAATTTATTCGCCCACAAATTGATTTTTGAGGGATTGAATTTCATCAGCTAATTCTTGCCGAGTTGAAGCCTTTAGTAAATAACGGAAAATAAACCAACTGGCATAACCAATTCCCACTAATTCAAAGAGTGGTGATAGTAATGGAATATCATTGATCGCATCCAGTAGTGCTAGCACTAACTTTGCTGTAACAATAGCAGCTAAAATTAAAGCAACAGTTATTAGAGGCTGCTTATAGTCTTGAAAAAAGCTACCTAAGTAGTCGGGTAGTTTCTCCAAAAATTGAGAAACTTGTCTGCTAATTTGCTGCCATTGAGATTCCGGTTCCGATGCTGGCGGTAATTTTGGCAAATTTGCATCTACACCTTCAAGTGCTAGCGTACCTTGTGATATTGAAGTGTTGATGGATTCACGTTGCTGTTGTTCGGTTTCCATAGTTTTTCAATGATTACAAAATTTTCTGTAACTGAACTGAGCATCAATAAATATAATTATTAAAGTCGTCAGTTGTCAATTATTAATGGTCAGCAATAAGTATAACTGACCATTAAGGCTGAGTAGGAAAATATAAATTTATTTTTGTCTACCTACTCACTTTGATTTATTGTTAGTTGCCTTACCTTGTTGGTGGGGCAACAGTTGTTTTAACAACTACACTTTTCACGCCTTTAATTTGTTTAGCTAAAGTTTCAATTTTAGCCAACTCTTGCTGATTATTAACAGTGCCACCAACAGTCACAACTCCATCCTTTGTGGCATCAACTGTTAGTTGACCCTTGGGTATGTTTGCCTCTAGTTTGGAGCGAACTTCACTTGCTAAGTCACCTTTAGCTCTATCTGCATCGCCACCAGTGGTATTATTGCGCTGTTCGCGGGCACGGATATCAGAATCAAGTTGTCTTCTGCGAGTTTCACTTTGTGCGTCTTTCTGAGAAGCTTCTGTTGTCTGTACAGTCGGTGATTGTGGAGCTTCATTAGGATTACCTGGTGCAGATTCACTTGTTTTAGAAGCGTTATCACAAGCAGCAACACCAAAAACTAAAAGGGTGCTAATTAAGAAGGGGGTTAGCTTTTTCATAGATTTAATTCGCAATCGGAAAGTGAAATTTGTTGATTTTTACGGTGAAGTGAGGAGCAAGTTTTTGAATTCTTGCTCTTGCAATTGTGTGTAATTAGTATCAGTGAAAACTACTTTAGATTAAAGTGTTTCATCACGACGGTCAACAATCACTACAGCAGGATCGTTAATATGAGGCTCTGTTGAGTGATTGGGGTGAATGGGATTGGCTACTGCTGTGTCATGATGGATTACTCGGTCGGAACCTGGCCGATGTTCGCCTAAATCAGTGGCATCATAAATAGCAAATTCTTCAATACCCCGACGGTTGAGAATCGCTTCAGCTTGGTGGATTTCAGCTTGGGTACCATCGATAATTACCAAGTAGTCGCCTCTTTGGAAGCGATCGCTATATACCCGCGCTCTGTCTTCAGGAATTCCCAAGCCAACCAGTGCGCCAACAATACCGCCAGCAGCTGCACCGATCGCACCACCAGCTAAGGTTGTGGCCAAAGCTGTTGCGACTGCACCACCAGCAATCACAGGCCCAACTCCAGGAATTGCTAGAGTTCCAAGACCAACTAATAAGCCAGTCAAGCCGCCTAGAACACCGCCTGTAGCTGCTCCAGTTTTAGCACCATCGTCTGCTTTATTACCTGTTCCGACATTTCTATCTACATCGACACCAGCGATCCCCCGACCGTCTGTATCTTTGGCGATGATGGAGACTCTACTTAAAGGAAAACCTGCATCTCGTAATTCGGTGAGTGCTGCTTCTGCATCTCGGCGATGAGGAAAGACTCCGATCGCGCGTCTAGCAACACCACTATGAGCCACATTTACGTTATGGGTTGGAGCGACATAATCAGCATTTCTCGCATCTGGGTTGTCGTAAATACCAAACTCTTCGACACCACGCTGATGGAGAATTGCTTCTGCTCTAGCGATTTCTGTATCTGTGCCATCAAGGATTACTAAATAGTGTCCTCGTCTTACACGTTCGTCATAAACTCTAGCTCGTTCTTCGGGAATTCCTAAGCCAATCAATGCACCAAGCAAACTACCAGCTACCGCACCAATCCCTGCACCAGCAAGAGTTGTAGCTAGAGTAGTTGCTGCGGCTCCAGCCAGCATAATTGGCCCAATTCCAGGAATTGCCAAAGTACCAAGACCGACTAATAAACCAGTTAATCCGCCCAAAGCACCGCCTGTAGCGGCTCCAACTTTAGCACCTTCATCAGATTTGTCACCGACGCGATCGCGCACTTCAGCACCAGCAATATCTTCTCTGTCTCCATCTTGGGTAATGACAGAGACTCTGTTCATATCAAAGCCGACTTTTTTCAATTCATGTAGCGCATGTTCAACATCTCGACGATTAGAAAATACACCTACAGCACGTTTATGTACACCTACAACCATTATCTTTTTCTCCTCAGCAACAATAAATTATTCACAAATTTATAGCTTGTAATACCCTTATTAATACATATTTAGATTTTTGTTTCATCAATCGCTTGGAAGAATTTTTCTCTCTATCATTAGGTATAGGTGGTTTTATCTAAATGAGTATTTATAAAAGCATGATTTTATAAATACTTAGATATTCTAGCTCTAAAACTTTTACTAGAGATTGACATAAAAAACATCGATTCATTATGTCTAAAACAGTAATTCACCCTTTTAAGAACTGCTGTGTACTTAGATTGTTTTTTATATATCTCACTTTTATAGCAAAAAACTTATTTTGTAAAAATGTGACAAAGTTAGCAAATTAAAAAGTTTTATTTAACTAAAAAAATAAATTTTAAAATACGACCTTTGGTAAATAAACCTATTACCTAAGAAAGTGTCAGCTTAGATAGTTGATAATTAAGCTGATAAATAAGCCATTTTATAAATGGGTATTTAATTGAGTGAAAGTGAGAAAATATTATGTTTCAAAGTGTTCCAACTATTTTAGGATTAGCGCCAATAACCTTAGCTCAGGAAGTACTAACTCCAGAAGAAGCATCAGTACTTTTTTCTGGGCCTAAATTCTTGGTAGCATTGCTGGCTGGGGTTTCGATGGCATTTGCTTTTCAATTGTTATTCACAAACTTTTCAGTTGCTGTCGGAATTTCATCTTGGGAAATTGACTCAGATTCCGATGATGAGTCAGAAAGTTTGGGTAAGACAATTCGTAAGGTTCAAGGCAAAGTTGGCGCTTGGGTGTTAATAACTGCGAGCATTGCATTATTTATTGCTTGCTTTCTAGCTGTAAAACTTAGCTTAATCGAAAGCGCATTCTTAGGAGCAATTATTGGTGTAGTCATTTGGTCTACCTATTTCTCACTAGTAATTTGGTTGGGTTCATCAGCCGTAGGTTCTTTAATTGGTTCTATCTCTAATACTGTCACTTCTGGTTTTCAAGCTTTAATGGGTACAGCAACTGCTGGTATCGGTGCTAATGCTGCAAAACAACAGTTAGTTTCGACTGCGGAAGATATTACAGCCGCAGTTCGGCGGGAATTAACTTCAGGTTTTGATTCTGAAGGGATTAAAAATACTCTCCAAAGTTCTTTAAGTTCTCTACAATTGCCAAAGCTGGATGTTAAAGAAATTCGCAACCAATTTGACCAGCTTCTTAAAGATACAGATTTGCAATCTGTTGCTAATAGCGATTTATTGCAAAACATTAACCGTCAAACATTTGTTGATTTAATCAGCACTCGCACAGATTTATCTAAAGAAGAGATAAATGGCATTGCTGACCAATTTCAAGGTGCTTGGCAACAAGCTTTGAATCGCAAAAATCCCACAGAACAAGTAATTAATTTACTTAAGTCTGCTACTCCTGAAGAATTGAATTCCGAACAATTGGGTGAACGGCTTCAACAACTGGTTACAGTTGGAGGTGGTAATGGCAATGGTGTAATTAAACAAGCTATTAGATATGGTTTGAGCGCTGCCGCACCAGCAGTTCTCGAACGGGTCAATCTTTCTAATATCGATGTGAATAAAATTACAACTCAGTTGCAAAAGCTGAAAGAAAAAGTTCAAGATGTCGATGTCGAGCAAGTAACTGAACAATTTCAAAAGTTTAGAGAGCAAGCCACTGATCAAGTATCTGCAAGACTACCAATATCACTTGAAAACACGATTAAAGCGGATGTCGAAGATTACATATTGAATTCATTCCCTTGGCATTTTAATCGAATTACGCTAGTAGATGAATTTAAAGAAGTTATCTATGACGTAAACGCAGATCCGACAACGGTGAGACGGGAGTTGGAAGAAATTAATCAAGAATATTTCACCAACTTGCTGAACCAGCGAGACGATCTCAGTGAAGCCAGGGTGAAAGAAATTGCTGAACAAATGGAAAGCGATCGCTTGGAAGTTTTAGAGACTGTAAAACAGGCCGAAGCGCGAGAAAAAGGGCAAAATTTCCGCACGCGCATCGAAGATTATCTCCGTTCTACTGGCAAAGAAGAACTCAATCCTGAAGGTATTGAACGGGACTTTGCCAAGTTAGTAGAAGATCCAGAAGCTGGTTTTGAAGATTTAAGTAGCCGCTTCGGACAATTTGACCGCGATACTTTTGTCCAATTGCTCCAACAACGTCAAGATGTCAGCGAAGAGGAAGCTAATAATATAGTTAGTCAACTCGAACGCAACCGCGATAATATTTTGAATCGTGCTAGAGAATTGCAAGAACAAGCAAAAGCGAAAGCCGATGAACTGCGTCAAAGAGTTGAAAACTATCTGCGGAATACTAACAAAGACGAACTCAATCCCGAAGCTATCAAACGTGAGTTTAGAGTTTTACTAGACGATCCGCAAGCCGGAATTAGCTTGTTACGATCGCGCTTATCGCAATTTGACCGCGATACACTGGTACAACTGCTCAGTCAGCGTCAAGATTTGAGCGAAGAACAGGTAAACCAAATTCTCGATCAGATTGAAGCTGTGCGAGATAGTATTTTGCAAGTACCGCAGCAAGCAAAAGAACAGTACGAAAAAACTACAAAAGCGATCGCCGAATATCTCCGCAATACCAACTTGGAAGAACTTGATCCCGAAGGTATCAGAGCCGATTTGGAAAAATTACTCGACGATCCCAAAGCTGGAGCCTTAGCACTGCGCGATCGCTTATCTCATGTAGATCGAGAAACCTTGGTGCAACTCGTGAGTCAGCGCGGAGACTTGAGCCAAGAGCAAGTTAATCAGATTATAGATCGCGTACAAGATGCCATTGGTGACATTGTAAGAGCGCCACGACGTTTAGCCAAGCGTACTGCTCAACAAGCTTTAGATTTTGAAGCCAATCTTGAAGAATATCTGCGTAATACCAACAAAGACGAACTCAACCCTGAAGGAATCAAACGCGATTTACAATTGCTGCTGTCTTCTCCCCGCGCTGGAATTGGCAGTTTAAGTGATCGCGCCTCAAAATTTGACCGTTCCACAATCGTGGCGCTGTTATCCCAACGTGAGGATATCTCAGAAGAAGAAGCTAACCGGATTGTGGATCAAATTGATTCTGTCCGCAGTTCCATTGTCGAACAATTTCAGCAGATTCAGCAGAAAGTGCAATCAGTGCTGGATGGGGTTTTTGCCAAAGTTCGCAACTATCTTAACTCCCTGGATCGTTCTGAACTCAACTATGAAGGCATTAAGCAAGACTTTGCCAAAGTATTCGACGATCCGCAAGCTGGATTTGAAGCATTGCGCGATCGCCTCAGTGAATTTGATCGTGACACCTTAGTTGCTGTTATCAGTTCTCGTGAGGATATCTCTGAGGCAGATGCTAACCGGATTATCGACCAAATAGAAGCAGCGCGGGATGGCGTATTGCAACGAGCCGAACGCATCCAGAAAGAAACCCAAAAACGTTTGAAAGCGATCCAACAGCAAGCTAAAAAGCAAGCCGAAGAAAGCAAAAAAACCGTTGCCAATGCTGCATGGTGGATATTTGGGACAGCGATCACTTCCCTTTGTGCAAGTGCGATCGCAGGTGCGATCGCTGTAACTGGGATAGCTCTTCCTGGGTAAAATATCTCTGTCATCGATAATTTTAAGCAATAGAGAGTGGTATTCAGTTTATACAAATGAATGCCACTTTTTTTATAAGAATTTATCAGTAAGAATTAATTTAATTCCTAATGGTCAAAATAGAGTAAAAAACTGTGTTCAAGCCAGATTGATCCCCTTATTTCATTCAATAACTGAACATACATACAGTTATTGTAAGTTGTTACAAATGATAATTTATGGTGCAATAAAGAAAACATATATTGAATCGGCATACCTCTTAAGGAAGAGCTATAGAAATAACAACTGCCGTAAGATTAATATCCTTGCATTATCAGATAATTTTAACTATATCTATTTCTACAAAGTATGGGCTACAGGCAATAGCCCAGAGGCGTAACCAGCAGTCACTACAGATATTGACAACCTAATGGATTAAATCAGGCATATTACAGATGAACAATGATGAATTTAATTCAATGTGCCACCTCACAGAATGTCAGCAGGCAGAGGAGGTACTACAACAGCAAATTCAATGGCAGCGATTGGTGATGGCAATTGCCCAGCGCATCCGCCAGAGTTTGAATTTGGACAAGGTTCTCAACACCACTGTTACTGAAGTCCGTCAATTCCTGCAAGTAGATCGAGTGTTCATGTATCAGTTTGAACCAGACTACAGTGGGGTAGTGGTGGTAGAGTCTGTTGATGATCGTTGGATTGCTATCCTGAATACCCAAGTTCAAGACACTTATTTGATGGAAACTCGCGGCGAGGAGTACAGACATGGGCGCATCCAAGCTATTGCAGATATTTATACAGCAGGTCTGACTGAATGCCACCGCGATTTACTTACTCAGTTTCAAGTCAGGGCAAACTTGGCGGTTCCAATTTTGCAAGGAAAAAAATTGTGGGGATTATTAGTTGCTAACCAGTGTGCAGCACCCCGCCAGTGGCAAACGTGGGAAATCGATTTTCTTAAACAATTGGCAGTACAGGTGGGCATTGCCATCCAGCAATCTCAACTTTATGAGCAGGTACATACTGAACTCGCTGAACGCAAGCGGGTGGAAGCTGGTTTGAGAGCGCGTGTGCGCCAGCAGGCAGCCGTAGCTAAATTGGGTCAGTTAGCTCTAGCTAATATCGACCTTTACACATTAATGGACGAAGCTGTTGTCCTGGTAACTCAAAGCCTTGAGGTGGAATACAGTAAAGTTTTAGAAATGCTGCCAGATGAGAACAGCTTATTCTTGCGATCGGGAGTTGGTTGGCAGCCAGGGCTAGTAGGAAATTTTAAATTAGAATTAGGTGGAGGGAATGAGACTCAGGCTTCGTATACACTACTTTCCCATGAGCCAGTAATTGTTTGTGACCTGCGGAAAGAAACACGGTTTCAAGGACCACCGCTATTAATTAACCACTCAGTGATCAGTGGCATGAGCGTCATCATTCAAGGTCAAAAACAACCTCTGGGTGTTTTAGGCGCACACACAACTAGACAGCGAGAGTTTACCCAAAATGATATTCACTTTTTGCAAGCGATCGCTAATGTGTTAGCTACGACCATTGAGCGCAAATGGGCAGAACAGAAAATCCGCGAACAAGCAGCTTTATTAGATATCGCTTCTGATGCGATTATCGTGCGAAATTTCCAAAACCAAATTTTATTCTGGAATCAAGGTGCAGAACGTCTATATGGTTGGGAAGCTCATGAAGCTTTGGGAAAGAACCTGGAGGAGTTGCTGTGCAAAGAAAGCTCACAGCAGTTACAAGTGGCTTTAACAAATGTTACTAACTCTGGCTTATGGCAAGGTGAGTTACATAAAGTGACAAAGGGCGGCAAAGAAATTATCGTGGAAAGCCGATGGACACTGATGCGTGATGAAGCAGAGCAACCCAAATCCATCCTCTGTGTTGACACCGACATCACAGAGAAAAAACAACTCCTGGCCCAATTTCTCCGTGCACAGCGCCTAGAGAGTCTTGGCACGTTGGCAAGTGGCATTGCCCACGACCTCAACAATATTCTGACACCCATTCTTTCCTCAGTGGAAATGTTAGCGCTCAAACTTCCCAATCTGGATGCAGGCAATCAACAACTGCTGAAGCTTCTTGACCATAACTCTAAACGGGCGGCAGATTTGGTCAAGCAAATTATGACTTTTTCTCGTAGGTCTGAAGGCAACGGCATTTCTTTACAAATAGAACACCTACTGTTAGAAATTGAGCAAATTGTCCAAAGCACATTTCCAAAATCGATCGCAATTATTAATAATCTACCTAGACATAAACTCTGGACTATCTTGGCAGATCCGACTCAAATTCATCAGGTGTTAATGAATTTGTGCGTCAACGCTCGTGATGCAATGCCCAAAGGCGGTACATTATCTATCTCTGCGGAAAATTTATTCGTTGATGAAAATTTTGCCAAGATGAATCTAAATGCTCAGGTGGGCCCTTATATAGTCATAACTATTTCAGATACAGGATTTGGGATTTCTCCAGTAATTTTGGAGCGAATTTTTGAACCATTTTTCACAACAAAAGAACCAGGCAAAGGCACTGGCTTAGGTTTGTCAACTGTGATTGGGATTGTCAAAAACCACAATGGTTTTGTGAAAGTGTCTAGTGAGGTAAGCAAAGGTTCCCAATTCCAAGTATATCTACCAGCTTTGAACAAAAGTACAAAGCAACAAGCAGAGAACTTGGAATTGCCCAATGGCAACGGAGAATTAATTCTAGTTGTAGATGATGAAGCCGCTATCCTGGAGATTAGCAAAACTTTGCTAGAAGACCACAACTACAAAACCCTGACAGCTATTAATGGCATCGAGGCAATCTCATTATATGCCCAGCATCAAAATCAAATCAGTATGGTGTTGATGGATATGATGATGCCGTCAATGGATGGGTTAACTGCAATTGGCATAATGCAACAAATGAATCCACAAGTCAAGATTATGGGCATCAGCGGCATGGTGACAGACAGCCAAATAGTCGAGGCTGCTAACGCTGGTATCAATATATTTTTGAAGAAGCCTTACACTTTCCGTCAATTATTACACGCTATTAACGACTTCTTGAGCGAGCCATAGTCTTAAAAATGGGGTTAGCTTGGGTTAAGGCTAAAAACTAAAACTGGCGTAGTAGTCTGTCCCATTAATTTTGCTAGGTTTGTAGTAAGCACTTTAGTGCTTGAATGTTTGAGGACTAAAGTCCTCACTACAAGCGTATTTACCCCTCAAATTTAATGAGACAGACCAGTAGTGCTTACTCATGTTCGATCGCGCTGCGTATACATGAGAAAATCAGGTAATACAATCGCAATACAAGCGATCATGCCAGGGAAGGAAAAAAGATGTCGGAGAATTTGAGAAGCCAAGTAGTAACGCAAGGAGTGCAGCGATCGCCAAATCGAGCTATGCTGCGTGCAGTTGGTTTTAAAGATGAAGATTTCAACAAAGCCATTGTCGGTATAGCCAACGGTTACAGCACCATCACCCCCTGTAATATGGGGATAAATCAACTGGCGCAAAGGGCGGAGGTAGGGATTAAAACCGCCGGAGCGATGCCGCAAGTGTTTGGCACGATTACCATCAGCGACGGCATTTCAATGGGAACAGAAGGGATGAAATATTCCCTAGTATCGCGGGAAGTCATCGCCGATTCCATTGAAACCGCCTGTACCGGACAAAGTATGGATGGTGTGCTAGCCATTGGCGGCTGTGATAAAAATATGCCAGGGGCAATGCTGGCGATCGCCCGAATGAATATCCCTGCAATATTCGTTTACGGCGGCACAATTAAACCTGGTCACTACAACGGACGTGACTTAACTGTTGTCAGTTCTTTTGAAGCTGTTGGTCAATACAGTGCTGGAAAAATTGACGAAAAAGAATTATTAGAAGTCGAAAGTCGGGCTTGTCCTGGCGCTGGTTCTTGTGGGGGAATGTTCACAGCTAACACCATGTCTTCAGCATTTGAAGCGATGGGAATGAGTTTGCCCTATTCTTCCACAATGGCAGCCGAAGATGCTGAAAAAGCTGACAGCACCGAAAAATCAGCCTTTGTGTTAGTCGAAGCCATCAAGAAACAAATCTTACCCCGGCAAATTATCACCCGCAAATCTATAGAGAATGCCATTTCTGTGATTATGGCGGTGGGTGGTTCGACCAATGCCGTATTGCATTTTTTAGCGATCGCTCGCGCCGCTAATGTAGAGTTAACCCTGGATGACTTTGAAACAATCCGCGCCCGTGTTCCTGTTTTGTGTGATTTAAAACCAAGTGGTAAATATGTCGCTACAGACTTGCACAAAGCTGGTGGCATTCCCCAAGTCATGAAGATGCTACTCGTGCATGGCTTATTGCATGGTGATAGCCTGACCATTAGCGGGCAAACCATTGCAGAGATATTAGCAGATATACCAGAAGAACCATCTGCCAATCAAGATGTGATTCGGACTTGGAATAACCCGATGTATGCTCAAGGACACTTAGCCATTCTCAGAGGTAATCTGGCAACGGAAGGGGCTGTTGCTAAAATTACTGGCGTGAAAAAGCCTGTAATTACTGGGCCTGCACGGGTGTTTGAATCAGAAGAAGCCTCTTTAGCTGCAATTTTGGCGGGTAAAATTCAAGCTGGTGATATTCTGGTCATCCGCTACGAAGGGCCCAAGGGTGGCCCTGGAATGCGAGAAATGTTGGCTCCCACTTCGGCAATTATCGGTGCTGGTTTGGGTGATGCGGTGGGATTAATTACGGATGGGCGCTTTTCTGGCGGTACTTATGGCATGGTAGTTGGTCACGTTGCTCCAGAAGCAGCAGTGGGTGGTGCGATCGCGCTTGTCGAAGAAGGCGATAGTATTACGATTGATGCACCGGCTCGTTCATTGCAGTTGAATATCTCCGAAGAAGAATTGGCCCGTCGTCGTGCTAATTGGCAACCTCCGGCTCCGCGTTACACCAAAGGCGTGTTGGCGAAATATGCCAAACTGGTATCTTCTAGCAGTATCGGTGCTGTGACAGATTTGGATTTGTTTTAATTAACCTGACAACTGTGGCGCAAGTTCGCCTTTAACAAGGGGATTTTGCCCCTTTTCTGGTTAATTGAGAGCGTCGCTGCATTTACGCTGTAATAGTTGGATCTAGCGATCGCCAGGAAGTTGCAAGGTTCAAGGAGGCAGGAGGCAGAAGGAGTAAATCAGTAGGGGATTCGACCCTTACTGATAGCGCAGCGTAAAGCCTGCGGCATAGCAACTCTTAGAGACGCTACGCGAACGCTTAGAGCGAGTCTGCGAGCGTCTTTAGAGCCACTGAACTCTCGTACCCTGCGGGAAGCTAACGCAACAGTGTTCTTGTCTTAAACCCTTGCTCCAGATGGTCGCAGCAGAAAACACAGGGCAGTTTTCCTCCTGCCGACGCTCGCGGACTCGCTAACGCTGCGCTATCCTGCCCTCTGCCTCCTGCCTTCCTTGATAAACTCAGTAGCTCCTTTGCGATCGCAAGCATTGGTAAAAAACTGCTGTATCAAAACAACTTGTCAGATGAAATAGTATTGATTGCCTCTAAGTTTTGAAGCTATTGAAGAGAGATGTTCTGTGTTTATACCAGATTTTTACCTAAATTTTATGAGTTTTTGTAAAAATTTTGAAGAAGTTTCAGGAAATTTACATAGAAGATGTGATGTCAATCGATATACTACAGAAATACAATTGACCATCAACTGCTGAAAAACCTAAAAGGGCACAAAATGAGTTCTGAATCTAACGTCAAACTGACGATCGCTCTTTCTAATCCAGACTTAGATGCAGAGGAACAAGAACGGGAAACACGGAATCTGCTGCGAGACATCAAAGAATTAGATGTAGAAAGTGCTGAACTTGTAGCAGTTACAGAAATACCTCAAGGAGCCAAATCTGTTGGTGGCTTTTTGGTAGGAGTGTTGCAGGCCGAGGTTAGCCTTGCCAATTTTAAGAAATTGTTGGGATTTTTGGGCGATCGCTTGGGTAACAAAACCATTGAATTAGAAGTCGAGGCTAACGGTAAGAAGCTCAAGGTGAAAGCTAGCAGTCAGCAAGAGTTAAACGCTGCCATTGAACAAGCTCAAAAGTTTATCGCGGGCAACTCATAAATTCCATTAGCAAGGAAGAATAGGGAGATGGCAAAAGTAGCACTGCTAATCGGAGTCAGTGAGTATGAACCTGGTCTTACTCCATTGCCAGCAGCGACAAAAGATGTCGAGGCGATGCAGCGAGTTTTGCTGCACCCAGAGATTGGCGGTTTTGATGAGGTAAAAGTGCTGCTGAATTCTCAGCAACATGAGATGGCAGTAGCGATCGAGGCTTTGTTTGCTGGTCGTCAAAATAATGACCTCGTGCTGCTATTTTTCTCTGGACATGGTATTAAAGATGAGAGCGGTAAGCTTTACTTTGCAGCTCGCAACACCCGCAAAACTGACAAAGGAGTATTATTTAAGGCAACAACAGTACCAGCTACCTTCGTGCATGAGGTCATGAGCAATAGTCGCTCTAGGCGCGAGGTAGTCATTCTTGATTGTTGCTTTAGTGGCGCGTTTGCTGAGGGGATGTCAGCAAAAGATAATGGTTTTGTAGATATCAAAAACCAATTGGGTGAAGAAGGACGAGCAGTGCTGACATCCTCAACTTCAACCCAATTTGCTTTTGAACAGCAAGGAGCAGATATCTCGACTTACACCCGTTACATAGTTGAGGGGCTGGAGACTGGTGCAGCAGACCGAGATCAAGATGGTTGGATTTCGGTTGATGAATTGCATGACTATGCTGCTAAGAAGGTGCAAGAAAGCACTCCGGCTATGAAACCGGAGATATACGCTATCAAAGAAGGTTATAAAATTCAGCTTGCTAAAGCACCTATTGATGAGCCTAAGCTCAAATATCGTAGAGAAGTTGAGTATTGGGTAGAGGGTGGTAACGGTGAAATCTCTTTTATTGGTCGTACTACATTGGATGAGCTACGAGATAGGCTCAGACTAACACGTGAAGAGACTGCCGCTATTGAGGTTCAAGTTTTAGAACCTATAGAAGTTTACAAACAAAAATTGCACCGATATGAAGAGGCATTTCGTAAGGAGAGTGAACACAAGCTTCCTCTGAGTGATAAAACTCGCACTGATTTGATACGTCTTCAGGGAGTTTTAGGACTAAGAGATGAAGATATAGGTTTAATTGAAGCTTCTATAATTCAGGTAAAACAAGCAAATCTAAAAATAAACCCTATAAAAATAAAATCCGGAACAATAGGATATTTGCTGATAGGTATAGGACTAGGTTTTTGCGTTGCTGCAATTATCCCATCTCCGTTTCAGAGCTACTTGTTTACAAATTTCATTGATTCACGCAAACGAGATAAATTTTTTTCTGATCTTTCTAAGGACAGTGTTCCTGAAGGAACATTTAAATATGGTGGAAGCACATCTTGGGCTCCTGTCTACCCAGAACTTGAGGCAGAAATCGAAAGAGATTGGCCTAATTTAAAACTGGAATACGATAACAGCCTGATTGGTAAAGAAGTTGGTTCTGCGGTGGGTATTCAGAAAGTAATAGATGGGGAACTAGCTTTTGCTCTTTCTTCTCGCTCGATTTTGGACACTGAACTTCAGCAGGCTAAGAATAAAGGTTTTTCTCTTAAAGAAGTTTCTGTAGCTAAAGACGCAGTAGCAGTCGCTGTTAACTTTCAACTAAATGTCCCCGGTTTGACTCAAGAAAACTTGAAGTCTATTTATACTGGTGAGATTGAAAACTGGAAAGAATTTGGTGGGCCAGATATAAAAATTACGGTTTATTCACGTAATAATAATTCAGGCACTACCGTACAATTTAAAGAAACTTTGGGAATTCAAAAATTTGGTAACAATGTTAAATTCATCAACACAACTACTGAAGCACTTCAAAAAGTTGCCAGAGACATCAGTGGTATTTATTACGCCTCAGCGTCCGAGATCGTTCCACAATGTACTGTTAAATCTTTACCTCTCAGTTTTGCAAATGATCAAGAATTGGTAGCTCCATATATGCTCCCATTAGTAGAACCTAATAAATGTCTTCCTGGGAACCGTAATAAACTGAATTTTAACGCATTTAAACCAGATGGGAAGTATCCGCTTACTCGTGACTTAATAGTAGTGATTAAAAAGAATGGTACAGATGAGGATAAAGCTGGTGAAGCTTATGCAAATCTACTCAAGACAGATGAAGGACAAAGCAGGATTCATGAAGCTATAGAACTTCCATTTGCCCCAATTAAATAGTGTTACACTATTACCATATTTATCATTGTTGTTATGTTCATGATTTGCTATTTTTTACTAAAAAAACAGCAAAAAACTTCTGCATAATCCGAGTTGTTCAGTCGGTGGTGCAACGGTAAGAATTCAGTTTTAATCAGACAAGCTGCACAGATAATTCTACCGTCTTAATCAAAGTTCAACAAACTGGCGCTGAAAAATATAATTTTGTACCGATACCTTAAGTTTGAAGATTTTCTTAATAGCGATCACACTTCTTGATTTTTATATTTCAAAATAGCGATCGCATTGTTATAAATTATCCTTAACCCAATCTCGAAAATTACGCATAGCTTGACTTCTTCCAATTGTTAAACACTGCTGAACATATTTATTCACTAGCTCAATAATTGGAATATTAGGAAAATTAGGACTAGAGATAGATTTTATATACTTTCCTTCTTTTAGCAAGTAAATTTCTAAACCTTGTTGTGTATGTCGCCAAAGTTCAGGAACTCCCAAAATTTCATAATTTTCAAATCGAGTGCGAGAAGTAATATCAATTTCGATTGCTAAATCTGGTGGTGGGTCTATAGTTAAATCAATGCGATTTTTACCAATGACAGCAGCTTGATTTTGAATATAAAAACTGGTATCTGGTTCTACTGCTTGTTGCATCTGCTCATTTTTAAGCGTAGTCGAGCCAAAAGGTTCAAAATCTATTTGCAAAATTTCTAACAAAATTTTGACTAAATCACCAATAAGTTCTTTATCTTTTTCATGCTCTGGTAAGGGAACCATAATTTCTAACCAGCCATGACTATAAGAGATACGTGAGGCACGCTTTTCTCCCATTTCTTCTAAAATATTTTCTAACTGCTGCCAACTAATATCTTTGAGCAACATTTGTTGACCAGGTTTAACAATAATTTGTTGCAGTTTTAAAAGCATATCACCTCAGAGAGTTGATGTAGTAGCTGTTAGAGCAGATTAAATTCAAAAATCAACTTTCTTAAAGTATATCGTCTTTGAGAATGAGGGTAGAAATTAGCCAAAAAATCACTTGTATGATTTTTGTCTAGGTTTGTTGATAAAGCTTGAACAATAGCGATTGCACCACAACAGAATTTGTCAAAGTTTTGATTTCTGTCTTCTGAATGGCTAACCAATTATTAATATCATTCTCACCTTGCCGTGTTTTTAACAGTGCTTGCTGCTTGAGACTATCAGGTTTTTTCCTTCCCTTTACGCTTTACCCCAAAAATCGAAAAGTATTGAAGTGGAAATTACTCTAGCACTCAGCACTCATTATTGTTGTTGAGTAGAAATTTGAATGACAAACTCTGTGCCCTGTCCAAGTTCTGAAGTGCAGGAGAGTGAACCGCCATGTCCTTCTACCACAATTTGACGAGCGATCGCTAATCCTAATCCAGTGCCTTTTCCTACAGGCTTGGTAGTGAATAAATGGTCAAATACTCGTTCCTTGACTTCCGATGACATCCCCACCCCGTTATCGGCAATCTTAATCAAGATATTCTGACCTGAGTTTGCTACACGGGTTTGAATGGTGATGCAATTGGGGTTAGCTAGAATTGCTTCTAAACTCCGCTCTGTATTGTATTGTTCAAGTGCATCAATGGCATTTGCTAATAAGTTCATAAACACTTGATTAAGTTGTCCAGCAAAGCATTCGACTAGGGGGAGTTTGCCATAATTCTTCACCACCTCAATTGCCGGACGATTTTCGTTAGCTTTTAAACGATGTCTCAGAATTAGAATAGTGCTGTCAATGCCTTCGTGAATATCAAAGGGAACTTTATAATCCTTATCTGCTCTGGAAAAGGTTCGCAAACTGGTACTGATACTGCGGATACGGTTAACACCCAATTTCATCGATTCCAGTAATTTAGGTAAATCTTCACGTAAATAATTAAGGTCGATGGCATCAATTTCGTCTTTAATATCTGAGCCAGGATTAGGAAACTTCTCTTGATAAAGATTAATCAGTGCAAACAAGTCTTTAATATAATCTTTGGCTGGTTCAATGTTGCCGGCAATGAAACCAATAGGATTGTTGATTTCATGGGCAACACCTGCCACCAGATTACCAAGAGCAGACATTTTTTCACCTTGCACTAATTGCAATTGCATCGTTTGGAGTTCTTGTAAAGCTTGTTCTAATCGTTGCTTCTGCTGTTGCAGCAATTGTTTTGCTTCCTGGCTTTCGGTTATGTCTTCAGAAGTACCAAGAATGCCAAAAATATTTCCTTCTATATCTTTTAGAGGAATTTTATTTGTGTTTGACCAGATTTTTTTTCCATCTGCTTGCTGTAATGTTTCGATAATATTGAGTTCAGCTTGTCCAGACTCTATGATCTGGCGATCGCACTTTACATACCAATCTGCTTCTTCACGAGTCCAAGGTAGATCGTAGTCCGTTTTACCAATAACATTTTCTGGCAATTCTACACCCGAAGCTTGAGCAAATTTCTGGTTACAGCCTAAATAAACACTATTGCGGTCTTTCCAGAAAACAGACTGAGGGATATTATCCATAATTAACCGCAAGAATTGTTCCGTCTGTCCCAGGTTTTCTAGAGTATTTTGTGCTTGCTGATAAAGTTGAGCGTTTTCTAAGGAGATTGCAGCTTGAGTACATAACAAATTGAGAATTTCGACGCGATCGCTGCTAAACGCCCCAGCAACCAGATTGTTTTCTAAATACAAAATCCCTAATAGTTTGCCTTGATAGATAATCGGTGTACACAGCAAGCTTTTGGGTTGCTGACGTATGATGTAGGGATCAGCCATGAACAATGGATGCACTGTGGCATCAAGAATAACGGTAGCTTGCAGGCTGCGTTTAACCGCATAAATTAGGCTATGGGGAATGTCTGTGCTATCTTCTACAAAAATGGACTGTAACAACCTTGATTGCTGCCCAACTTCAGTAGTTGCCTCAACTAGCAATCTACCTTCTTTGAGCAGTAGTAACGCACACTTATCGGCTCCAGCATTTTCAATTACCACTTGCAGCAGCTTCGTAAGTAATTTATCCAGTTCAATTTCACTGGAAAGAGTCTGAGAGGCTTTGAGAACCGTTGCCAAATCTAGCATTACTGATGCACTGCTGCTAGATGTTGGTGATTTATTAGTGCTTGAGTGCAAGGTAGTAATGCTGTCAATATTTGCGATCGCAGAGTCACTTCGTGAACGCGTCTGTTGTAAAATAGGCGCTAGAAGCCTTGGATAACGTTCTTCTAAATCATCAACTTTGGCTTTAGCACCCCAGCGAGTGTAACAATAGTAAGCATTAATCAAATATTCTTGGGCAATGCGTTCTTTGCCCCATTCTAAATAAAACTTAGCTGTGAGTTCATTAGCAAGAGCTTCCTCGTTGAGGTGTTCGTTTTCTTTGGCTTTAGCAATGGCGCGATCGTAATACTCAATTGCCTCGGCTTTTGCCCCCAAAACTCGACATTTTTCTGCGATAACTAAAGCATGGCGGTGAGCCTGATTACTTGGTGCATAATCCGCCCAAGTGCTGAGTTTTTCTTGATGGCCCCTCACGCGTTCTATAATGCTGATTTGGTCTGTCTTACTGGCAGTTGGGTAAACCGCTAATCGAACTAGTGCATCGTAAAAGTAAAACAGAGGAACCATCACTAGTCCTGTGATTGCACCTAAATACGGTTCTGCAAGTTGGGCGTTTTGTAGAGCTTGTTCATAGTCTTGGAAAAGGTAGGAAAGGAAAAGTTTATTGAAATAAACCTGATATAGTCCTGCTCCCTGATTCGTTTTGACGTAAAGCTGAATTATTTCACCTTCGTGGCAGTATTCGCCAAACAATCGCTCAGGTTCAACCACAACCTCCAACAAATTGACTACAACCTGATGATAAATACTTTGTGTGTGCAGACAGTTATCCTGGCGCAATTGCTGAATGACCTTGCGATGCACTTCTATCGTTTGTCTTAAGGCAGATAGTTCTTGACCACTCCAGTAAGCTGTGTAGCAATAGCACATCAGGCTGAGAGCGACATACTCGATATCACCGCTTTCTAGCCCACTGGAGTAGGCTTGCAAATATCCTTCCAAGGTATATTTTGCAGGTTCTTGCCAATGTCTGAGGAAGCAGTTAAAGGCAAAAATTGTTTTAGCAGTTAGCTTGGGGGCATGGATGCGTTGCATAAGATTCATCCCCAGTTGCCCAAACCGATAGCCTGCGTCAATATCTCCCAATGTGGCAACCAAGGTCAACCCATACATTACATAGCCATGAGTCGATTCTGGAGCATTGCCGTATTCTACTGATAAATCGAATTCGGCAAAGATCACCAGGGGCAAAAGTTCAGGAGCAGCTTGATAAGCCGCAGAAATAATACTGGATAAAATAACCATTGCCGCTTTTTTCTCTGGTGCGGCTATTTGCGGTAATTCCAACAAAGATTCGATTGACCTGCTATTTAGCAAGGTTTGGGTGTGCCTCAGTGCCTGTTCGATGTCTGCTGAGGTGGGTTGTTCTGGTAAATGCACTCCCAGATGCTTGAGGATTTCTCGTGCTAATTGCAAGGCTTCTAGCTGTTGATGTTGTGCCATACAAGCCTGGATTTTAATACTGTAGATATTTACCCGATCTAGCCAGGATTGGGCATGATTCAGTACTATCTCAGCTAACTGTTCCATCTGTTCAAAATCGGTGCAGAGGTAAGCTGATTCTGTTGCTCCTTCATACAAAATGAGGGCGAGATTGTATTGGCTGTACCAGCAATTACTCGTTAGTATGGCAATACCTGTGTTGAAATAGTTTAAAGCTGCTGCATAAGCTGTTGCACCCTTGGCTTTATGTCCAGCCGCCAAATTTAACTGCGCGAGTTCCTGTTGCTCCTGTTGATCACTAATCAAAGTGACCCCTTGATTGAGGTGGTTGACGATCGCAAAAATTTTCTCATCTCGTTCATTGACAGTCGTCGCTTGTTGCAGCAAACGTCCAATGTGCAGGTGAGTAACTTGCTTTTGATTGTCAGGAATTAGTGAATAGGCAGCTTGCTGAATGCGATCGTGAAGAAATTTGTAAATTGTCATTTGTCCTTTGTCATTCGTCCTTTGCAAATCACTAATGACTAATGACGAATCCTGATAAAACTTATAGACTTCATTAGTAGGAATAATCAAACCATCTTGGACAGCTTTCCAAAAGTCTGCGGCTGTTTCCATCTGGGATTTTTCATGGACGATCGCTAACGTAGCTAAATCAAATTGATTTCCGATACAAGCCGCTAATTTCAAAACTTTTTGAGTTTCTGGTGACAACTTTTCAAGCTGAATTGCCATAAACTCTACTACATCATCAGTAAGGGCGAGCGATCGCACTTGAGCAACATCACATTCCCAATAACCACCGTCAAAATTAAATGTAATTAGTTTTTCTTGATGTAGAGCTTTGAGAAACTGGGTGCTGAAGAAAGGATTACCTTTGGTTTTGCTCAATATCAACTCTGTTAACGGTGTGGCTAACGCTAGAGAGCAACTCAATGTATCTGCAACCAAGTGATTAACAGACGTTTGATCGAGAGCAGTTAAGGTAATTCTATTGACTGTAGCACCCAACTTCTGAATCTCTTGCAAGGTCAGCATCAGGGGATGTACTGGATTAACTTCGTTATCTCGATAAGCACCAATTAATAGTAGATAGCCGATGTCAACTTCACTCATTAGCAAGTGCATTAACTTTAAAGAAGCCGAATCTGCCCATTGCAGATCGTCAATAAAGATCGCCAATGGATGTTCTACGGCAGTGAAAACTTGAGTGAATTTCAAAAACAGCGATTTGAAGCGATTTTGTGCCGCACTCCCAGAGAGTTCCGGCGCAGGAGGCTGTTTACCAATCATACTTTCCAGTTCTGGAATCACCTCAATCATCACTTGTCCGTTCTCACCCAAAGCAGAGAGAATTTTGCACTTCCACTGCTCAAATTGAGTGTCAGCTTCACTCAGTAGTTGTTTGATTAAATCTCGAAAGGCTTGTACAAAGGCAGAGAAAGGAATGTTGCGCTGGAATTGGTCAAATTTACCTTTAATAAAGTAACCCCGTTGTCGCACGATTGGCTTGTGGACTTCGTTAACCACAGCAGTTTTGCCAATACCAGAGAAGCCTGCTACTAACATAATTTCAGTGCTTCCCTGACTGACTCTCTCAAAGGCATTCAGTAAACTTTCAACTTCGTCTTGGCGACCATAAAGTTTTTCTGGGATGATGAAGCGATCGCAAATATCCCGCTCACCTAATTGAAAGGATTTGATTTCTCCAGTTTCTTGCAATTGAGACAAACATTTTTCTAAATCAAATTTCAGCCCTAATGCACTCTGATAGCGGTCTTCAGCATTTTTCGCCATCAATTTCATCACAATGTCACAAAGAACTTGGGGAATATCTTCTTCCCCCTTGCCCCCTGCCCCCTGCCCTCTGCCCTCTAATTTTTCTGGTTCCTTGGCAATATGACAGTGAACTAACTCCATCGGATCGTTAGACTCGAAGGGTAAGTGTCCAGCCAGCAATTCATAGAAGGTAACGCCGAGAGAATAGTAATCACTGCGATAGTCTATTCCGCGATTCATCCGTCCGGTTTGTTCCGGGGAAAGGTAGGCAAGAGTACCTTCTAAGACATTAGGACTGTGAACTTCTTGGGTTTCTCTGGATAAGAGAGAGGCAATACTAAAGTCAATTAACTTGACTTGCTTAGTTTCTGGGTTGATGAGGATATTGGCAGGTTTAATATCTTTGTGGATAACTCGATGGCGATAGAGTCCGTCAAGAATATTGCTCAGAGCGATCGCAATTTCCAAAAACTCTGTCAAAGTATATTGCTTACCTCTTATTGTTTCATTCATCCAATCTCTGAGGGAAATACCACCAAAATCCTCCATCACCAAAGCATAGCTGTTGCGGTAAGGTTCCAGGCTGTAGGGATGGGCAATACCAGGTAGGTCAATATTTTTAGCGATCGTGTATTGATTGCGGAATAGCAGCAGATCGTTGAAGGTAGGATACTCCTGCTGTAGCAGTTTTATTACAACCGGAAGTTGATCAGCCTCTCGAATTGCACGATAAACTAAGGTTCTAGAGCCTACATAAAGTTGTTCGCTAATTCGATAGTTAAAAAGCTTGTCCATCGGCTTAACTGCTATATTCATACTTCATCAACTCTTCATAAATAGCTATTTATTTAAAGTATTGTGCCCAAAAACCTGCTTTTGCTAACGCAATTACGTTTTGTAACGGAGATTTAACACCTAAACTTTGTTAATAAGTACAATAAAAATTGAGCTAAGATAAGCTATGACTCTTCAAGAACTAGAAAATCAAATCCTGGCACTACTTCCAACAGAAAAAGCAGCAATTATCCAAAGCCTAACTCAAACCATCAACATCGGGGCAAAAGGGATCACGAAAACACCCGGTATTTGTGGTGGAGAAGCTTGTATTGCTGGAACTCGTATTGCAATTTGGCTATTAGTTGAAGCACGTCGCTTGGGAATTACTGAAGTCCAACTTTTGCAAGATTATCCTCATATTGGCGCGGCTGATTTAGTTAATGCTTGGATATATGCAGATGCTTATCCTGAAGAAATTGAAGCTGCGATTCGGGCTAATGAGGTTGCTTAAATCATGGCGCGTTTATACGCTGATGAGATGTTCCCACGTAAAGTTAGTGAACTGTTAAGAACAATGGGACATGATGTTTTAACTGTACAGGAAGCTGGTAACGCAAATTTAGGTATTCCAGATGACGAAGTGTTAGCCTTTGCAATCGCGATAATCGAACTGTAATAACACTAAATCGTCAAGATTTTATCAAACTGGATAGAAGCTCACCTAAACATTTAGGTATTATTGTTTGTACAAATGATACTGATAGGTTTCGAATGGCAACTCGAATTAATGAAGCAATTAATCAAGACGAATCATTGACAGGTAACTTGATTCACGTTGTACGCCCTACCAGTTGAAAATAATTGAAGCTCGTCTTCAATTTGTTTTGAGCTTCTCAAGCAAAACTTCCCCAATTTCCGGTAAAATCAAGTTCTGAGGATTGTGGAATTGGGAGAAATTTGGGGTGCCTACACTTGGCGTTAACATTGACCACATTGCCACCATCCGGCAAGCGCGGCGGACGGTAGAACCAGACCCAGTAGCGGCGGCGGTGCTGGCAGAATTAGCGGGTGCTGATGGAATTACGGTGCATCTGCGCGAAGATCGGCGACATATCCAAGACCGGGATGTGCGTATATTGCGGCAAACAGTGCGATCGCATCTTAATTTAGAAATGGCCGCAACAGAAGAGATGCTAGCGATCGCTCTGGATATCAAACCAGATTACGTGACTTTAGTCCCCGAAAAGCGCCAAGAAGTCACAACAGAAGGCGGACTAGATATTATTGGCCAAATTGCTAGAATAGGTGAGATAGTCGATAAATTGCAAAGCGCTAGCATTCCAGTTAGTTTATTTATCGATGCCGAACCAGCACAAATCGAAGCATCTGTCAAGGTACAGGCGCAGTTTATCGAATTGCACACCGGACAATATGCTGAGGCTAAGGATGAAACAAATCGCCACCGAGAATTAGCCATATTAGCTAAAGGTTGTCAACAAGCGATTCAAGCTGGATTGCGAGTCAACGCTGGTCATGGACTCACCTATTGGAACGTCTATCCAGTGGCTGCGCTTCCAGGCATGGAAGAACTGAACATTGGTCATACCATCATCAGTCGGGCAGCATTAGTAGGTATAGAAAGGGCAGTCCGCGAGATGAAGCAAGCTATCAGAGGTGACAGGGGATAGGGAATAGGGAATAGGGGAAGAAATTATAACCTATAACCTGTAACCTGTAACCTGTAACCTGTAACCCATAACCTAGAGGGGTTGTCACTGCGAAATCTGGAAATTGGGATCAAATCTTCAGCAAAAACTTCTATGAGCGCAACACAGTCTAACAACCTGCCACTTTGGGTACAGGATAGAGATAAAGTGATAGCAGAAAGCACTGATGTCGAGTGGCGCTATCAGACACCGCCTGATTATTCTCGTTCCAAAGAAAATCTTGCCCAAGAAAGTATCCACAATCACCTTGAAGGTACACTGGAAGCGATCGTGCAAAATTTAGTGCGAACCTTCGAGATGGAGGTATCTTTCAAAGCTAACCCACAACAGTGGTTGTCTATTGTCAATGAACAGTTTCGTGTGAGTACCAATGGCGGAGTAGAGTATACCGCAGCAGATTTATCAGCCCAAGGTACTTACAATCTCTTTATGCCTGATTCAGAGCATTACAAAGCTTCAGAAGAAACCTTTGAATCATCCGCAAAAGTCTTCCACACAACATTTCCCCAAGGATTTCCTTGGGAAGTGCTGGAAGTTTTCTCAGGGCCACCAAATGTCACATTCAAATGGCGGCATTGGGGACATTTTAATGGAGAATATAAAGGCCATGCACCGACTGGAGAGACAATAGAAATTATCGGTATGAGCATTGCAAAAGTTACCGATGACTTGAAGGTTATTTCCTTAGAACACTACTTCGACAATAATCTGTTCTTGGAAAAGCTAACATCTGGTGGCAAACAGACAAATGCCCAAAAGTCGGGAAGTGCTTGTCCGTTCAGTTCTTGGTTCAAGAAATCCCCTAAGAGTTAGTTGATAAGGGTACAGAATGTCGTACTGTGCCCTTACATTATTCACACAGCAACCAAAGGATGAAAATGCAAACATATTATTACGTTTTGGCTAGTCAACGCTTTCTTCTCCAAGAAGAACCGATACACGAAGTTATCAAAGAACGCACTCGTCACTACCACGAACAAGAAAAACAAATAGATTTTTGGTTAGTTGAGCAACCAGCTTTCTTGGAAGCACCCCAATTTGCACAAATCAAGGCAAAGTGTCCCCAACCAGCAGTAGCAATTATTTCTACAAATCCCCAATTTATTACTTGGTTAAAACTGCGTTTAGAGTACGTTATCACTGGAGAATTCCAGGCTCCTTCTGAGACAATACCAGATGCTTTGGCATCGCTTGCTACCGTATCTTAAAAATGGTGAATGGGGCATGGGGAAGAGGTGATAGGTGACAGGTTATAGGGAATAATCTGTACCCTGTAACCTATAACCTATTCCCTTCTTTACTCCAATTTTATTTGCTAAGAAGAAAATATGTTTTGTAACAGTCCTTCCATTCCCACACTGAAGTAAGTAGGTTTTCAGCTTTTTTCTTATAAAATCTTCTAAGACACCTTGATTTACATAATCTAACTTTTGTGCATAGATTTCAGACTTTACCAAGTGTTTTAGGATTAGCGATTGCAGGGTTGATTGGTGGCATGAGTTCTGTTTTTGCCCAACAAGCCATTCCTCTTTGTCAACCACCGACTTCGGGCGAGTATCTTTTATTAGTAGTCAGTCCCACAGCTGATAATCAAAAGCAGTTGCGTAGCGCCTTACCGCCTGAACTCAAAACCATTACCTGCAAATATCTCAACGAAACTGTGACGCGGATAGGGGGGTTTAAAAAGATTGATGATGCCAATCGATGGGCAAGGTATGTAAGTAATATTGTTGGCTTGTCTGCTATCATCACCACTCGACCAACAACGGCAGATGTACAGCCGTCACAAACACAGCCACAACTACAGCAACAGCCACTTCAGCAAACAGTTAACTATAATCCTCAAGCATTAGGAGAGGGTTATGCAGTTTTGGTAGATTATTACAATCGTCCTGAACTAGTAAATAGCGTGCAGCAAGCAGTAGGAGGTAACGTAGGTTTTGTTTCTTATGGACAACGCCCTTACTTGTTAGCAGTTTATACCACCAATCAAAGTGAAGCATACAATACATTGCAGAAGCTGAACAATGGCGGTTTTGTTGCCAGCATAGTAGATAGCCGTAAAGTGATTCTGCTGCGCTCAACTGTGCGATTGTAGTGATATTAAGTTTTCTAGAATACTGATGCGATCTACCAAGTTGGTAATTTGTCAGTTGACAAATTACCAGTTCCCAATTAAAAATAGTCGCTCAAACAAGGATGTATTGCCCTAGTTTAAATAAGCAAAACTAGCTAACCAACAGATGGTTATACCCAAAGCCGACCCAGCTATTACCTGAACTGGTGTATGTCCAAGTAATTCCTTCAGACGGTCTTGGCTAAAGTCTGGTTTTTCATGAAATAATTCATCAATCATTTGATTGAGGATACGAGCTTGCTTACCAGCCGCTTGGCGAACTCCGGCTGCATCATACATGACAATGATGGCAAAAACCATCGCAAGGGCAAAATCAGGAGATGCCCAACCAAGTGTTTGCCCGACACCAGCTGCTAGAGCTGTAACTAAAGCTGAATGGGCACTGGGCATACCTCCAGTTGTCACCAAAACACGGATATTCAGTTTGCGATTTTTAACGATCTCGACTACGAGCTTTAATGCTTGAGCAATTAAACAAGCGACCAGAGCAACCAGCAGCACCCGGTTGTCTAAAATGTTGCCTATGTCCTGCATGGTATTTTGGTTAGGTTAGTAAATATTAGCAGCGGTTGTTGGTTGAGGAAACATTTAGATTCAACCCAAAATCCAAAATTAACCTAGTACATCACGGCGGAAACAGATCAATTATTCAAAATTGTCTAAAAGCTGATTAAATAAGCTTTTTGAATTTTGAATTTTCAATTCTGCTGGGCGGTAGTAGTACAGTATCGTGTAAATAAACCACCCATTCCCAATCAATGAAACCCTTACGGTATAAGAATTTAGAATCCCGCAAAGCGTTGCTAGTTATTGCGGCTAGTAATAAAATGAGCGATCGCTTGGAGTGGCTTGGCTCTGTCTCCAAATGGTTCTAATTCGGCACAAGCTACTTTAACTAGCTCTTGGGCTTTTAAGCGCGATTCTTCAAGTCCCCAAAGGCTAGGATAGGTCACTTTCTTTGCTTGTTGGTCTTTACCAGCTGTTTTGCCTAATTGCTCTTTTGTAGAAGTGATATCCAGAATATCATCTATGATTTGGAATGCTAGCCCAATATTTTCAGCATAACGGGTTAGTCGCTGCACGTCTTCAGTTGATGCCGCAGCGATGATCCCACCAGAAACTACGCAAGCTTCCAAAAGGGCGGATGTTTTGTGTCTATGAATGAAATTTAGCGTTTCTAGAGAAATATCTGATTTCCCCTCACACTCCAAATCGACAACTTGACCACCGACCAAACCAGCTGCCCCCAGCGCCCGGCCAAGACGAACAATTACCTGCAAGGTTAGCTCTCTGTTAACGCTTGGGGGGGTTTTAAGGGCAACCAACTCAAAAGCGAGTGCTAACAAGCCGTCTCCAGCCAAAATCGCCACATCTTCGCCATAGACTTTATGATTTGTCAGCTTTCCCCGACGGTAATCGTCATTATCCATCGCTGGGAGGTCGTCATGAATCAAAGACATTGTGTGGATCATCTCCACAGCACAAGCTGTTGGCATAGCCATTTCGATAGTGCCGCCCATCATTTCACAGGTAGCAAGGCAAAGAATGGGACGTACACGCTTGCCGCCAGCTAATAACGAGTAGCGCATCGCCTCATAAATCTTTTCTGGATAAATGATGGGGATAGCCTGATCTAAAGCATTATCACAAAGCTTTTGTCGCTCTTTGAGATAGGCTACTAAGTTAAATGTGGCTTCCTCTGGTGGTGTCTTTTGAACGTTATCAGTTGCTACCATTCTTCAATTCCTGACACTTTGGGATTTTTGTCTTATACGTCACAATTTTAAGGTGCTGTGGGGCTGAAAAAATGAAGAGTTCACAATTATGAGTTAGGAATTAGGAGTTAGGAGTTGAGATGCGATTAATCGCGTCTGTACAAGAGTTAGGATTAATAATTCTTAACTTTTAACTCATCACTCTCTTTCATTTTCTTGCTGCTCTGGAATAGCTGGTGAAGGTATTTTGTAACAATATGGCAACAGTCATAGGGCCAACACCACCAGGAACGGGGGTGATAAATCCTGCTACACCAGCAGTTGATTCAAAGTCAACATCGCCAATTAAGCGACTTTTGCCACTAGCATCGGTGACACGATTCATTCCCACATCTACCACAACAGCACCTGGTTTTACCATATCAGCAGTGATGAGTCCGGGACGACCTGCTGCTGCAATTAGAATATCAGCATTTTGGGTGATGCTTTTGAGGTCATGCGATCGCGAGTGAGCGATCGTGACTGTAGCATCAGCTTCTAGTAGCATCAGCGCCATAGGTTTACCCACCAAAATACTCCGTCCCACCACTACTGCCTGTTTTCCTTGCAATGGAATCTCATATTCTTGCAAAAGCCGCATCACACCATCCGGGGTGCAGCTGCGTAAACCGATTTCTCCTCGTACTAATCGCCCCAAATTAACTGGGTGTAGTCCATCAGCATCTTTATCGGGATCAATTTGATGTAGCAGAGCCACAGCATCTAAGTGGTCAGGTAAGGGCAACTGTACAAGAATGCCATCCACGCGTTCATCGTCGTTTAGTGCAGCAATGACCTCTTGTAACTCCCTAAAGGTAGTTTCGGCAGGAAAATGCTTACCAAAAGAGGCGATGCCAACTTTTGCACAGGCTTTTTCTTTATTGCGGACATAAGCGGCTGACGCTGGGTTATCACCAACCATTAAGACTGCTAAACCAGGGGGTCGTCCAATTTCTGGTTGTAATTGTGTAATGGCTACAGAAAGTTCTTGCTGAATTTTTGCTGCTATTGCTTTCCCATCAAGGAGTTTGGCAGTTTTTGTTTCCATGAAAATTCCCAACTATAAAATTAATTCGCCTTTTATCCAAAAGTCTAGAGTAAAAATATTGCCTATTGACTTTTAAATATTATTGTGTATCTGCTTGATGTCGTAGCGTTTCTATCACAGTCAATTCATAATGCTTATTTTCTCAGATCAACGGCTTTATCTGAAGAATAAAGAATTGCAGGCTGAAATTCAGAACATTTTTTGCTCAGTTGAGAGCGTGTTTCTGAAACCACAGAGAAAGAATATTATAGATGGGAACTGACCTAATGAAACTGGCGACAAAGCAAGCAGTGAAGCAAAAATTTGCTCAATCAGTGGCTTTCATGCAACAAACAAGAAATTTGTCCCTTTCGTTTTCTTTAGGGCATAGTATTGTTTCTTACCGCCTGGGGTTGATTATTTTATTGGTGGTAGGACTTTGTAGTTGTGGTAGTTTAACCCCATCTGGCTTGAATGGGACTAATTTCCAAATTGGTAGCAATGTCACGCCAATTCGAGAAATTAAACCAGAACAAGACAATCGGGCTATAGTTTACATCCAGGGTCAGGTGGAAAAACAAGCTCCTCTGATGAAGCAATGGGCTTATCAAATTAATGACTCGACTGGCAAAATTTGGGTTGTCACCAATCAAAAAAATCTAGCGAAGGGAGCGCAAGTGGTGATTAAGGGTAAAATTCGCTACCAAAGCATCCCTTTAGGTGGTAAAGAATTGGGGGAAGTTTATCTAGAAGAAGAGTAATCAGCAATTAAAAATTAATAATATATGAACAATCAACCGGTGCATGTAGCGATCGCAATTCTCTATCAAGAAAACAAGTTTCTTATGCAACTACGCGACAACATCCCCGGTATTCTCTACCCTGGTTACTGGGCGCTATTTGGCGGTCATATCGAACCTGGTGAAACGCCAGATATCGCAGTGAAACGAGAAATTTTAGAAGAAATCGGCTATGAGCTACCACCCTTTGTGGAATTTGGCTGTTATACCGACGAAAGAGTTGTCCGTCATGTCTTTCATGCACCACTATTGGTGGAATTAAATCAACTGGTTTTAAATGAAGGTTGGGATATGGGATTATTGACCCCAGAAGATATTCACCAAGGTAACTGTTATTCGCAAAACGCCCGCGAAGTACGCCCTTTGGGGAATACACATCGGCAAATTATGTTGGATTTTATGGAGAGAAATCAATCTTAATGGGAATTGGGAATTGGGAATTGGCAAGAGGACTTGGGGACAAGGAGAATTGGGGACAAGGGGAAAGACTTGTTTCAAGTTCTCACCTCTTGTCCCCTTGTCCCCTTGTCTCCCCTGCCCCCTGCCTCCTGCCCCCTGCCCCCCTGCCTCCTCTCCTAGAAGCCAAAATAAAGTTATAACTCTTGTGGAGTCATCACTAATGCAATCAGCAAACAAACTACCGCGATGGTTAACTATAGGATTGGCATTTCCGATTATTATTCTCAACGGTTGGTTATTGCTCCAGGTGGTGCAGTATTTTCAGCCATTGATTAGTATTATTGCCGCCGCCATTCTACTGGCTTTTGTCTTGAACTATCCAATCCAGTTTTTGCAAGAACAAGGGGTAAAACGTAACCTAGCGATCGCAGGAGTGTTGCTTTTAACTCTAGTGGTTTTAGTA
The DNA here is from genome assembly GCF_014698035.1 of Desmonostoc muscorum FACHB-395. Classification (GTDB taxonomy): domain Bacteria; phylum Cyanobacteriota; class Cyanobacteriia; order Cyanobacteriales; family Nostocaceae; genus Nostoc; species Nostoc muscorum_A. The sequence continues at coordinate 187,717 of NZ_JACJSF010000005.1, forward strand.
GCTTTAGGCATCACCTTAGTTCCGCTAATTATCCAACAACTCGTTGAGCTAGCCAATATTTTGCCAAGTTGGATTGATTCTGGTACTCAGCAACTCCAAACTTTCCAGGATTGGGCGTTAAGTCAGCAACAGCTTCCCATTAATTTAAGCGGGTTATTTACCCAAGTTTTGGAACGATTATCTAACCAACTTCAGTCTTTCACTGGTAGAATTCTTGGTTTCGCCGTTGATACTATTGGTATTGTTCTCAATGTGTTGCTGGCGGTAGTGCTAACTGTCTATCTAATATTAAATGGCGAGCGTCTTTGGGACGGAATATTTCAGTGGTTTCCCCATAACATTGGGTTAAGATTGCGGGAATTACTGCGAGAAGACTTCCACAATTACTTTATCGGTCAAGCAACATTGGGAGCCGTATTGGGGGTGACAATTACACTAGCATTTTTGACGCTGCGAGTTCCCTTAGCTTTACTTTTTGGCATCGGGATTGGTTTATTTTCTCTCTTCCCCTTTGGGACAGGATTCGGCATTGCCATAGTAAGCCTTTTGGTGGCATTGCAAAACTTCTGGTTAGGAGTTGAAGTATTAGGTATAGCCGTTGCAATCGACCAAGTTAATTCTAATTTTGTTGCACCTCGAATTCTTGGTAATTTAACTGGTTTAAATCCCGTGTGGGTAGTGATTTCTTTGTTGTTGGGGGCAAAGTTAGGAGGGGTACTGGGTTTGTTAATTGCAATTCCTATTGCTAGTTTTATCAAGGATACAACAGATAGCTGGCAGGCTGGAGAGTTTAATAAGATAGATGATATCGTGTCAGAACCTGTTACAGTAACCAGTGAAACAGCAGGGACTTATAGTTAGAATTCAATATCTAAATGAAGAAAAACTGGCAAAGAATGTCTCTTCTTTGATTATTGTTTGTTTTTCTAAACAAGTTCAGAATTTAGGTGAATCGGAATTTCAATAATAAACTCAGTCCCTTTGCCAAAAGTTGATATACATTGCAGATGACCACTGTGTTTTTCCACAACAATTTGATAACTAATAGATAAACCTAATCCAGTTCCTTTACCAACGGGTTTAGTAGTAAAAAAGGGATCAAATAATTGCTTTTGTAGACTCTCTGGAATTCCCGGCCCATTATCGGAAATGCGAATAATTACTTGATTGTCATCAGTAAGTTGAGTCCGAATACAAATTTTTCCTTTATCCCTTACCAATGACATAGGCGCTTCGCCTTCCCGCAGGGTATGACTAATACTTCGACTACGCTCAGTACAAGTGACAAATGACTCTTCTATAGCATCAATAGCATTCACCAAAATATTCATAAATACCTGATTGAGTAACCCAGCATAGCACTCAACTTGCGGAAGATTGCCGTATTCTTTAATTATGTTGATGTTTTCACCTATTTGGTTATTTTGAAGACGACTTTGTAAGATTATTAGCGTACTATCAATACCTTCATGGATATCAACTAATTTTTTCTCAGATTCATCAAGACGAGAAAAATTTCGTAAAGAAAGAATGATTTGCTCGATTCGCTTGGTACCAACCTGCATAGAAGTGAGAAGACGGGGGAGATCGGTAGTTAAAAAATCCAGTTCAATTTGTGCGATCGCAGTTTTAATTTCCGTTTCTGGTTCAGGATAAGATTGTTGGTACAATCTAATGATATTGAGTAGATTTTGACTATATTCGATGGCGTGAACAAGGTTCCCAGCAATAAAGTTGACAGGATTGTTGATTTCGTGTGCAATACCAGCAACAAGTTGTCCTAATGCAGCCATTTTTTCATTCTGAATTAATCGCGTATAGTTTTGCTGAAGATCGCGAAAGCCTGCTTTAGCAACTCTAGATTGTTCCTCTACTTGTTGTAGCTGAACGAGTGTTAATACATGAATTTGGGAGTAGGCTAAGAGTAATTGATGAAAATCGACTAGCTTATATTTTCCACACGTAGTTTTGATCAAAATTGGCTCATAAGCAATTTGAGGTGGTCGTTGCAAAGTTATCTCAGTTGCTTTAACAATAGGCATATCCTCAGAAATGGCTAATATCTCTGTCTGAAAAAACTTGTAAAGAATTTTAATCGGTTTTGTAGAAAATAAAGCCAAACTGTAGGGGTAACTCATATACTCAAAAAATTTCCGCCGTGAAATCATCCCTACATACTCTTGATTGTTATTGAGGATAATTCCTGGTAATAAAGGCTCTTGCTTAAAGAGCGTAACTAAATCATTCCCTGGAAACTCTATTTCAATATGAACTTGCCAAGAGAGTAATTCTTGTAACGTTGACTCTAATCGCAAATTTGACTCATCAGTATTTGTTGTACTACGAATAGTCGATATACTCTCATGTCTTGACTGTTGAGGTAATATTTCTGGCAACATTATGAATACCCGTCTCTATAATTTCAAAATTCATCAATCGTTATAAACTTATCTTTCCCAGATTGCTAACCAAAATTCACAGTGTAGATGTGGGAATATAGAGTACCTCAGCAAATCCAATACTTTTATGAAAGCGTAGACATTTATCGGCTTATCATTAGGGGCTATTTCTCAGGTAAATTTTAATTAGGATGCGTTAGTCTAAAGCAATAATGCACTATTTTATATAGCGATGCCTTAAGAACTACGAACGTATTTTAAGTTGTAAATTATATTAAAATATTCATTTAGTATAATGGTTAAATTTTAACCTTTTTTATTTATGTCTCGTTATTTTTATTATTAAACCAAGACCATAAGCAACAAGACTACCATCTAATGTTTTAGGCTCAGGTACATTAAAAACTTTATTAACCCTTAGATAACTAAATCTTTACTTTTTATTATAAAAAAAGTGGTAAAAGCTTATTTTGTAATACTTTTTAAAATTGCCATTATTTAATATGGAATCTCATAACTCATTGAGGCTAAACCGTCGCCAGTTTTTGCTACGTTCAGCGATTACGGCAGGTGGGATTATATCCACCAATTTTGTATCAAAATCACAAGTTTTTGCTGAAGCACCTGCAATTATCACCTCAGATAAAATGCGTCCTGCTATACCTTATGGCGTAGCTAGCGGAGATATTTCTAACGATAGTATTGTTATTTGGAGTCGTAGCGATCGCCCCGCCAAAATGATCGTAGAATACTCTACCAGCGAATCTTTTAAAAATGTGCAGCGAGTTGTCGGGCCCAATGCTTTACAAAATAGCGACTTTACAGCACGACTTTATCTGAGAAACCTGCCACCAGACCAACAATTATTTTATCGGGTAATCTTCCAAGACTTAGATTATAAAGGCACTTACAGCGCTCCTGTCAAAGGCTCTTTCCGAACTCCCCCCAAATTTGGGCAAGATATATTCTTTGTTTGGGGTGGCGACACCGCCGGTCAGGGATGGGGGATTAATCCTGATTTTGGTGGGATGAAAATTTACGAAACCATGCGTCAACTTAATCCCGACTTTTTCATTCATTCTGGGGATAATATTTATGCTGATGGCCCCATTCAATCAGAAGTGAAGCTAGACGACGGCACAATCTGGAAAAACATCACCACACCAGAAAAATCAAAAGTAGCAGAAACTCTTACAGAATTTCGTGGCAACTATATTTACAATTTGTTAGATGAAAACATCAAGCGTTTCAACGCTGAAGTTCCGATATTGGCACAGTGGGACGACCACGAAACAAGAAACAATTGGTATCCTGGACAAACTATCCTCAACGATGACCGTTATACAGTTAAGGATGTTAACTTGCTAGCTCAAAGAGCAAGACAAGCATTTTTGGAATATCTGCCTATTGGGTATACAACCAATGAGCCAGACAGAACGAAAATTTATCGCTCCTTTAAGCATGGCCCATTATTAGACATTTTCATGCTGGATGAGCGTACCTATCGGGGGCCAAATAGCCCTAATAATCAGCCAGTACCAAGTAAAGACACAGAATTTACGGGTAGAACACAAATACAATGGTTAAAAAGGCAATTGCTGTCATCAAAAGCAACATGGAAAGTAATTGCTAGTGATATGCCTCTGGGATTGATAGTGAGAGATGGTAGCACAAACTTTGAAGCTTGGGCTAACGGAGATGGCCCGGCTTTAGGAAGAGAACTAGAACTTGCAGATTTACTCCGATTTATCAAAAATAAAAATATCCAGAATGTTGTTTGGTTAACTGCTGATGTACATTATGCAGCAGCCCACTATTATGACCCCAGCAAAGCACAGTTTACAGACTTTAAGCCTTTTTGGGAGTTTGTCGCCGGGCCTCTGAACTCTGGCACATTTGGGCCAAACCAACTAGAAAATACCTTTGGCCCCCAATTGATATTTCAAAGCCTTCCTCCAGGTACAAAAGCAAATCGTCCCCCAAGTGAAGGTTTGCAATTCTTTGGAGGAGTCAAAATTGATGCTTATACAAAGGTGATGACTGTAACATTGCGTAACTTGGCTGGGGAGACTGTTTACAGTGTAGATTTGCCGCCAGAAAAATAAATTATCAAAAGCGTGGCGAACTATTAAGACAAGGGGTAAAATCCCCTTGTTTAACGTAAACAAATTCTCTCTTCTCTGTGTACTCTGCGCCTCTGTGGTTGATTAAAAATTGTAGTCAGAGTAAGTTAACCATGAATATGAAGAAATAGGGAATAACCACTGGCAGCAAAAATAAAAAGGATAGCCGCAGGAAAAATTACTACATCTCTGACAATAAATAAAATCCAATCTTTTCTTAGTTCTTGTTTAAACTTGAGTTCTCTCAGCTTTCGCTCAAGTTCTACGTCTTCTTGTGAAGGCAAACTTTCAGGTGATAAAATTATTGGATTGTCGTCTGTACTGGCAATTATTTTTGATAAATCTGTTCTATCTGTCATGCTATTTAGACACAAATAATTCAAATATTACTGTCGAATTTGTTTGAGGAACTCTGTCCTTGCTTCAATTATTGAAGGCATTAAAACGCAACGTTCTAACAAACTTATATCTAGTTCTGGTAGTAATTGACTTTGAGTAATTTGCTCATAGTTATCATTATTGAGGTGATATAGAGATAACTGATTATTTTCCCAAAACCAGACTTCAGTAATTTGAAACCGCTTGTACTTTTCTAATTTATCTATGCTGCCACTAGTAATATTTACTTCAATTGCTAAATCAGGATTTTCTTTTTTCTGCCCTATATAATAAGATTCGTCAGGCTCAAAGGAAGCACCCTTTTCTTTAGCGCTATGAGTAGCACTACCTACAGGGATAAAATTCATATCTTTGTCAAATAAGTAAGCTTCCAACAATATAGCGATTACTTTTTTTAGTATCTCATGTTGTTCACCAAGTGTCATAAATTCCACACACCCATCAAGATAAGTTATGCGTAAACCTGGCGCATCTGCTGTTAAGGCTTCAAGTTTTTCAAATTCTTCCCAAGTGTAATGTCCAGGTAAAAGAAATCTTTGTTCTTGAAAGCTGGTGATTTTATCTAGGGTTTGTGGAGTCATAGTTAATATGCCTGCTTTTTTAAGTTTTTAAGGCAGAGTCCAGTTTTCCAATTTTAATCCATTAATGCGTTCGTAGTGACGAGTATTGTTTGTGACTAAAGTGTAATTTTCTGCAAGTGCAACACTAGCAATTAGTAAATCAAATTCAGCAATTATTTGTCCTATTCTACGGAGTTATGCCTTTAATTCACCATACTTTTTCAGAGTAGGATTAGTTAGAGATAGAACGGGTAAGTTTTGAATCATCATAAATTAATCGTGTATATAGCGCCTGTGGATAAATATAACGCTCAAAAAGGCGATAAATTAAGAAGCAACAGCGATAAACTAAAGATAAGAAGGTAGGAGAGGCGGATTGAAACTGCCAAATTATGAACTGGCAGTTGTGCCACAACGAAAAATCACTGAGTATCTGTTGTCGCCAACTCACCCCGATGGACGCAGCAAGGAAAAGTTTTTCACTGCGTTTGGTTTTTCAGTAGAGGATTGGGAAACTTTTGCTAAGGCATTACTAAATCATGTTGCTGATAACGATGTTACAAAGATTGAAGATTCCCCATTCGGAACTCGATATGCTGTAGAAGGTACACTGCTTTCACCAGATGGCAGAAATCCTGTGGTTCTTTCTGCTTGGTTTATTGAAACAGGGGAAACTATTCCTAAGTTTGTTACTTCATACCCACTAAAACGGAGAGAAGAATGATTCAAGAACTTGATAGGGTTATCCTGACTAGTGATATACCAGAATATAGTTTAGAGGAGGGTGATATAGGTACAGTTGTTTTAGTACATCAGGGTGGCAAAGGATATGAGGTTGAATTTGTCACATTAGATGGAGAAACTGTGGCAATTGTTTCACTCTACAGCATACAAGTACGTCCAATCGGTAGAAGAGAAATTGCGCGATCGCGGCTGATAATCTAATTTTTAACTAAAAAAGTAAAAAATACTTCCTAAAGCAGCGCCTACTACACCACCAATTGCAGCACCAATTGGCCCACCAGCCACTGCTCCAATAGTTGCACCTGCTACTGCTAAGGCTGGAATAACCTCTATAATTTTTTGCTTAATTAATTCTTTTTGTATGTTATTAAATATAAAATTATTAGCATCAAATTCACAATTTTCATCTTTTTCGTTTCTATTTTGAGATTCAGATTGATTATAAAAAGTCCAGTTTGGATCTCTATTATTTTGATTAGATTGTGTTTTATTTATTCTAGAAGCAGTTGCCATCAAAAAAGGAATTGCACCTCTTTCAGACATCCTTATGAATACTTGCGTATACAATTCTTCTAACCATCTTTTACCATCGGGTGTTGTTTGACTTTTATTATCTACAGCAACTGAGGGAATTTTATTTGCAATTTCATGACCTGTATGTTTTGCAATTTCATCTCTAATACGCTTAGTTCTTTCCCGTAATTCTTCTAAATAGTCGTCAGCTTTATTAGCGCGTGTGAAAATAATTACAGAATGTTCCCAAACTTTTGGTGTAAATGCTTCTGAAATAATTTGTATACCTTTTTTTTCATCTTCACCAACTCTTGCGTCATCAAGACGAGTTACAAACCAAAGTAAATCTATTTGCTTGACTTGATTTTGAATTAATTCTATATACTTTTGGTTATTTCCTTTTTCTGGGATATCATCACACAGTCCAGGCGTATCAATTATTGAACATTTAACACCATTTATTTCATGCTCATATTCCTGAACTTCCATTGTTGTAGCATCATATTTGCCTACAGGAGCAATTGCCTGATTCAGTAATGAATTAACAGTACTAGATTTACCAACACCTGTTTTACCTAGTAAAAGAAATACGAATTTTTTGTCTTTAGATAGCTGTAGTTTATCAATTAATAAACTTAATAATTCTCCAAAAGAAGAAGATATAGATTCTTTGCTTTCTGCCAACTTCTTTATAATTTCATCCACGAGCTTTTTAGCTGTCTCATTAAGCATATAGTTTATATTATTAGTTAATTTTTATACAATATTAATACATTAAAAGCATAAAAATAACCGTAAATATACGCTTCAAAATACCAATTTACTCGGCATCTATCCACGTATATATCCGGTTAAAAATCAGACTTTTCTACCTACAAAACCCAACTTAATGAACTAACCCGATCGCACTTTTTCTCAAGTCTCCACATTCCCCACGCTTCCAGATAAAAATATCACCCTTCGTCCTAGCTCAAAAATCAAGTTTTGCGACTTATAAACTAAGTTTCTGACTCCTAAACTAACTTTTGTGACACCAAAACCAGCTTTTGTGACACCAAAACTAACTTTTGCGACACCAAAACCAGCTTTTGTGACTTCAAAACCAGCTTTTGCGACACCAAAACCAGCTTTTGTCAAAGAATTTCAGCAAATCCACTCCCATTTTTCCTGCTTGCTAAGTTCTCTTCAATAGAAAAACGCAAATATACGCATTCCGACGCTATTTCAGCGTTTCTATACGTATAAATGCGATAAAAGTAGAAACAATTCCAGCTTTATTTAATGGGTGTTGCTGAATCTAGAGATGAAACGCAAAGGAATATTCAATAAAATCATCCCGCATTTATGCAACATCATTTAATGGACTAACGCGATCGCACGTTTCGTCAACGCTTCAGCAGTCAATCCATTAAACGCCATCAACTCTCCAGCACTGGCTGTAGTTTCCCCACGCTTCCACGCAAAGGTGTCGCGCTTCGCTGTACTCCGCAACAGAATCGGTTCTAGCATCCCCGCAGCACCACCTGTCACCGCAATTAACGCATCACCATCAAATAATTCAGCAAATGCTGCATCATCCAAGAAACCGCCTTCGGGTTCAGAACAAGTATCCCACGCGGTATCATGACTACGGTACAATTGCCGAGGATTGATCACAGAAACTATCTTCACACCAATACCTTCAGTTTCTAAAAAAGCCGCAGCTTCAAATACTGGTATTAATGTTAAATCGCCAATTACAGCAAATACAACTTGTTTATCACCAGCAATTTCATGTAATAGCACTGCACCATCGCGCAATCCTTGACGAGTTTGTTCTAAAGTTGTGCGAATTGGCAATGGCGATTTACTAGCTGTAATCACAACTCCTTTATTCTTAGTTTTCAACGCCCAATCATAACAGGCTTGAATACTATTAGCATCAGGCGGAAATAATGGGAAAACATTTCCATTTCGCATCAACGAAGCAAAGTAAGCTTCAATTTCTGGACGTTGGTGAGTCCAACCGTTGCGCCCTTGCTCTAATGCGCCTGCTGTGAATAAAGTAATAGTCGAAGGAGTTTGACGGCGCAATTCTGCCATTGCTTGGGTTACAGTTTGCCAAATTGGTAATCCATTGATGGCAAAAGATTCGTAAGAACACCACAAAGTTCTCGCACCCATTAACGCTAAACCCGCAGCTAAACCGGCACAAGCATCTTCACTCAAAGGTTCATAAACTTGTCCGTTTGGTGCTTGATTATATAAATCGTCGGTTGTGGGATGGATAATTTTTAATGCTTGGTTGATGTTGGCAATTCCTGATGCTTCATTACCATCAGCGTTGGTGACAAGAAAATTCTGATCTTTATTTCCAACTATTCCTACCAATCGTCCCATCGCAGTTGTGGAAACCTTTGGTTCGCCACCAACTGCATATTCTTCTAAAGGTAATTCGCCTAATTCTGGTAATGGAAATTCAAATTCTGTAACTACAGTTTTTGCTGCTGGGCCACCACCAGCGCGTTCGGCATTTGTTCTAACTAATTGCCAAGCTTCCGCAGACAAAGCACGGGTTTGCAATGCACTCATAATATGCGGTGCATCCAGCGTATCTTTAGGATACAAGTTGTGAGATTTTGCACCCCGCGCGTGGACTCCTGCACCTTTGAGTTGTTTAATAATGAAGACGGTAAGCTTACCACCCAGTGCCGATCGCGCTGCTTTATCTACACCCGAAAGTACTGCTTGAGTAAATTTTAGGCGTTTCTCAAAAGAAAAGGCGGTGCTATCAACGTAATCCCCTGGTTGATTTTGATCGTCGAAATCCTTAGCATCCACTAACACCACTTCATCAAAACCGTTACCTTGCCAATATGCTTGCATCTGTTCATTGGTTTTCAGGGAAACCATGCTGTGATGTTCTTGGCTGTAACCGTTCCACACCAACACTGGTAAGAAGTTGGTGACAGCAGGATAAGCAGTATGGAAATGCGCGATCGCACTTACAATATAAGGCTCACCCAATCCACCATCCCCAACTGTAAAGGGGAACAACTTATCTTTGTGTAATAGTGCAGCCGCCATTGCAAAGTGTTGCCCTTGTCCCAAAGGCCCAGCCGGTGCGAGAATACCGGGAATGTAACCAGAAAGGTGTCCTAAAAGTCCGTGCTTTTCTCGGAAGCGATCACGCAATTGTTGGACTGTAAAAATTCCCATGTCCTCTAGCGAACGATCCAAGAACATGGCACTATAAAATCCAGGGGCGTGGTGTCCCACTTCAGTAATAATGTTCTTGTATCCCAGCATGACAAGAGATGCGTAAGCTTCTGCTTGGCTGGCGAAACCGCCGGGATGCCCAGAAGCCTTACTAGCGGTAACTTGCAAAGTCAGGTAGCGCAGGGCATCAGCAGCTAGTAAAGTTTGATATACAGCTGCTTTATCTGTTGGAGATGCGATCGCTATTTTGCCCGATTCGATAGCAGGTGTTGCACCATGAGTTTCAAAATCTGGTAACGCTTCACCAAAATATTGAATTCCTTCAGAAAAATTGGGAAGCGCTGAAGAAGCTTTTGGAGAGATTGCAGTCATGCTGAGTACCTTGTGACGATGAGATGAAACTGTAGATGCTCGTTGAATTTAACAAAAATTTTACATCTTTCAGGCTGTAACAGTTTATTGCTTTTTTGTACCCTCAGTATAAGTAACTCCAATCAACAGAAATTTATAAGTTGCAGTTAGTTAAAGTAAGAACAAGACATAAAGTAACAAAAGAATTTTATGAAATTACCAAACGGCCCGCAAAGCCCAGCAGTTTTACAGATGCTACGCTGGATTACTAGCCCCATGTCATTTATGGAAACTTGTGCCAAAAGATATGGGGATATGTTCACCATCAGGTTAGACAGCAAATCTCCGCCACTGATATTTGTCAGTAAACCTGAAGTGCTAGAGCAGATTTTGACAAATGATACCAAGGGGTTAGAAGCACCTGGTGATACAAATGCGGTGTTTGAATCTTTGCTTGGTAAGCATTCTGTGATTACCATTAGTGGTGCGGAACACCAACGCCAACGGCAGTTATTATTGCCACCTTTTCACGGTGAAAGAATGCGAAGCTATAGTCAAATAATTAGTGATATTACCGAGAAAGTCATTAGCCAACACCAGATAGGGCAACCCTTCAATATCCGGTCTGTTACCCAAGCTATTACCCTGCGAGTGATAATGCAAGCTGTGTTTGGGCTAGATGAAGGCCCACGCGCCGAAAAATTACAGCATTGTTTGGCTGAAATGCTGGAAAAAGGAAGTTCTGTGTTGAGTGCCGCTTTGCTTTATTTTCCAGCTTTGCAAAGGGATTTTGGCCCGATTAATTTCTGGGGAAAGCAGATGCGCCGACAGCAGGCAGCTGACAAACTTATATACGAAGAAATTCGAGAACGTCAAGAACAACCAGACCCATCACGCACAGATATTCTCAGCTTACTCATGGCGGCTAGGGATGAAGCAGGTCAACCAATGACTGATGAAGAGTTACGCGATGAATTAATGACTCTGTTGGTCGCAGGCCATGAAACCACAGCAACAGCCTTAGCATGGGCATTTTACTGGATTCAAAAAATACCATCAGTACGCCAAAAGTTACTGCAAGAACTAGATAGCTTGGGTGATAACCCAGATTCTGGCACCATTTTTAAATTACCCTACCTCAACGCTGTTTGTTCCGAAACTTTGCGAATTTACCCAGTAGCGATGCTGACCTTTGCCAGAGTGGTCAGAACTCCTCTATCTTTGGGTGGCTACGAACTGGAACCAGGTACAGGTGTTATTGGTTCAATTTACTTGACCCACCACCGTGAAGATTTATACCCCGAACCTAAGCAGTTTAAACCAGAACGCTTTTTAGAACGGCAATTTTCTCCCTATGAATATTTACCTTTTGGGGGTGGTGCAAGACGCTGTATTGGTCTAGCATTTGCCCAGTTGGAAATGAAGCTAGCACTCGCCAAAATCCTTTCCACCCGCGAATTAGAACTAGTTGACAATAGTGAAGTACGGCCTAAACGCCGTGGTTTAGTGACAGGCCAAGATCGTCCCATCCAGATGGTTGTCAGGAGTCAACGTCCGGTGAAGTCTCCCATTCTACAGACAACCACTGTTTGATGTTGAGGGGTCTGATGGTTGCGTTCAGGGAACCTTCAAATTTCATCTATATATTTAGATAGATTTTCAATGCTTTTAAATAATCCCTCATAGTCCTCTTTTAAGGAGATTTATGGGGGATTTTAATATATTACAACTGTAAAAAGAATGAGTTTTAAGACTGAGTTAATACAGCAATGTAAAACATTTTGACATCACCAAAAGACATAGTTTTCGTGGATATATCCCAAAACAATTGAGTAAGCTTTTTCTATAAATACCTCTAAAAATTTGGTAAAAAATATTATTATTATCTTTGCAAAAATTTATGTTAATGATTTGTCAGCATGATTCACTTAGCGATAATTCACTCCCAAACATCTCCCCAAAGTATTAAAAAGGTATGCTCTAATTACCTAATTAAAAATTAAGCTTAGGGAGTATCTAGTGGTCTATAGCATTAATTTTGCTAGGTTTGTAGTGAGCGATTTATCGCTCAAATCAAGGACTAAAGTCCTTACTACGAACTTTTATAACCCTTCAGAATTAATGGGACAGACTACTAGGCTTACTCAAGCGTATTGAATTATTTGCAGCTTACTAAACCTTAAACGTATCGAATAAATAATGAAAATACTTGATAGTCTAACCACACCATCGTTGCTGCAAACTCTGCAATTAATTGCTCAACCCACAAAAACTTTAGAAAAGTATACTGCGAAGTACGGTGATATTTTCACAATGCGGGTAATGGGTTTAAAATCGCCACCAATAGTATTTTTTAGCCATCCCCAAGCAATTAGTGATTGTTTTGCCATCCCTGCATACAAGTTAGATTTTAAGAAAGCAACCCATGTGTTTAAACCCTTATTTGGAGAGAATTCTATTGTATTTCAAGAAGCGCGATCGCACCAACAACAACGGCAGCTATTACTACCAGCATTTCATGGCGATAATTTAAAATCTTATGGACAAACAATTTGCCAAATTACTGAAGAATTTACACAAAGTTGGACATCAGGTACAGATATTTGTATACACAATTTAATGTCAGATATCACTTTAGAAATTATCTTACAAGTGGTATTTGGTATTACTCATGGTGTGCGTTACCAACAATTAAAAGAACAATTGAGTTATTTATTAGAAGACGTAACTAAACCTTGGTATTCCAGCTTGTTTTTCTTTCCTTCGCTGCAAAAAGATTTAGGCGCATGGAGTCCTTGGGGAATTTTCTTAAAAAGACGAGAGAAAATTGACAAACTCATCTATGCAGAAATTTCTGAAAGACGTTCGCGGAATGATGCTACGCGTACAGATATTCTCAGTATGCTGATGTCAGCGCATGACGTAAATGGCCAACAGATGACAGATCAGGAATTACGCGATCAACTAGTTTCATTATTGCTGTTAGGTTATGAAACTACATCTGGTGTATTAGCCTGGATATTTTATTTAATTCACTCTCACCCAGAGGTTAAACATCGGCTAATGCAAGAACTAAATACTTTGAATAATCTCACAAATCCTGAAGCGATTACACAATTACCTTATCTCACCGCCGTCTGTCAAGAAACACTGCGAATTCATCCTATTGCTTTAATTTGCACACCACGAATGGTAAAAGAACCAGTGGAAATTATGGGGCATAAATTTACATCAGAAACAGTTTTAGTTCCATGTATTCATTTAGCACATCGCCGAACAGACACTTACTCAGAACCAGAACAGTTTCGTCCAGAAAGATTCCTCAACCAAAAATTTTCACCTTACGAATATTTACCCTTTGGTGGAGGTTATCGCGGTTGCATTGGTGCAGCATTTTCTATGTATGAACTAAAATTAGTAACAGCCATAATATTATCCCGTTTTGAATTAAGCCTTATTGATAAACGTCCAGCATATCCAGTCCGTCGTGGTATTACAATTGTCCCTAGCGGCGGTGTAAAAATGGTTGTTACTAAAAAAGCAAAATTTAAAAGACAAACAATACTTTCTACTTGATTACTCAATCCTCCGATTTGCATATACCTAAATACAGATCCGCTCCTTAGCATATAGCCTTTACAGTAACTAGTAAGAGGACATTTAGGAGATTACTAATTCATGCCTGATGAGCATCGGTTGGAAGAAAAATTTTTATCCCAGGAAGCTGAAAGAAGAATATCTGAAAAGCTAGATGACGCGGAAAAAATAGAAATAGATGTACAAACCGATCTGTTGAAAATAGTTCAGGGACAAGCGGATGGAGTTTCGGTTGTAGGACAAGGATTAGTAATCCAAGAAGATATTCGCGTACAAGAAATACAACTGCAAACAGATAGTATTTCCCTCAATCATTTCAGCGCTCTTTTGGGTCAAATAGAACTGAATGAACCAGTCAATACCATAGCTCGTATTATACTTACAGAAACCGATATTAACCGCACCTTGGCATCAGACTTTGTTAGCAGCCAGATGCAAAATTTTGATTTGGATGTAGATGGCAAAATTGTGAGTTTTGAGGCCCAAAAAATTGAGCTATTTTTACCTGGTGATGGGAAAATAGAATGTAGGGGAAGAGTGCTGTTAAAAGAGAGGGGAAATACTCGCCCTTTGGCTTACACTGCGATCGCACGTCCACGCACACATTCACAACCCGCGATGCTGGAGAGTTTTAACTGCACTGAGGGAGGAGGAATTTCTATAGAAGTAGTTACAGCTTTAATGCAGAAAGCAAAAGAATTAATGAACATACCATATTTTAAATGGGAAGATATGGTGTTTCATATTAAAGATATAACAGTAGAAATTGGTAGTTTAATACTAATGGTAGAAACTCAAGTGAGGCAAATACCACCATCGTCAATTTTACCCTCTTCTTAGTAGAATTGACTTTAGTTAAAGATAATTTTTGTTACCGAAGGATGATGTAAAAGTAATAAAAGGTTTCTACTATTTAGAAAGCTACTTATTTCTAAATTCCAACTATGCAAGAGTATGATGTTGTGCTGATCGGTGCTGGACACAATGGGTTAGTTTGTGCGGCTTACTTGTTGAAAGCTGGTTATAGCGTCCTGTTATTGGAAAAGCGTTCTGTTCCAGGTGGTGCAGCAACAACTGAAGAATGTCTACCACAAGAGGCTCCTGGATTTAAATTTAACTTGTGCGCTATTGACCATGAATTTATTCATTTGGGGCCCGTTGTTGAAGAATTAGAACTAGAAAAATATGGCTTGCATTATTTGGAGTGCGATCCAGTTGTTTTCTGTCCTCATCCTGATGGCAAGTATTTCTTAGGGCATAAGTCGCTAGAAAAAACTTGTGCAGAAATTGCTCGTTATAATGAACGTGATGCCAAAAAATACGCAGAATTTGTAGATTTTTGGCAACGAGCAATCGGTGCAATGATTCCGATGTTTAATGCACCGCCAAAGTCAATTATAGATATTGTTGGCAACTACGATATCAAAAAATTCAAAGATTTATTTTCAGTTATTGGTTCTCCAAATAAAACGCTGGACTTTATTCGCACCATGTTAACCAGCGCTGAAGATTTACTTAACGAGTGGTTTGATGAAGAATTTCTGAAAGCACCACTAGCAAGATTAGCATCAGAACTTGGTGCGCCACCATCGCAAAAAACCCTTGCCATTGGTGCAATTATGATGGCGATGCGTCATAACCCTGGCATGGCCAGACCTCGCGGTGGAACTGGCGCATTAGTGCAAGCTTTGGTGAATTTAGTCACAAGTAAAGGTGGCGTTATTCTCACAGACCAGCACGTTGAAAAAGTTTTAATTGATGATGGCAAAGCTGTTGGTGTGCGGGTTGCTGGTGGTAAAGAATATCGCGCCAAATACGGGGTTATATCTAATATTGATGCCAAGCGATTGTTCTTACAAATGACTGATAAAAGCGATGTTGATGGAGCCGACCCAGATTTATGGGAAAGATTAGAACGCCGCATCGTTAACAACAACGAAACCATCCTCAAGATAGATTTGGCTTTAGATGAACCACTGCATTTTCCACACCACGCTCACAAAGATGAATATCTCGTCGGTTCTATCTTGATTGCCGATTCCGTAGCTCATGTAGAACAGGCTCATAGTAAATGTACTTTGGGAGAGATTCCTGATGCTGACCCATCAATGTATGTGGTGATGCCTAGTTATTTAGATCCAACATTAGCACCACCAGGTAAGCACACTGTATGGATTGAGTATTTTGCCCCTTATCAAATTGCTGGTGCAGAAGGCACTGGTTTAAAAGGTACTGGCTGGACAGATGAATTGAAAAACAAAGTTGCAGATAGAGTGGTTGATAAGTTGGCAGACTATGCACCAAATGTCAAAAGTGCAACTATCGCCCGTCGTGTAGAAAGTCCAGCAGAACTAGGAGAAAGATTAGGTGCTTACAAAGGGAATTATTACCATGTTGACATGACTTTAGATCAGATGATATTTTTCCGTCCCTTACCAGAAATAGCCAACTATAAAACGCCAATTGATAATCTATTTTTGACTGGTGCTGGCACTCATCCAGGTGGTTCGATTTCGGGAATGCCGGGGCGCAATTGTGCCCGGGCCTTTTTACAGGCAAAACATCCTATTAGCCAAACCTTGAAGGATGCAAGAGATTCGATTAAGTCAACTGTCGAGTCAGTGTTTGGAATTAATTAGGCGTTGCAAACATAAAGCCTATAATTATCTATTTTTTGCCTTCATATCTTTGTACTGAAAACATAATTTTGGTATCACAAAGATATGAAGGTATTATTTAAAGTATCCTCTTAGATAAGAATCTGTTTTGATGTTTGTTAGTGCAATGTGGCGTAGACGTACTTATTTGCGTGGGTAGAAAAGAGGCAATAGGAAGGAAGGCTTTTTTAGTTGTACGGAGTTTTTTTAAATCAAATATGAGTCCTATAGATTTTACAAGCGATAAGTTACATTGATAGACTTCTCATAATTTTTGCAAATATAACGTTGATAGTCATCATTGAGAATTAGTTATTGGCATCCATCCAATGACAGATATTAATCTGATACGCTTTTAAGTTGCATAGTTTCAATCGCTAAAAAGACGCAAAGACGTAATTTGAATGATGATTAGCTTAGATAAATGCTTGAAAAATGAAGCAACTAACATGATTGTCTAGCGAAAAACTATTACGATCGCCTATGGCGGGTGGTATACCATTGCACTCTTAGGAAATTACCAAACACTTGCGATGTCTACAACAGGCGACATTTACACAATATATACAACACAAATAATTGTTTTTTTAATGAAATAGGTACTAAGTAATTGCTTTATGTAGATTTAATATGATAATCTAGCCTACGCTTGATTTTAATAAACATCTATGCGTCGTCAACAAAGCTCTTTCTGAAAAGATAAGTGAATTAATGCGTAAAAACTAGTGTATTTTGATAATACTCAAAAAAAGAACGAATTTTAACATCATCTCATAAGTTTTGTAGGTACAGCATGATTGTTCAGCGCTGCTTCGTTGCATCTGGTTTGATAGCTTTCTTCGCATTTGGTTGTAATGGTGGGGCAAACTCATCAATAGAAAATACTACACAAGTTGTCCAAGAAAGTAATGTAACCCAGCTTTTCATAGAAGCGAAGGCTACCCAAAAAGCAGAAGACTTTTTTCATCAAGGTAATAATTTATTAGATGGACAACGTTATGAAGATGCAATAAAGGTATACGATAAAGTGATCGCCATCAAAGTTGAGAGTCCTGAAGCTTGGATTAACCGTGGCATAGCTTTAACATCGTTGCAACGCTACCAAGACGCTCTTGCATCCTATGATAGAGCGATCGCCATCAAACCCGATAAATATGAAGCCTGGTATAATCGTGGTATAGCTTTGACATCGTTGCAGCGCTACAAAGACGCGATCGTATCTTACGACAAAGCGATCGCTATCCAACCCAACAAATATCAAGCCTTAATTAACCGAGGCATTGCACTGACAAAGCTACACCGCTACAAAGACGCGATCGCATCTTATGATAGAGCGATCGCCATCAAGCAAGATTTACACCAAGCATATTACAATAAAGCTTGCTCTTATGCTTTACAAAGCAATCTAGAATTAGCAATTGAAAACCTAGACAAAGCAATCAAGCTTGTTCCTGATAAATACAAGAAATTAGCAAAAACTGACCCAGACTTTAGCAAAGTGCGTAGTGAAAAGCAGTTTCAGGAATTAGTGCAATAGTATTTTATCACTACCACTCAGTGTAGAATATAAGCCTGCTTTAGCAAGATTTTTTCTTGAGCGGTTTACGGTTAGACATGAAAAAATTGTTAATCACCGGGGCAAGTGGTTTTTTAGGATGGCATCTTTGCCAGCTTGCAAAACCAGAATGGGAGATTTATGGCACTTATTTATCCCATCCTTTAGAGATTTTTGGCATTAAAACTTTAAAAGCGAACTTAACAAATTTTCAGGAATTGAAACGCATATTTAATGATGTCAAACCAGAAGCAGTTATTCATACTGCTGCACATTCGCAACCAAATTTTTGTCAAACTAACCCCAAAGAATCGCACGCAATTAACGTCATAGCATCCTGTAATATTGCCGGACTGTGTGCAGATAACTCTATTCCTTGTGCTTTTACCTCAACTGACTTAGTTTTTGATGGCTTAAATGCTCCCTATCAAGAAATAGATGCCGTGTGTCCTGTCAACCTTTACGGTGAGCAAAAAGCCATAGCTGAAGCAGATATGCTAGAAAGGTATCCCATGACCGCAGTGTGTCGAATGCCGTTAATGTTTGGTGCAGAAACACCTACAGCAAAAAGCTTTATTCAGCCATTTATTCAAACTTTAAAAGCAGAAAAAGAACTCAATTTATTTATAGATGAATTTCGCACCCCAGTAAGTGGAACAACCGCCGCCAAAGGACTTTTATTAGCATTAGAAAAAGTTAATGGCATCATTCACTTAGGTGGCAAAGAGCGGATTTCGCGTTATGATTTTGGACAAATATTAGTGGAAGTATTTCAACTTCCTAGCACTGGTCTGAAATCCTGCCGACAACAAGATGTGAAAATGGCAGCACCTAGACCAGCAGATGTTTCTTTGGATAGTTCTAAAGCTTTTGCATTGGGGTATCAGCCTTTATCTGTAAAGGAAGAATTAGAAATGCTACAGGTACTTGCACTTAAAGAATACGATTTAGACAAAAATTCAGCCCATCAATAAATGGAAACAGTTTCTAGACTATTGGTGATCAATTGCTTGGTCTTTATTCCGCAGATTCAATAAGAATCACTTCCTCTCTAGGAATATATCTACCGCTATAAGCAAGACGTACTTTTCCATCTTGGGCAATATCATTGATTTCTTCTCCCTTGCGATTCCACCAATTGGGTGCATACATCCAGGTGCATCTGTCACCTATTTTGAGTCTCTGTACTTTACTTGCAGTTTCCTGGCTCCAATCTTGTATTGGATTAAGTATATTGTAAGGAATTATTTCTGTTTTAATTATCTTTATACAGGCGGTATTGCCTTCTTCTTTTTCTAATTCAGTCTTTTTGCATGAGCTTGTCATAGATATAAAATCTGCTTCTGAAATAAATAAGTTTTTAAAGTCTATCCACTCATAACGCTCTATACTTTGCCCTAGCAAGACAACTTTGGCTCTATGGGTATCAATATCAAACTCTATTGCAGCCCCTATATCTCCCTGATGTGTTTGACATAGTAGCTTGAGTTTCTGAAGTAACTCTAAATCTAATTTTGCTAAAGGTATTTCATATCTCTTTGTATTATCATCATCACCATCAAATTGTTCGACTGTATCGCTCACATGTGAGATAGAAGACTTGCCAGTAAAACCCATATCAAATATTATAGGGTCTTTGAGTAGTTTCTCATGTTCAAGTATTGCTTGATATATAACCTCGGCTGTTGTGTCTGTGGTTACATCACTGATTTCACTATGTCTGTTTATAAGCTTGTGCTGATTAAATTGAATGTCTCCATATATATCTTTTTCTTCTATATAGATGAATCCGGTTCTAGTATCTTCCAAGTGCGTGATTTCATGATAAGTTGCAACTTTTTGAATATCCTGAGCCATTCCATAAGCTTCCAGGCATGAAGCTAACAGTACTGCCTGAGTTGCACCCAGACCACCAACACCTTTACCCCATTCATCAGCAGATCCTCTTCTGCTGATTTCCCCAATTGCGTAAATTGTTGCTCCTACATTGTTGCTTTTGTCTTTCTCTACCCTTGTTGTAATAGAATTAAAACTTGTAGGAGAAGTCTGTATTTCGTAATTTAGAAAACCTGCTCCCTTTTTATTAACAAGTGCAATATCAGTCCTTCTACCTGGGTATTGGTATTCTTGAATTGACTCAAAATTGTCTTGTTTAAAGTAGGTTTGAGTAGTTGCATTAAGTATATTTTCTGCTCGACTTTTGGCATATTTATGTACTGCACTTTCGCTTCTAGTACTGACAAATTGATTGCTTATACAATCTATTTCTGTTTCTTGTACTTCTTCTATATTGACGTTATGAGAAAAATGTCCACTAACCCAGAATGATGTTTCTTTGCGTGTTTTATGGTGCGCTTTTTTATAGAAAAGTGGGCGATCTATATATTAGACCTCTTGCAAAAAAGTTTTGTGGTATGATTGAGGGCTGACTAAATCCAAGAGAAATTTAGGCTTCTTTTTGAACTTCATAATTATAAATCCCAGCAATTAAAT
>NZ_JACJSF010000050.1 GCF_014698035.1 Desmonostoc muscorum FACHB-395
GTTGATAAACTAATATCAGTTGCACTCGACTTAATAAATCCTCAACATTTAAGAAACTGGTTTGCTAATTGCTGCTACTGTACCTCATAACAGCCGGAACTGCTGTAAGGAACAAACAATTAGTACATCAGCGTCTGTATTTATATCTGTTTTAGGACAAATATACTAAATTAATTCCAACTGGTGAAGTACTGGAATTATATATTTTATTGCCTATACGTGGTTGGATACTATTTCCCAGTTCTATAACTCTTGAGTAACATCGCTATATTACGATGAAAACCATGATGAAAAAATACCTTAACACCAATCAAGCACGAATTTTCACTGCTTTGATTTTGACTGGAATTTTGTCTGTAACTAGCAGTTTAACGCTTATCAAAGATGCGACGGGCGCTTCTGCTAACTTTTCGTTAGAAACAAACAATGAAGTCCTTAAGGATAATATTAAACCAAATCGCTTGCCACGTCCAGTAGCTAAGGCGGTACTGCGAGATTTAGCCCGCAAACAGGGAATTTTTACTAGCCAACTGCAAATTATTGATTATAGTCAACAGACTTGGCGCAATGGTTGCTTGGAACTGCCTCAATCGGATGAAATCTGCACCCAAGCATTAGTTCCTGGTTGGCGGATTGTGGTGTCTAATGGCAAACAAAATTGGGTTTATCATACCAATAACAATGGGCGATCGCTACGTTTAGCTTCGGCAAATACTCCCTCTAACAATCTGCCAGATGAATTACCTGCGTCTGTAAAAAATGCTGTTTTGCAAGCTGCGTCCAGACGTTTGCAACAGCCAATTTCTCAGCTAACCATCATTCAGGCTCAACAGCAAACTTGGAGAAATGGCTGTTTAGAATTAGCTAATGTTGATGAACTCTGTACCCAAGCTTTGGTATCAGGCTGGCGAGTAGTTGTCGGTGCGGTTGACCAAACCTTGGTTTATCATACTAATCAAACAGGTTCCGCAGTCAGACTGAATCAAAAGGCTAACGAAGGTACACTGGCCCCTGTGCAAATTCCAGCCAGCGAGTTACCACCACCGTTAGATCGAGATATAGTATTTCGGCAAATTTCCAGTGGTGGTTTTGCTGGCAGAACCTACCAAACTGTCTTACTCAAAGATGGGCGATTGATTCGCGTGCGAATTGGTGATGCTAACGATTCTGAACGTAGTGTTCGCAGCGTTTCTGTGCAACAGGTGCAACAATTTCAGAGATATTTGGAACGCTCTAATTTTAGTAAATTCCAAAATTTGAGTTACCCAGCCCCTAGTGGTGCTGCTGATTATATCACCTTCACTCTTACCAGCCAAAAGGGTACAGTTCAGTACAATGATATTTCTCGAAATAATCTGCCAACGAATTTACAAGCAGCAGTCAAAGCTTGGAATCAACTCGTAGCCAGCGCCCAATAAATGATCAACCTCAGCAATGGGATTAAATAGCGATTGTTTTAGCGCTTACAATCAAAACGATCGCTATTCATGCTGATTGATGATGAAAAGGTTACTCAAGTGGTGTGTTGGGTTTCATTCTTGGTGGAATATTCGCCAAAGCAGAAAGTCGGGGTTATTTGCCGTTATCGTTACCTTGAGTGTGGTGGCAACGGTGATGCTATCGTTCCCATTGAACGCTCAAATTAATCTGCCGCCAAAACTGGCATCTGAGTTAAGGGGGGTGTGGTTAACAAATATTGATAGTGATGTGTTATTTGAGCGCGATCGCCTCAAGGGATCTTTGCAACGTCTTGATGAACTCAATTTTAACACCATATATCCGGCGGTTTGGAATTGGGGATATACATTGTATCCCAGTAAAGTTGCCCAAAAAGTAATTGGGCGATCGCTCGATCCCACACCGGGATTACAAGGGCGAGATATCCTCAAAGAAATTGTCGATGTGGGACATCAAAAAGGGCTAACAGTGATTCCCTGGTTTGAATTTGGCTTCATGGCACCAGCCGATTCCCTATTAGCTAAAAATCGTCCCCAATGGCTTACTAACCGCAGCGACGGGACTCGGATTGTCAAAGAAGGCACGCATAACCGTGTTTGGCTAAATCCCTTTCGCCCAGAAGTACAACAATTTATCCAAGATTTAATCGTTGAAATTGTCAGAAACTACAATATTGACGGCATTCAATTTGATGACCATTTTGGCTTACCATCAGAATTAGGTTACGATGCTTACACAGTGGCACTTTACAAAAAAGAACACCGTGGTAAAGCTCCATCCAAAAATTTTAGAGATCCAGAATGGGTGCGTTGGAGAGCCAACAAAATCACCGAGTTTATGAAACGGGTATTCAAAACCATCAAAGCTACTAAAAAAGATTGTCTAGTTTCCATTGCACCTAATCCTCAACGTTTTTCTTACGAATTCTTTTTAGCGGACTGGCAAAAGTGGGAACGGCTAGGAATTATTGAAGACTTAGTTTTGCAGATATATCGTGATGATTTGAATGTTTTTGTTAACGAATTAGAATATCCAGAAGTAAAAGCGGCAAAGAGCCATATTCCAGTGAGTGTGGGCATTTTGGCTGGGTTAAAAAACCGATCTGTGCCGATGCAACAGATTCAGACACAAGTGCAAAAAATCCGCGATCGCAATTTTGCTGGAGTCTCTTTCTTTTTCTATGAATCCCTCTGGAATATGAGCAAAGAAAAGCCACAAGAACGTCAAACTGGCTTCCAGAAGATTTTCCCCACACCTGTAGCTTACCCGAATTTGCTAGCAGGTTGGAAACCATTTAGTTAATAGTCATTTGTCCTTGGTCATTGGTCATTAGTCATTGGTACTAATGACTTCGATTTCTCCACGGCTTTTTATGAAAACAAGTGAAGCCTGCGTTCAGTCGCAATACATATTCTCTCAGTGCCCTCTGCTTCTCTGTGGTAGCCTGCGGCAAGCCGCTCCGCGTCTACGTAAAAAAAATGACTTTGACAAAGAAAGAGTTTTAGCCTTAACTGAACCATATTGCGTTCAGTCGATGAATACTCTAAAAATTTGGGATGTTACTCATGCTCAGACGCTTACACAGCCGTAAAATTTACTTAGTGGCTATGCTTGCGCTTGTGATATGTCTTACTCTGGTAAGCGTGCGTTCATTTGGGCAAACAATTATGACATCAGCACCCCAACTGCTCACCGATCCATTTTTACAACTACCAACTGAAACCTCAGTGCAAGTAGTTTGGTTTACTGAGTTTGCTGGTGTTAACCACACAGTAACTTATGGTGAAAATCTTAAACAAACTGCTAAGGCAAATACTACTAAACTCAGTCGCACTCGTGAAGACCAGCAATCAAGAGTTGGAAACCAAACTAAAGACGGTGAAGTTTATCAAAAACCAGTCCAGCGCGACATTTGGCGACATGAAGCTGAGGTAGGTGGGTTAACTCCTGGCGTGCGGTTAAACTATCGGGTTACGAGTGTGCGAGAAGACGACGAGAGTATTAACAGTGATGTTTTTACCCTTGCAGCTACTCCCAAACCAGATACACCACTAAAAATTTTACTTACCTCAGATCATCAATTAAAGCCGATGACAGCAGCGAATCTGCAAAAGGTGGTAGAAACAGTTGGACGAGTTGATGGGGTGTGGTTTGCCGGTGATTTAGTGAATGTTAGCGATCGCGCCTCAGAATGGTTTGATGATAATAGTGGTGGTGCGTTGTTTCCCGGCTTACAAGGTCGTGCTACTTATGAAATGACGCACAACGACATTAAGACAACCTACACTGGTGGACAAATAATTCAACACGCACCCATGTTTACTTGCATTGGTAATCATGAGGTGATGGGGCGATTTGCCAGGATGGGAAGTTTAAATGATGAATTTGATGATACAATTCCCCGCGTCGTTGCTCAAAAAATTTATCGAGACAAATCTTTAATAGATAATTCTTTTAATACTAATACCTACGAAGAGATTTTCTCTTTACCAAAAAGTAAAGAGGGTGGAAAAAGGTATTATGCAGTCAGTTTTGGGGATGTGCGTTTAGTGGTACTGTACGCTACGAATATGTGGCGGACTCCCAACTTAGATAGAAAGCGCAGAGGGAGATATCAGGAAGCTGAAAACGATTTAAATAATCCTGAAAATTGGGGTTATGGACAGCTAATTTATGAGCCAATTGCTAAAGGAAGCAAGCAGTATAATTGGCTAGAAGCAGAACTCAACAGCCCTGAATTTAAACAAGCAAAATACAAAGTTGTGATGTTCCATCATCCTCCCCATACTCTGGGTGATAATATCGTTCCTGCTTATACAGAACCTGTTCAAATAGTTGAACGAGATGGTAATAATATTAAAGCTGTGCGTTACGAATACCCCAAAAATGCAGATTATATTATCCGCGATGTTGTGCCTTTATTAGAAGCGGCTAATGTGCAATTGGTATTCTATGGGCATTCTCATTTGTGGAATCGCTTTGTTAGTCCCAGTGGAATGCACTTTTTAGAAACATCTAATGTTGGCAATACTTACGGCGCTGCTTGGGGTGACAGAAAGCGAGAAGTGCCAATTGGATATCAAGAGGATTATGTTAAGGTTGGCGATCCCAATGGTTTGGAACCAATAGTGCCCACAATTGCCCCTTTGTTGGGTGAAGATGCAAAGCCAATGCCTTATATTTCGAGTAATAATATTACGGTTTTTAGTATTTTTGATACGGGGGCGGGGACAATAAGTAGTTATCGCTTTGACACTCACAAGCCTGATTCGGAAGTAGTGAAGTTTGATGAATTTAAGTTGAAATATAGCAATCCTATTTGATTTGTGAAAATCGGCGGATTTAGCTCCCCAACTTATTCGATAAGTCGGGGATCTTGTTGTTTGCAAATAATCAAGGATTGCTATAGGCTAATACGGTTCAGTTATGGCTCATTATTAAAGTCAATTTTTTTAACGAACCGCAGAGGCAAGGCAGCGCGGTCTTGGGGGTTTCCCCCATGAGCGAATGCCGCGCAGAGAACACAGAGAGAAGAAAGAAGTTATTAATCCATGCTATTGGATTATAAGCTGCTAATCGCATCGGCAACTAGTTTAGAAACGAAGGGTAAAATATCTCGACTCTTAGCTTGGGCTTTCCCTTCAGTAAATACCACTAATAGGTAAGGGCGCTGTTCTGGTAATTCAATATACGCGGCATCATGGTGAACTTGACTTGTCCAACCTGCCTTTGACCAAATTTGAGCATTTTCAGGAATTCCACCACCTAAGAAACCTGTTACCTGATCTTCCTCTCTGTCAGTGGGCAAATCGTTGAGAGGACGTTTGAGTAAAGCCATCATAGCTTGCGATCGCGCACTGGAAACCGCAACTCCACCTACAATACTATGCAGTAACCTAGCGATCGCATTTGTGGTCAACATATTGCGATTTTCTAGTAACTCTCCCACAAATGCCCGTTCTCGTCCATAAGGGCCCTCACTCCAGGTTTTTTGACAGACGTTAATCGTCTCCATTTCTTCCCAACCCAAAGATTGATAATAGCGGTTAACGATATTACGCTGATATTTCCAGGTTTCAAAGGGCCCGGTTGGTAATTCTGGCCCAGATGTAGTACCACTTAAAATATCCACAACCAAGCTGGTAGCATCGTTACTAGAATCGACAATCATATCCCGCAAGGCGCGTTCCAATTCCTTGGAAGTTTGACTCATGCCTTTTTCTAGCCATTCATTTACCGCCACCAGGTAAAATAGCTTGACTACACTGGCGGGATAAATCCGTTCAACACCACGATAAGTAAAACCACGGACTGGATGATCCCAAAAAGCGTTGGGAGTCAGCGCCCCACCAGTATTTACTCGCACTGGTGGATCGTAAACAACCCAAGTCAGGGCAATTTGATTCCGGGCTAAAGTCGGAAATGCTGCCCAAGTTGCATCTAAAATGCCATTACCAATATTTTCGAGTTGTTCGTCTTTATTAAAAAAAATCATTCTCTAATAATGTCCTTTAATCTAAAATCCGAAGTCCAAAATCCAAAATTAGGAGAGTATCAGTGTTTAGCTGACCTAAATTTATATGATTCTCCTGAATGTACACGTTTAGCAACTCAATCTGCATCTGGGAGGCATTTGTGGGTAACATCAAATCGTCAAAATTTAGCGGTCGAGGTGTATTTGTGTGAAGATGACTATCCGGGATGGTTATCTCTTTCAGATTTTGATTCATTACAACCTGCTACTGTACCTTATCAGGCTGCAACATTTTCTGAATCTGAAATTAAGAAACTCCTCGCAGAGGTCATCGCTTTTGCCAAGAAAGCGATGCAACAATCCAATTATTACCTTTGGGGTGGTACGGTTGGGCCAAATTATGATTGTTCTGGGTTGATGCAGGCGGCGTTTGCTTCGGTGGGGATTTGGCTACCTAGAGATGCCTATCAACAGGAAGGATTTACCCAACCAATTACTATTGCAGAACTAGCAGCTGGGGATCTGGTATTTTTTGGAACTAACCAAAAAGCAACCCATGTCGGGCTTTATTTAGCTGATGGTTATTACATCCATAGTTCTGGGAAAGATCAGGGACGGGATGGAATTGGGATTGATATTCTCTCGGAACAGGGAGATGCTGTTAGTCTGTCGTATTATCAGCAGCTGCGAGGTGCTGGTAGAGTTTTTAAGAGTTACGAACCACAGAGACGCTGAGGGCGCTGAGGCTTATGAGGAGTGGGTTGGTTGATCAAGGGTTGAGTGAGGAGAATGGGACGATTTCGACTATTGTCCCAGATGTTTCGGTGGTGGTGCCGATACATGATGAGGTGGAAAGTTTGCCGCTTTTATTAGAAGCGATCGCATCTACTTTATCTTCTAGTCAGGTAAATTATGAAATCATCTGTGTGGATGATGGTTCTACAGATGGTTCCGGGGATTTTTTGAAAAAAGAGGCGCAAAACCGCACTGATTTAAAGGCGGTAATTTTGCGTCGCAATTACGGACAAACTGCGGCGATGGCTGCTGGATTTTATTATGCAGGCGGGAAAGCGATCGTTACTTTAGATGCCGATCTCCAAAATGATCCGGCTGATATCCCGATGTTATTAGCAAAGCTGGATGAGGGTTACGATTTGGTAAGTGGTTGGCGGCAAAAACGCCAAGATGGTGCTGTAAATCGGTTACTTCCTTCCAAAATTGCTAACTGGCTAATTCGTCGCACCACTAGCGTGAATATTCATGATTATGGCTGTTCGCTGAAAGCTTATCGTGCAGAACTGTTGGCAGATATGAACCTCTATGGTGAACTACACCGATTTTTACCTGCTTTGGCGTACATCGAAGGAGCTAGAATTACTGAAATACCCGTGCGTCATCACGCCCGTCGTTTTGGTCGCAGTAAATATGGGATTTGGCGGACATTCCGGGTGTTGATGGATTTGTTAACGATTCTATTTATGAAAAAATTCCTCACCCGGCCGATGCACGTTTTTGGGCTATTGGGCTTGATTTCAATGGTTTCAGGCACAGCGATCGGAATTTACTTAACTTTTGTCAAATTAGCTTTAGGTGAGATGATTGGCAATCGCCCGTTGCTAAGTTTAGCTGTTCTCCTGCTAGTAACTGGGGTGCAGTTATTTTGCTTCGGTCTTTTAGCAGAATTGCTCATGCGTACATACCATGAATCCCAAGGCCGGCCTATCTATCGCGTGCGAGAAGTAGTAGCAAAAAATGTTAAGTAACGTAACAATAGTAGTCATTAGTCATTGGTCATTGGTCATTGGTCAAATAACAAATGACAAATGACAAAACCTCATTAAATTGCATCTACCTTGAAAGCACTTAATACTTTTGACACCGAACTACGGCGCAACCTGCTGGTTTTATTTACAGCAGGTTTATTATTCTGGTCGAGTTTGTCTTCGCTCTTACCAACCTTACCGCTTTACATCAATGATGTGGGCGCAAGCAAGCAAGAAATTGGGATTGTGATGGGCAGTTTTGCCATTGGGTTATTGCTATTTCGCCCGATGCTGGGACGGTTAGCCGATGAACGTGGTCGAAAAATTGTCTTGTTGATTGGTACGATAGTAGCTGCGATCGCACCCTTTGGTTATTTGGCAACTCAATCAATTGGGCTGTTAATCCTGGTGCGAATTTTTCATGGTATTAGCGTTGCTGCTTTTACAACTGGCTACAGCGCCTTAATCGCAGATTTAGCTCCCGCAGAAACTCGTGGCGAAATCATTGGTTATATGACACTAGGAACTCCCCTTGGTTTAGCAATTGGCCCTGCCTTGGGTGGGTATTTAGAAGCTACAAGTGGTTACGGAATATTATTTCTGGTATCTGCGGAATTGGGTTTTTTCGCTCTCTTGGGAATTGTACAAGTCATAAATCCGCCCGTGCAAACACAAGAGCAAACGGAGGCAGAAAATCGCAATTATTGGCAAATTTTGAGCAGTCCACAGGTGAAAGTTCCAACTATAGTTATGTTGCTGGTTGGGTTGTCCATCGGTGCTGTACATACCTTTGTCTCGTTGTTCCTCAAATCCAGTCAGGTAGACTTCAATGGCGGACTGTTCTTTACAGCTGCGGCAATTTCTAGTTTTAGTATCAGGATATTTGCTGGTAAGGCAAGCGATCGCTTTGGTCGTGGTTTGTTTATCACCTTTGGTATTTTTTGTTATGTTTTAGCGTTAATACTGCTGTGGCAGGCTTACAGCCCGATGGTTTTCTTATTGGCTGCGATCGCTGAAGGTGCTGGTGGTGGTACACTAATCTCGATGATGATCGTGATGATGGCAGACCGCTCACTGCCAGAAGAACGGGGACAAATTTTTGCTCTATGTATAGCTGGACTTGATTTAGGAATTGCGATCGCTGCTCCTCTTTTGGGCATTATCGCAGAACAAGTCGGCTACCGCGATATGTTTGGCTATGGTGCTGCGATCACTTCTGTTGCACTTGTTATCTTCGTCACCCAGTCGAGCAAAAACCTATCCAACTCCCTGCGCTTTGCACTAGGTCTAGCTCCAGATGCTTATGCCTTGAAAAACTTAAAAGTTAGGAGTGAAGAAATTTAATTCCTCACTCCTAACTTTTGACTCTTAGCCTGATAAAACGGGCGAGGAGGGATTCGAACCCCCGACACCGTGGTCCGTAGCCACGTGCTCTAGTCCACTGAGCTACACGCCCTCACCGACAATCTATATTAACACGTTCAACTAAATGACGCAAGATAATTTTCTATCTAATTTTGCCAGCTTAACCCATCTAGATCAACACGGACAGGCACAGATGGTAGATGTGTCTGATAAAGCACCCACCATCCGCCAAGCAGTAGCTGCTGCCAATGTGCGAATGCTGCCAACAACCTTCGCTGCTATTCAAGCCGGAAATGTCCCAAAAGGTGATGTGTTAGCAACTGCAAGATTGGCTGGGATTATGGCAGCCAAGCAAACAGCCGCTTTAATTCCTCTATGTCATCCGTTGCCTTTGCAAAAAATAGCGGTCGAAATTATACCCGACCCGCAACTACCTGGTTATCAAATTCAAGCCACAGTCAAAACAAAAGCTGAAACTGGTGTAGAGATGGAAGCCTTAACTGCTGTTTCTGTGGCTGCGCTGACTTTATACGATATGGCAAAAGCCTTAGAGAAGTCGATTCAAATTGAATCGATTCGTTTAATAAGTAAGAGTGGCGGGAAATCAGGAGATTATTCCCCGCCAGAGCAAGAACCTAGATTATCTCACCTATAGTTTTGTTGAGATCGGCTGGGCTATCAAACTCTTCATCATCTGGCAGTTTCTCTAACAGAGAAATAATCTCCTTATCTGCCCCTTGCTTTTTAGCGTGCTTAATCAAGTCTTTCTTTCCAGCAGGGTAGTCAACACCTTTTAAGTGTTTTTGCATTTCAACTGGGTTTGCCTTAGCCATTTTTATCCACCTCTAAAGGTTCTTTCCATATTCACAAGTGGATATATTTGCTCCCTCTATCAAACAGATGAATCATTTTTAACTGAGATAACTTAAAAGGTCATCCACTAGGTTGATGAATTATCTATAGGGCATGGGGCATTGGGCAGGGGGCAGGGGACAAGGAGAATTGGGGATAAGGGGAAAGACTTGTTTCAAGTTCTCACCTCTTGTCCCGAATGGCACGCTTGTTAATCGCAAAGCCCTGATATAACTTGCTTTTTGAGTGTAGGGAGTGTGGGGAGTGGGGGAAGTGTGGGGAGAAAGAGAAGAAATTGAATAACTGCATATCAACAAATGCTGCATTGCCTCCCACACCTCCCACACCATGCCAGCAAGGAGGTTTCAGCTTTTCAAGCGTGCCATTCCCCCTTGTCCCCTTGTGCCCTGCTCCCCTGCCCCCTGCTTCTTCCGGTTGTAAGGGTCTAATAGCAACCACTGCCACAAAAACCTTAGAATAAATAGGGTGTATTTAAATCTGTAACAAATATTTATGCCTCCTCGTTGGCCTCGCAAACCCGATCGCAAAGACGCTGATTATCGTAAGATCGATGACCGGATGAATTTTGCCACCCATGTAGCGATCGCTGCTACGATTAACTCTGGCTTGTGGTTTTTCCACATTTTGAAAGGCACTACCTGGGAGTGGCTGCCGTGGGTGACTTTAAGTTGGACAGGAATAGTGTTAGCGCATCTGATTTATATTAGTGCGATCGCTAACTACACCGAAACTCCACCCAAATCCACCTGAAGACGGACTACTAATGCTAGGGCGATTGTAACCTGTGGTAGTGGAATCAGCCTTTTAATTGAGTGATAATGTAAAAAAGCCTGAGATTTCGCACTTTTTCTTAATGTAGGGTTATTTTTATGGCTAAGACTAACACCACGGAATTACTAGAAGCCCTAGCAGCTGAAATTGGCGAAAATGTCTACATAGACATTGCCAAATGGCATCTTTATCTATCGAATGCCAAACTGCATACCCTTGTTGCCGAACGACTCTATCCTTTAATTACTTCCAACAGTGTAAATGAAGACCAAGTTTTAAAAGTCTTGGAATCCATTTCAGTAAAAATTGGCGGCGGTAGAAGTGAAATTCCTTTAATCGATTTACTGCCACTGCAATGCCAGGTTACTTTAGTTGATATTTTGGAAAAATATCAACGCGAGTTCTAATCGCTAAAACCAAGATTATCTTAGCTTGACAATTTTATTGATCAGCATTTCCTAATTCGATTTTAGTTCCTGAATTAGGTATATGTTTGCTATGTCTATTTTATAAAAATTAACTCTACAGGTACACACAGATAAATCTCGTGTAATTTCTGTGTGGATTTGTAATAAAAATTTCCTTTAACAATTAAGGAATATCCGCGTTCAAAATCAGTTTAGATTTGAGCGAGTTTATATTGAGACTCGCTTTGAACTTTCATGCAAATTCATTGAGGCAATTTCTATGCTTTTACAAGTCAAAGATAGTGGCGAATTAGTCAAGATTCTTGAAATTCAGGAATTACTTGACCCGAATAATGATGTTGTTCACGCAAAAGACCAAGAAGGTCAAGAAGAACAGCAACCTGAAAGTTTTAAAAAAGAAAATCTCGTTTTTCCTTCAGGTGAAGTTTTACCACGCTGTTGGTTAGATGCCGACTATAGACACGACAACGGTTAATTATTAAAGAAGGGTAGCATAGCCATGCTACCCTAATAAGTGCCAAATTATGACGCAGCTTTTTCTTCTGCATTTACCGTTTCATTCTGCTGAAATTTCGGGAAAAATGTCTTAGCAATCCAGTAAGTCAAGATATGAGACAGTAATCCCATAGGGCCAGCAAACAAACACAGTGCAAGAGAGTGAATTGTCCAAATACCTGTTTTTTGCCCTTCCCAATAAATCCAGCGACCGACGAATAAATCCATCACTAGAAAATGAATCCAACCTGTTGCAGCAGCAGTTTCATCTGCAAAGAATCGTGCAATATCAGCTAATTGGGGATTCGATAAAGCTTGGGCATTTTCTGGCGTAATACTGCTGATAAACAAATACAAATACGCTCCAGCTAACAGCACAAATGGCAAATATGATGACATTATCTGCCGTGTAACTTTCCAGTTTGGCAATAAAATCATTAACGCCCAAAAGGGCAAAACAAAAAGATTGGCAGCATTAAACAGTTGAGAGATCGTCATATTTTTGCCAGGTGAAGAATTTTCAGTTATTATTTGTTTTGAATTAACTAATTATTATTAACTTGTATCTCTCACGATATAGATCCCCGACTTCTTTAAGAAGTCGGATATCTAACTATACTTATAAAGCTACAAGTTGCGATTCGATTTCTGAAGACTTCAAATCACGTCCAATAAAAACTAAGCGCGTTTGCCTAGCTTCTTCCGGTTTCCAGGGGCGATCGTAAAATTTATCAAATCGCGTTCCTACGCCTTGCATCACCAAACGCATAGATTTATTTGGCACTGCAACAAAGCCTTTAATCCGGTAAATTTCTTGTTGTTGTGCTAATTTCTCTAACTGCTGTTGCAACTTTTCTGGATCAAAGGTACGGTCCAAAACTAAATTAGTTGAAGTAATTTCTTCGTCGTGATTGTGGTCTTCTTCGGTATCATGGTGACTGGGACGAGAATCTAAATTATCTTCAACTGCGGCTTGGAATCCTAATAATATAGATGCGTCTAGTTGAGAACGATCGCTCTCGACAATCTTCACCACTCTAGGCAACTCTTGCTTAATTAATTCCTCAACTCTCGCTTTTGTCTCGGCATCCACTAAGTCAATTTTATTTAACACCACTAAGTCTGCACAAGCAAGTTGGTCTTCAAACAGTTCTTGCAAGGGTGTTTCATGTTCTAGATTATCATCTGCTTGTCGTTGGGCTGCGATCGCATCTGGATCGCTAGCAAATGTCCCTGCTGCTACCGCCGCACAATCTACCACCGTAATTACCGCATCCACAGTAGCAGCGTTGCGAATTTCTTGCCAGCGAAAAGCCTTCACCAATGGTTTTGGTAAAGCTAAACCAGAGGTTTCAATCAAAATACAGTCGATGCTATCTCGCCGCTTGATTAACTCTTGCATCGTCGGATAAAACTCTTCCTGCACGGTGCAACATAAGCAGCCGTTGGTTAATTCAAAGATATTAGTGTCGCCCTCACCATCTTCGGGGCAAATTTGACAGGATTTTAATAATTCGCCATCAATACCGAGTTCGCCAAATTCATTGACTAAAACGGCAATGCGACGACCTTGGTTGTTTTGTAGCAGGTGGCGAATTAGGCTGGTTTTTCCACTACCTAAGAAGCCTGTAATCACTGTGACAGGAATTTTCGTTGCCATATTTTTGCCTGATTTACTCAGTATGAGAAGTTTTACGGGTTACAAACTTAAATACTGAGATTAAGCTTGGTTTGAAGATTGACTTAGTTATTTTAAGCTGAAAGTCTATGGTTAGCCGGAAAATATTGCCGTTTTTATTGAGTTTAGGTTTGGTTTTGATTCCTCAAATCAGTGTGGCGCAAACGGTAGAGGAGTTGGAACAAAAAGCGACATCTGCCGAAGAAGTGAAAAATTATCAAGAAGCTGCTAATATTTGGCGGAGTTTGATTGAACGGGATTCCAAAAACAGCTATGCCTACATCAAGCTAGCAGACATTCTATCTTCCCAAGGAAAGATTGCAGAGACGATTGCTGCTTATCGTCAAGGGTTGCAATTAACTCCTGATGCGGCGATTTACCTCAAATTAGGTAATTTTCTGGTTGAAAAGGGACGAACCGCAGAAGCGATCGCTGCTTTCCGTCAAGCTGTCAAACTCGATGCTAAAAGTGATACAGCTTTCATCATTTTAGCGATGAATTTGATAGCAATGGGCAATCCAGAGGAAGCAGTAGTGGCTTATCGTCAAGCCATTAAAATCGAGCCTGATGACGATAATTACAACAATTTAGCCGATACCCTCTTCAAAATAGGCAAACGAGAAGAAGCGATCGCCGCTTACCGAGAAGCCCTAAAAATTAACCCAAAGAGCTATCAAGCATACAGTAGCCTGGGTGATATTCTCGAATATTCCGAAGCAGTCGCAATCTATCGTCAAGCGAGTAAAAATGACCCAAAAAATGAGGTTTATTACGAAAGGTTAGCTGAACTCTCACTAAAGCGCGGTTTTGTAAACGAAGCGATCGCAGCCTACCGCCAATTAATTAAAATCGAGCCTGAAGCTTCAAGGTATGTAGAATTGGGTGATGTGCTGATGACACAAGAAAAACACCAAGAAGCGATCGCTATTTACCGCCAAGCCGTTGCCGCAAAACCCACTGATTATTATTACAGCAAATTAAATGAAGCACTAGCTCAACACGGAAACCTAGATGAAGCCTTGGCAAACTGCCAGAAGGTGGTAAAAATTGGTGAAGGCAGTTATGACACCTGCTCAAATATTAGCTTGCCACTTTACAAGCAAAAAGGCTTTCCTGCTGTCATGGAATTTTATCAGCCTTTGGCGAATCTAATACCACGTCGCCAAATGGCAGAACTTTACATCAAACTTGGCAGAGAGATTTCTTATGGTGAATCTGGTGATGGCTCAAAACAAGAGGCGGCAGCAGTTTTCCGAGAAGTGCTGCAAATAGATCCAGAAAACACTGATGCTCAAGATGCTCTCAAGAACTTAATTGCTTCTTAAAGGATTCTCGTAACTCCCCAGGTAGGATGCTCAGGATTATTCCAAGCAAGGAAGAGTAATGGTAATGTTCAGGTATGAGTCCAGAAGAAAAAGATCAAAAAATTGAGAGGCTTGAACTGGAAAATCAGGATCTGCGTCAAAAAATAGCAGAGCTAGTAGTCTGCCAACCCAAAAATGCTGCGTGATGGCTGGGTAAAGGGGAAGGGGTAAGGGGTAAGGGATTTGAAACCTTTCCCCTTTACCCTTTACCCCGCCAAGTTCACTTGGCGAACTACTAGAGAGGCGTTTGGGGTTAGATAGCCGTAGTTTCAACCCAAACAGAAACATGGTATCGAGTTGCGCCTAAACGCAAAGACATTGAAGTATTGGATGATATCAAGCTAAGGATCATCGTCTCTCCCAAAATTGAATAATTTAATTTTTGAAACTCCCAAAGACAGCGGCATCTGAAAGGAAAAATTATGGTGTAAAGAAATGCTGGTGTTGTGAATATGTTATGATTTCGAGCAAAAAGTCTCTGTTCACAACATTTAGAAGATGGGAACTCTAGCTAATAAGTTTAATTACAGTATCCCACCCAGCACTGCCAATGATGTCCCATCCTGCTCATCCCACTTTGGGCCAATCTTCTTACCCTGGCTTGACTAGAAGCTTAAGTGCTGTTGAAAGTTGGGGCTTCGGTTTAACAGCTCATATTTCCTGGACAGCATTGGTTCCAGCAATTCATGCTGCTCTCGGCCCCCAAGCTATTTTTGTCTGGATACCTGCGGTGATTTTCGGAATGCTGCTCAACTACCAGGTAAAACGCTTGGGTATGCATTTTATAAATGTGGCTGGAGGAACGCCTAACTATGCTACTAAGTTGCTGCAAAACTACCCAGGAATAGCTTGCTATGCAGCAATTGGATACTTGCTCAACTGGGTTTCTTACCTGTCAGTTAATACAATCGTTCTCAAAGATTTAATTAAGGTGAATTTGGAGGCGCTGGGTATTGCTTGTCCAGAAATACTTCTAGATATTGGCTTTACACTGTTGCCGTTTATAGTCGCGTTTAGTGGGACTCGCGCCCTAAGTATTTTACATTTATTTTTTGTAATTCCAGCCTTTGGATTGCTAATTACCTTCTGTGTACAGGGTCTTGGCTGGTTAGCTTTCTCTGGTGATAGTCCTGGGTTTTTTCCTAGCAATTGGTCATCTCTGGGTTTTGTCGATTGGGCAAAGTGGTTCTTTTTCGTCACTTATGCCACCTACAGTTGTGAAACGGCTTCTTCTTTTGTCGCCGATAGCCGCCAACCCACCCAGACGCTACGTTTTCTAGATGTTGCGGCTTGGATGATGCCACCGATCTTTTTGGGGGGATCTTGGGTAATGATGCGGTTAGCAACCGATCCCAGCCTCAAAGACAATGCTTTTATGAATCTTGTGGCGGCTTCCCAACCTTTCTGGGGAAAATCAGCAGCTATAAGTGTTTCCTTTTTGCTAGTAGCTGCTTGTCTTTTAGGTTCGGCAACGGTTGTTTCTAATTGCCCTCGGATTTTGTATCAGTTGGCTTTAGACAAACACATTTCACCTGTATTTTCCGTTGTTTCACGTCGGGGTGTGTTTGCGCCAGCACTGACATTAACACTGGTGTTGTGCCTGATTTATTTGATTTGGGGAGATGTCGCGCGAATCGTAGCCGTTGGTAATGTTGGCTGGTTTGTCTCCTTTATGTTATTGCATTTGGGGCTTTGGCTGCGGCGCGATCGCTCGGAAGTTTTGTTCCCTCGCATATCTTTGGCGATTCTGCTGTTAGAAGTTGTGGTGCTAGTGGTGGGCGGACTTGCTTGGGGTTGGCTCAACTTGCTAATTGGGCTATTATTTCCCATTGGGGTTATGGGAATAGATGCAGTGATTCGCCGGGTAAAATTCCCTCCATTTCATCCCAGTTGGTGGAGGCAGCGATATCGCACACGCTCTCAGGTAATTATCAAGGACTCGGTAGTTCTCCAGGTGAGCATCCTGATTTTTTTACTATGCAGTGCAGTGGCAGTTGGCTGGTTATTTGGTGTCAAACTAAATAAAACGGCAAGTGAGGCGGGGGAGAATATATTTGTGGTGTTGCTGATGACGGTAGCATTTGTGGGAGTAGCGATCGCTTGTTGGACAAGTTTACCGCAAGTAGTTGCGATCGCAGAAGCCCGTGAATCTGCCGAACACCTATTTACTGTTGCCCAAGATGGTATTTTAGTTGTGGATGATCGAGGTATTATCCAGCAGGCAAATCCAGCCACTGAATCTTTCTTTGGTGTCAACCCATCTGAGTTGGAGGGAAATCACCTCAACAAATGGCTAACTGCATTAGTCTACTATCCAGAGGAGTGGACAAAGCGCAGCGAACAAACCCTACTCCGCAATGGCAAAAACAAAATCCTAGAAGTTTCCATCTCAGACAGACCACATCAGGATTTTCAGGAGTATGTCGTCATTCTCCACGACATTACCCAGCGCAAACAAGCAGAGCAGATATTGCGATACTCAGAAGCACAATTGCGCCAAGAGGCAAAGCAGTTAGCATCTCAACTCATACATAGCGAAAAAATGTCCAGTTTAGGGCAGTTGGTAGCAGGTGTAGCGCACGAAATTAACAACCCAGTCAACTTTATCTATGGCAATATCACCCATGCCAATCAATATATTGAAGATTTACTGAAGATAGTGCAATTATATCAGCAAAACTATCCTAATCCAGTAACAGAAATTAAAAAAGAAACAGAAGCCATCGACCTAGATTTCGTAATAGCAGACTTGCCTAACTTGTTAAATTCTATGACTGTTGGTGCCGAAAGAATCACAGAAATCGTACTATCTCTGCGAAACTTCTCTCGGTTAGATGAAACAGAGATGAAAGCTGTAAATATCCATGAGGGTATAGATAATACATTGCTCATTCTAGAACATCGACTCAAGGCTAAATCTAACTCTCTCACAATTGACATCATCAAAGAGTACGGCGATTTGCCATTAGTAAAATGTTATGCTGGACAACTGAATCAGGTATTTATGAATCTTCTAGCAAATGCGATCGATGCTTTAGAAGAAGCTGTGGATAATGGGGAGTGGGAAGTAAAGAAAGCAGCCCGATCTACTCCCCAAATTAAAATTCATACTCAGCTTAATAGTGAAAATCAGGTAGTTATTAGCATTGCGGATAATGGTATAGGCATTCCAGAAAACGTCCAAAAACACTTATTTGAACCATTCTTTACCACTAAACCAGTTGGCAAAGGTACAGGGTTAGGTTTGTCTATTAGTTATCAGATTGTCACTCAAAAACATCTGGGAGAATTAAAATGTATTTCTACTCAGGGACAGGGTACAGAATTTGTAGTTGTAATTCCGCTAAATCAGGAAGCTATCTAAATAAATAATTTTTATAAGTTCAGTAAAAATGTGACTGAGCAAAGTCTATATTTAATGTTGAACAATTTTAATCGTTTGATATAAACCTCATCTATGTTGAAACCTAGAGTTTTTTAAAAGATATATTTATGTAGGTTGGGTGGAGTGAAACGCAACCCAACACTACCGCCTTATTTATGTTGGGTTACGCTATCGCTGCACCCAACCTACAAAACTATGCTTCTCAAGATAGACGAGGTTTAAATAACGATTTAAACAGCATTAAGGAAATAGAGAAATGTTGAAAGTTTTTGCTGATAGAGGTGGTACATTCACAGATATTGTTGCCGTTACTAATAATCAGGCAATTATAGACAGACTTTCAAGACATCCTGAACGTTTTTTAATTGTTTCCCTACCTAAAAAGCAATGGATTATAGTTTACAAGCTACTTTCAGAAAATCCTGAACAATATCAAGATGCAGCCATCCAAGGTATACGGGATATTATGGGTATTTCCAGTAACGAACCCATTCCTACTGAAGCGATAGAAGTTATAAAAATGGGGACAACAGTAGCAACAAATGCGTTGTTAGAACGGAAAGGAGACAGAGTTGTTCTGATCATCACCAAAGGTTTTAAAGATGCGCTGCGAATTGGCTACCAAAACCGTCCTAACATCTTTGCCCGTCATATCGTTTTACCAACTATGCTTTATGAGCAGGTGATTGAGATTGATGAACGTTATGATGCTCATGGAAATGAATTAATACCTCTAGATATTCAACAAGTCAGAAATGACTTACAAGCAGTTTACCATACAGGAATTCGGAGTTGTGCTATTGTTTTTATGCACAGCGATCGCTATCCCAAACACGAACAAAAAATCGCCAAAATCGCGCAAGAAATCGGCTTTACACAAATATCTGTATCTCATCAAGTTAGTCCATTAATGAAATTAGTTAGCCGAGGAGATACAACAGTAGTTGATGCTTATTTAACTCCGATTCTACGCCGCTATGTCAACCAAGTGGCAAGTCAGTTACCTGGAGTCAAATTAATGTTTATGAAATCTGACGGCGGTTTAGTTGTAGCCGAACAATTTCAAGGCAAAGATAGTATTTTGAGTGGCCCGGCTGGTGGTATTGTTGGCGCAGTTCAAACTAGTGAAAGAGCAGGTTTTGAGTTAGTTATCACCTTTGATATGGGAGGAACAAGTACAGATGTTGCCCACTTTAAAGGAGAGTATGAACGACAACTAGATTCCGAAATTGCTGGGGCGCGGATGCGAGTTCCCGTATTAGCAATTAATACCATTGCAGCTGGAGGCGGTTCAATTCTCTTTTTTGATGGTTCTAGTTATCGTGTTGGACCTAAATCTGCTGGTTCAAATCCTGGCCCTGCTTGTTATCGACGCGGGGGGCCATTAGCGGTTACTGATGCCAATGTGATGTTAGGCAAAATTCACCCACAATATTTTCCCTCAGTTTTTGGAATTGATGGGAATTTACCTTTAGATAAAGATACTGTTATTCAGCAATTTACCCAATTAGCCCAAGATATTCAAGCTGCTACATTAACTCATTGTACTCCCGAACAGGTCGCGGCTGGATTTATTGCGATCGCAGTAGAAAATATGGCAAACGCAATTAAAAAAATAAGTCTACAACGAGGTTATGATGTCACCCAATATGTGCTTTGTTGTTTTGGCGGCGCAGGTGGACAAGTTGCTTGTTTAATTGCCGATACCTTGGGAATGAAAAAGATATTTCTTCACCCTTATGCTGGTGTTCTCTCTGCCTACGGAATGGGATTAGCAGATGTCAGGGCGATTAGAGAAAGAGGAGTAGAACAGCCTTTAACTCAAGTATTAATCCCTAAATTACATCAGTTAATGGAATATTTAGAAACTCAAGCTAGAAGTGAAATAAATGAAGCTAATTATCAAACAGAAATAGTCCAAAAAGTAAACTTAAAATATGAAGGAACTAACTCTAATTTAACCGTTACCTTTGCCGATGATATGGTATTGATGCGGCAAGAATTTGAGAATGAACATAAATCACGTTATGGTTTCATTCAATTAGAGAAAACTTTAATTGTTGAATCAGCCTCGGTAGAAGTAATTCAGAAAATGAAGACTCCTGAAGAACCATTAATTACTCGTACACGTTCTCTAGTTGAAGCCCCCGAAGCCGTTGAAGTAGTAAGGATGTTTACTGCTGATAGATGGCATGATACGCCTGTTTACCGACGAGAAGATTTGCAACCAGAAGATAGTATTAATGGGCCTGCGATCGTTGTTGAAAAAATTAGCACAATTGTAGTTGAGCCTAACTGGCAAGCAAGATTAACTGAATATAATCATTTAATTCTACAATTTATAGACAAATAGGAATAAAAATGTACACAGTATCTCAACCAGATCCCATTCGTTTAGAAATATTCAAAAATCTATATCAATTTATTGCCGAGCAAATGGGAATTGTGTTACAAAACACGGCTACATCTGTGAATATCAAGGAAAGGCTAGATTTTTCCTGCGCTATTTTTGAATCATCGGGATTATTAGTAGCAAATGCCCCCCATATTCCCGTACATTTAGGTTCTATGAGTGAAAGTGTTCGCAGTTTAATTAACGATAAAGGCGACACCCTAAAACCAGGAAATGTCTATCTATCTAATAACCCTTATAACGGCGGAACCCATCTTCCTGATGTCACTGCAATTACCCCTGTTTTTTTGGAAAGTAGTGAAAATAATCCATGCCCAATGGCCCATGCCCAATGCCCCATGCCCCTATTTTTTGTTGCTTCTCGTGGACACCAAGCAGATATCGGTGGGATTACCCCCGGTTCAATGCCTCCTCACAGTACCACAGTAGAAGAAGAAGGAATTCTTTTTGATAATTTTCTCTTGGTTGAAGATGGCTGTTTCCGAGAAGTCGCAGTAAGACAGCATCTTTCAAATCATATTTATCCTGCTCGTAATCCTGACCAAAACATTGCTGATTTTAAAGCACAAATTGCCGCAAATGAACGAGGAGGACAAGAACTTTATAAAATGGTTTCACAATATGGAATTGAAACCGTTCAAGCTTATATGAAGTTTGTGCAAGCTAATGCTGAAGAATCAGTCAGAAAGGCTATCAACCTTCTCAAAGATGGCTCATTTAGTTATGAGATGGATAATGGGGCAATAATTAAAGTAAAAGTGAAAATTCATCAAGAAAGCCGCAGTGCTACTATTGATTTTACTGGAACTTCTGAGCAACTAAATAGTAATTTTAATGCTCCGAAAGCTGTAACTCAAGCAGCAGTATTGTATGTCTTTCGGACTTTGGTTGATGATAATATTCCTCTGAATGCCGGGTGTCTTAACCCTCTAGAAATTATTATTCCGGTTGGCTGTATGCTGAACCCAATTTATCCAGCAGCAGTGGTAGCGGGTAATGTCGAAACTTCTCAAACAATTGTTGATGCTTTATATGGCGCTTTGGGTGTGATGGCTGCTTCTCAAGGAACGATGAATAATTTTACTTTTGGTAATGAGCAATATCAATATTATGAAACTATCTGTGGCGGCTCTGGAGCAGGAATTGATTTTGATGGAACTGATGGCGTTCATTCTCACATGACTAACTCCCGTTTGACCGATCCAGAAGTTTTAGAAACCCGCTATCCTGTACTTTTAGAAAGCTTTAGCCTTCGTCCTGATAGTGGTGGGAAAGGGCAATATTCAGGTGGTAATGGAGTTGTCCGCCGCATCCGTTTTTTAGAACCTATGACAGCTAATATTCTTTCTGGACATCGAGTTATTCCTCCCTTTGGATTAAATGATGGACAAGCCGCAATTGTTGGACGCAACTGGATACAACGTCAGAATGGAATTGAAGAAAATTTAGACAGCACAGCAACAGTAGAGATGAAACCTGGAGATGTTTTTGTGATAGAAACTCCTGGAGGAGGCGGATTTGGTAAAGTCTCTTAGTACCAGTATTTTCCTGAATTGAAAGTTTCCAAATGTCATCGCTTGTTCTGAACTGTCTATTTCTCATATTGATTGGCAAAAGATTTTACCTGTAATAACACTTATCAATCCAAATTCGCATTTCTTCTTCAGAACCAAAACAGGCAGAGCGCCCTGTCATCGGATCGTAGGCGTGCCAAGAAGAAATGTGACCACGCCAGTCTGATTCGTGCCACACTTGGAGGTCAGAACCACTAGCCATCCAAATGACAAAATTTTGCCAATATTTTTGTAAATTTAACAAAAAATTAAATTTATTCATAATGAAAGCACCTGATAAACAGTGAACTATACTTTTACTTTCACGTAATACTTTTCAACTGAGAAGGTACAGTTTTGGCAGATTTGATCTAGTACAGTTAAGCCGTATTCCAACTGGTATAGTCAAAAAACTCTCAACTGTACTAGGTAAAGTTGGTAGAAATAGTTTATATTGCCAGTATTGATGATTATTTAGTCATTGACGAGTGCGCCAAAATGAACATTTTATTAGAACGGCAATCACCAAAACCGATTTATTTGCAGATCCGCGATCGCATCAGTCATCTGATTAAATCTGGCGCACTCAAAAGTGGCGATCGCCTCCCTTCTATTCGCTCTCTGGCAGAAAGTTTACAGGTTAATAAACTCACGGTTATTGAAGCATATAACGTTTTAGAAGCAGATGGGATTGTTTCTGCTCGTCAAGGTTCAGGATATTTTGTCAGTAGTATTTCTCTTAAAAGCACTAACCTAGAATCTAAATTCGCTCCAGCCCAAAATGTCATAATTACAAAACCAGGAAAGTGTTCTTTTTATGAGATGTATACTCCACTGGTGCAAGCACAGACACAGCCAGGAATAATTAATTTTGGCTACGGTTATCCTCGTCCACCAAAAGATATTAACCTCATTGCCAGACGAGCGCTAAGACAAGATGATGCTGATATTTTCTTTCCTCATGAAATGCCTCAAGGACAACTAACTCTGTGCAGACAAATTGCTCAGATGTTAGTACATCAAGGATTAGAGGTTTTTCCAGAAGATTTAATTATTACTAATGGCTCTCAGCAAGGGTTGTCATTAGCGATGAATTATTATGTACAACCTGGTGATTGGGTGATTGTGGAAGCTCCCACTTATTATGGTGCAATTTCTATTTTAGAAAACTTAGGAGCTAAGATTATTGGTATTCCCATGACTGCGGAGGGGATGAATTTAGATTTATTAGAGCAATATCTTCGCAGCCACCGCCCGAAATTAATTTATACAATTAGTACTTTTCACAATCCAACAGGATTGACGACAACACAAAATCATCGTCAACAATTACTAGCATTAGCAGAAAAATATGAGTGCCCTATTTTGGAAGATAATGCTTATGAAGGAATAAATTTTGATGCTGTGCCAGCCCCAATTAAAGCTTTAGATAAAAATAATTTGGTAACTTATTTAAGCACTTTTTCTAAAACTTTAATGCCTGGTTTACGAGTTGGCTATATGGTAGTTACAGGTAAGCATTATCAAGCAATTATTGAGCAGAAGTTGCTTCATGACTTGCACACATCCAGTATTTCGCAAACAATAGTTAGCGAATATCTCGCTTCAGGACATTACCGCCGTCACCTCAGCCGACTTCGCACAGATAATCTGCAAAGTCGTAATATAATGTTGCAAGCTTTGGAGCGTTATTTCCCTGAAGAGATCCGGTGGACAGTTCCGACGGGAGGATTATTTCTTTGGGTACAGTTACCAGATGATATTCCGATTGGGATAATTCGTAACGAAGCTTTTGCAGAAAATGTTTACCTGGCGTGCGGTTCGGCATTTTTCCCCGATAAGCAAGGTTATCCGGCGATGCGTCTAACTTTTTGTCT
The DNA here is from genome assembly GCF_014698035.1 of Desmonostoc muscorum FACHB-395. GTDB lineage: Bacteria > Cyanobacteriota > Cyanobacteriia > Cyanobacteriales > Nostocaceae > Nostoc > Nostoc muscorum_A. Next base: position 23,898 of record NZ_JACJSF010000050.1, read on the forward strand.
CTCGCCAGAGGAAATTGAGCAAGGTATTTCGATCGTGGGTAAGTTGCTGAAAAAGTATATTTCTAGAGGATGCGTAGATACAGAGCGGCTTGTTGTCAAACATCGCATATCTAATTATCAACCTCTTGTTTACAGTTCATAGGTTACACATGGATAATTCTTGTCCATTCTGGAGCAGCATCAATTAACTTCGGCAACAGATGAATAAATGCCTGAATAGGTACTTTCTGTAATTTAAGCGATCGCTATCAGCATAATTCCTTTCATCCCTTCGCCATTGAAGCCGGAAACGCTTATTTGCTAAGATTTCCAGTGCAACAACATTAAAACAGGGCAACTTCTCATCACCATGCCAACATCTACACTTGACGATAAAGACGCAGCAGCAATCCAAGCCGCTAAAGTTGGGGTTGCTATATGCGATCGCACCGCCTGGGGACGTATCAAAGTAGCTGGCGACGATCGCCTTACTTTCTTACACAACCAAAGTACTAACAATTTCCAAATACTCAAGCCAGGACAAGGTTGTGATACGGTTTTCGTTACTTCTACAGCTAGAACAATTGATTTAGCAACCGCCTATGTTAGAGAAGATGCGGTAATCCTGCTAGTTTCACCCAACCGCCGCCAATATCTCATGGAATGGCTGGATAAATATATTTTCTATGCCGACAAGGTGGAATTATCTGATATCACAGAATACACCAACACCTTCAGCCTCATTGGCCCAGGAAGCGACGCTGTTTTAGAAAAATTGGGTATTGGCGAACTCATCGGGCAACCTTACGGTAATCACCAAGTATACACGATCGCTCCGGCTGAGGGAGTGCGGATTGCTGTGGGTAGTGGGTTAGCGGCTCCCGGATACACCTTCACTTTTCCTTATACTGACAAAGTAACGGTATGGAACAAATTGTTAGAAGCTGGGGCGGTAGAGATGAGCGATCGCGCTTGGGATGCTTTGCGAATCTTACAAGGCCGCCCCGCCCCAGATTCCGAACTCACAGATGATTACAATCCTCTGGAAGTTGGTTTGTGGCAGACAATTTCTTTTACTAAAGGTTGCTATATTGGGCAAGAAACCATTGCTCGGTTAAATACATATAAAGGTGTAAAACAACACCTTTTGGGTATCCGCCTCAATGCCCCTGCGTCAGTAGGAAGTGCGATCGCAGTGGGAGACGAAAAGGTTGGTAAACTTACCAGTTACACAGAAACGGCTGATGGTTATTTTGGACTAGGTTACATTCGCACCAAAGCTGGTGGCGTAGGCTTAAAAGTCAAAGTAGGAGAAACTGAGGGTGAAGTCATAGAAATCCCCTTTGTTTCTCACGAGTACCCGTAAGTAATTCAAGTCAAAATATCTTCTTCTTTATTCCTAGTGCCGTAACAAAATTCATCTACCCAAGAAGCTAAACTACGGGCATTAGTGGTTGGTAAATTCACTTTGCTTTTAACATCTTGTGGTTGAATATTCGCTTGCTTGCCGTTACTTTTAACCTCAGTAGTAATTGCTAGCGATCGCACTGGTTTACCATTACTGTTAATCTCAGTGGTAATTGCCAGCAATGCCCCTACAGGGATGCGGATAGATGGCGCGTTGCTTTTAACCTCGGTAGCTAATGCCACAGATGGCATAGTTTTGGCTTTGCTGTTGACTTCAGCAGTCATTGTTAGTGATGTTCCTGAAGGAAAACGTTCAAGGGGCGATGTCTGACGAGAAGCCGCAAAGTCGCTACGTACTGATTGATATTCGTTCAAGAAACCTGATGATGGCGTTTTCACCGGAGTATCTGGAGCAATTTTAGTAGTAGATGCAACTACTAACTCAGGTTTAGGGGTGCGATCTACCTCTGTGGTAGCCGTAAATAATGGCGCAAGGCGATCGGCGCGTGACAAGTTGGAGTCTAGAGTCTTGGCAAGAGAACTAGGCACAATTTTGCTAGCAGTTACAATCGATGATAGATGTTTATCCTCAGAATGCTTCTCATCTGGCGACTCGATTTCAACTTGGCTTATAGCTATAGAATGCTCTGATTTTATTAAACGTAACTCTTCATCAGGATTAAAGTTAAGACCTAAAGCGGCAACTATTTTATCTGGATCGTTATTCAGATCCAGCATAAAAGCAAGTATTTCATCAAACTGGGGTTCTAAAACAGACAGTGTTGCCAAAATAAAACCGGACAAAGGACGGCGCAGACCATCGTAAGTCCCCCAAATTCGCATTTTGACTAGCCAAGAAATATTTTGCTCGTAGTAAACAAGCCAGTTTTGTTTTAAGGATTGACGCAGCTGTTGGATATTCATTGGATGCCTCGCTTCAGTCAACAAGATTACAGACCCTGATATGAATGGCACGCTTGAAAAGCTGAAACCTCCTTGCTGGAAGGGTGTGGGAGGTGTGGGAGGATGGGGAAGAAGTCTTACCCCCCACACTTCCCCCACTCCCCACACTCAAAAAGCAAGTTATATCAGGGCTTTGCGATTAACAAGCGTGCCATTCGACCCTGATATTGAAAATTTAGCTTTCTTTCTGGGGATGAAACCGATAATAGAGCATCTGTTTGACTCTTTGACCACCTAGCAAATGATTTTCTATCAGTAGAGATACTTCATCGGGTCGAACACCGCTATACCAGACCATATCGGGTAATACCAGCACCATTGGCCCATTGCCACATTGCCCCAAACAGCTGCTAGCCGTTACTGTTACATCAGGAATCGGCAAAGCTGTAAAAGCTGCAAAAACCTTGGCTGCACCTTGCTTTTTGCAGGTACGATTTTGGCAAACCCGCACACATTTAGAAGAAGAGGGTTGGTCTATTGTCGAGAAGTTTGATGGTTGAGTTGTCATTTGTCCTTTGTCCTTTGTCATTTGTCATTCGTCAGTTGTCCTTTGTCAGTTGCCCTTTGCTAATGACTAATGACCAATGACTAATGACCAATGACTAATGACTAATCTATAGAAAGTCCTTTGGAGGCTAGCCATTCAGGGTTGAATATCCGCGACTGATACCGGGAACCACTATCACACAAGATGGTGACAATGGTATGTCCTGGCCCCAACTGCTTTGCTAGGGCGACAGCTGCGCCAACATTAATACCTGTTGAGCCGCCCATTAACAGCCCATCTTTCCTTAGCAGTTGGTAAACTACCCGTAAAGCTTCTTTGTCATCGATTTGGATGGCATCATCAGCAGGTGCGCCTTCCATATTGGCTGTGACACGACCATTTCCGATGCCTTCGGTGATGGAATTTCCTTCTATATTGATTTCGCCGGTTTTGACATAGCTATAAAGTGCGCTACCCAGTGGATCGGCAACAACGCATTTAACTGCTGGATTTTGTTCTTTTAAGTACAACGCCACACCAGCATAAGTACCACCAGTACCAGTTGAAGCTGTCCATGCATCTATTTTACCATCTGTCTGTTTCCAAATTTCCGGCCCTGTGGTTTCGTAGTGGGCATGGCGATTGGCTAGGTTATCAAACTGATTCGCCCAAATAGCATTTTCCAACTCAGCAGCGACTCTTCCAGATAGCTTGACGTAGTTATTTGGGTCTTTGTAAGGTACAGCAGGAACGCGACGGACTTCTGCGCCTAATGCGATCAGTGCGTCTATTTTTTCTTGTGATTGGGTATCGGGAATAATAATTAGGCATTTGTAGCCTTTGGCGTTGCAAATATGCGCCAGTCCAATGCCAGTATTACCAGCAGTTCCTTCTACAACAGTACCACCGGGTTTGAGTAAACCTTTCTTTTCCGCATCTTCAATGATGTAAAGTGCGGCGCGGTCTTTGACGGAACCGCCAGGATTGAGAAATTCAGCTTTTGCGAGGATTTCACACCCTGTTTCTTCACTGAAGCTGTTTAAGCGAATCAGGGGTGTGTTGCCAACAGCGCCGACGAAGCCATTTTTAATATCCATTTTGACTATACCTGTGTGAGTATCTATAAAAATTTTGGCTTATAGCGATCGCATTTCCCCACTCGGCAATCCAATAATAATCATAGTTACCTAAGCGATCGCATCTAGCAGTGTGATATTGAGGGATTGCATAAGCTGGTTATATTGTCGCCAATTAATTTAAGATTAACGCGATCGCATTTCCCCTTATCCCTCCACCTCAAATTGACTACGGTCAAACAACCACCCATCGCCGACTATTTCCTCTAGGCGTTGATTGAGTCGGGGGAGGAAATATTCTGGATCATTTAGCTGTTGCTGGACATACCAAAGAGTATAATCTTGCTTTATATCAATTCCTTCGTTGATTGCTGCTTCCAGTAGCATCTTGATACTTATGATTTGAAATTCTTGTAATTTGGGATAACTTTCGTCCTGGACAAGACATAGATAAAACGCAGTTGTTCCGAGCAAAGCTTTTAATTCGTCACATTTAGGTACTCTTGTATATAAATCAAAAATTAGACCAATACTATCTGCTAATGGATATTGAATTAGCAGAGAAAGCCATATTGCTTGAGCCAGATAGACCAAACCATAGCTTCCATCAGCAAGCCCTATATAGCGGAGAACTGTAGCCATCTGCCCATAAGCTTTAACCTGTGCAAATAATTCAATTGCTTGCAGATTTAACTCTATTTGTCTAGGTATATCTCCAGTTTTACCAGCAACACAACCTATATTCGCCAGATTCTCAGCTTGACCTAAAATATTGCCAATGTTCTTATTTATGTTTAAAGATTTATCCAACAAAGATAGCCCTTGCTCAATATTTCCTTGATTGACAATTGCATTTGCCATATTGTTGAGTATGGTGGCTTTATCTTTAAATTCCCCAATATGTTCTATAATCTTTAAAGATTCCTGCCAGAAAGAAAGCGCTTGTTCTATGTTTCCTTGACGAGCTATTACTTCTGCCATGTTATTAAGAGTAGCGCCTTTGCCAAGGACATTCCCAATGCGCTCATCTATTTCCAAGGATTCCTGCCAATAAGAAACTGCTGTTTTGGTGTCTCCCTGTTGAGCAATTAACCATGCCATGTTGCTTAGGATTATAGATTTTTCTTTCAAGTCATCCGCAGGGCAAAGGTCTAAAGCTTGCTGATAACTAGTAAGAGAATCTTCCATTAAACCTAAGCTGTATTTAGCACGGGCTATATTTCCCAATATACGGTAGTCCCGAACAACTGCTAAGATTTGCTGGCATAGTTCTAGAGCTTCTAAAAAGCGAGAATTGTTCGCCCAATCAACAGCGACAATATCACCAACACTGATTGCAATCTCCCATTCTTGCCCCAGCAGTCCTAATCGTATAATCTCAATTGCTTCCTCATCCGCGCAGAACTTATTTGTCTCTTGGCACCAAACTTGATAGACTTCCTTTACCGCTTCCTGTCGGGTTGCTTGCCACTCCTCCTCACTCAATACAGGTTCCAGCAAAGGTTCTAAAATTGTCGTCACCCGGTAATTAGCTGGCTGGTTGGGGTGAGTGGTAGTAGACTCAACTAAGCTGAGGCTGGTTAGCTTTTGCAGAAAAGAGGTAAAGGGGGAAATGGCATTGATAATTTCAACAGTAACGGGCAAGTGAAACACACTCAACCGTGCAAGAAATTTTTGTTCTTCTGGTTCCAAGATATCCAACAGGGTTTGCGCCAATATATTTTCGCGGAATTTTTGCTCAGTCGCCTCCAGCCGATTTAGTAATTCATCCGCCGCCAATCCCGACTGCTGAATCACCTCCAACAGCCACTTCAACAAGCGGGGATTACCATCGGCAATCTTAATAATCCGCCGAGTTCTTAACTGTTGCCTAACTTCCTTATCTAAAGGAAAGCAGATTTTATCAATATCACTGCTGCTCATCCCTGCCAAAGATTCCAAATGCAGGCGATGAGGTGGCAAAGTGTCTTCTTTCAAATAGCGACAGGTGACAATCAGCCGACTTTCTGCCCCGTTTTCCTCCAATGCCGCACAAATCGCCTCTAAAATTTCGTAAGCGTCTGCCGTCATCCGCAGTGAGCTATCCTCAATATTAGCCGTGGAGATATTTTGCTCAAAGTCATCCAGCACCAACAGCAGGGGTTGACTATGTTCGTTTTCAATTGCTTCAAAAAAGTTTTGCAACCGTCCTTTAAGAGATACCTTTGGTTCATTCAAAAGTGCGGGCACATCTGCAAACCGCTCATATTTATTAGAAAGCTTATTCAGCAAAGCCAACTCATCCAGAGGGCCAATCAACACGACTCGCGCAAAATTAGGACGCTGCACCTGCACCCGCGTACATAACCGCGCCGCCAAGCTACTTTTACCCAGTCCTCCCATCCCGGCAATAAACACGCCGATTTGATCGCTGTTTTCCCGCAAAGCCTTGAGACACCGTTGCAAAGGTCGTCTGCGTCCGACAAACTCAAACTGACTGGCAACTTTAACTTGATTATTCTCATCCAGAAATTCTTGCTCTGGCGCTGTGAACTTCAGCTTTTCACGATTTTTTGTTCTCAGCGCTGTCACCAGTTGGTTAATGGGGCGCGTATCCCGATACATCCGCAACAGATGCCAGTCGGTGCATTCTTTCTCAATCATCTCTTGCTGCGCCGCTTTGACTGCTTCTTCAACAGTTGCCCCCGTCGCCAAAGCTTGATAAAGTGCCTGTGCCGCTACAATACCCGTGCGGTCATACACCGGACGCGCCCAGCCTAAAACTATACCTGCCCCCGCCTTCACCAATGCTTGCGCCATCGAGGGTACTGTCCCCTTGTTAGGAACCTGTCCCGTATGACAACCAGAGAGAAAAGTTACACGCGGCCAGCGTCCCCGAAAGGCTTTAGCTAAGTCATTAACAGTAGTAAGTTGAACATTCCCCACCTCATCTTCGGTGATAAAGCAAGGCGTATTATCTGGCAGTGTTGAACCTTTTGGCAGCAAAAAGCTGTAATTTTGGGTATAAATTACCCCATGTCCTGTGAGGTGAAAGACATCAAAATAGTCTTCTGGATAGGATTGCACCAAATTAGTTAACTCTGCAACCGAGCCGCTTTCCTCGACAATCAACGCCAAGGGTTGATCCTTAGTTGCTTGCAAAATGTTCGCTTCTTCCCGCTCAAAATCTAGAATTGGTTTTATCCCTTCGGGAGAAGTCGCCATGAACAGCAACCGCAACGGGCGATTTTGCACGCCAATTACTTGAGTTTGACGCTGCTGCACAGAACGCACTGGTAAGACGGAAAGATTCTGGCGTTCTATTAAAAAGCCTGCACCATCATGCAGCAATTCCCAAGGCAGATGTGCCAATCCCAACGCCACCCGTTCTGTTTCCGGGTTCAACCCCTGCGCTTCGCTGGTTTTAATCAAATCTAGAAGAATTGTTTGCTCATCTGCCTCATCCAGCGCCCTTCTCAGCCATCCCTCTTTACCATCCAGCCATTGATAAAGTTGCCGTCCTAACTGGGTGAGATAAGGTAGATGATCTCTTTGTTGAGGATAGTAATTTTGCTCACATGAATCAATTAGCGCTACCAACTCTGCTTTATCCAGGCGACGTGAGCCATAATTACAGCGCAGTTCAAAAGTTTGCTGTTGACTGAGGGCAAAGGTGAAGTTTAGGGGCATGGCTGACAGCAGGAGTTTACAGAGTAAGCTTCACCGTATTATCACCTTTTTCCCGAAATTATCGCAGATAAGCTGGTAGTAGTCGCGTGACTGGCGAAGATACTGCATTGATGCGATCGCAGTTCAACTATAAAATCAGGACAGATGGGGACAAATCTGTCCTGTTGTTAAGGCTGTGGCTGTATTGATTTTTATATTCGTTCAGAACACAAGTTCATTCAGCCAGAACACAAGTTTATTCAGCCAGAACACAAGTCCATTCTGTCAGAACACAAGTCTATTCTGTCAGAATACAAGTTTATTCTGTCAGAAAACAAGTCCATTCTGTCAGAACACAAGTCCATTCTGTCAGAACACAAGTCTATTCTCAACGATTTCTTGTCTAGTATCGTGCAATTACTGAGCTAGCAATCCAATCTTATTTAAAAAAACACCTCTTTTTGCAAGCTTTACTGAACCGCTACATTGTCCCATTGAGACACTCTAGAAAGATAAAGTTTAGTAAAAAGCATAGATTGATGCCACGCAAACAAAGAAGCTCTTCCGTGCTAGAAAAAACCGAAAAGCGAGTAATCGGATTTAAATCGATTGATTCCAGCCTTGACTTTGGTGATTCTATCAGTTTAAACAATTTAATCCAGTTAACCGGACAACTCCGCAGCCAGATCGACCAGTATAATATGATGCTAACTGCCCTTGATTCGGCAAAGGCAAAAATAGAAACCCTTGAAAAGAGCATTTGCGAAACCTCAGAACGCTTAGTTAGTGGTGTGGTGTCGAAGTATGGCAAAGATAGCCGGGAATACGAAATGACAGGCGGGGTACGCAAGAGCGATCGCATTCGTAAAGCCACCATCACCCGGTTAAAATCGACCGCAGACTTAAAAGCAACTTCTAAACAGACGGCATAACCATGTATAGACGTAGCAATGCTACGTCTATACATGGGTTCTGGGTAACGCATATTTAATTTCTGGAGATGTCTAATACGATCATGCGATCGCACCTTAGTAGTTAGGCACTTCGCCTTGATTCTGGAAAGTAGGTGCATTTTGTGGTAGCTAACTCTATAAATTTAATAGGTGATGAAAATTTAAATAGTAATTTTACTGGGGTTTTTCAATATTTACGCAAGTTATGATACAGCATAATTGATGAGTAAATGCTGACATTTTTTCATTGTCTTAGACGGGATGAACACCGATGACATCTGAGAGCGATCGCCAAAAAGAACTTGAACACCGGGAACGCTTATTACGGGAACGAGAAGTTGAATTGCGACTCCGGGAAATGGAAACCAACCTCCATGTTAACGATGCGGCTTTTCATCAAACTGTGAAGCATCAGCCAGAAAATTCCCAGAAACCTTGGATGAAAAAAGTGATTCTGGGTGGAAAGCTTTTTGCTCTCGGTGTAGTAGCACTAGTTGCAGTAAGAATAGCCTCAGTGTTAGCTGGGTTTATTATTGTTGGGGCGCTGGGATGGATGTCTTACAAATTATTTTTGGAATCTAAAAAAACCAGTCTTTAATAAAGGTGTAATTTTTATGACAAATCAGGTAGCAACTGACAGATTTATCCAAGATTTAGAGCGGGTTGCTCAAGTGCGATCAGAGATGTCTGTATGTTTAAGTAAACTGGCTGAAACAATTAATCAAGCTGAGTTAGCTGGAGATTCTTCATCAGGAAAGCTCAGTTTAGAGCGAGATATTGAAGATATTACAATAGCTAGTAAAAACCTCCGCCAAGGTGTATTTCGCCTTTTGGTATTGGGCGATATGAAGCGGGGAAAAAGTACGTTTCTTAACGCTTTGATTGGTGAAAACTTATTACCGAGCGATGTTAACCCTTGTACCGCAGTCTTAACAGTTTTACGCTATGGGCCAGAAAAGAAAGTTACCATTCATTTTAATGATGGTAAAAGTCCGCAACAGCTAGACTTTCAAAACTTTAAATATAAATATACCATTGATCCGGCTGAAGCTAAAAAACTAGAGCAGGAGAAAAAACAAGCATTTCCCGATGTTGATTATGCAGTAGTTGAGTATCCCTTAACGCTACTACAAAAGGGAATTGAAATTGTCGATAGCCCAGGATTGAATGATACAGAAGCACGAAACGAATTATCTTTGGGTTATGTAAATAATTGCCATGCAATTTTGTTTGTGATGAGAGCTTCTCAACCTTGTACCTTGGGTGAGCGTCGCTACCTAGAAAATTATATCAAAGGTCGGGGATTGACGGTTTTCTTTTTAGTTAACGCTTGGGATCAGGTGCGGGAATCATTGATTGATCCTGATGATGTCGAAGAATTACAAGCATCTGAGAATAGATTGCGGCAAGTATTTAACGCGAATTTAGCAGAATATTGTACTGTAGAAGGTCAGAATATTTATGACGAAAGGGTGTTTGAGCTTTCGTCAATTCAAGCACTTAGACGACGGTTGAAGAATCCCCAGGCTGATTTAGATGGGACTGGCTTTCCGAAGTTTATGGAAGCGCTTAATACTTTTCTTACCAGAGAACGTGCGATCGCAGAACTTCGTCAAGTCAGAACCTTAGCGAGACAAGCTTGCAATCATACCCGCGAAGCAGTTGCAAGACGAATACCATTACTTGACCAAGATGTAAATGAATTAAAAAAACGGATTGATTCAGTAGAACCTGAGTTTAACAAACTCACAGGTATCCGAGATGAATTCCAAAAAGAAATTATCAATACCAGGGACACTCAAGCAAGAACGATTTCTGAATCTTTCCGCAGTTACGTTTTAAACTTAGGTAATACCTTTGAAAACGACTTCTTACGCTATCAACCAGAATTAAATTTGTTTGATTTTCTCAGCAGTGGGAAACGAGAAGCATTTAACGCCGCACTGCAAAAAGCCTTTGAGCAATATATTACTGACAAATCTGCGGCTTGGACATTAACTGCTGAAAAAGATATTAACGCAGCTTTTAAAGAACTTTCTCGCAGTGCTGCACAATATGGCGCATCTTACAATCAAATCACAGACCAAATTACAGAAAAGCTCACCGGACAAGATGTAAAGGTACATACCACTACTACTGCTGAAGAAGATAACTCTCCCGGTTGGGCAAAATGGGCAATGGGATTGTTATCACTGTCTAAAGGAAATCTTGCTGGTTTCGCACTAGCTGGGGCTGGATTTGATTGGAAAAATATCTTGTTAAACTACTTCACTGTAATTGGTATTGGCGGGATAATTACAGCAGTGACAGGGGTTTTGCTTGGCCCAATCGGATTTGCATTACTAGGTTTGGGAGTAGGCTTTTTGCAAGCAGATCAAGCCCGTAAAGAGTTAGTTAAAACGGCGAAGAAAGAATTAGTTAAACATCTACCTCAAGTAGCACATGAGCAATCTCAGGTTGTATACAATGCTGTAAAAGAGTGTTTTGATTCTTACGAAAGAGAAGTGAGTAAACGGATCAATGATGATATTGTCTCTCGCAAATCTGAATTAGATAATTTAGTTAAACAGAAACAAACCCGCGAAATCAATCGTGAGGGTGAGTTTAATCGTTTAAAAAACTTACAGGAAGATGTAATAGCCCAGTTGCAAAAAATAGAGGCAGCCTATAGCAATTTATTAGCCTACTATAGCTAACACATCTGTTCTCAGCTTCTAGCATAGAATGGCTATTGGGAGGCTCTACCTCCCATAAATATAAATCAATACGGTTCAGTTAAGCATCTCTTTCTTCTCTCTTTCTTCTCTCTGTGTTCTCTGCGCCTCTGCGGTTAGTAAAAAAAACAAACTTTGACAAAGATTTTTAGCCTTAACTGAACTGTATTGAAGTATAAGTAGCTAAACGTAAATAAATTAAAGTTTGTATAGCAGTCCTAAATCATTTGTAAAAATAAATTAACCGCAGAGACGCAGAGAGCGCAGAGAGAAGAATCAGAGATTTATTTTCACCACTCATTTAAGATTGTTGTAGTAAAGGCTTTAGTTCTAATAACGTTTACTATCAGCGATTAATTACTCACTACAATCTAGGATTTTATTGGATGTTGAATTATGCTTAACTACTTAATAATGTGAGACAGTAGCCCTAATGATTTGTATTACCACGTGGAGCCTGAGAACAAATAACTATGCAACAACAATATGAAGGTTATAAGGATTTAGCAGATTCTCTCAAATCTGCATCCGCATTACTGAATTTAGAACGTAAATCACAACTACATCAAGATATAATTACCATTTGCAATCATCTCGTTAATCCTAGCTTCCGCATTGCGGTATTTGGCCCCTTTAATCATGGCAAGTCTACCTTACTGAATGCCATGCTAGGGAATCGCACCTTACCAATTGATTTAATCCCCACTACAGGTGCATCAATTACTGTCAAGTATGGCTCTGATGTGCGAACTCGCATCATGTTGGTAGATGGCACAGAAATCTATCGCAGTGGCACAGAAATTTTACAACAATTTGCAATTCTTGATGGCAATAGGCAGATGCGGAAAGATGTAGCATCTGTGGAAGTTTTTTGCCCGCATCCCTTCTTGGAAACGGGAGTAGAATTTCTTGATTTACCAGGAACTAATGATAGAGATGAACAAGATAATTTAGTCAGAGAACAACTTTTAGGTGCAGATTTAGTTATTCAATTATTAGATGCACGGAAGTTAATGACTTTAGGTGAACGCGAAAATTTACGAGATTGGCTATTAGATCGCGGTATTAAAACAGTTATATTTGTTGCTAATTTTCTGAACTTACTCGAACCCGACGAGCAAAAACAAGTCCAAAATCGCCTGCTGTTTGTTGCAGAAAGCTTTCGAGCCGAATTACCTCCAGGTTTTAGTAATTTATATCGCGTTGATGCTTTACCTGCTTTAAGAGCTAGATTAAAAGGTGATGTTGCGGCTGCCAATAGTAGCGGGTTAGCGGCTTTTGAAACAGCTTTGCAAAATATTGTGGGGATTTTGCAACCAGATCGTGGTAGTGTGCGTTTGCCAAGAGTACAAGCGATCGCTTCTCAAATCCAACTATCATTAAAAGCTAAAATTGACCCAATTGCTCTTGAAATAAAATCTTTTGATGATAAACAAAATAGTAAAATTGAAATTAAACAAAAAGCCGCTAACTTAATTTATAAAGGTTTCACTACCAGCATCGGAGAATTACGCGATTGGCTAGAATTACCCAAGTTACTCACAAAATATCAAGCTGATGCGGCAGTTGCATTGGCAGAAAATAAATTTAAAGATTGGCAAATAAATATTCTTAAAAAAGACTTGAATCAATTACAATTAGCTGCTGTGAAATGGCTTTATCAAGCTTACGAGTTTTTCCAAGAAGAACGACCGCAAGATTTATTAATTCCCTTTCCTAGCGAACCACAAGTAATACTACCCCCAAAGCCAAACAATAATGATGATTTGAGTGAACCTGGTTCCATCGCTGTTGGTGGTGGTATCGGTTGGTTATTAGGCGGCCCAGTTGGCGCTGCTGTCGTCGGGAGTATTTCTTATTTGCTAAACAAGAATATCCAAAAACAAGATGATCAATTAGCAAAGGAATCTTATCATCAGGAAGTTGCTAAACTTTGTATAACTGCAATTGAAGATTATTTTTCTAGTTTTAGCAGCCAAGGTTTATCCATTTTAACTGAATATGAACGGCAATCTGAAAAAGTAATTTGCTTTCAATTCAGCCAAGAACCAGGAGAAATTACTAATAAACGTGAAGGTTTACAACAATTACAAAATGGTTTTAATCGGTTGCTACGAGAATTAGAAAAAGTCAAAATACTCTTAAATCATCAACCTTATAAAGAAATACCGAAATACACAAATACCCATAGAAAATATTCACCACAGCCAGAAAGAGTTAAACTTTCCCCAGAAAAAGATCCTGTTATTAAGCAACAGCAGGAAAAGACTGCTAAAAATAATAGTGGTACAAGGGTAGAATCTGTTTCTCCACCACCATCGCCAAAAGCTTCTCCATCTCCGCGTCCCGAAGAGTTGGAGGCGAAATTTCGTGATTGGGAACTCAATGAGGAAATAGCGCGAATGAAAGCAGAGATGCGTAGCTCTAAGGCTTGTCGTCAGACATCGCCTGGTTCCCAAACTAGCAAACAGCAAAATACAACTCAAAGCAATAAAGCACCCAACCAACCAAAAACCCAAACGGAAAAAGATAAGATTACCCGCGCCTACGGTATTTTAGGATTGCAAACAAATGCTTCTCAGGCTGAGGTAAAGCAGGCTTATCGAACTTTAGTAAAAAAATGGCATCCAGATTTGTTTGTGAATCAGCCGCAACTGCTCAAACAAGCACAAGAAAAAATGCACTTAGTTAATGATGCTTACACAATTTTGAGTGATAAATAAACAACAAGATACTGGACTTCTCAACAAGATCCCCGACTTCTTTGAGAAGTCGGGGATCTTTAGATTTCATCCTAATTTCATTTCTGGCTGCCAAGCTAATAAGTAAATATAGAATTAGGAAATTATGAGGTGAGACTTATGCAACTGCTATCTTTGAGGAATGGCTTTTTGGCGTTAACTTTTACTGCGATCGCTTCAACCAGTGCGTTAATGACAGGTTGTACTAGTACTGCTTCCCAGAACCAAACCCAAGCAACAAAGGAAACCGCCACTAATGCTAATGACAAGCAGATGATGAATCACGGTGGTGGCATGATGAATCACAGCATGGGAATGGATTTAGGCCCAGCCGATGCTAATTTTGATCTACGATTTATCGACGCTATGATACCCCACCATCAAGGGGCGGTGGAAATGGCGAATGTTGCACAGGTGAAATCAAAACGTCCTGAAATCAAAAAACTAGCAGACAATATTATCAAATCGCAAAACCAAGAAATCACTCAGATGAAGCAGTGGCGACAAGCTTGGTATCCCAAGGCGGGAGATAAACCAATGGCTTACAACAGTCAAATGGGCCACATGATGGAAATGTCATCTGAGCAAATGAAAACTATGATGATGAGTCAAGATTTAGGTGCAGCTGATGCTGAGTTTGATTTGCGCTTTATCAATGCGATGATTCCTCACCATGAAGGGGCTGTAATAATGGCGCAAGATGCTTTGAGTAAGTCTAAGCGACCTGAAATCAAGAAATTAGCCCAAGAAATTGTTAAAGCCCAAGAGATAGAAATTAAAGAAATGCAACAGTGGCGGAAAGCCTGGTACAACAAGTAATTCGTAATTCGTAATATGGTTTTGCGGAGGTTTTATAAGTATCTGTATAAATCTGCAAGTAACCAATATGTATTTGCGGTTTAGACCGATAACTGGAATCTGTCGCGGGAACGATACACGACAGTATCGAACTGAAACTAAAGCAACCCGGACGTATTGAACCAGTTGTAAAGCAGCTTTTACCAAATATTTGTGTAATTGGGAAAGCTGCATTCAACAGCAGTCAAATTCTAAAAGGCATATTCTCAGCGCCATTCATCATTCTCACCCAAAAAAACAAAGACGCAAAGATATAACTTTGTGCCTTTGCTTTTTTATCCGAAATCATTTTCAGATTTACTTGTTAGGCTGAGGAGTCATTCGCAGATAGGGTTTGATTTCCTCGTAACCTTTGGGGAATTTCTCTTTAAGTACTTCTGGATCTTTCAGTGAGGGGACAATTACAACATCCTCTCCATCTTTCCAGTCAGCTGGTGTCGCCACGCTGTAATTATCAGTCAATTGCAGAGAATCAATCACCCGCAAAATTTCATCAAAGTTACGTCCCGTGCTGGGAGGATAGGTGAAAGAGAGACGGAGTTTTTTATTGGGGTCAATCACGAAAACCGATCGCACTGTCACAGTCGCATTAGCATTCGGGTGAATCATATCGTAAAGCTCAGAAACCTTACGATCTGCATCCGCCAAAATTGGGTAGTTAAGGGTGGTGCTTTGAGTTTCTTCAATGTCTCCAACCCAGCCTTTGTGAGATTCTACGTCATCAACGCTGAGTGCGATCGCTTTGACATTGCGCTTGTCAAATTCTGGTTTGAGCTTGGCAACTGTGCCGAGTTCTGTTGTACAAACAGGTGTAAAATCAGCAGGGTGAGAGAACAGCACAACCCAGCTGTCACCTGCCCATTGGTAAAAATCGATGTCGCCGTGTGTTGAGGCTTGCGTAAAGTTGGGTACTGTGTCACCTAGACGGAGAGCCATGTGAGATTCCCTGTAGTTAGAAAGGCATATATATTCTAGTATGTCATCATGACATAAAACCCCGATTTCCCAATCGGACTTTAGCAGTTTGAAACAAAATTTTAGGTTGTCAGCGCTCTCAGATAAGTGATTAAAAGGGGGTCAAAACTATTGACTAAAGTACCCATATATGCTTTAGTTTATTATTTTTTCCCTATAGGTTTTTCTTTACATAGAAGATTGCAAATATCAGGGTGATAAGTATCTAGGCATAAATAAATTTAAAGTTTGTAGTAAGGACTTTAGTCCTGATAATCCTTACTCTGAGCGATAAATCGCTCACTACAAACTAAGAGTTTATTTTATATTTAATTATGTCTACCTACTTAGCTGACTATAAGCTTTGTAGGTTGGGTGCAGCGATAGCGTAACCCAACATAAAATTTGGTGGTAATGTTGGGTTGCGTTTCACTCCACCCAACCTACATCAATATATCTTTAAAAAAACTCTAGGTTTCAACATAGATGAGGTTTATTACAAATTCAATTGTTATAAAGCAAATAGTCAGAAGAAAGACTACAAATATGTTTATTATTTTTGAATTTTGAATTACTTATGATGATAGTAATCTTTTTAGTGATTGGTGTTATCCTCAGCACAACTGCAAGTTTTGTTTTTGGAGTTCCTTGGTTGATGCCGATTTTAGGTACTGCTGTTCCCTATCCCATTTTCTTGTTACAAGTGCGTCGTCAACAATATAAAAGTGCTTTTTGGTGGATGTTACTGTGGGGAGTGTTGCAGAGTATTGCTGTAATTGTAGCAACTGCGATCGCACCAGAAACAGCAGCAAAAGTCATCCTTCGTGGACAGTCATACACTACAGAGATGTTCCACTGGATTCGCACGGGAGAAGGTATGGAAGGTTCACTCAATTTATTTTTACCAGACCATTTATTGCACTACGGTATTTTTTGTATTCTCTGCGTTGCCACTATTAGTAGCGTGGCATTGATATTCGGCACTTGGATGCTGAACTACATGAATTTTTATGTTGCAGAACTGGTAAAGGTTAGTGCTAAACCTTGGTTAGCAGCTATTTTAGGGTGGTATCCTTGGTCACTTCTGCGGATAATCGGGTTTATCGCCACTGGGGTGGCTTTAGCTGCATTAGGATTAAATTTATTAAATCGCATCAGAGGCGAAGTTCCTAAGTCTCCCTTTCCGAAAACTTATATGTTAATTGGGATTGGTTTTGTGATTGCGGATATCGTTGTCAAAGCAATTCTCGCACCTATTTGGCAAAAACTGCTGTTATCTGCGTTAAGTTAAGTTTATTTGTTCGTGAGAATTTTTTGGTAGGCTTGGATTGTTTGCCTTGCGATCGCATCCCAGCTAAAATTTTCTAAGGCATATTTTTGGGCGTTTAATCCCCGTCGCTGGCGTTCTGCGGGATTTTCCAAAGCCTCTTGCAGTAACTCTACCAGTGCTTGGACATCTGTTGCGCCTACCCAACCCGACTCACTATCACGTATCTGTTGACAAATATGCACTTGGTCAGAAATGACTACGGGTACACCTGCAACCATCGCTTCAGCTACAGCAATCCCAAAATTTTCGTAGTAGGAAGGTAAGACGAATAAATCAGCAGCTTGTAGTAAACTAACTTTGAGTTCACCAGTGACAAAGCCTGTAATTGTAGTGTGCGATCGCAATGGTGAATTTTGAATTTGGGATATTATCTTTTGTTCGTAATCTGGATCTTGAGGATTTGTCCCAGCTAAGACAAAATGAAACTTATAACCAACCGTTAACAGCTTCTCTAGCGCCGGAATCAACAAATTTAATCCTTTTTTCGGATCAATTCGTGACATAAACAGCACCAAAGGCACATCCTTTGGTATTTCTAGCTGACTACATACATTTTTAATAGAAGATTGACGGGGAATCACACCCAAGGGAATCACCAAATCTGGTGTAGATACCCCAAATCTTTCTGATATTTTAGCTTCTTGCTCGCTGGTAAAATGAATAGCTGCCGCACCAGCTAAATTTTGACGTTCTATAATTGCAACATAAAGCCGTTTTAATTGCTTTTTCTTCTGTAAATCAGCCGGATCGAGAGTACCCAAAGGACGGAAAATATAAGGTAGCTTTTGTTGGCGACACACAATAGCAGCAGCGCTAATTATTGGGGAGAATAGAGCATGGATATGTGCTATGTCAAACTCGTGAGCATGAAGTTTTAGCCAGTTTAATAAATCTAGAGAAAATTTGTAGCGGCGAAACGGCGCACAACGAAAGTAAATTATTTCATAACCATCTTGTTTAATTGGACAATTTAAAGGAACATCCAAAGGTGTTTGGCCATTATCACCATTACTATCAGTTGTGAGAATTGTAACTTCCACTCCCTCTTTTACTAACGCCGGAGCTAATCCAAGTACCATTTGACTCGGCCCACCATAAATTAGAGAAATTGAGGGAACAATTTGTAATACTTTTATTTTTTTGCCATTTGTCATTTATCTTTTATCCTTTATTATTCACTAATGACCAATGACTAATGACCAACTCTTGATAAAATTCTAATTGCTGTTTAGCCAAAGCTTTATTGGTATATTGAACCATTGCTTTTTGATAACCCATTTCACCGAGAGTATGAGCAAAATCTGGTTTATCCATTAATTGAACTAAGCAATTAGCAAGAGCTTGAACATCACCTTCAGGAAATACTAAGCCAGCATCGCCAATGACATAGGGAATTTCCCCGGAATCAGAACCAATCACAGGAACTTGGCAAGCCATCGCTTCAATTAGCACATGACCAAATTGCTCTTTCCAGCCAGCAGAAGTTAAGGTTTTAAACTTGTAAGTTGTTTCTGAAGGTAATACCAAAGTACTCATTAAATTGATATAGCTTGCAACCTCATCATGGGGAACACTTTCGATTAAAATTAGCCGTTCTTTAATATTGTTTTCTGCTGCGATTCTGAGTAATTCAGTTTGCAACTCTCCTCGCCCCAATAGTAGTAATTTCCAAGGTTTATTTTTCAATGTAATTAAGGCTTGCAAAAGCGTTAACAAACCCTTTTCTTGCACAAATCGCCCAACAAAACCTACCACAAAATCCTCTTTTTCAATGCCCAACTTCGCTGCTAAGTCTGGTTGATTTTTGGGAGTAAATAAACTTTCATCTACACCCAGTTGCGGCATGACTTTAATTGCTCCTTTATATCCCCGTTGTCGCAAAACTTCTGCTCCATCTTGATTGCCAGAAATAATGCCGTGGCTGTGGTTGAGGTTATATTTTTCTAATAAAGAAATTGGTAGTTTCAGTTGGTAAGGAAGATTCCACCAAGTAAAAAATATATTTTTTGCCTTGAGTCCTAATAGCTGATTTAAGGCAATCATCTGAGTATAAGCCAAGGCTCTAGACCCTTGTTCTACTTGGATGATTTGCGGACGAAATTGTTTTAATAAAGATATCAAATCGGCTCCAAAGGTAAGAAGTCCCTGATGATTTTGACTAAAATTAGAAACTGGAACTATTCTAAATTTGCCTTCATCGCGGTATTCAGTTTCAATAATTCTGTTTTGTACACCGCCTGGTTTCCAGCGCTTTGGCACTACAACTGTCACTTCAATGTCAGGTTCTAGTTGAGATAAAGCGCGTAATTTCTCACAGTTGAGGTCTACGATATAAGTGTGACTAGCAACTAAGATTTTCATCTATTCTTTGTTATTCACTAATGACTAATGACCAATGACTAATAACTAAACTTGTTTATCCAATCGACTGTAAATTTGACCATCGTTCCATAGTGATTGGATGACAGTACCCAAGGCTTTGAAAAAACCCAAAATGTAGAAAATACCGCGAGTGGCAATTTTGATGGGGGAACCACTTTTATGGCAAGGTGGTCGTCCCAGAACGTGACAGTCAAATAAACGACCGTATAGGCGTAAAGCTTGAGTCGCAGTCAGGTTTTTCAGTCCTAGTAGGAAATGGTTGTGATAAAAGGTGAGTTGATATTTTAGCGATCGCATACTAATATCATGACAACCCCCTGTTTCTTCGCCTAAATGCACCAAATGGGCTTCTGGGTCGTACCAAATCTTATACCCCGTCTGTCTTACCCGCAAACAAAAATCTGATTCTTCGCGCACTGCACTACCGCGAAACCTCTCATCAAACCTCAATCCATACTTAGTAAATATTTCGCGGCGAAATGACATATTACAACCCCTGGCTGTCAGTACTTGCTGAGGTTTGGTGGTATGTACTAAATCAATATGATACCAAGCAATTCCTGGGTCCATAGCTTCGGGAGGCAGATATTCAATCTGTAAATCTCCTCCAGAATCACCTAATTTCATTCTGTCAAACACCCGTCCAGCGACAGCCCCCACTTCTGGATTTTGTAAATAATTTTTCGCATGGGCTGTTAACAATTCTGGGGTTAGCTGAACATCATCATCTATAAATAATATTATTTCACCAGAAGACCGCCGCACAGCATAATTTCGCGCCCCTGGCAAACTTGCCCAATCTAATCGCAACCATTTAATTTTACCTACATCTGCCATCTCTTCTAGGTAGGCTTGAATTTCTGGTTGGTGTGTTGGGGTTTGGTCTACTACTAAAACTTCAAAATTGGGATAATCCTGTTTCAGGACATCTACAATGCTATCTCGTAGCGCTTCCTCTCTACCATAAGTCGGGATAACTACAGAAATTAAAGGATAATTATCCATGATTTTTATTAATTAATTTTTCTATTTTGATAATAACCTTATAAAAATTAATTTTCATTAAGTTTATTAAGCTACTCTTACCTTAATTTACAGTCAGTCAAAAACCGAATAAGATTGCTTTTAATTCTTTATACTCCCACCGCCGCAGCCGCATAGAGATTATCAAATAACTCATTTTGCTTTTCGGAGTTATGTACAAGTTGCGCTTGAGCTAATGCTCCTGCACTTAGAAATTCGTAATGTTCTCGCTTATCACTTCTATCAAGAAATTGCATAATTTGTTGTAATGCTTGTTCTGCTAAATAGTCATAAGTGCTATCGACAATTTCCCAATATTCATCGGTTTTAGTTTTGTCTCCATGTAGCCAATTGCTCCAGTGCCTAATTTCATTAATTGGCAACTCTAAAATATAGCCATTTTCACCATTACGAACAAACTCTGGTAAGGCGCATACATTTGTCGTAATTACAGGAGTTGCAACAGAAAAACCTTCAATGATACTATAGCCATAAGTATCATGTAATGTTGCCATTAATTGAAAATGGCTTTGCGATAATAGCTCAAGAACTTTGTCATTAGGAATATTTCTATGGAATACAACGTTACTTAATTTCAGTAACTTTAAATCCTCTACATATTTACTGCGATCGGGGAAATCAGTTGGAACTCCTGAACCATGTTCTAGTCCCGATATTATATGTACAGTAATCGGCAAACCTAGTTTTTCAGCTTTCTGGGCTAGTCTTAAAGCAACAACTCCACCTTTACGGGCAATGTGATTTCCGATAAATACAAGCTGGAGATTTTGTTGTTCCTGATAAAGTTTCGATTGCTTAACTTTTATTGGGAAATTGGGATGAATAACATCCACTTTCTTACTTACTTTTTCTTCTATTTTCCAACCTTCTATCCGCTTTATTAATCTCAACTTGGCATAATCAGAAATTGCAATAATTTTTTGACAATTGTCTAGTGCTAATCGATTATTTAATAATTCATAAATTGCTGCTTCAACTTGATTTTGAGGATTTCTATATAAAACACGATGATCCTCAAAGGTGAGAAACCAAGGTTTATTTGTATATAAAATTCTGTTGAAAGAATGAATTGCTTGGTATCTTTGCCATACAGGTTGCCAAGCCATAAAACTGGCTAAAGGATACCAAATTTTTTCTATAGGATATCTGCCTGCGGGGAAAGGCTTGGGGTAGATGAGTGTATGCCGAGAATTTCGAGGTAAGTTTGGAATGCTGAGGTGTTTTTGACCTCCTATGATAACTTTTGCCATTTTTATTTCATTTAAATTGTTTTTAGACGTTTTCTCTTGTTTTTTTGCTCAGGGTCGGCATCTTCCTTATCTTGTTTCTCTAATTCTGGCAGTTTAAAAAGAACTCCTGCAAAAAACCAATAATAGACAGCAACCGGGTCAACATCTAGAGGATAGTAGTAGGTGTTGTAGCTAATAAACAATATAAACACCCATAAAGCTGCTCCGTAACTGCGGAAATTACGGTTCTTTATGGAGCGATAGGTTTTAAAGCCCATAATTGTTAAAGTTGTTACCAAACCCAAAAAAGCTAGTACTCCAATAATTCCAACTTCAAAAAGGACTTTGGGATAGTAGGTTTCTACCAGTTTAGTTTTACCCATTGCGCGGGCAGAGTTAGTTGCTCGACCTAAGCCACTTCCCAAAGGCCCATCTACGTTTTTCCAATTCTCTTCAAATTGCTGGACGATAAAATCTTGAGGTGGTGAAGCGTCCCAGCGACTGGTAAAACTCTCGGTTCTCTCTTGGACGACGGTAGGGTTAGTTACCATCACAATTCCTAAAACTATAGCCAGTCCTATACCTATGGGGATAAATTTTTTAAGGTTGCCAATTTGACCAGTCAGCAATAGCAAAATCCCGAAACAGATTGGTACTAAGGCTAAGGCGATTCTTTGTCCAGAAATTACAGCATTGATAAAGACTGTCACTAAAGAACCTAAACCGACTATCCGCCAAATAAAAGAGGGATCGGTGAAGCCAGTGGCAAAGGTAAAAAAGGTGCTGGAAATTAAGAACCACGCCCATTGCCAAGGGGCTACAAATGTTCCTGGCAGACGAATTACCCCTTCTTCGGGACTATATAAAAGCGCTCCACCAAAATAACACCGGGCTTCTAGTGATGTGACAAATAGGGCATTTCCTTCAAGACCCCTAGTGCCTTGACATATACCAGTTAGCAGTAAGAGGTATTGGATACATCCCAACACACAACAAAACAGTATGAGAACAATTTGGAGGCGCGATAAAAAGAGAAAATCCCGCTTATCCCGAATTAGATAGTAAGCACAACCAATCAGAGGGACATAGCCTAAAAATACTTTTAGCCCCAAAATTCCCATACCTAAAGGTATTTCTTTTTCTGCTTTTTCTAATAGTCCGACGCTAGGCGGGTTAAACTGCTGTCCACCATTGACAAATAATAGTGTTAATACACTGCAACCCAAGACAATATAAAGCGGAATTTTAATGCCTTGGGGAATAATTAAAGGTAATCCCTGCTTTCGACAAGTTTGCCAAAGTCCAATTAGCGCTGGAACATAAAAGGCATCTTTAGCTAATTGGAGTATGGGACTACTGCCTAGATAGTAGGTGATAGTACCCCCAACAGGTACGTAAATGATGAAGGCATATAGCGCTTGGCGCGGATATTTGTAAGAAAAGGACATGATGATTATCCCTAAAACACCGGGGACGGCTGCTTTAATTCCACCTACGAAAAAAAGCACAACGCCAATGAATAAACCACCAAAAGTGGCGGTGGTGAGTAAACTAATGAGTTCTTTACGTGCTAGGGCTGCTTTGCGTTTTTGGGCTAACTGTTCTTTGAGACTAAGAGTAGAAGTTTCCTTAGAAGTCTGCTTTTTCGATTTTTTAGATGTCTTGGATTTTGACTTTATTTTCGGCATAGTAGCGCTGTAGCCTATCAGCATCAAGGGAATACATTATACTTGACAAATATTTTGGGATTGCTGTAAGTTGTACAATCCAAATTCGTCCTCAACCGATTGATTTAATAATTTGCGATTAAAAATGTTAAATTTTAATCTTTTGGAATTATCAAAAAGGTTTTCTCCTGTATCCAGGATATAAACTGCTCCTGGAAATGGTAATGATTTAATAGCTTTTCCTTTATTCTCTAAAATATCCCTAACTTTGCCGTGATCTATATAATATCTATAGTATCCGTAGCCACGATTATACTCTGCGCTTTCGGGCAAATAGTTCAGATCGTAGCGAATAATATTACAACTACCGCACATTTTATAAAAATTCCTTCTTTTAATATATACATATTTACTACCTTCCTGATATTTATAACCTTTGTTAATAACCCATCCATCCGAATCAGGATGTTGTTGAATAAATTGGGCTAATTTTTTGCTGACACAATCATCAGCATCAATTGCCATAGTGTGAGTCGGAGAAAATTTTTGAGCATAAATCAATCCTTTCAGGATTTTACGCCCTTTATCTGTGTCTCCTTTCGCTACAGGGTTAGTCTCGTTGGGAGGAGAAAAATCAACTGTAACGTATGTAATATGAGAATGGGTGAATTCTATTTTTGGCTTTTCGTGACAAACAACAATAACGTGAAAGTTAGGTGAGGTTTGATTGCAAACTGATTTAATGCATCTTTCAAATAATTGGGTAACACGTTCCCAGGAATTGGAAACTTTTGCACTTTTAAGTGGGATAACAAAAACAAGCATGATATTATTTTTAGATCAAGTATAGGAATCTGCTTTGAGTTTTAAAGTTAATTCGCTTAAAAGGCAATAGTAAAAGAAGCATTTTTGAGTATTGCTGAGTTTGTTCAAAAATCAAATATGAGTTTTATAGCGAAGAATCTCGAAGTAATTGAAGAAGAATTCAGAAGTCAGAATTCAGGAGTAAGAATCAAGACGCTCGATGACTCGCTAACGCTCGCTATCCGCTTTTTCGTTCAGAATTTATTCTGAATTCTGACTCCTGACTCCTGAATTCTGTTCGATAATAACACGTTCAGACTGATGTAATGACGTGGTGATTTTTTTGATAATTAATTAGGCGGACATTATATAACAATACAAATACAAATGTCACAGCTTCTACAGATAACCAAAGCTGGTTATCTGTAGAAGCTGTGACGGAAAATTGGCGTTTGTTAAAAGCTGAGATAATAGCTAACTTAGTCCATCAGATGTTGCTGGACTTTTGAAACTAATTCATTTGTCCAGTAGTTGGTAAGTTCGGCATTGGCGGCTTCTACCATGACTCTGATTACTGGTTCTGTACCAGAGGCGCGAACCAAGATTCTACCAGAATCACCCATTGCGGCTTCAGCAAGAGCGATCGCTTGTTGCACTGGTTCGCAATCTTCCCATCCCAAACGGCGATCGCGATCTGTAACTCGCACGTTCCGCAAGATTTGCGGATATGTCTGGAAGCTTTGATCTACTAATTCTGCTAGGGAAACACCCGCTTCTTTCACCAAAGCTGCTATATGCAAGGCTGTTAACAAGCCATCTCCAGTTACAGCATAATGACGGCAAAGAATATGACCTGATTGTTCGCCGCCTAACATTGCCCCAGTTCGCTGCATTTCGGCTTGTACGTATTGATCGCCGACGGCGGTACGAATTAATTTACCACCAATTTGTTGCCAAGCTTTTTCAAAGCCCAAGTTGGCCATGACTGTAGACACAATCAGGTTGTCTGGTAGTTGTTGGTTTTTTTGTAAATGCCGTCCCCACAGGTAGAGAATGTAATCGCCGTTAACTTGCCTGCCAGTATTGTCTACTGCTAAGACGCGATCGGCATCGCCATCGAAGGCAAAGCCGATATCGGCGTTGTGTTCTTGGACTGTGGCGGCAAGAATATCTAAATGAGTGGAACCGCAGTTAACATTAATGCGATCGCCATCTGCTTCGTTATGCAAGCAGATCACCTCTGCCCCCATTTCTGTAAATACTGACGGTGCTAACCCGACTGCTGCACCCCACGCCAAGTCTAAAACAATCTTCATTCCTTCGAGATTGAGGTCACTATTTAAAGGTTTTTTTAACGCCTCGCCATAATGCCCGACTAACTCAAAACGTGAGTAATGCCGTCCGCAATTACTGACTTTAGCAATAGGTGATATTTTCCCACGCAGTCCCGCTTCTATTTCTGCCTGTAATATTTGCGGTAGCTTTCCACCATTTGCACCAAAAACCTTAATTCCATTATCCTCTGGGGGATTGTGGCTAGCAGAAATCATTACTCCACCGATCGCATCAGTGATGCTGGTGAGATAGGCAATGCAAGGAGTGGGACATAATCCCAAATACCAAACTTCTAATCCTGCTGCTGTTAACCCTGCACTCAAAGCCATTGCTAGCATATCGCTGGAGTTTCTAGAGTCCTGTCCGAGAATGACTGGCCCTATTTGAGTAGCATGGTTACGTAAAACAATCCCCGTCCAAAAACCAACTTGCAATGCTAAGGGCGCACTCAGCAATTCTCCGACTCGCCCGCGAATCCCATCTGTACCAAATAAAGGATTTGCCGGTAGTGGGATTAAATTCAGTCCAAAACTGCTTTCAATCCCTTTGCCTAATCCTTCAGCTTCGGAAGGAGAATCTCCAGGAATGCCTGGTATCCGAGTTATAGATGAAACCATATATTTAAACACTCCACACAATCACACTGAAAAATAGCACTTAAGACTTTATTCAGCAATTTTGACATGCTTTTTCTCTTTAGAAATTCATTCTAAATTAAGCCATTTTTACGTAATTATACTGAATTACAGACTTTCTAATTGTAAATATTTCATAAAGTCAGTATTGGTTTTTACATTATTAGTAAAGTCTCCACATTTTAGCTAATTATTCCTTTTATGCCATTAACTTGAGTCTTGATTTTTATTTGTATTTAGTTCACATTTTGCAATGCTATTAACAAGAAATACAATGTAAGGAATATTACCTAGATTTCATTATGGATATTCTTTGAGAAAACTAATAATGAAAGCAAAAGTTAGCTTATGACAACAGAAAATCAAAACACCGGAATGTAAAGTTATATTACGTGCTTTTATTACTGTGTAAAAAACTACAAAATCATCGCAGCTTAAAAAATTTTAATATAAATTCTCATCAAATAGTTTTAAGGTAACGTTTTAATGGCTTTTTTAGCCGTTAGTGAATTAAAACTCGGCAGTTAACTTTTTAAAGTTGAGAAATTTAGCATGAGCAGCAATTTAGCAACCAAATTACGTGTAGGCACTAAGAAAGCCCACACAATGGCAGAAAATGTAGGTTTTGTCAAGTGCTTTTTAAAAGGAGTAGTAGAAAAAAACTCTTACCGGAAACTAGTTGCTAACTTCTACTTCGTCTACTCAGCGATGGAAGAAGAAATGGAAAAGCACCGCCAGCACCCAATTCTTTCTAAAATCAACTTTCCCCAGCTAAACCGCAAGTATACCTTAGAGCAAGACCTGAGTTATTACTTTGGTGCTAACTGGAAAGAGCAAATCAAACTATCTTCCGCAGGTGAAGCTTATGTAAAGCGCATCCGAGAAATCTCTGCCACAGAACCAGAACTGTTAATCGCTCATTCATATACTCGTTACTTGGGCGACTTATCTGGGGGACAAATTCTCAAAAACATTGCAGTAACAGCGATGAATTTGTCTGATGGGCAAGGAACAGCTTTTTATGAGTTTCCAGAAATTTCTGACGAGAAGGCATTTAAAGCCAAGTATCGGCAAATTTTGGATGAATTACCCCTTGACGATGCGGCAACTGATCGCATTGTTGAAGAAGCAAACGCCGCCTTTGGCACGAACATGAAGATGTTCCAAGAATTGGAAGGCAATTTGATTAAAGCGATCGGTGTAATGGTGTTCAACAGCCTCACACGGCGACGGACACGCGGTAGTACTGAACTCGTCACTGCTGAGTAACGGTATTGACATTGCGGAGTATGGTGTGTGGAGTCTAAGTCCAGATAGCCTGATGCAAGATAATTTACAGGTATTTCTGGAATAAGAGCGATTAACGCTCAAAATATTTAGGGGCAATAGCCCTGTGACTGTTTTCTATTCGTGAAAGCAAGCATGGGGAGATTGCCCCTCAATTATGATTAAAAGAGTTAGCCCGGATTTCTCACGCATAGTGTAGGCAGAGGGAGAAGAGGAGTGTGGGGAGTGTGGGGAGTGTGGGGGCTAAGACTTCTTCCCCATCCTCCCACACCTCCCACACTCCTGGATTTCTCACTTGTGAGAAATCCAGGTTAGGAGTCATCGATTTTAGATTTAGGATTCAAAATTAGGTAATTTCTGGGCGCTCTTCATCCTAAACTGGATATTGCTGTGCGATCGCTATCTTCATCTTGTAGCGGTAAATCATATCTATCATACAGAACTTTTATATGTCGGCTAAATTGCTCCTCAACAAAATAGCCGCTAGAAAATTCACTTGCAAAAGAAACTTGATGAAAGTGATAATCTAGATTTAGTAGATTGTAAACAAGTCTTAAAAAATAATCATCGATCCAAAAATCTACATCAAATAGTGAAATACCATATTTCCCTTCCAACCTCCTATTTAAAGTTTTTAGTAACCAAGACCATTGATGTTTGAGGGTGGGATCGATACGGTTCCCAAATACAGGATTAAAAAATTGATTTACTTGAGTTGTTCTCACATCAATCACTTTATTTAGTAAATCTGCTGCCTTGATTGGAAGTTATTAAGCTTTTGTGTTACTTGGTAATGTCTCTGTTTTCCTTTCCTCAAATCCTACTAGCTAGGCAGTTACGAAGTAACTTAAAAATCTCGACCACCTGGTTATGGCAACTTCTGTTACATTCGTTGCACAATCCCAAAAATATCAGTATCAAAAATAGTTGATCTGCCAAATTGCCAAAAACTTCTTTTTGTGTATTTTAGGACTAGCCCTTT
This sequence comes from Desmonostoc muscorum FACHB-395, assembly GCF_014698035.1. Classification (GTDB taxonomy): domain Bacteria; phylum Cyanobacteriota; class Cyanobacteriia; order Cyanobacteriales; family Nostocaceae; genus Nostoc; species Nostoc muscorum_A. The sequence continues at coordinate 52,373 of NZ_JACJSF010000050.1, forward strand.
CAAGGTGACTCATAAAATCTCTTATTTTTCCTCAGCGCTACGCCAGTTGCTACAAGTAGGGGAACCCGCCCAACGCACTGGCTTCTCTGTGCCTCTGCGGTTTAAAAGTATTTTTTCTAACCACAGAGGCGCAGAGGACACAGAGTATAGAGCTTAAAGAGGAATCTATTTACCAAAATTTTTACGCACCTTGAAAGGGGTAGTCTTATATTTCGAAACTTCCAAATAAAAAAGTATCTAACTACTGATTGTGGGGTAAGCGTCTCGCCCGCCTGTAACACTTCACGCTATTCTTGATCAAACGTCAGCGAATAAGTTTATTGCAGCGAACTTTAAAAAGCATGGGTGGCAAATTAATTGTATTTGAAGGGGTGGAAGGCTGCGGCAAAACCAGCCAAATGCAGCTTTGTTCTCAGTGGTTGGAAAATCTGGGTGTTTCTGTGGTGGTCACTCGTGAACCAGGGGGAACAGAGTTAGGCTTACATCTTCGCCGCTTACTACTAGAGAAGGCGGAGGATAAACCAGTTGCAGAAGTGACAGAACTTTTATTGTATGCTGCTGACCGATCGCAACACGTGGAACAAGAACTTAAACCAAATCTCGCAGCAGGGAAATATATTTTATGCGATCGCTACACTGACTCTACCATTGCCTACCAAGGATATGGTCGCGGTTTGAATATGAGTTTAATCAATCAGCTTAACTATATTGCCACTGCTGGCCTAGAGAGTGACTTAACTATTTGGCTAGATATCGATGTCGAAGTTGGACTAGCCCGCAAACGGGGAGATGGAGTCGGATTAGACCGCATTGAACAAGAAACAATCGCTTTTCATCGACGCGTTCAGCAAGGATACGCAGAGTTAGCAGCATCTTATCCTTCAAGAATTGTGCGGGTAGATGGCAGCTTGAGTAAAGAAGCTGTGCAACAAGTAATTCAAGAAATTCTGCGCGTACATTTGAACCCGGATTTCTCACGCATAGTGTAGGCAGAGGGAGAAGAGGAGTGTGGGGAGTGTGGGGGGTAAGACTTCTTCTCCATCCTCCCACACCTCCCACACTCCTTGATTTCTCACTTGTGAGAAATCAAGGTTGAAGGGGTTCCCATAGGTATATCTCAAATTTTGAAGTGTTTACTTAACTGTCTTAACTGTCCTTGCATCCTTGCTTTAAGCCTGAGAATATAAAAGACGTGGCATTTTCCGATTCTACACCCGAATTTAAGACCATTGCATTGCTCACAAAAGCGTTGGCGCAGACTGCCGCAGGCATCGTTATTTTCAGGGGTCTAGCAAACCCACTACACTGAAACGAAGCTTAATTTGCCATTTATATATTTCAATAGAAGCTTGGGAGGAAGAGTTTGTATGAAATTTAAGTCTGTTTCCATAGGTATTGGTTTAAGCATTCTCAGTTTTTCAGTTAGTTCATTCCCACGGACTGTATTCAATTCACCACGAGTCCTTGCCCAAGAAGTTAGTTCTTCATGTCCTCTACCATCTGATATTGCCGTTACCTTCCTAAATTCTAAATGTAAAGAAGTCAAACTAGAGGAGCCTAAGACTTTTTATCGTTACTATAGTAACAGCGAGAATAGATATGGTAGGTATTTAACAACTGATAAATACGAAACAAATGTAGAAGTAATTAGGAATTTAGCTCTTAATCAATCATGGGGCAATAAAGCCACTATGATTCAACCAGTTACTTTGCCGGCAGGAACGACAGTTTATCAAGGCATTGTTGCCCCTCAAACCCCCACTCAATGCTATCCTGGCGGTGGTCAACAGACTTTTATTAAAGATACAAGAGATCCAAACATTAAGTGGTCTGAGGGACAAAATATCATCGAAAAAGATTTTAGTTGTCCGTAAAAATCATGGAAAACAAGACAGAAGAATTCATCAAATTGCTCGATAAAGCTCTTGAGATTGCCGAACAGATTCGTAGAGATAAACAACCAGAATTTAAACATTCAGAGCGTTTAAACAATCTGATCAGTGCCCTGGAATCTATTAAAAGTAAGACGCTGATTGGTAAACTTGAAGCATCAGGAGGAATCTCAACCCTTGGGCTGGCTCGTGAAGTGGCTGATTGGATTGAGCCGTTAGATTCGCCATTATTAAAAGCTGTAGGTACGATAGAGGAATATTACCAAAAATATCTCTAAATACTACAGGCTTAATAAGTAAAGCGGATCGCCCTTTAGCCCAATGTCAACTCAGCTATCGATATTCTTGCATATCAAGCTCTCTTTTTAAAACCTCATATTCATCAATCAGAATGTAAAAAAAAGCGATCGCTTCCTTAAACTTAAAGAGCGATCGCAATTTTTTAACTACAAAATAGAGATTAAGCAGCAACAGGTTCTAATAATTTGATGTCAGAGAAGATAAATTCCTGAATAGATATTTGTCCTGCTGTCTCGGTACGAATCTCCCGACGATTTAGGATAAAATAATCACCAACTTTTTCATATTCATCGACAAATTCGCTTCTACCGCCCTTTTGTTCCCCAGTTTTGGGGTCATGGTAAACAGAGTCATAGCGGTGGGACAAGTAGCCTTCCCCAGTGTCGTGGCTGCTAAAGGTGTCAATTGTCACGAAAGTACCGTGGATTAGACGGTGAACATGACACACTTCATTATTGCGGACTTTGTATTTATCGCCCTCAGCTTTACCACCCATTAAAAGCTCAACCGCACCAGTTTCGTCAGTTTTGCCATAGCTAAAGGTATTGGCGCTGTGGGTGTCTTCAAAGCTGCGGCGGACGCGGTGAATCGCTATCTCCCATGCTTGACCATGAATTGCTTTCTGGGCTGGCTCGTCATCTACATCCAAAACTTCGGCTTTCAGATTGGCAGTGATGATAACCTTGCCTGTAAATACTTTATCATCTTGCTTATAGGTAATATTTGCGGTATAACCGGGAAAATTCTTGTCCCAAGTATAGCGGTTCTCATAAGCAGCCCGGAAAAGTTCCTGAGCAGAGAGTTGTGTAACTGTCATGTGCTTCTCCTAGTCGCTACTGTAAATTAGCGTTTTAGTTTCGTTGGTATTAGCATAGAAGTAATTGTTGAGGCTTGGATAGTCCCCAACTGGGTACACTTATGCTTATGGTTAATTCTCTCCACGCCATATTTCATGCGATCGCCAATGTTCGAAATGAGCAAGAATTAAGGCTAGCTCTCACGGATAAAATTGGTGAGCATTTTGGTGTGCAAAATTGGGGTATTTATCTCCTAGACGATCGGCCAACAGCCCAAATCGATGTTCAGGGTATTCCGGCAGTATGCTTAGAAAGTAATCCAGTCGGGCGCTACGTGGTTGAGCGTCACGCTCCCGCCCATGAGCAGTTATTATTATCACCAGGAGACTGGAAGCATTTTTGCTCGCGTTCCGATCACGAACACGTAATGACTGGGCCAATTGTTTGCGATGGTCGTCTTGTAGGAACACTTAACTTGGCTCGTGATAAGGGAAATCCTGCTTTTAATGGCAACGATCTGGCTGATCTGAGTGCATTATGCATCCATTTATCAGCAAAAATGGCGACTCTACGGACGACAAAACCACAAATATCCAATTCCCTTTTAGTAAGTCCTCTAACAGCGCGTGAGTTAGAAATTGCCGAGTTAGTGGCGCAGGGGTTAACAAACTCAGAAATTGGGGAAAAACTTTGGATTACGCAAAATTCTGTCAAACAAGCTTTGAAGAGGATGTTTCGTAAGTTGAAGGTTTCGGCGCGTGCAGAAATGGTGGCAAAACTGCAAGATATCAAAGTTTCTTAGAGGATGTTCGAAAAGTCTTCTTGTCGGTATCAAATAGTTCTTCATCGCTGGAGTTCTTTTCCTTATACTCCTGTTGACGATTTCTTTTTCTTTAATTCCTCCTAATTGTAAAAAACCTACACCTGTCAGAGGGGGCAGGGGAGCAGGGGAGCAGGGGAGCAGGGGAGCAGGGGAGCAGGGGACTTGGGGACAAGAGGTGAG
>NZ_JACJSF010000051.1 GCF_014698035.1 Desmonostoc muscorum FACHB-395
GTTTTTTGCCGACCAGCCATAGTACCGAATGCTTGAGGGATAGTCCACGTATCCTCACCTTACCGTCAACAATTTACCCCTGTCAATTCGCTACGAATTTAAGCAAAGCTGTACTTAGGATTATTGTTATGCCCCGTTCTGCACCCTATCAACCTTTATTGTTGCGAATTCTTCACGGCTTAAGTGGAATTTTAGTTATCACAGCAATTATTACCGGATTTTTGGTTTACAACACTTACGATCGCCGATTTGGTAAAATACCATTTCCTCAAATTGGGGATATTCAGGGTATTCACGGCACTTTTGCATTATTTTTCTTGCTTATTCTCCCTGCTTTTGCCCTCTATAGCTTTCATGCTGGACAAAAGCGTTTGCTTCAATCTGATTCTTTGCAGCAACTAACCCAGGTTGGCAAGCCGATTTGGTGGGTTAGCTTGCAACGTCTATCAAATACTCTCATGCTCATCGCCGCTATTTTGGCTGTGAACTCTGGCAGGATGATGAAGGAAGAATGGCTTCCAGCAGGGCAGCTAGATCATATTTGGTACTCCCTTCACCTTAGTGGCTGGGTTGTGATGGTTTGCTGTGTGGCGATTCATGTTTTGATGTCTACCAAGGTCGGTGGTGCGCCGTTGTTACTTTCAATGTTTTCATGGAAGTTTCGCCCAGAAGATAGCCCTGCTAAATGGTCTAGTCGTTTCCGTGGTTGGTTGACTAGCTTACAGGCTAACTTTGGTGCGGTAATGAATAATTTTATGCAAAACAATTTTTACCTCAGAATTATTGAGGTTATTGTGCTGGGTGGAATTCTGACAGCGTTTGTCTTACCTATATTTTTTCCCGGTAGTGAGTCATAGTTAATTGGCTGTTGGTGCGTAGCTTGCCACCGTAGGCGATCGCAAATCTACCAACACATTACGCACCCGTAATATATACTACTGAATTTTATATCGAGTTTATGTTGCATTCTCTTAAAAATCTGTTACATTACTTTACAGGCACTTATACCTGTTACAACATAAAAGCTCGGAGTATTATTTATGGCAGACGTTAAAAAGACTACGCCTTCAGTTTCACAAGATCCCAATGCTTTGCGCTGGGGCTTCACTCCTCAGAGCGAAAACTGGAACGGTCGTTTTGCAATGATTGGTTTTTTATCTGCTGTTGCGCTTGAAGTGTTTTCTGGTCAAGGGATTTTACACTTCTGGGGCATTCTATAGATTTAAAGGTTTTTATAGCTTCATTAGATGATCGGGAAAGGCAGCGATTCATAAAATTGTCTGCCTTTCCTTTATAAGGAAATTCTCTTACCGTGATGAGCGAAATATTACACGACCTGGGGATTCTTCCTGATTAATTCGCGCATATACTCGCAGACAAGTTAAGACTTCGCCAGGAATACCACCACAGTCTAGTTGTAAATCATCTTTGGATGAAGCACAGATATCTGCATAAAGCCCTGATAATTGGCGAATTCGCACTTCATTACCTGCATTAATTGCCTCATCAACAACTTTCTTCAGGATGCGCCGTGATTCATGTTGTAGCTTCCCCCACCAAGAATAGCGTTCAGCCGGTGGTACGAATACTAAGGAATGTATTGCTTCATCCATGTCAATCCAAGCACGAAGAATTGACAGGGGATCAGTGTTTTTCTCAGCTTTTTGGGTGCGTTGGAAGCGATCGCTTAAAGCATCAATATATTGATCGCGCTGTTCTGCTTTGGAGTGTAAGGAAATGACATCGAAGCTAAAAACGCTCTTTAAAGCATGATGTAAATCTGGGTCTATTTCGATAAAATTCATATATAAAAATAGGAATGCTGCTGGTAAATCGGATACATTACCTTGGGGAATTTTAGAAGTTGAAAGTGCCTGTTGATACAAGGTCAATCCCTGAGTTTGAACAGTACCACTAAGGCCGGGGTAGATAATTTCGTCGCGAATAAAGGGAAGCTGAAAGAGATTAGAATTATCTGCGATCGCACCAACTTCTTGAGCTAAATCTAAAGTGCGCGATCGCCAAGTTGCAGCTAAATCTTCTGGTACTCGCAGCAGCTTGCGTTGAATCTCATTCCATAAATCAGAATCCGTTGTGCTTTGCAGTTGGGAATTACCCAGATAATAATTAAGTTCTGAGTCAGAATCAAAAACTTCCCGCAGGTGACTTAGTTTTAAATCATCTGGCGCATCTTCCCAACCAGTATTTTGCTGTGGGGGTACAGGTTCCAACAGGTTATGAAGTTCTTGCAGCACCTCATCGCATATTTTAGATCCTGGATCTAGTGGTAATTCTGTGCGAGCCTGATTTAAAGTCGCCTCTAGTCCATACAAACTAAACCGCAGTAACTGGGCTAACTGTGAGTTTTCTATCTCTAATAATTGACGCAAGTGCTGCATGAATCTCACCTCCAAATATTTTTATAGCGAATTAAACTTGGCAAACCTCTGCGTACCTTTGCGTTTACTCCGCGCCCCTCTGCGTTTAAAAATCTTAATTTTTTCAACGCAGAGGAACGCAAAGGTTTAATGCAAGAGTTAATGTATACCGCAAAATGGATCGCGTTCTTTATCAACTTCATTGGGTTGCAATTCTAATTCAGCAATATAAATACATCCCTCTTCTTTTAGGCATTCCTGACTGTTTGATGTCCAGTAAGGTACTTCACCAGCGTGCATCCGTAGGATACCTTGATCGTCTAGAGTTACACGATATTGGCAAGGATAATCTGTTGTCACATCTGGTTTGCTGAGTGCGCCAATTCGTATCCATTTTTTGCTGTTGGTTTCCGCATCTGTTTGATAAATATAGAAGGTGTGTTGGCCAGTTTGTGGAAATGGAGGTAAAGGATTACTAATTAACCCAATTCCTGGTTCCGTCACACCATCGCGCAGATAGTGAAATTTTTGGAACAATTTACTACCATCATTTCCTACTTCAAACACAAGATGATAAGCATCTGGTTGATCGACAGTTGCCGACTCAATAACATTGACGGCAATATCACCATCATTTAAATCTTTATTTAAACCCTCAACGGCAATATTCCAGTTTAATTTACCATCAGCAAATAACGGTGATGTTTCTGAAACAACCGATTCCAAATCAATGCCTGGGATATCAATTAAATAATGAGGATTTCCCTGACAAAGCAACACATTAAATTCAAGGGTTTGGTCAATTTCAAACTGGACTTTAATTTTTTTCAGAAACTCTGCTTCTTGCATTCCCAGTTTATTCATGAGGTTTTTACCGTCAAAGCTACCCCATAGTCGTAAATCTCCATCTTCGTAGTCTTGACGGTAAATAATATTAGTTAATTGGATTCCTTGCCATGCAGTACGAACCTTGGCGACACTTTCCCAAGGTGCGAGTTGATAGAGTTCTTGTCCAGCTTTAAATATGGTTAGTAAATCGTTACTTTGGGTTTTGCGTTTGAAGTTGCAAGGCAAATAATAAAACAGGTTTTTGACATCAATTTCTAGTTGATTGGCTCCCTTACGCAGCAAGCTTTTAGACTCTTCTGGATCGAATCTCAATCTTCGCAGTTTCTCCGCATAGCAAGCACCGGCAGAGGTAGCTAATTTGGTAAATTCCAACACAAAGGTAATTCGTTCTGGATTCCACACAAAATATGGAGATTTACTAAATTCTTGGTAGATTTGGCGCTGCACTATGTCTAAATTACAAGTTTTTCCAGACAAAATTAACCAATCAACTTTTTGGGAATTCCAAGAATCTTTGGTGAGATCATCAGGACGTAAGCGACTTTCCATCAATCCTTTAGCAATACCAATCGCTTCCTTAATTCCTGAAACGGTGGCTCGTTCAAACTGGTGGTTATCTAGAGTAACGCAGATGCTATTTGGATCTTTGACTTGCAATTTGACGGCGCTTTGAGTGAGCAGTTCGGAAATTTGTTGTTCAGAAAGTGTGAAGGTTAATAGAGAATTATCTGCTGGTGCTTTTTGCCCAAGTTTAAGTTTAGCTGCCTCTGCATGATCCCAGAGGATATAAAAGGATTGCAGGCGTTGGGGTGTTTGTTGCCAACGAGTGGGTAATACTTTCTCGGCAGTATCTAGGGCATCTTTGTAAGCAATATCACCTTCTGGATTCTCTTTATCTAGACATTTTAAAAGACTACCACTTTTGAATTTACCTTGTTCTAAAAATCGTTCGTTTAATTCAGAGCTAATTAAATCTTCTAGCTTTTCGCTTTCAATATCACCTGTTGTTACTGCTGTCAATAAAAAATCTGCAATCGCAACTTTTAATAATCTAAAAATCCGCAGCGTGATTAACTCACCACCTAACTGTAAATGACCAGATGAACCTAATAATTTGGGGGTGAGTTTATAGTAACGTCCTCCTAAACCTCTATCTTCATAATCAGCAAAAGTAGGGGTTTTATCTTCTAAAGTCAGTTCAATTAAAGCTAAGTCTGTGGTTCCGCCGCCGATATCCAAAACGAGGACATTTTGTGACCATTTATTTCCTACTTGACGGCAACGAGTTTTGAATGATTCGATGCCAATATTCAGATTACCGCCAAATTCTCGCCACAAAAAGAATATTGCCACAGAAACGGCTTCATCATAAGCAGTTTGGACATCATCGATCCCCAATTGCTCAACAAATTCCTTAACTTCCTTGCGAACAACTGGTGGGGCGACGGTGGGGTAGGTAACAACTGCTGTCAAAAAAGTTCCTTCTGAAAATCTACGTTGGGCGCGTTGGCGGTAATCTTCAGTTAACTCGATTAAATGCGCCCAAGCAGATTGTATTAACTGGTTAGCGGTAATTATTTCTTCTTTACCATCCAAAATAACTGAAAACGATCGCTCCTGACCAAAATAGCGCTTGGGTGAATGGTGAAATCTGCTGATAATTTCCTTTAGAGAACCGCTTGTACCTTGAGCGATCGCTTTTTTGCGATTATCTCTAGCTTCCCTACCCATCCGCAGTTTTAAGTCCCCTAGCTGCGAAATTTCCAATTCGCTGGGAATTTCCGTATCGCGGCGATCGATATCCAGCACAACTGGGATCAAATTTTGCGACTCTAGGGTAGGGACGCGGAATACCTCATGATAAATTTGGTAAAGTTTTTTGCTGACAGCACGGCGAAACCTCTCGCTATTTCCTAAAGAAAGCTCAATTTGGCGAATTGCTTCCAAAAATCGCTCTTTATTGTCACTTTCAAATACTTCACTCAACCTTCTTGGATCTATCTCCAGGTTTTTGCTAATTTCTGTGATGAACTTTGCCCAATCATCATCACTGACATCTGGTAAAGCGACTGAAGCGGGAGAACTCAGCCATTGTGATAAGCGATCGCGCAACCGTATTTCTTGTTCTTTTGGTAGAATTTCTGCGATCGGCACTTCAATGGGATCGAATAGTGTAACTGTAGAGTTCGATGTGCCAAAATCTAAAGCAAACCATCCTGGAAATCTTTTTTGTTGTTTCTCGCTTGGTTCTTGTTCGCTATATTTGTTGAGTTGAAAAGGGTTCATTATAGTATCACTTTCTGTTGTTTGTTTTATAGCTGGCTAAAAATTGTAATGTTGTATTATAAAATTACGAATTTAGAGAATCTTTGGTCTTGTACCATTGATTCTCTTTAGCACTGGCTTTTTTATTTGGCGCTATATCTACGTCGGGCTACGCTTTTATATGAAAGGGCGTAGGCGTAGCCCAAATTAGGCATCGCTATGAAAATTGCAGCAGTTATTAAGTTGATGTTGAAGATTCTTGCTCAGTTGCAAGTCTTACTTGTTCGATAGTTAAATTAAGTAATTGGGCAACCTCTTCCATCGACATACCACGAGCTAAGAACTGAGGTACAAGTTCAAGTTTTAATTCTTCTCGTCCCTCTTGTTTAGCTTCTTGATAAACTCTAGTTTCTTCTAACTTAACTCCTAACATTGCCTCTACCTCTTCACGACTTAAGTTGGCAAATTTTTAAACGTAGCCGATCCCAATCAGTCACTTTCTGAGTTAGCTTATCTCAAATCATCTAAGTAAGAAACAGCAGCAAGTTCTGAAATAATCTGCAACCAAGTAGGAATCGCTATCTCAGGTGGTAAGTCCCCAGCCGCCAAATATCTCAGCAAAGTTTCTTTTTTTGAAAGGTTTTGCAAACTAGGAATAATTTGATCCAAAATGCCTGCTATTTCTGAATTAATTTGCTGATTAACTTCGCTAACATACTGTACAAGATGAAGACTAGCGCTAGCAGTGATTTCATCTCGCAGCCGCAGTACTAAAAGTTGGTGATTGCTCGATCTAGATAAACCTTGGCTTTTTTCTGGTGCCCAGTCAAAGATTTGACCAACGTTGTGTTTCTCGTCTTGACGCGCTAGAGGAAAGATGGTTTCAGGTGCAACTGTTTTATCTTTACTACTGATTTCCGAGATGATTGCTTCTTTCCATTCGTTAGGATCGCATCCTAGTAATAACTTGTAAAAGAGATCGGCATCTTCAAAACCAAATTTTTCTTCAATTTGTTGTTCCATATCTGGATGGAAAAATACCTGCAATTGTTCGCGTTCTGGGGCAACATAATTTGACAATTGGTTCAACAAATCTACCACTGCTTGATGAATGCGATCGCGGGCAAAATCTTCTACTTCTTTAACGGTTTTCTCAAATACTGGATAAAAATCATCGCTTTTAGTTGGAAGGGAAGTATTTACACGGTTTCCTCGATCAAATAATTTTCCGGCTGCACCTTTAGATTCTGCCAGAGTGATCGCTCCATTGTTGGCTTTGTTGAAGAGTAAAGTCCACTGGTTCCAATTGAGGATTCTAAAAGTGAGTTCGTCTTTAACTACATCGCTGACGACAACACCGCGCCGATCTTTAAGTGGTTCTGTCCCTAAATCTTTTTGAAAATTCCTGTAGATTTTATCCAAGCTTTCGACCACATAGCGCAACTCGATAAAGGCGGGACTGTCTCCTGTGGGGATGCCTTGCTCGTGAATTTCATCTATGATGTCCTTCAAGTGATCTTGTTGCTGGCTCACAACATCAGCTGCTCTGCGAGTATCTTCATACAGTTGCTTCAAACCATGAGTCGCTACGTGGGTTTGAATCAATTCCCGCAGCTTACTAAGTCCCCCATCTTGACCAAAGTAACCTAGCTGTTTGCCTAAATTACTGCGGGGATCTGTCTCTAACAGCCGTTCACTTAATAGCTCCCATTTATCTTGTAGGCGTTTAGACCGATCTAAGTAATCAGGATAGTCCAAGTTAGCCAAAAAATCTGGTGAGCCTGCTTTGACTGTAGTAGAACGTTTTGCTAATTCAGCGAGTCCCAACAGTGGCGATAGTAAAACGATGCGGTCTTTTTGGGTTGTAAATGCCTCTGCACCATCAATGGTAGTTTGCAGAACTTTGAGTTTTTGGAAAACGGTTTCCTCTTTTAAATGGCTATCTTCAATCAAATGGTCAAGTTCTCTTTCGCCACCTTCACTGTCTAGGGGGAGTTGATCGAAGCGACCTACACCTACAAGAATTAAATCTTTCAGGTCTTGTCCAGGTCGCTGCTGCTGCATCATAGTGAAAATTTTATTGGCGCGATCGCTCCTAGGAGATTTACCATTTAGCAATACCAAAATTGTTTGTACTTCTGCTAGTTCCCGCAGTGACAAAAAGGTATCCCTAGCTCCCGAATTAGCAGCCCCCAATCCTGGAAAGTCGATGAGAATAAATTTCGCTGCACCTGTAAAATCCCAAATTTCGCGTGATATTTTCACATCGATATCTACGCGACGGATGAGTGGAAAGCTATTCTGCAATAACTTTGTTGGTAGCCTTTGGGGTGGACTTGGTAATCGGATATGCGCTGGCGGTAAATCCTCAAATTTCAGATTTTGGATTGCCATTGGCTGTTCGATCAGTTGTAGCCCTTCGCGGGCGGTGGTAGCATCAATCTGGTAGTGCCCACCACACATCACTTCCCCATAAGCTTGATAAGCCCGCAGGAATAATACCAACTCCCGAAGTAAATAACGTAGCTCCAAATTGTTACTACTATTCCAAGCCTCTTCACACCAGCTAATAATATCTTTGCCAGAGTTGAGTTTCGATACTGGTATCGGAGGAAGTCCTGCTGCTGTCGTGCGTTTATGGGCTTCTCCTAGCATGAAGCGTAGACACTCATGTACGCCTTCGTGAGAAAGATACTCTACAGTGAAATTACTTAATTGGGTAGTTGCAAAGTCGTCTTGCGGGATGATGTGTATTGCGGTAACATTACCTGTAGTAGGGTTTTCACTGACTGGTAAAGCATCTGCATATCCGATTAGACTGCCTAAAAGTAAAGTTTTCCCACTACTGAATTCCCCCATCACCCCAATTTTGACAGGTGAAGTTGCCAGGTCTACAGTTTTCTGGGCCGCTGACCGCAAACGCAGGAGACAGTCATCAAGACTAGCTGGAACCCAATCTTCTTGTTTTGAAGGGTGCTGGGGCACAGAATCTATCTTTCGGAGGATGAATTCGCCGTACTCCTTAAAACGGCCCAGTTTATCTGGTTCCATAAAGTAGTTCCCGCCTAACATGAATTTCTGTGAGCTTTATAACATATAAAATAGGATCGCTAGCCATTGTTACAACGTGTTGATATCACATTTAGCATCTCTCTCATTTAATTTGCGATTTTGGAATGAAGCATTTTGAACGGTCAAGACAATTTTGAAAAATCGGGTTTTTCAGGGAAAGTTGAAAAGGAATTCAGAAGTCAGAACCCAGAAAACAGAATAAAATACGTAGATTTTTATACACAAAATGATTAGAAATTGCTTAGTATGGATGTGGACATTAAATCCTTTTAAACCAGTGATTTTAAGAGAATTCCTGAAAAACATTAGGTGAATATAATCCGCTACTACACAAGTAAAGTTTACCTACACGGAAGACATAAAAAATCAAAAATTTCAAATCTACGGAGGTCGCTTTTGTCTGTATAGTCTTCAAGACTCTAATTTATGCTGAATTCTTCTTGATAAAAAATCAATATTTATTTGATATGAAATTACCGATTATTATGAATTTCTGATAAAGATGTAATTGCCTCATAGCGACTCATATAGTTTTTATGAAGCTAAATAAGCTTTTTAGCTATGTGATTACATAGCTTAGATGAATTTAAAGATAACTTTAAGAATAAACATAGTTAAATAATTTTCCTGACAGATGAATATTTTAAATTTCACCAAAAATCATGAAGTTAATCTTAATGATAACTTCAGCATTTTTTTAATTTATTTACAAGAGAAAAGCAATTGTTGGAGATATAAAAATAAATAAAGTATTAAGATAAAATAACAGGCCGCAATCAAGATGATATCCCTTTATTAACAAATTCTATTTTCAGACATATTACCTTAATAATTTAGGCAGAGCAGGCAGGCAAAAGTGTTTTCCAAAAAGGTGCAGAGCTACATTAACCAAATCATGGTTCAAGAGGAAGTAATACAACAGGATGAAAAAGTATTTTGCCAGCAGGCAGACACTTCTCCTCTGATGATTTGGATGGCTGGATGCAATGCACTTTATTGCTACTTAAATTCAAATTGGCTGGAATTTACTGGAACCCATCTAACAAAAGGCGGGCCTGCATCTGCTCGAGGAGAAGAGATAAGCCATATCTGGGCTTGTAGCGTCCATCCAGAAGATAGACAACAATGTAAGAATATATACTTAAAAGCATTTGCAACGTATAATTCTTTCCAAAGGCAATATCGCCTGCGTCGGTCTGATGGCAAATATCGCTGGATTTTAGATACAGCTGCGCCACGATTTTCAGCAGATGGCAGGTTTGTGGGTTACATCGGTTATTGTGTGGATGTAACAGAAGTGCGATTAACCCTGAGAGAAAACTGCTCGGCATCTACAAATTCATCTCGTCGTCTCCGTAAATTAACACAACAAAAACAGGCGGCAGAATTAAAAAAAGCACAAAAGCAACTACAAGCTGAAATTGCAAAACGCCAAGTAGTTGAATCACAGTTACGCCAAAGAACATCAGAATTTACAGCGATTTTGCAAGTGCTTCCTGATTTGTACTTTCGTATCAATGCTGATGGAAGTATTCTGGATTACAAACCAGGAAAGATTGAGAACCCATACATTTCAACAGAAGATTGTCAGGGTAAGAGTTTGCGAGAATGCCTACCAACTGCTATATGCGATCGCTTTCAGCAAGGAATAACTCAAGTACTAGAAACTCAATCTTCAGTCAGTTTTGAATATACCTTACCGCTCCCACAAGAGAAGATTAATTTTGAAGCTAGGTTATTACCATTACCAGACCAGCAAATCATAGTTCTAGTCCGCGACACCAGCGACAAAGTACAAGCAGCATTAATAGAAAGCGATACCAAGTTTCGCACCATTATTGAAAATGCCAATAACATTATTTTTGCACTGACCCTTGAAGGGATATTTTCTTACGTTTCTCCTAACTGGACTGAAATTCTTGGGCATGAGGTTGCAGAAGTTGAAGGCCAATCCTTTATTCCCTTTGTACATCCTGACGATGTACCTATTTGTGTAGATTATTTCCAAAGAATTGCGACAACAACCCAAAAGCAAGACGCAATTGAATATCGAGTAAAACACAAAAATGGTAGTTGGCGATGGCATACAAGCAACTCATCTGCTATTAGAGATACTAATAGTAATGTTGTAAACTTCGTTGGTATTTGCTATGACACCACCGATCGCAAACAAGCAGAAGTTGCACTCAGAGAATGTGCCCAACGGGAAGCATTACTCAATCGTCTTTCTAACCAGATTCGAGCTTCCTTGGATCTCAATTACATTGTGGAAACCGCAGTGCGGGAGATCCGTGACTTATTCCAGATCGATCGCTGCGCCTTCTTTTGGTATCGGCAAGACACTGAAGTTACCCATTGGGAAAAAGTATACGAAGCGAAAAGTTCCTTTTTACCCTGTCTGCTTGACGATCAAGAAGCAACTAGTGCAGAAATCGAACTCATCGCAGCCAAAACCTTGAATAGAGAAATTATCCGTATTAATGATGTTGAGACTGTAAGCGATTGCACTGCACAACTATTTTTGCAGGATTTTGGTTTCACTGCCTTTATGTCACTACCTGTACACACCAAATCTGGCGAAATAGGCACATTTAGCTGTGGTTCTTGTGGTGGCTTCCGGCCCTGGCTAGACAACGAAGTAGAATTACTACAGGCAGTTACAGTTCAAATAGCGATCGCTATTGACCAAGCTAAACTCTACACCCAAAGTCGCATTGCTGCTCAAACAGCCCAAGATAAAGCCCAGCAACTAGAAGCAGCATTACTAGAACTTCAACACACTCAAGCGCAACTCATTCAAACCGAAAAAATGTCCAGTTTGGGACAATTGGTTGCAGGTATTGCCCACGAAATCAATAATCCCGTCAATTTTATCTACGGCAATATTAGCCACGCCCGTGAATATACCAAAGATTTATTGCACTTGGTAGAACTTTATCAACAGAGTTACTGCCCACCAACACCAGAAATTCACGAACAAATCTACAACATAGATTTAGACTTTCTCAAGCAAGATTTGCCTAAAATTCTGGATTCTATGAACATGGGAGCCGAACGCATTCGGCAGATAGTCCTATCTTTACGCAATTTTTCTCGCCTTGATGAAGACGGCACGAAAGCAGTAAATCTTCATGAAGGTATTGATAGCACCTTACTGCTGTTGCAAAATCGTCTGAAAGCCAAACCAGGATATCCCGAAATCCAAGTAATCCGAGACTATGGCAACCTACCACCAGTAGTCTGTCACGCTGGACAGATGAATCAGGTGTTTATGAATTTGCTGGCAAATGCGATCGATGTTTTAGAAGAGTCATTTGTCACTAGTCATACCCTGTGGGAAGGCGAAGCGCCTATGTCATTAGTAAATAACTCTAAACAAAGGACAAACGACCAAGGACAAATGACTTCTCCTCAGATTCGCATTCGTACCCTTATCAAAGAAGACCGTGTAATCATTGGCTTTGCCGACAATGGCCCAGGCATGACTGAAGAAGTACGCAAACGTTTATTTGACCCCTTCTTTACTACAAAACCCGTGGGTAAAGGCACGGGTATGGGATTATCAATTAGCTACCAAATTGTTGTCCAAAAACATGGCGGACAAATCCAGTGTATTTCAGCACCAGGAGAAGGTGCAGAGTTTGTCATCATGATTCCACTACATGAGCAACCTTCAACATAAATACAACTTTAATCTTTTCTTAACCAAAAAGTTAACCTATTGGTTGTTAACTAAGATTAATTCACTTTTTGCTGCAACATTTGACCCCCCAAAAACCTAAAATTTACAGGCATTGGGGGGATTATTTGTACTATTATAGGGGGTTAGGGCTAGAAATATTACACTTTAATTACTCTGTAATGGTAGTACTATCTTTGCGTCGGCATTGCCCAACCCAGGCGATCGCACCTTTAAAACAAATCTCTGTATATAAGTAAAGTAGAAGGCTGGGATGATACAACCCCAAGGTCAAAATAGTATCACCTACACACGCGTTATTCATCTAAGTCACGTGATTGACATAGATATTCCCCAGTGGCCTGGAGATCCCACAGTAGAATTTGAAACTGTGGCTGAACTAAATAATGATGGCTATTACCTCCGACGTTTAGCCTTGGGGGAACATAGTGCTACCCATATCAACGCTCCTAACAGCTTCCATAGCTATAGTATGGGAATTGACCAATACCCCGCCCAATCTCTGGTTGTACCTGCGGTGGTTATAGATATTCGCCAAGCCACAGCCGTGAATTCTGATTATGCCCTGACTATTGCTGATATTGTGGCTTGGGAAGAAGAATACGGTGAGATTTCTCAAGGCTGCGTAGTTATACTGAATACTGGTTGGCAAAAAAAGTGGTTTGATAAAAGTGCATTTCTAAATCATGATGCTCAAGGTATTGCTCATTTTCCAGGGTTTGGTAGCGATGCGACTCAATTCTTATTGAAGGAACGGCAAATTGCTGGGGTAGGGATTGATACTCATGGTGTAGACCCAGGACAGGATAACACTTTTGCTACTAATCGCTTGGTATTGGAAAAACCGCGTATTGTTTTAGAAAATCTCACCAATTTGGATCAGTTACCACCCAAAGGTACTACTCTAGCGATCGGGATTCTGCGGTTGCGTGGTGGTTCTGGTTCTCCTGTGGGTGTCTTGGCATTAGTGCCTTAATTTTTATATCGATATTTACTTCTCACACCAATTTTCTAAACTTGAAGATAACCTAGAAAGCAAGCAAACTTAGTATAGCTTTATCTAAAATCGTAGCGTTTTTAAACGCAGAAGAACGCAAAATAAACGCAAAGGTACGCAGAGTCTTGCCAAATTTTCTTGGCTTATTGTTTCTTTCTTTGTGTCCTTCTCTGACGAGACGCTGCGCGAATGCGGTTAGTTTCTCATATTAGTTTGCCGCATCTTCATACAGAAGTTGTATTAGTACACAAGTTTCACTCGATCATCAGCCGGGGATTTTTAAGATGACAACTCCGCTATCTTGCCGCAATTACATCAATGGTCAATGGTTGAATGCTGTAGGGGAAGGAACTTTAGAAAGTCGCAACCCTGCGGACAAAACCGAAATCGTTGCCACATTCCCCCGTTCCCAAGTTAATGATGTAGATACAGCAGTAGCCGCCGCCCGTAAAGCCTACCATAGTTGGCGCACAGTCCCAGCCCCAGCTAGGGCAGAATACATCTTTCGCGTCGGGGAAATATTACTCCAGCATAAAGAAGAACTTGCCCAGTTAATCAGTCGGGAAATGGGTAAACCCCTAACAGAAGCCAGGGGAGATGTGCAAGAAGGTATTGACTGCGCCTTTTACACTGCTGGCGAAGGACGGCGACTATTTGGGCAAACTACACCATCAGAAATGTCTAATAAATTCGCTATGACTGTGCGAATGCCTATCGGAGTTTGTGCCTTAATCACTCCCTGGAATTTTCCTGTGGCAATTCCTTGCTGGAAAGCTATGCCAGCTTTGGTATGTGGCAACACAGTCATCCTCAAACCTGCCGAAGATACCTCAGCCTGTGCAACTAAATTGATTGAAATTTTCCAACAAGCAGGTTTACCACCAGGAGTAATTAACTTGGTGCATGGTGTAGGAGAAGAAGCGGGGAAAGCTTTAGTTGAGCATCCCAATGTAGATTTGGTATCGTTTACTGGTTCTTCAGAAACAGGTGCTTTTGTTGGCGCTACTTGTGGACGCACTCACAAACGTGTCTGTCTGGAAATGGGTGGTAAAAATGCCCAAATAGTGATGGAAGATGCCGATTTGGAACTTGCCTTAGATGGTGCGGTGTGGGGTGCTTTTGGAACAACCGGTCAACGATGTACGGCTACTAGTCGCCTGATTTTGCATCGTGATATTAAAGAAAAATTCACCGCCATGCTTTACGAGCGTACTAGTAAGTTACGCTTGGGTGCTGGTACTGATACCAACACAGATATTGGCCCGATTATCAATGAAAAACAACTCCAACAGGTAAGCAAGTATTTGGATATCGCCTGTGAGGAAGGTGCAAAGGTTTTAATTGGTGGAGAAATTGCCAATGAAGGCTCATTGAAAAACGGTTACTTCTTTCAACCAACTATTTTGGATGATGTAACTCCCGATATGCGAGTTGCCCGTGAAGAGATATTTGGGCCAGTGGTGGCATTAATTGAGGTTAGTTCCTTTGAGGAAGCGATCGCAATTCTCAACGATAGCAATTACGGTCTTTCTTCTTCAGTTTACACCCGCGATATCAACCGGGCTTTTACTGCCATGCGTGACATCGAAGCAGGTATCACCTATATTAACGGCCCTACTATCGGCGCAGAAGTACATTTGCCTTTTGGTGGTGTGAAACAAACCGGTAACGGACACCGCGAAGCTGGAACTACTGCAATGGATGTTTTTACAGAATGGAAAAGTGTTTATGTTGACTTTTCTGGAAGTTTGCAACGCGCTCAGATAGATAACCGCAGTTAATTTTGTAATACAGCGATTTTTCAGTTGAGTAGATTATTTAAAAAAGACCTAACCCCCAGCCCCTTCCCTTGTAGGGAAGGGCAGGGTGGATTAATTGTGCGGAGAGAAAATTTGGAATCCCCGTAACCTCGTCAGCCTGCTAACAGGGGAACTGGATTTATGAACGCAAGAATGAGGGTTTTAATTTTTCTCTCTAGACAATTAATCCACCCTGCTTCCCTTGTAGGGAAGGGGAGTAAGGCTTTTAGAAGAGAGAATCTAAATAACACGCATTGGACTGCAAAATTTGTAGTATCCCCTTGACATTATGTAGAGCTTGTATTACATTTGTAGTATGAGAAGAAAAGACTTCTCAAAGGCAAAACTAAAACCTCTTACAAGCTAGACAATTGCATAGATACCACTGTTTGGGGCCGCGATTGGTGTTCGACTGCTCCGAAGCCAACAAACGGACGGTTGCAGGATTCGGGTTCAATTCCCGACGGCTCCACTAGACTTGACTGCGGTTGAAGTTGTGTAGAGGCTTGGGTCTGTAGCTCTAACGGTAGAGATCCCGGATGTCACTTGTGCCCTAACAGAAAAAGCTTACATACTTGCTCAATGGTAGAGCGATCGTATCTGAAACGATAAGTTGCAGGTTCAATTCCTGCGATGTAACCACAGCTTTTTCAACTTGCATGAGGTGTGAGTGTAACTCTCACAGGGAGGGTATCGGTTCAATCCCGATCAGATCCACTAATACGAATTCGTAATTTGTAATTAAAACAAGAGGTGATTGGAATGGTTCATATTCGATTTGAAGGACGTTCTGTTGATGTGCCAAAAACCCAATTGGGAATTGCAGCAGGGATGAATGATGTGGCAGTGAAGGAGCGCGTTGCTCGACATTTAGATGTGAATAGCGATCGCCTTTCTGGTTACGTAATCGATCGCCGTCCTAGTGGCGATTTAATCGTCCGCCCTGAAGCTGTCTATGGTTAAATTTTATTCCGCGCCCTAACTTGTGAAGTCTACACACTCCGGCAACGGAATGCAGGTTCAAATCTTGTCGCTCCCTTTGATGGGAGCGTAGCCAAATTGGTATAGGCAATTGTGAAAACTGCTTTGCTAACTTGTGCGGAATTTCAATTATTTGAATTGTATTTATCTATAACCTTTACTCAATACGGAGGTGAGTTCAATGATGTTAGCTAACTCATGTTTAATAACAACTCAATTAGTACAACTGCATTTAAACAACGTGAGATATGAGCGAACATCGTTTGAGCGAGATTGTAATTGAGCGTCCTCGTGGTGGGAGAAGAATTAGCCTCAAAAAGGTGACTGGTTTTAAAAAGCAATTATACAAAATCACCCAGGATGCAATTCAGGATGGATTGTTGAATCCCTATCTGATTAAACCAAGAAATAAATCCAAGTATCTTTCAGATCATCTCGGCCCTCTGCGTCGGTTTTTGCGATCGCAAGTCGGACAGCCTTGGAATGACGTTTACAGCCAATTGTGTCAACGATTAGATCCCAGTACAATGGCAGGACAGCATGTTATCGGTCATGTGTGGGACTATGTTGAACGATATGTGGAAATAATTGATGGTGGTTTCTATAGCAAGCCTTATCGAGGGTATCGAAGTCAGCTAGATACAAACCATCGCGATCGCTTCTATATCCATCCTGAAACCGGAATTCTTTGTGCATCTGAGAAAATACCTCGAAAGCAGAAGCAAAAGCAAAAGCAGGAACAAACTGATATTGTCATCATTGATAATTATCATCAATACCAGAAGCTAAACGAAATTTGGTATTTAATTACCTTTGAAGATTTGCCATGGCCACCCATTCATTATGTGACGGATGCTGTCAAAGGTGTAATTCATCGTTCTGTGGCATATACAGGTCGAATGATTTACGCTGTTAGGAAACAGCAGTGTAATAAGAAAGAAATTCGATTTATTTTAAATCAACTTTCTAAAACCTAAATTTTTCACTTCGTGCCCTAACTGGATAAGCTTACATACTAGCCGAATGGTACAGGCACTTGACTGAAGCTCAAGCAACTACGGGTTCAAATCCCGTGTGTGAATCAACAGCTTTTTCGACTTGCACGAAGTGATCTTATTTCATTAATGATTGATGACAACTTCTCTTTCGGTCTTTTCTTTGTGTCTTTGTTGAGTTGCAAAAATTACTTTTTTAAACGAACCGCCAAGGACGCATTCGCGCAGCGTCTCGTTAGAGAAGGACGCGAAGTTGAAGAAAAAGACAGAGAATTTCACATACTAATTAGGACTGCTACATAGTTATTGGCAGTTGTTGCTGCGCCCCGATCGCGGAAGCTTACATAACTCTGCATAAGTTATATCCAATGCTTCTACAACTTGCGCGGTGACTTGATCGCCCCGCGTGCAACATCTGCCTCCTCATTCATCACAAATAGAGGAGGTTCATAATGAAAACCGCAGAACGCGATCTGCGTTTGGAAATGCTCAACAGTTTGCTGACAACTCCTCACCGCAAGCTTGAGCAAGTCGCAGAAATTCATCAGTTGATTGTTGAACTCGATCCCATCTTCTACGGACACTTGGCAGTCTGGTATCAGCGTCATGGTGATGTCCGCGACCATAAAGAAGTATTCCTAGCTCATTTACTAACCAGCAATTTAATTGAACACCGAGATGCTGGATTTATGATGCTGCAAGAGTTTCCACCCTATCAGGTGGCTCGTGTGGTGGACTTCATGAAGCAGCAGCAGAATAAACTGCCTCGTTCCGCCCGGACTGCGGTACGACGTTACTTGAAGACACGGGAGAGCAATCCGGCTCTGTTTGATCGCGCTGCTTTGCGAGGTCGTAAAGCAATGAAGCACTTGTATGCTTCGCTGCACATCAAGCCAAATGAGCGGGCAAATGCGATTCTGTTTTGCGATAGTCCTCCAGAGGGTTCCTTAGCAAATGTGCTGAAGCAGCTGGCTAAGGCAACAAATGCCGTAGAACAGGCACGGCTGATTGTGGAGTTCAAAATTCCATACACGATCGCAATTGGTGCGATCAAGCAACTTACACCAGTTGTATTGGTGGCGTTAATCAACAGCATGACTCCTCAAGAGGCGATCAACAACCTCAAGTCTCTCCAGACGAGAGGTGCAATGGATCACCCACAAGTCAAGAAGCTGATTGATTCCAAGCTAGAAGCAGCGTCTAAGAGTACGCGTGTCTCAGCATTCAAAGCACAGATTGCCGCAGACGCAGGAGATTTTGACGCAGACACCGTTGCCCAACTGGAAAAGGTGACAAACGAACAGGTGAAACGGCGTGGTGCGATCGCTCGTCCAACTGCTTTATTGGTGGATAAGTCTGGTTCAATGGAAAATGCGATCGCGATCGGTAAGCAACTCGCTGCCCTAATCTCTGGTATCACAAAGGCAGAACTATTTGTCTACGCCTTCGACACCATTCCTTATGCTGTTACGGCAAAAGGCAAGGAGTTGAGTGACTGGGAGCGTGCCTTTCAGCACATCAAGGCAGGCGGTAGCACTAGCATCGGCTGTGCATTGGAAGCAATGCGGCGGAAAAAGCAGGTGGTTGACCAGATTATTGTGGTAACGGATGAGGGCGAAAATGCTGCTCCTTACTTCGGTGAAGTCTACAAGAACTACTGCCGGGAGTTGGCGATAATGCCCAATGTGGTGATTGTCCGTGTAGGTACTCATTACAACTGGGTGGAGACTCAACTGAAGCAGCAGCAAGCACCTGTAGATACGTTCACTTTCGCGGGTGACTACTACAGTTTGCCGAACATCGTCCCACTCCTAACGCGCCCCTCTCGTCTCGATTTGCTAATGGAGATTCTGGACATACCATTGCCTGTGCGAGATGATAAATAGACTCTATCAGGGTGCGTCATAGTTATTTATAACGCATCCTGATAAAGATATTAAAACTAAGCTTTGAGACAATATGTCAGAAAATACTAGCTTCGCTTTTGTAGCTAATCTACTCGATGTCAACTGCAATCTACCTTTTAAAGTTATTGAAGATTGCTACTTTCAAAAAGCTGATTCTATCCAAATTGACCAGATTAGAAAATCTTTGTTAGACTCAGGATATTTTTATGAACTTTCTAGATTTAATTTATCTCCTTATGAATTAGTGTATGTTGAAGATTTGAATACACCCAACAAAAAAAATATAAAAGTCAGCAGCTTGAACCACAAAATTGGAGATATTATATACTAACTTTTAAGGGGAATAATTCTATAATTCATGATTTAGCACGGATAGCAAATTTAGCAAAAATAGAGCTAGAATTCGGATTACAGTTTATATATCATGAACAATTAGAAGGGTTTGGTATTTTGAAAAATCCAACATATACTTTCAATTATTTTAATGCAATGAATAGTGGCTTATCTTTAACTCAATCTATTGATGATACAATTTTACAAGATATAGGATCAATATATTTAGATTATAAGCAATTAGATGAGACTAAGTATCCAGACATAAAACAAGCTGTTAATATGCTAGACGAACTAAAGAATATTCCTCATAATTCTAAATTCAAGATTCTTGGACTATTTACTATTATTGAATTTTTAATTACACATAAGCCAATTGATACAGGAGACTCCATTACGCGACAAGTTACAAATAAAATCAATTTATTATCAAAGCGTTTTAGTAATCAATTGGATTACTCTCAGTTTTTTGTAAATACATCTGAAAGTGCAATTTGGAAAAAACTTTATGCTTATAGAAGTAATATAGCACACGGTAGTCAACCAGATTTTGCAAAAGAGTTATTAGTGTTAAAAGATGATTCCACTGCCAAAAATTTTCTAAAATTAGTTGTAAAAATGCTTTTGCGACACTCTCTAATTGAACCTCAACTATACACTGATTTGAAAGAATGCTAAATGAATATTATTGGCAGATCAAACTTGAAACCCTTGAACCCTAGCTGACTGATAAAGATTCTATCTCAATTTCCTTTATGGCAATGACAACCGCGATCGCTTTTCCATGTATTTTGTAATATATTGTATTATATTAATATCCTGCGTGCCCCAACTCGTAGAGCCTACATACTAGTACGAGAGGAACGGTAACACTGCCAAATGCAGTGGGCGTGTGTGAACGGGGAGTGCGAAGAACCTGGGAGGTAGGCTTAAAAGTAGCCATCCTTGAAAGAGTGTATAACAACTCACCAGCGGAGTTCCTCTAGTAATTGAGAACACGCAATGCTCCACCAACTTGCACGCAGAATTATATTAATTCGTAATTAAGAAAGTGAGATTTCATCACGGTTTCTAGGGTTGCATTGGTAGCCTTATTTTTGAAAATTGGTATTAGTTATGACTAACATATTTAAGCTAATCAACCAAATTGCGATCGCAGAAGCGCAATTACATACCACCCAATTCCTTGCACCCTGTATCAAAGGTGGACTAGTTCGCACAAGGGTAGACGGGATGGTTTACACCTTCACGCCAAAGCCTAGTAAATTTGAAGGTTGGGGCATCTTTCAGCCTGTGAATGAGAAAACAGCAACGGTTGTAGAAGAAGCAGACTTACCCCAAATTGTGGAATATTTGCAACATTTTCCCCAAATACGGTTGCGGTTAGCACACCAACTGCAAAAACAAACTTGGTTAGCATACCCGGTTAATGAAGTAGATATGCGTCAACGGTTGAAGGTAGTTAAGCCGATCGCAGTCCACTTAGTTACCGAGGGCGCTACTTTTGAGCAAATCATTGCCCGATGGAATGGACATTCATGCTGGTTTGAGGAAGTAGATCGCCGTACCGATCCGGCAATTTCTGAAACTCTGCAATCTGCTGTTAAGCAACTCATTCCTGCTGAGGAATTACAGTTTAAAGGCATTACTCCAGAAATCCTCACAGTGTATGAATTAGCAACTTGGCGCATTGAGGGATTTACTCAACCTCAACAGGATGAAAAGCGATTGAGAAAGGCTTTGCAAATGGGCGGTGGTACCTTAAATCAATTCCACGATCGCAGCGATTACTGGACAGTCGATTGGACAACTGCTGATGGTATTCGCCATAGTAGTGCGATCGCAAAAACTGATTTGACTGTTGTTAGTTCTGGTATTTGTCTGAGTGGACGCGATCGCGATTTTGATTTGCAATCCTTAGTAGGTGTGATGGAACAACAAGAGTAGTGAGAACAATGAGTATCTTTTTTCACGAACAGCTTTACCGCACCAATGCTGTGATGGCAAAGTTGAAAAACTATCCTATAACTATTTGTGGCGCTGGAGCATTAGGAGCTAATATTGCTGAAAATTTAGCTCGGTCTGGTTTTGATAAACTTACAGTGATAGATCGCGATCGCATTGAGGAATGCAATCTTTCAACTCAGCCTTACTACCGTTCTGATGTGGGAGCGTTCAAAGCGAAAATTTTGGCGAACAATTTATATCGAGCAATTGGCACTAAAGTTGATGCTAGAACAAAGGAGTTGACATCAGCAAATACAACCCAACTACTCAAAGACAGCCAGTTAATTGTCGATGTCTTTGATAATAGTGTGGCACGTCAAGCAGTGAAAAATTATGCTAAACAATTAAGCATTCCTTGTCTTCATGCTGGGCTATCAGCTGATTATGCAGAAGTGATTTGGAATGACGTTTATCGTGTTCCTTCCGAGGTTAATGATGATGTCTGTGATTATCCGTTGGCACGAAACCTGGTGATGTTAACCGTTGCAGTGGCGTGTGAAGCGATCGTTTCATTCATTGCCACAGCAGAACAGCGTAACTTTAGCATTACCCAGAAGGATCTGACTGTTCAATCTCTGTTTTTGTAGATTGCATAGACGCTCTTAGCACCTTGTTGCAGGCATCGCCCATCAGGATTTACCAAACTCTGCGGGTTGAAGTAAAGAGCCAATAACAAGATATTCGGCTTACGAATTAACTAGCTAGATAGCTGTGTATCTTATCCTTATGTCTTCTTAGACTACCCAAAGCTTGTTGCTCTATCTGTCGCACTCGTTCTCGACTAATACCCATCCGTTGACCAATCTCTGCTAAAGAAAGTTCATTTCCATCTGTTAAACCAAAACGGAAAGTTAATATTTGTCGCTGCTGGGGATTTAATTTTGACAATAAATTTTGAATATTTTGTTGGAGAAACTTATGGTCAGCGTATAATTCTGGGGAAAGTCCATTATCCTCCAACATATCTTGTAATTCTATATCTTTGTCTGAGCCAACTCGTAATTCTAGAGAGACAGGTTGACGTGCTAAAAGTAAATAATCTCGAATTTGTTTTGGATCTAAAGATAGTTCTTCGGCGATATCAGTTGCGGTAGGAGTACGACCTAATTTTTGAGTTAGTTCACGTTGAATCCGCTTGATTTTGTTCAGCTTTTCTGTAATATGAATAGGCAAGCGGATAGTACGTCCTTGTTCGGCGATCGCTCGTGTAATTGCCTGGCGAATCCACCAATAGCCATAAGTTGAAAACTTGTACCCTTTAGTTGGGTCAAATTTCTCAACTCCTCGCTCTAAGCCTAAACTTCCTTCTTGAATTAAATCGAGAAAATCTAGGTTATGTCTTTGATATTTCTTAGCAATAGATACTACAAGTCGCAGGTTAGCCTGAATCATTTTCTGCTTGGCTTCTTGCCCTTGATGTAGCTGTTGTAGCAGTGATTTTTCACCAATATTTATATTTTCAACCCACTCTTGTTGTGTTGGTTGACGTTTTAATTGAATAGCTAATTTTTCTTTTGTAGCTAGTAAAGCCATCATTTTTTGAACTTGCTTGGCGAAATTAATCTCCTGCTCATGAGTTAATAAAGGTATCCGTCCAATCTCGCGAAGATAAGCACGCACTGTATCAGCAGTATATAAAAGCTTCTCCTTTTTATTACTTTCTTCTAGATACTGATGAGATAGATTATTCATAGTTATTTGAACCTTCAAAAATATTTGTTGGTTTAGAGGATGTTTTAAAAGTCCTCTTGGTAGTAGCAAAACGTTTTGTATTCCCCTAAATCCACGCTACTTGCTTCGCTTTTGTCCTAATTTTACTTTTTACTCAGCACTCAGTACTGAGTAACTTAAAAATCAATAAATTTGAAATATTTTTTAGTTGTTGCTATGGGTCGTTATTTTGTTAAAAGCAATATTTTCTAAGTTAATAGCTTGATGTTACAGGAGCTTGTCAAAGAATTGAAAAAGTTATGTCTATCCAGATTCTAGTCCGTTCTAAAGCAGAGCAATACCTCTGGAACTGCTTCTACAATGACTTTTGCAGCACTGGAGACAATGGATTATGGTTTGATTTCACTATTTGCGATCGCAGGGTAACTGACTTGTTTTTATACCTTAAAAGACTGCGATCGCTTTTGACTAATCCTTACTCAGATTTTGACCTTTTCTTACGAAACAAACTAGTCATACTTAATCCAGTAACCAACAACCCTAATAATCCTAGTCCGTTCAAAATCGGGTAGATTCCCTGTAAACCCAAGATTTCACCACGATGAATCGAAAGTAGTAGACTACGTGGAACTCCAATGTTAGCTGACCACTCACCTACCAAGGTAGCTGCAATACCAGTTAACAATGTTACAGCAAGCGGTAAAGCCAAAATAATCGCCAGAGTCCGGTGGTATTTGCGAAATGAACGCATTATCCAAAATCTCCAGTGGAAACTATCGCAGTTTGTAACTTGATAAGCTACAGAACTATTTGTCTCAAAGCCAGATATAAAGACTTTTTTTGGTGTCTCTTGTCTTTTAACTCCTGCTCTATGTTAGTTTTACCTCACTTAGAAACAGTGGCGATGTTTGTCTCAAGTGTTTGTAATCCTTTAAGAGATTTCGCTTTATCTTTTGCTTTTAGCGAACCCTTCACTTGGGTCGCAGCATCTTCGATGACATTATAGGTTTTTGAAGATTTAGTTTTGACACCATCTTCAACTTTAGACCAAGAATTTTCAAACTTATTAAATTCCTGTTGAGCTTTGTCAAAGTTTCCGCCTTGCACCGCAGTTTTTGTATTTGTAACGACACCAGCCAAAGTATCAAAACCTCCCTGCGTGGCACTAGGGGTTTTAGATCCTGTTGTCGCCTTAGTGGTTTCTGTGGTAGCAGGAGTCTGGGTAGTGGATTTTTGATCGCTGTTGCATCCTACCAATGTCAGTAAGCTAATTGCAGTCACAGGGATGATGTAGATTAAGCGTTTCATAAGACCTCTTGAATAATGATAAGTCGCCAAGTAATGACGGTATCCGCTACTATATCAGCTAAAGTTGCTGGAGATGTAGGAAGATTCTATACAAGTTTTATTCCTGTAAATGCTAATATTTTTTATTGGTACAGTTGTATCAAAGCTGTTTTTGTATATTAATTTGGAATTTATACCCAATTATTTTTGGTTGGGAAGTGAGGTGTGATTTGTTACTTTATTTCTGATTAAAAAAGAATCTAGAATTCAAAATTAATTAGTGTGGGTTTTAAACTCACATATTTTTCTGCTACTCATACAGAATTTAGACTGAATTCTTTCTTGTTAAAAAGTCTTGCATAGAGTTGACAAATTCTTTTAACTCTAAAACTAAGTTAGTAGCATCTCTAAGCTCTTGCTCGTAAGCTAACTTTTCTAGTTTGTCAGCAGCTAGATACATAGCTGTGGCTCCAACGTTGGCACTAGCACCTTTAAGGTGATGAGCTTCTCGCGCAATTTGCCCAAAGTCATCAGATGCGATCGCTGCAATCATTATCTCTAAACGAGGTCTAACATCTTCAAGGCATATTTGCAATAGATTTAATTCAAATTCTCCATCATTTTCCGATATTCGATGCAAGTGTTCCCAATCAATTGCTAGGTTACTTGTGTCGTTGTTTGTGGTGGAAACTATCTGTTCATCAACAACTGGCTCTTGTTTTGAGAGGATAACGCCTGTCCAATGTTCTAGAGTGGCAGCTAATTTTTCTTTAAACACTGGCTTACTCAGATAGTCATCCATTCCTGCATTGAGACACATTTGTTGGTCTTCTTTCATGGCATTAGCCGTCATTGCAATTACCACAGGACGACGACGCAGAGCAAAAGCGTCTTCTTGCCAACGATGAATTTCTTTTGTGGTTTCTAAACCGTCAAGAATTGGCATTTGGCAATCCATTAGAATCAAATCATAAGGAATTTTTTCTAATAGCTGCAAAACTTCTTCTCCATTGGCAGCAACATCGGCTTTATAGCCTAAACTCTGAAGTTGCTTCAGGGCGACTTTTTGATTCACCAAATTATCTTCAGCTAAGAGAATTCTTAACTGGAATTGAGTAGAGGGGTTAGGGGCAGAGGAAGTAAGAATGCAGGAAATTTCTGTACTTGAGATTTTTGTGGTAGCGTCTAGCCTTCTTTCTTTAGACCCTTCTTCTGGTTGAGGCTGAGTTTTTAGAATATTCATAATGGTATCAAGGAGTCGAGAGGGCTTAACGGGTTTGACTAAATAAGCAGCAAATCCTATTTTGAGCGCCCGTTGCAATTGGGCACGTTGATTAATAGAGGTGAGTATAATCAAAGGTATCTTAGCAATTGCAGAATTGGCTTTAATTTGTTCTTCTAAAGTTATGCCAGAAGTTTGAGCCATTTGCATATCAACCAAGACAACATCATAAGAATTACCACGCTCACAAGCTTCCTGAATAGCAATGAGTGCAGCAGCAATACTGTCAGCTTGATCTACCTGCATTCCCCACCCGGTAACTTGATGATAGATAATTTTGCAATTAGTAGCATTACTATCTACCACTAACAAGCGGCGATTGTTCAAAAATCCGCCTTCGCTCTTGACCTTCGTGTAACGTGTCGCAGGCAAGAAGCGATCGCAGTTTGGCAAAACAGTTTCAAGTTGTTTGGCAAAAGGCACCTCAAACCAAAACTTAGATCCTTTCCCCATCTCGCTTTCCAGCCCAATGACTCCTCCCATCAAAGTCACCAGTTGTTTACAGATGGCTAATCCTAAACCGGTACCACCATACTTGCGAGTGGTAGAAGCATCCACTTGGGTAAATGGCGTAAAGATTTTGTGTTGGTCTTCAGGGCTAATGCCAAGACCTGTATCTGTAATGGCAAAATAGATGGTGGCTGTTGTGGAGGAAAGCGATGGCTTTGCCAAAGGCGATCGCAATTCTACTTGCACTACGACTTCACCAACGCTAGTAAACTTGATAGCGTTGCTAATTAGGTTCATCAGAATTTGCCGTAACCTACTAGCATCGCCTTTGAGGTGGGTAGGGACGTTGCTATAAAGTAGTGCAGCAATTTCTAACCCCTTACTATGGGCTGATGGAGCCAATAATTCCACCACCTCTTCAACACAAGTGGATAGGTTAAAATCTAGAGCTTCGAGAACCATTTCTCCAGCCTCAAGTTTGGAAAGATCCAAAATCTCATTGATTAAACTTAAAAGGGCATCTCCACTAATCCGAATTGTTTCAATAAAATCTCGTTGTTCTGGATTTAAGGGAGTATCTAAAACCAAACTGGTCATCCCCAAGACAGCATTCATGGGAGTGCGAATTTCATGACTCATATTTGCCAAAAAAGCACTTTTAGTCTGAGAAGCTAATTCCGCTTGCTGACGGGCAATTTCAAGTTCTTCTCGCTGACGAGTTTCTGCTTTTAAAAGTTGAGCTTGGGCTAAGGCAATGCCTACTTGGTCAGCTATTTGCCGCAAGAGATGAGTTTCAAAACTAGACCATTGGTGAGAATCATCACACTGATGGACTATGAGCAAGCCGCGAAGTTCTTCTTTGACCAAAATAGGTACAACAAAGTTGACTTTGACCCCAAACTGTTGGATTAATCTGAGGTCACTTTGTTGGACTTCGAGTAAATCTAACTCAGCTAGTCCTAAAATCTCTCCTTGACGGTACTTTTGTAGATAGTACTGTTGCAGGTATTCTGCTCGTAAGTAAGGGGCGGTGATATTTTGCTCTTTGATTTCTGGTAAGCCAGAAATTACTGCTTCAACAACGGAGGTTGCAGACTCATCTGGTAAAAGCTGATAGATTAAAACTCGGTCAGTTTGGAGAATCTTTTGCACTTCCTTGACAGTGATTTCGAGAATTTCTTCGATTTGCAAAGACTGGCGAATTTTGAGGGTGATTTCGGTAAAAAGTTGCGATCGCAGGTTTTGGCGTTGTAATTCCTCTTCAGCCCGCTTACGCTGAATAAATTGGCCCACTTGCTCACCAATAGAATTCATCGTGTTGACTAAATCTTGGTCAGGAGGTTTGATTTCACGATTGAAGCAAGTAATCACGCCCAGAATTTTGTTACCAGTCCGAATTGGAAAACCGAAAGCTGCGTGTAGTCCTACTTGAGCCGCGATTTTGAAGTGAGGAAAATTCAGATCATTAACGACATCAGTCAGCCAAACAGCTTCAGAACTAGCCCAGACACGCCCAGGTAGTCCAATTCCTTCTATAAAAGTGGTTTGTCGCTTCAGTGCTTCAAATTCTTGCACTTCAAGGGATGCTTTATGCCAGATGGAAAGAAAACGCAGCACATTTGCTTGCTGATCGACCATCCAAATTTCACCTAAATCCCATCCTAAACTCTCGCAGATTCCTTGTAAGATTCGAGGGTAAGCCTCGTTGATTGTGGTAGACTCTGCCAAAACGCGGGTTGCAGCATATTGTGCAGTTAAATGCTGTTGTACTCGTTTGCGATCGGTGATGTCAGTGCCAGTGCTAACAATGTATTCCACCGCTCCTTCATAGTCTTTTAAGAAGGTATTCGACCAAGCAATCAGTCGGCGGCTGCCATCCTTCATTACCCAATGGTTCTCATACTCCAAAAAGCCTCTACCAGTTAGCAATTCCTGAAAAACTGCTTTAACTGATTCCATCTCTTCAGGAATTAGCAACAGGTTCCATATATACCTATCCCTCACCTCATCGAAGGAGTAACCCGTTATTTGCTCACAAGCCTGATTGAAACGAACAATTCGCCCTTGAGAATCGAGAACTATTACTAATGCACTGGCTGTATGAAGGACTGCTGAGATAAAGTTACGTTCTTGATTTAAGCTTTCTTCTGCCCTTTTGCGCTCTGTTACCTCATGATAAATGAAGTAGTAAACTACAGTCAGAACGATAAAACTGAGGCAAATAGCGATCGCAATTGTCACAGTTGTTTTGCGAGTCCAAGCTTTTGCTGTTTGTGAAAGTTGCTGATGCCGCTCCCTTTCCTCGTTCTCTATCTCATTGATCTCCTTGCGGATATCATCCATGAGATTTTGACTTTTATTTGTCAGTACTACCTGCAACGCCGCCTCTACTCCCTTTTTTTGGCGTAAGTTGATAGTCTGGTTTAGTTCAGTAAGTTTATCTGCAATTAGAACTTCAAGCGTTGCAATCTGCTTTTGTTGGTTTGGTTGATCTATGCTTAAATTCTTTAGTTTGGCAATTTCTTGCTCGACATTGGCAAGTGATTCTTGATAGGGTTTTAGATAAGTTGGTTTTCCAGTAATAATGTAACTACGTTGCCTAGTCTCCGCATCCTTTATTTGAGACAGTAGCTCTTCTAAACTGTTGATTTTTTGAGAAATATTTTTTAATATACTGCGATTATTAGTAGATACTGTTGTATTTTGATAGGAAAATACACCAATCAAAACTAAAATTACCGATGCTACACCAAAACCTGCTGCAATCTTTTTAAAAAATTGTTTGCTTACCTTCTGTGCCTGTTTGTTTTTCTTGGTAACAAGTACCAAACTTGCTAAATTTCGGCGCATTTCCAGTTGCTTGATGACTTGACGACCTAATGCTCGTAATGCCTCTATCTGCTCTGGAGTAAGTTCTCGTGGTACGTAATCAATCACACACAGAGTTCCTAGAGTATATCCTTCAGGGTTAATCAGAGGTACACCAGCATAAAATCTAATATTTGGGTCAGATGTAACCAGTGGGTTGGTGGCAAACCTTTCGTCATTTGTTGCATCAGGCACAACAAAAACGTCAGGCTGTAAAATAGCATGGCTACAGAATGCAAAATCTCGATGTGTTTTTAAGACATCTAAACCGACTTTTGACTTGAACCACTGGCGATTTGTATCAATTAAGCTGATTAAGGCAATAGGAGTCTGACAAATATACGAGGCTAAACGGGTGAGGTCATCAAAGGCAGCTTCAGATGGTGTGTCGAGAATTTTATACTCCAAAAGTGTCTCGATTCTCTGTATTTCGTTATTAGGTAATGGTGCTTTCATCCTTAAGCCTTATCTACATTCTGGGGGCTGGGGAAGAAGCAGGGAAATGAGGGAGATTAAAGGGGAGACAAGGAGATTGCCCACCATGCCTAATACCTAATATCCAATGCCAATGCCCAGGTCAATAAACTTACTTCAATTAATGACAATAGTTTAGTTAAAAGCGTTAGCGTAATTTCACTGAGTTCTAGCTGATGGATAAATTTGTCAAATGATTAAGTCTCTGCTGTATTTTTTGTGGGCTGGTTTATTTGAAATTGGAGGAGGCTACCTAATCTGGTTGTGGCTGCGCGAAGGTAAGCCGTTCTGGTGGGGCATATTGGGGGGAATTGCTTTAACTTTCTATGGGATTATTGCAACTCTTCAATCGGCAAATTTTGGCAGAGTGTATGCTGCTTACGGTGGTGTGTTTATCGCAATAGCAATGTTTTGGGGTTGGAAGGTAGACGGTGTAACTCCAGACCGCTACGACCTCATAGGAGCATGTTTAGCTTTAGTGAGTGTTCTCATTATCATGTTTGCACCCAGACCTTAAGTAGAACTTCTAGATTAATAAATTTTCTAATACCTGCTTTTCAGAGACTGGCAAAACATAAATTATCCAAAATTATTTATACATTTGTTTGGATAGCACAGATGTGCTATCTGGAGATGGGATGTTTCTTTTGCTGGAATTCCCTAAACACATAATAAGCTGACCAAAAATCGCCAAGGTTTTTAATAACCAGCCGAAGATAAGCAACAATCTGTATATCTCCCGCGTAAATGCGTAGAGATAAAGAGAATTCATGATAAATTTGTACAAATTTTCTGAAAATTGATAATAATTATCAATTTTTACAAGTATCTTGTTTTGTAACAGTAAGTAACTAAAAATTTGGAGTTTTGTAGCGCTTGCATAAAATGCTATCCTGCACAAAAAGATGCAATCATTGCATCGCTACACCCTTGTTTCTATTTTGGCAACTACAATCAGGATTATATTTTTGTTAACATTTCCAGAAAATAAAAGTTAAGTAACTTTTAAGACAAAAATGTGTAGCCAAAAGTAATCAAATGTAGTTAAGGATACAAATCGTTGGTGCTTAGGAAGAAAAAGAAGTGTTGAAGAAAGTTGTGATGATTGGGGCTATGACCCTACTGTTTTTGGCAGGGCCGCTAATGGGTAATGCTTTTGCCCAAACACCAGTTGCTGCCCCGCCTGCTGCTGATACTGGAGACACGGCATTTATGCTGATTTCAGCAGCATTGGTGCTGCTAATGACACCAGGATTGGCGTTTTTCTATGGTGGATTTGTGCGATCGCGCAATATCCTAAACACATTGATGATGAGCTTTGTCTTGATGGCGATCGTGGGAGTTACCTGGATTCTCTGGGGTTATAGTCTTTCTTTCGCACCAGGGTTGCCTTTCATCGGTGGATTGCAATGGTTTGGGTTGAACGGTGTCGGTTTAGAGACTCAAGGCTACTTGCCGCACCTGCCTTATGAAGATGCGCTCAAAGCAGCA
The DNA here is from genome assembly GCF_014698035.1 of Desmonostoc muscorum FACHB-395. Lineage (GTDB taxonomy): Bacteria > Cyanobacteriota > Cyanobacteriia > Cyanobacteriales > Nostocaceae > Nostoc > Nostoc muscorum_A. The sequence goes on from NZ_JACJSF010000051.1 coordinate 30,807, forward strand.
GACCCCAAATATGCTGATGTAGTCTCTTATGCCGGAACGATTCCCCACCAGGCATTCACGATTTATCAAGCCATGTTTGCCATTATCACCCCAGCTTTAATTTCTGGGGCGCTCGTTGAGCGGATGAGTTTCCGCGCCTATTCGCTGTTTGTACTGCTGTGGTCAACCTTTGTTTACGCCCCTCTAGCCCACATGGTATGGGCGAAAGGTGGATTCTTGGGTTTAGCTGGTGGATTAGGTGCCCTCGACTTTGCAGGTGGCACAGTGGTTCATATTAGTTCTGGGGTTTCTGCTCTAGTAGCAGCGATCGTCCTTGGCCCTCGGAAAACCCATCCCGATCGCCTTAGTCCGCCGCACAATGTTCCTTTCATTTTGCTGGGTGCTGGCTTGCTCTGGTTTGGTTGGTTCGGTTTCAACGCTGGGAGTGCCCTAAGTGTTGCTAGTGGAACTTCTGGTAACTTCACAACAAATTTAGCAACAACAGCCTTTGTTGCCACCAATACGGCGGCGGCGGCGGCGGCTTTAATGTGGCTAATTATGGAAGCAGTTTTACGGGGTAAACCGACAGCCGTAGGAGCGGCTACAGGAGCCGTTGCTGGTTTAGTAGGGATCACTCCCGCCGCCGGATTTGTGACACCGCTATCAGCGATTTTAATTGGTTTTATCACCGCCTTTGTTTGCTTCTATGCTGTGAGTTTCAAGCATAAGCTGCAAATTGATGATGCTTTAGATACCTATCCCGTGCATGGCGTAGGTGGTACAGTGGGCGCAATTTTAACGGCCATCTTTGCCACAACTCAAGTCAACGGCGGAGGTAAAGACGGAGTGCTACGTGGTAATTTTGGTGAATTGGGAGTTGAACTAGTAGCAATTGCCATTGCTTACGCGATCGCAGGTGTTGGTACGTGGATTATTCTCAAGATTATCGATGCTACAGTCGGTCTGCGTGTCAAAGAAGAAGCAGAATTGCAAGGTTTGGATATCAACGAACACGGCGAAGAGGGTTACAACTCCGAATTTGGCGATCGTCCGACTTAGTTTAGTGGGAATAAGGAATAGGGAAGAGGACAAGGGGACAAGGAGAATTGGGGACAAGGGGAAAGACTTGTTTCAAATTCTCACCTCTTGTCCCCTTGTCTCCCTCTGCTCCCCATTCCCCACTCCCGAATTTAAGATTGTGTAATTTGCGATCGCTAGCGTTAAAATTTGATTCAAATAATTGGTAAATTTCGCTAGTCGTGTCTACTTCTGCAAAAACCTTTCCTATCTGGGCATTTTTCTCGCTGTTAACCAACGGCATCCTAATGTTGGCGGTCATTCTGCTAATTTGGCAACAGCAGAAATTGGCCGCTTTTTTTGGGATAGTTACATCCCCAGAACAAATTAACCTGAACAACTCAACCCAAATTGCTACACCTGATTTGGGCCGCCGTCATCAACTCACTTACCAAGAGTGGGTAGAAATTCTCAAGCAAGAAGCCAAGGTCGCTGCTGACCAACGTCCTCCGCATTTAACTATCCTGGCGGGAGATTCTCTGAGTTTATGGTTTCCCCCTGAGTTATTACCCGAAGGTAAAACTTGGCTCAATCAAGGGATTTCTGGCGAAACCAGTAATGGACTCTTAAACAGGTTGAAAATATTTGACCGCAGCAAACCAGAGGTCATTTTTGTGATGATTGGCATTAATGACCTAATTCGGGGGGTGAGCAACGAGGAAATTTTAGATAATCAGCGACAAATTATCAATTACCTCCGAAAGAGGCATCCCACCGCGCAAATTGTTGTGCAATCGATTTTGCCACATGGGGCAGAGGAAGCAACCTGGAAAGGACGAGATAAACTTCTAGCTGTTGCCAATAGTCGCATTCAGGGTTTGAATCAGCAATTGCAAAGCATATCTAGCAAAAAAGGTGTCAAATATCTTGATTTATATCCCCTGTTTACTAACAAGCAAGGAAATCTCCGCCGCGAATTTACTACTGATGGCTTACATTTAAGTCCCGAAGGGTATATAGTTTGGCGTTCTGCATTGCAGATTTATGGCGAAATCGAATTAAAATCCCAGCAAGAAGAAGAGGGGAAAAGGTTAAAGGGTAAAGGGTAAAGGCATTAAATCCTTTTCCCTTTCCCCCTCTCTGATAATATTTTTGAATACAACTGTGTATAAATCTCGTCTGGGCGCGAGAAAATAAAAAATAGTGGTTGAAATAGACAAATCTAATGGATACAAAAGCTTTTAAGCGCAGCCTGCAACATTCCGAAAATTACAATCGCAAGGGCTTTGGTCATCAAGCAGAAGTTGCTACCCAGTTGCAATCTGAATATCAGAGTAACTTGATTCAAGAAATTCGCGATCGCAATTACATCCTGCAACGGGGTAATGTGACGATCCGACTGGCACAAGCCTTTGGGTTTTGCTGGGGTGTAGAAAGGGCTGTGGCCATGGCCTACGAAACCCGTCAGCACTTCCCCACAGAACACATCTGGATTACTAATGAGATTATCCACAACCCTTCTGTAAATCAGCGAATGCAGGAGATGGAAGTAGAATTCATTCCCATTGAAGGAAAGAATAAAGACTTTTCTGTTGTTGGCACTGGTGATGTAGTAATACTGCCCGCTTTTGGGGCTAGCGTTCAAGAAATGCAGATCCTTCACGATAAAGGCTGCAAAATTGTTGATACAACTTGCCCTTGGGTATCTAAAGTTTGGAATACAGTAGAAAAGCACAAAAAAATCGATTATACATCAATAATTCACGGTAAATATAAGCACGAAGAAACAGTTGCAACTAGTTCCTTTGCTGGCAAGTATTTAATTGTGTTGAATTTGCAAGAAGCACAATATGTTGCTGACTATATTATCAATGGTGGTAACCGTGAAGAATTTCTGACAAAATTTGCTAAAGCTTGTTCAGCAGGATTTGACCCAGATCGTGATTTAGCAAGAGTTGGGATTGCTAACCAAACTACGATGCTTAAAGACGAGACTGAGCAAATCGGAAAGCTTTTTGAGCGGACTATGTTGCAGAAGTATGGCCCCATAGAGTTAAATCAGCATTTCCAAAGCTTCAATACTATCTGTGATGCCACCCAAGAACGGCAAGATGCAATGTTGGAATTGGTGGAGCATAATTTAGATTTGATGGTAGTAATTGGTGGATTTAATTCATCAAATACTACTCAATTACAACAAATTGCTTTTGAGCGAGGAATACCTTCTTATCATATTGATACTGTTGAGCGGATTAAATCAGGAGATTCCATAGAACATCGGCAATTAAATGGGCAGATAATAACTACAGAAAACTGGTTGCCAGATGGTGAAATTGTTGTGGGAATCACTTCTGGTGCTTCCACGCCAGATAAGGTTGTAGAAGATGTGATTGAGAAGATTTTTGCTGTGAAAGCAACAGCAGCGCTGGTTTAACAGTGATCAAGTAAGCAAGTTATTAGTAAGGAATTGAGTGCTGAAAAAATAAAGACTGAAGTCCTTACTACTAACCCTCAAAAGTAGCTTAAGAAAGTAGTAGTGTTCACTATTTTTAAAATTTATGAGAAATTCAATAAATCGATAAAGAATTAATCATGAATTAGTATGACAGAGAAATGGCTTTCTATCGTCGGCATTGGGGAAGATGGATTACAGGGGTTAAGCGCGATCGCTCGTTCTCTAGTGGATCAAGCTAAAGTAATCGTCGGAGGCGATCGCCATTTGGCTATGCTCCCTACAGACGATGAGCGTGAGAAACTAGTCTGGACATCTCCCATTAGCACTTCTGTAGAAGAAATCATCCAGCGTCGGGATCAGTCAATCTGCGTACTCGCAAGCGGCGATCCGATGTGTTATGGGATTGGTGTCACCTTGATGCGGCGAATTCCCATTTCTGAAATGACGATTATCCCCGCACCTTCAGCCTTTAGCCTTGCTTGTTCCAGGGTGGGATGGTCTTTAACTGAGGTGGAAACCTTGAGTTTGAATGGTCGTCCATCCTCCCTACTCCAGTCTTACATTTACCCAAAAGCGCGACTGTTGATTTTGAGCGAAGGGAAGGACACACCCGCCATTGTTGCGAAAATTTTGACAAATCGCGGCTATGGTGGCAGCAAAATTACCGTCTTGGAGCGTATGGGCGGCAATCATGAAAGAATTGTAGAAGGCACAGCTGCATCTTGGAGTGAAACTGAAATTGCTGCGTTGAATGCGATCGCAGTTGATTGTATTGCTGATGCTGGAGTTATCCCTTTACCAAGATTACCAGGGCTACCAGATAACGCTTATCACCATGATGGACAGTTAACGAAGCATGAGGTTAGGGCAATCACCCTAGCAGCTTTAGCACCCACACCGGGACAATTGTTGTGGGATGTTGGCGCGGGTTGTGGCTCAATTTCCATCGAATGGATGCGGAGTAATGCTCGATGTCGGGCGATCGCGATCGAGCAAAATTCATCTAGACTACTCTATATTGCCGATAATGCCGCCACTCTTGGTACTCCAAATCTGCAAATCATTGAAGGGAAAGCGCCCCATGCCCTGAAAGACTTGCCAGCACCAGATGCCATTTTTATTGGTGGTGGAGTGACAGCAACGGGACTTTTTGATATTTGCTGGGAAGCACTGCGGCCAGGTGGGCGTTTGGTGGCAAATGTGGTGACGGTAGAGGGTGAGCAAACTTTATTTCAATGGCATAAACAAGTCGGTGGCGATTTAACTCGTGTTGCTATTCAACGGGCAGAACCTATTGGGAAATTTTTGGGCTGGCGGGCAATGGCACCTGTCACGCAATGGGTAGTTGTAAAATAATATGATTTGTGCGGAATCTGAAAATGTGCCAGCTAAATCTTTAACTGCTTACTTTGTTTTGTACCCTTCTTATTGCGGAGAAGATAGGCCAAGGGCAAAAGCAATAACATATCAACAGTAATTAACCGGACATCATAAGCTAAAAAACATCTAATTTGCATCATCGAATTAAATATAACTCTTGTGGGGTGGGCATCCTGCCCGCCCAGTATATGCAATTTAAATGTGGAATAGCTTATCAAAGATAAATCTGATTATTGTTTTCACACATGAGCAAATGCTTTTGTCAAGATTATTTTAGATGTGCTTAACCTACTTTATCTTTGATTTATAAATATTCCATTATCTTAAAGTTTTGAAAAGTAGATAGATATTCTAAGTTTTTTAGGGAACTATTAGATACGCAGAACAAATAATATATCCGTTTATGAACTTAAATTTACAGACATCAAGCAAAACAACTCAGTCAAACAATAACTGGCATGATTTTGATAATTCCTCGATGAATTTCAGCTATCAATCCGCAGTAAATGCACTTGGGCAAAAAGCACTGTCAGGACTAGAATTATCATATTTGTTCCAAGATACAGTTAGTTTAGTTGCTCAAATACTCAATGTTAAATACAGTAGAATCTGGCAAGTACTTTCAGATAGTAATGCTTTGCGTCAAGTAGCTAGTGTTGGGGAGAAACCTTTAGAAACAGACTCTGCTGATATTAATGTCACAACTAATCAGCAAGTACAAAAATTATTGGATAATACTCAGCTAGTTGTTAATTGTAACACACCCAATTGTCAGATCGATGATTTAACTATTCCTTCTCCGCCAGATAGCGTTACTGGTTTGAGTGTGCTAATTCCGGGTGAGAGTAAGCCTTTAGGTTTGCTAGAAGTCTATGCTACTGAGTCCAGAACTTTTTCTTCAGATGATGTTCATTTTTTACAATCTATAACCCATATTTTAGCAACAGCGATTGAACGCAAGCGTTCAGAAGCGTTAGTTTACACTCAAAGCCAAGTTTTAGAACAAGTTGCGTTTGGAGTCAACCTATATGAAATTTTTAACAATCTTTGTATCTTGCTAGAGCAACAATTACCTGGGGCATATTGCTCCATTTTAGTTGTAGATGAAGACAAGCGGCAGTTACGGGGAGGAGCAGCACCTACTCTCCCAGAAGAATTTGCTAAGGGTGTTGATGGTTTGATGATTGGTGAATGTTGTGGTTCTTGTGGTACTGCTGCTCATAGAGGAGATTCAGTATTTGCTACCGATATTGCTAATGATCCTTTATGGGCTGATTTCCGAGATTTCGCTTTGAGTTATAACATCAGAGCTTGTTGGTCATCACCTTTTACTTCGCAAACTGGTGAAGTTTTAGGGACATTTGCTATATCTCATAAATTTCCTTGTCATCCAACTCAGCATCATCTAGAAATTCTGAAAACTGCCACCCATATTGCCAGTATTGCTACAGAAACCTACAGAGCCGCAGCAGCGTTACAAAAGGCTAACAATGAGTTAGAACGAAAGGTTTTAGAACGAACATCGGAATTAAGAAAGGCTTTGCTAGACTTACAAAAAACACAAGCTCAACTGGTTCATAGTGAAAAAATGTCAAGTCTAGGACAAATGGTAGCAGGCATTGCCCATGAGATTAACAATCCAGTGAGTTTTATTGCTGGTAATCTCAGATATGCAAATCAGTATATCAATGATTTACTAGATTTAATTGCGGTTTTTCAAGAGCAGTATCCCCAAATAAATCCCACCATAGAAACCAAAATAAAATCTATCGAACTAGAGTATTTGTGTGACGATTTGCCTAAGTTAATGGCATCTATGAGTACAGGTAGTGAGCGAATTACAGATATTGTTCTGGGCTTACGCAACTTCTCACGACTAGATGAAGCAAAAATTAAATCTGTAGATATTCATGAAGGCATAGATAATACATTGATGATTCTAAATCATCAGTTGACGCTACCAAATAAATTACCTGATATTCAGATAGTTAAAGAATATGGTCAACTGCCTAATATTAGTTGTTATGCCAACCAGTTGAATCAGGTTTTTATGAATATTATCAATAATGCAATTTATGCCTTAAAGGATAATATGCAATTTTGGCAGTCTGCAAATAAGATACCAACTATTCAAATAAAAACTTTAGTTGTAGACAACGAGAGGCTTTTAATTAGTATCAAAGATAATGGCCCTGGTATGAAGTCAGAGATTCAGGAACAGATTTTTAATCCCTTTTTCACTACTAAACCTGTTGGTCAAGGAACTGGTTTAGGGTTATCAATCAGTCATCAGATTATTGTCGAAAAGCACCAGGGAAAACTAAATTGTATCTCTGCATTAGGTAAGGGAACTGAATTTCAAATTGAAATTCCTATTCAGAATTTTCAGCAGTCAGGAATAACATCAACTGACTCTTTACCTTAAAGTTGGGTTGTATCTCTTGTATAACTACCGATGTTCTTTCGGTGTGCTGGAGTTATTGCAGCGATGATTGGGCAAATGGTGGTAGGAGAGAGATGGACATCGCCCTAACATAATTCCCCAGTGTTAAGCAGGGGAATTTAGTTTACGCCTATATTATTTCATGAGCAACTTCAACCCTAGAAGCGGCTTGCTGTAGGCTAATCCAGAGGACATAGAAAGCTTAGAGCCAATCAATCTTGCAACATTATTACCAGAAACTGGTATAGTCTAAGCTTAATGTGCATGATTCAAAAGTCTTACTATCATCACAGCTAATAAATAGCTAGTTGCTGTATAATTTATTTTGTGTTCCCTTTTAGACTCACTCATCGTTCACAATAATTGCGGCAATTTCTTCATTGAAGCGATCTTTGTTGTGATTATCGTTGCTAAAAGTCACTTATTGGGGGTGAAGTAATGGACGAGTCTAATATTAACGACAAAAACAAATTTCTTTACCTTCGTAGTCGCTATTATGGTCAAGTTAAGCCAGAGAATTTAGTATTTAATGCCAACCTTCAAGAATTTGCTCACAAAGTTAGCTATATTACCAGTCTAGAAACATCTGGAAAGCTTGAACCAGAAGATGCTTACAAACAAATTAAAGCACTTTGGAAACAGTTGAAGCACAGTAAAAAAGCATTGTTCATTGGTGAGGAACCACCAGAGAAATCCTGAAATTACTCATAAAGGTAATACCAGATGCTGCTTGTTATGTGGTGAACTTTCCATTATTCTAACAGCGCAGCATCTACTGTATAACAGGTTGCCAATATACACCTGGTTTTAGGTGGTTGGTGTGGGCGATCGCATGATCGCTCCTTTCAAATTTTCATGCTTCAATTACAATGTAATGATTAAAAATCATTCATTTTCCATCCTCCAATATCAATGTAGACTCAGCAGTACGCCCAAATTCTTCTGGTGCATATTGCAGGTGAACTTCTGCACCAGGCCAGGAAAATGTACCAGGGGTGACAGAACGGACTAAGTAATGCAGGCTATAAACTCCTGGTTCCAGGTGGTCAGCATAGGCGATAATGCGATCGCGGTACACATTCTTAAACCCAAGTTCCCAGCTATCGGCTTTTGCTTGTAATGCAGCTGTGGTAGTTTGAAAACTTGCATCCACCGCCTCAAAACCTGCTGGTAAAGGATCTTTAATTACTATATGATCCACGCTGCGATCGGCGATGATTTCTAAACCAATGTCAAACACCTGTCCAGAGGTTAAAGTCAAGGGTTTATCGAAAGCGTAAATCCCCGTTTTTTGTAAAACTTTCTCTTCACTTACTTGACTAATTTCTCGCGTTATGCGTAACCCGTTAAATCTGCCTGGTTGATTTCCCTGCAAGCGATAATTATAAGCAACCAGATAGTGTAAAGTGCCGTTACCTGATTTTTGCAGTGTTAAATCCTTACGACCACGAGGTAATAGATTCATCGGCACAATTAGTTGTAAGCTAGGATTTTTGTAACCTTCAAAGCGATTTTCTCCTAACTTATTACTAGCTAATTGCACAGTGGCAACAAAATTAGGCGGTGTGGGTTGCAGTTGACTATATTCTACCAAAGCTGTTAAGGCTTGGGCATTATTATAGTTAGTTTGCCATGTGCCGTCCCGTCGCAGTGCGAGAAGGCTTTGGAATAACTTATCTATAACTTCGGGTTTACTTTGCTTGGCAATAAATAAGCGTAAAGCTTGCGCTTGCGTCGTCGTAGATGAACTCATCCATCCCCAACTGCTGGGTAAACTCACAACTGCTGTGCGGCCAGTTTCAGAGATATTCTGTTGCAGCTTGTTTACTAATTGTTGAGATTCATCTTGCCATTCTGGGAATTGAGATAAGTATCGCGCTAGTTTAATTTGAGTTACTAAATCAAAATTATTGCGCTGTTCATAAATATCTGCGAGAAAAGTGTTGCGTTTATCTCCTAAATCTGATAAGGCGATTAAAGCATTAATTTGCAGTTGTCTTTTACAGAGTAGTTGTTTGCAAAAATCGTATTCTCCAGGATTCGCTAGAACTTTTTGCAGATAAGTTTTGAGGCGAGACAGCATTCCAGAATCGACTAAATTAGGAAACACCTGACTGGCTTTAGCCAAAGATTCACCCGCATAAGCAGAAACCCAAGGGTCAGATTTTTCTTGTCCGGGGAAAGCAGCAAAACCACCATCGGCTATTTGGAGTTTTTGTAATTGTTCGATTGCTAAATTAGCTTGTTGGCTAGGATTAAATTCTGCAAAGGTTTGGCCATATTTTTGGGCGATAGTTTGCAAATTAGCCGCAATCATTAATTGACTTGCAGCAGGTTCTGTAAACGGCAAATCATTATCTTTTAAAACCTGCTTTGCTGGTGCTTGAATCTCCAGTATTAAAGTACTCGCCAACTGAATATCTAAACCTCCCGCATCAGGGAAGGTATTTTTATCAACATTCAGAGGAATTTTCACCTGTTTTTCGGTGACACCAGTTTCAACGACTTGTTCTGTAATTTCAACTGGCTTAATTTCTAAAGGAACTTCAAAAGCATCTGTGGCTGTACCATTTAGCTGAGTGGTAAAGCGAACCTTACCAACTCCGACGCTATCCGCCACCATTGGAAAGCGATAAGCATGAGTTGCAGATTCAGCTTTGGCTTGCAATGCAGTCGTTGTGGGGTTTTTGTCAGCAAACTTCACATTACCGCTAAGTTCGCCATTAATTGAGATATTTCCTGTATTCCCGGTGTTGTTGGTGACGGATAAACCAGCGAGAATGCGATCGCCTGGACGGGCAAACTGTGGCAAGATGGCATTAGTTAACAGTGGCTTGGTGGTGATAAACGTCGCGTCCCCATTCCCGAAACGCAGATTTCCATCAGTGGCGACAGCCATCACCCGCCATGTAGTTAAATCATCCGGGAGTTTAAAAGTTATCTGTGCATTACCATTTGCATCAGTGAGAACAGAAGGGTTGTAGTAAGCTAAGGCTTTAAAATCGGTGCGAGTGCGAGTATTAGCTGCACCAGTTGAGAAACCACCACCATAACCCCAACCTTTTGGTTTAGCTACATCTTGCGGTTGTAATATAACATCCGCGCGATTATCGTTAAAGCGGGTAGATATTGTCTGTTCTGCATAAACTGTATCCACTAAATCTGGTGGACGATAACCAGAAAGTTGTAGCACCGCTTCATTTACCACCATGACTGTAAACTGTCCTTTGGTGGGATTTCCTTGATTATCCTTCAGTTCCAGTTGTACTGTTTCTTCTGCACCAGGTTCTAATGATGCTTGCACTGGCTTAACTTGCAGTTTTAAATACTTATCTTCTAAGTTAACTTTAAAAGGTGCAAAACCAATCTTCACCAAGTTATCTAAAGTTCCTACTTCCACTTGGCTGATGGGTTTACCTTGTCTTACTAATACAGCTTCAATGGCTGCATTGGGCAGCATTTCTGGTGTAACTTGAAACTGAATTTGTGGTGCGCTTCCTTGAACCTTGGTAATTTGTTGATAAAGGGGTTTGTCTTTAATCACCGCAAAGTACAATTCTGCATCTGGATAAGGAGATTGAATTAGTACAGTAGCAGTTTCACCAGGTTTAAACTCTTGTTTATCTAGTTTAAGTTCTAAGACATCTTTTTCTTTCGAACCCCAAAATACTGGGTTTTGTCCAGTTGCCCAAATTTGTAAATCGGTGGAACTTAATTCGGATTTTGCATCGCTAAAATTCACTCTAATCCGGTATGAACCAGATTCCGGTGCTGTCAAATTTACCGATTGGGGATTACTAGCAGATGTAATTTCTGCTTGTCCGACTGTTTTATATTCAACTTGATTTTTTGCCGTTCGGCTACCTTCAACTAATTGAGTGACACTGCTGTATTTAATCTCTTGTAATTCCAGTAGCACTCGTTGACCTGTTATCGGTTTTCCTGTGGGATCGGTAACAACTACATCAATAGGAAAAGCCTTACCAGCATCAGTAATGAAATTACTTTTTAACCCAATTAGACGATTACTTGGTAAGGCTGTAAAAGTTTTGGAATTCGCTACAGACAGATTAGAAACATCTGCAACTTGCACATCTACTTGGTAAGTCATGGGATATGGCAAATCATTAGCCACACTCACGGTTTGACTACTTTTACCATTAGCATCTAGTTGGGTATTATTTTGCAACACATCACTAGAGACACTAGGAGATTCTTCTGGCCATAACCACTGCCGACCAAAGGTAAATTCATCCCAACCTTTGGGAATAAAATTAGCCTGTTGACGAGTAATAAAGTATTTTGCTTCTCCACCTTCTACAGGCGCACCAAATAAATAATTACTGGTAGCATTAATATCAACTTTATCGTCTATATAAGCAAATTCTTTATCTAAGTTCAGTTCGACTTTAAAGTTCGGTGGCTTAAACTCAGCCACCCGAAATTCACCAGAAAGTTCTTGTCCATTTTTACCCTTAGCCTGGATTGTATGGTAGCCTAAGCGCTGAGTAGTTTTGATTGGCAATTCCAGAGAAAACGTACCAAATTCATTTGTAGTTTGTGTACCTAAGTTAGTCTTTTGTCCATCAGGATTTACTAAAGTTAATTGGTAAACGGCATTTTTATCTTGTTGGATTGTGCCATTTTGCAAGAAGCCAGCAAAACCAGTAAACCAAGCTTTTTCGCCTGGTTGATATAACTGTCTGTCTGAGAAAATTACCCCGCGTGATTCTGGCTTACTATCTTGCCAACCTGCATCAATACCATAGCCATAAACGCCGCTATATTCTTCAGTTCTAGCAAATGCCCAATCTTGGTTTTCACGGGCAATTACTAATAATTGTGGTGATTTACTAGAACTTTCATTGCCCAAATAACATTGCTGTAATCCTTCACGAACAATTCTAAAAATTCCATTTTCATCAGTTTTACCCGTTGCACAAGGTACTGGTTCGGGGCGAGATTTTGCTTGTAATTTTGATTGATAAATTTCCACAGCCGCCGCTTGAACTGGCGAACCATCTGTTAGATGATTGACGCGAATTAAGCCTGACTCAGGGAACCACTGAGTAAATACGCCCAAATTAGTCAATTCAACTAAGCCATAAGTGGTAGGTTCTCGCCACAGTTCCTTTCCATTTTCCTGATATTTATTAGTACGGGCTTGAACTCCATAAGCTAACATTCCCGTAGCTGCACTTATTTTTTCCCGCAGAGGAACAGCAATATCAACTGATTGATTCTTCTTACCCGATACCTTAAAGCTTTGCCAATCAGAAGGTTGTGGTAATAAATCACTACTATTATTAAAATAAACTAAATCTGTCGGTTTAACTGCTCGATAAGCTGCTTTATATTTAGATTCTGGCAGATTTCCTGTAGTAATATTTAGCTGTAAATTTTTATCTGTGGGGAAAATATTCAAATCTGATGGTACCCAGATATCCCCGGCTAAATCTCCAGTATCATATTTAAATGTTACAGGTTTACCCAAAGTCTGCCCAAACTTATCTTTGAGATTTCCGCCAATAGTAATTGTATAAGTTTTAGCTGGTTCTAGCGCATAAGGATTGAGTCCGACAATTTTATCTTCATCATTTATTTGGATGATTCTCGAAATGTCTTTTGGTGCTGGATTAATAGTAATACTTTCTTTAGCTGAATCGGCCAATAAGACATTATTAAATTCTAGCTGGGGACTGCCTTTAATAAATCGTCCAAATGTTCCACCTGAATCTGGCTGTCCGTAAAAGTTAATTTTCTGGAATGCTAAAGGTGAATAAGTTACTAACTTACTAGCAAATTCTTTCTCTGTAGGGAGATTGCCATAAGCAGGACGTATTCCGGGAGAAAAGACTAGGCGATAAGGGGTTGCCTTTTCAAGATTTTGCTGTGGAATAAGATTATAAATCCAATTGCGGGCTGAAGGGTCAAATTTTTCTAAAGGATCTTCTTCATTTTTTACTGGTTTTTCTTCTTTATTTAATTCGACTTTGAAGCCTACACCCTTATTTTTCCCTTCGGGAATTAACTGTAATTTTTCTTGTACAGAAGCTAAATTTAATTCTACGTTGGAAGTAAACTGTAGCTTTGGTTGTAAATCAATGGGTTCAATATCAGCCTTCTCAATGGGATTGACACCGGGTAAATTAGTCAGGTTGATAGATTCAGTATTAAAAGTCCAAGGTAAATCTTTATCTAGGCGATGATTTTTTAAATCAGCTAAACCTGCTTTGAGAGTGACTTGAAATCTTGTCGCTATTGGCAATGCTTTCTCAGCTTGAAAACCTACCATACGCGGTGTTAAAAAGCGAAATTGACCGGGTAAAGGCGGCCAAAGGGCAAATTTTTCTAATATTTTCTGTTGTTCTGGACTATCAAGACTTTCAACTGGAATTAAAGCTTCTTTAAAACGGATGCGAATTTGGTTGAGAGGTTTTGCATCGCCAATGGGACTAATTTGTTCAATCCAGTCTGGTAATTTTGGTGGTGTAAGTGGCGATACTGCTGGGAGTTGTTCTTTACTTGAGTTGATACCAAAAAAATTACACCCTGTCATTGCTAGCATGAATGTAAAGAGAAGAAGAAACTGTATCCTTCTCTTCTGGCGTGAGGAATGGCTAACTTTTTTTAACGTAGACGCTTCTCTACGAGACGCTACGCGAACGGCTTGCCGCAGGCTACCGCGAAGGACGCGAAGGACGCTAAGTAAGAAATAGAGAATTTTATTGTGTAAACGGTGTAAAAATCTGATAATCATATTTTTAATAATTCAAAATAAAAAATTCACAACTTATAGCGAACAAAAGTTAGCATTCTCTCTTTGATTTGGTAATGCCAAGACGAATAAAGGATGCTATAAGACTATTTTTTACCCCGAGTTTGGATTTTACTATGTTTATTTACATAGATAACTAATCCTGTGTGATTGTTCCTAAAAATCACTACAATTCTTAACTATGAATAAGTATTTAACTTCTGCAAATATTAATTTACATCTGCTAAGTAATTTCAAATAAATTATTAAGGATTTGACATATTTACTGATATAGATGTAATCGCTGCGTCAAAATTAAGGTAGGTTTTCTTGACAGGGATTCCCTGATGAAACTAATTTTACGATCGCTACTCCAAATTAAGCAAAGTAGCAAATTTATCCTAGCTGTGCTGGTAATCTGCCTGATTATACGCTTATTACCCTATTTTGCGCCCGTTCGAGCCGCAGATATTGCCCAAAATCAACTGGCAATGCAATTTAGCGATCGCAATGGTTTACCATTAGGAACATTGCTCACCCGTGACCAAGAACATACATCAGTTGTACCGCTAAATCAAGTTTCGCCCCAGTTTATCCGTGCTATTTTAGCCGCCGAGGATGGCAGCTTTTACCATCACGGCGCGTTGGATATGAAAGCTGTTATCCGCGCCAGCAAAGAAGCCATCCACGCGAAACGAATTGTTTCCGGCGCTTCCACTATTACTATGCAACTGTCGCGGATGTTAGATCCCGTCCCCCGCAGCTTTTCTGGTAAACTGCAAGAGATTTGGCTATCTTGGCGGTTAACAGCAGGGATGAATAAAGATGAAATTCTCTCTGCATATATTAATCGGCTACCAATGGGCGGGAATATATATGGTGTAGAAGCAGCCGCACAGACTTATTTTTCTATCCCAGCGAGTGAGTTAAATCTTGCTCAAGCCAGTTTGTTGGCCGCTATCCCCAATAATCCCACATACTTTAACCCTTATGAACATTGGGAACGGTTGAAGCAGCGACAAAAATACGTCCTTAATCGTATGGTAGAGGAAAAATATATTAGTGGTGCGATGGCTGCGCCAACGTCTTCGTCGAACGCAGACCGAACACAAACCGAAAAAGTTGTGTTTCAATCTCGCCCACGGGGAATTATCGCCGCACCACACTTTTTATTTTGGTTAGCCAATCAAATCTCCCCAACTCCCCTTGAAAAGCAGGGCTTAATCCCCCCCTTATTAAGGGGGGTTAGGGGGGATCAATCCGTTATTCGCACAACTATAAATCGGCCTTTACAGCAGTTTGTCGAAGCACAGGTGCAGCAGGTGATTTCTTCTCTCGCCGCTAATAATGTTCATGATGCAGCTGCGTTGGTGATTGACAACCACACTGGTGAAGTTTTGGCTTATGTCGGTTCACCTGATTACTTTAATCAAGCAAAACTAGGACGCAATGATGGAGTGCAAGCGCTACGTCAACCTGGTTCTACCCTCAAGCCTTTTGTGTATGAATTAGCTTTAGAAAAAGGTTTAATTCGCCCAAATACCATTTTGGCAGATGTCCCCGCCCGTTATGCAATTCCCGGCGCGAGACTTTATAGCCCAACCGACTACACCGAACGCTTTCTTGGCCCTGTGCGGGTGCGAATCGCTTTAGCAAATTCGTTAAATGTACCCGCAGTCAGGGTTTTAGAAAAAGTAGGTGTGCAGACTTTTTTAGAACGATTGCATCAACTTGGGTTTGAAAATCTCAATCAAACCCCAGAACATTACGGTTTAGGGTTAACTCTCGGTAGCGGCGAAGTCAGTTTATGGGAATTAGCTAGAGCTTACGTTACTATGGCACGACTTGGAGAGTCTATCCCTTTAGTAAGCACATTTTCCGATTCTCCAATCCAAAATCCAAGTTGCGCTGAAAGCGCACCAAATATGCGATGTAACATCCAAAATTCAACGACGATATGGCAATTAATTACTAAC
Organism: Desmonostoc muscorum FACHB-395; assembly: GCF_014698035.1. Taxonomy (GTDB): domain Bacteria; phylum Cyanobacteriota; class Cyanobacteriia; order Cyanobacteriales; family Nostocaceae; genus Nostoc; species Nostoc muscorum_A. The sequence goes on from NZ_JACJSF010000051.1 coordinate 46,814, forward strand.
ATCCTCAGTGACAATCATGCTCGTGCCACAGCATTTGGTGTAAACTCCGTGTTAAATTTACCCTTTCCTGTTGCCGTTAAAACTGGCACTTCTTCCAATTTTCGTGATACTTGGACAGTTGGCTTCACTACTGATTACACCGTCGCTACTTGGGTAGGCAATTTCAACGGTGAACCGATGCGACAAGTTTCAGGTGTGACAGGCGCTGCACCTTTGTGGAATCGGATTATGCTACACTTGCACGAACATCAAGAACCAGCAGCTTTTCCGCCTCCAGAAGGTTTAGTGCAATTACCTATTTGTGCAATTTCGGGATTACGACCAACACCAGATTGTACTTCAGTGGTGCAAGAATATTTCTATCCAGAAGATAAAATTGCCTACGAAGGTGACAACCAATTTAACTTACCACCAGAGTATAACGAGTGGTTGGCAAAACAACAGCAATCGAGTCTTGTTTCTACCAATTTTAGAATTTTGTCCCCGCATCATGGCGATTTATTTTTAGTGTATCCAGGTGAAGAAACAAAGCAAAAACTCGAATTTAAGCTAGCGGGAAATAAATCTGTGTCTGTTGAATGGTGGCTAAATGGGGAAAAATTAGATACAAATTCAGCTAATTCTTTATTTTGGAATTTGCGCCCTGGAAAGTGGGATTTGGAAGCGAGAAGTGGTGAAATGACTGATAAGGTAAGTTTTAAGGTGGAATTAGCTAATATTAAACCTACTCGTCGAGGATTTTCTATCAATAATTCTCAGGTAAAGGGAAATAGCCCATAATTAAAGAGTAAGCTAACGCGCCTACATATTGCAATATTTTCCGTGTAGACCGTCATTAGTCATTTGTGTTTACCAAGGACAAAGGACAATTGACAAAGGACAACCTCACCAGTTGATGTGCAATCTTATTTGCATAACAGCTTAATGCCTTACCTTGCTAGAAGGCATTGATTAAAAAAGGCAGGAATTACCTGCCTAGTTCCGTTAAACAGTTTAATGAGTGAATTATTGCAGAGCGTATTGACAAAACCATTGCAAGATTATGTCAAAGATATGACTATAAAAATAATACGCTTGGGTTAGCCCTAAAAACCTAGAAAATCCCAAATGAATTTATATTTACTTACTGCATATGCTTGATGGGAATCTCAATTACAAATTCTGTACCCTTCCCAGGTGCAGAAATACAGTTGATTTTTCCCTTATGCTTCTCTACTATAATTTGGTAACTGATAGATAATCCTAAGCCAGTACCTTTACCTACAGGCTTAGTAGTAAAAAAAGGGTCAAACAATCTAGTCTTAACTTTCTCTGATATTCCTATCCCATTGTCTTTAATACTAATAATTACAAAATCTTCATTTTCAACTTTAGTATGGATAATAATAGAATTTAGATGTTTTTTTAAATCTTTTTTTAAATGCTCCTCTTGCTGTTCATATAAAGCATCAATAGCATTACTTAAGATATTCATAAATACCTGATTTAGCCCTCCTGCATAACATTCAACCAGAGGCAAATTACCATAATTTTTAATTATTGCAATTTCTTGCTGCTTATGATTTTCTTTAAGGCGATGCTCTAAAATTACTAGCGTGCTATTAATTCCTTCATGAATATCAACAGGTTTCATTTCTGCTTCATCAAGACGCGAGAAGTTCCGCAAAGTTAGCACAATCTCACAAATGCGCTCAGTACCAATTTCCATTGAGGATAATATTTTTGGCAAATCATCAAGAATAAACTCTAAATCTATCTTGTTAATCAAACTAGTTATTTCTGGATTATAATTACAATTTTCTTGCTGATACAGGTTAATTAAAGTTAGTAATTGCTGACTATATTTTCTAATATGTATTAGATTTCCATAAATGAAATTAACTGGATTATTGATTTCATGAGCAACACCAGCAACTAACTGACCTAATGAGGACATTTTTTCGGTTTGAACAAGTTGTACTTGAGTATATTGTAATTCTTGTAGTGTCTGTTCTAGTTGAATATTTTTGTGTTCTAATTTTGCCGTTCTCTCCGCCACTTGCATTTCCAATCTACAATTTGTTTCTTCTAAGGCGGCTTGAGCAATTTTTTTATCTTTTAAGTATTGCTGCAATAAATTCAATACTAAAAGCCATGCTGGAATCAGTAGTGCTAAACTTATAACAGATTCTAAAACTGCCCAAAATATTCTTTTATAATATTCATCAACCTTTTGCTGTAACTGAAGTAGAATATTACGATTTCTTTTGGCAACACCATCAGCATAAATGTGTTTCTGAGTTTCATATTCTCGGCTAGAAAGTAGTAGTCGTGCTGTCTCTTTTTGATTTTTGCTAACTAACTCAAAAGATTTATATTCCATTGCGACCAAAAGCTGATTAGCAACATCAATTTTTTGGGCATCCTCATTTTGATATGCTTTAGGAGCCAGTTTGATAGATTCTTTAATAGCAATATCGAGTTTAGGCTCAAATTGGCGATATCGTTTTTCCCAGATAGAGTTTCCTGTAGCAGCATTCATCCGAGCTGACATCGTTAATACTTCATCAAGATAAGTAATTTCATCACTCAGCGTTTGTAGTTTAAATTCATGTTTAATAATACTATTGAAGTTATAGTATACTTCCCAGTTAAGCCAAATTTGAGGAATAAACAAGAGTAATGTCAGCAGTACTGTTACAGTTACTAGTTGAGAAGAAACAAATCTCAGTTTGTAAGGCAGGCGCATTTTTATATTGTTTTTTTAGAGAGATTATAATGTGTATTAACTAAAATTAACACTTCCCATAAGCCTTTTTTTCAGTATTAATACCGAATAAATAGTGTGAAAAACTTTTTCAAGCAACATTAATAAACTATTAGAATAATGTATTAAGCAAATTTCAAAATCATTTTCTAGCTAATTATGTAAACTAAATCCTAATAATTTGGCTTTTAAAAAAAATATTTAATTATTATAATTACTATTGGATTTTTGAACATGATTAGGTATTGTAGAGTGTGTTTGAAGGGAGTTTGTAACGCATCATTATCGAGGTTTGGGTGTTCTACGCTATCGTTAATACACCCTACGTATATTTTCAGAATATCAAACCGAATTTATATATATACTATTTGAAAATATTCATCTAAATTAAGAGCTAAATAAAGAATCATCGGTTGATACAGATTGCTGCAATAGCTTTATCATGCTTTAGTTGATGGGCTTTTTATCACAGTCCTGAATTCGATAGAATATGTTACTTGATATGGGCAACTAGCTAGATGCCAAAAAGTGTCAAACTAAATATAAAGTTTATAGAAAAACCGCAAACTCAAACTATGACTCAGCAACCAAGCGATCTAGACAATAAGGCTGTATTTGAAAAGTTGTGGAGAATTACAAAAGAACTCCACCAAAAACTAGAGGCTCGTTTCCATTTACATCCAGACCCTTCTGTAGAAGATTTACAGCAATACAGCAGTCTCGATGGCAATATGAAGGGTTCACTGACTGCTTTTTCTGGGGAAGAAATTGACTGGCTGGTGCATTCGTGGCTAGGAAACCCGGAAAAATCAAACTTTAGCACTATGCGTCTCACCACTTGGTTGAAGTCGCATATTCAGGTTCCCCATTTGGCTTTTGAGTTTGGCACACTTCCAAATGGAAATATATTATTTTATATAGATTACATTGCCCGAACTGAGCTTTTAACCGATTTGGCATATCTCGATCGCTACTATGAGCCAGTTAATCAAACATTCTTAAAGTTACAGGAAGATTCGCGCCTCAAGGTATTTACCAGCAAAAGTCTGTATCTTCGATTATTTCAATCGCCTGTTAAATTGTGCTACACAGGCGCACCCACCTTGGACACCCTCGAACTGATTCGCACACTTGCACACGAAACACTCGATCGCTGGCTAACTTGGGTAGATACAGCTGAACCCTTACCAGAAGATGCACGCATCGCTTTGGCAGCCCGTGATTTGTTGGTAAGGCGTACCAGTACTGAACGCGATCCAGGTAATAAATTTGTCGCACAGATGTTTGGTTCTGAGTTGGCAGATAAACTTGTGCGATCGCTCTGGGGAGGTGCAATCGTTAAGAAAATTTGTACATAGCAGGGCAGATAATATTGATAATCTCAACTCATTCCGGATCTTGGCACTGCAAGTTACCTCTCACCTAGCTTAATCAGTTGCTCTGAGCAACTGGTTAAAGGTAAGCAGACTTTTGCCACAGTGTACTAATGCGATCGCAGACTCTCATAGGTGAGTTCCGCATTTGACCAGTGAGTTTCTGCCAAAAATTCACTAAATGTTGTTAGAAGTCCAGGAAACTCTTCTCGTAAACGCTGGACATCGGCTTGATAACCTTGCTTGCGATACCACTGAATCAAATCGAACAGTTCTTTTTGCAGTAAGAGTAAGAAAATCCAAGCAGGTGTCTCTTTATGGACAACTTTTATCCCCTGCGCTTGAGAGAATGCCTCTGCCATTTGCTTTGGAGTCAACACATCACCAGCTAGCTCAATTTCTTGACCAATATACTTGGTAGGATGTTTGATTACATAGGCAGCAACGCGGCCCATATCCTTAGTTGTAATTAGATGAAGCTGCTTGTCTGGCTGAATTGAAAATGGGAAACTACCTTTGAGAATAGAAGGTCGCGTGTACTTCTTCCAAAACTCCTCCATAAACAAGCAAGCTCGCAACATAGTAGTCGGTAAGCCCGCTTCTTTGAGAATTTTCTCTACTTGATATTTTTGCTCAATGCGAGGGATTCCGGAATTCCTATCCGCCCCACCTGCGGAATTGTAGACAAAGTGCTTAATTTCAGCTTGCTTGGCAGCTTGTGCAACTCGCCTTGCTCTCTCTACCTCTAGCGGGTCAATTTTAGCGGAGTCCGCAGAAGTGGCGTGGCAGTAAACAGCCGAAATTCCTGCAAAGGCTGCTATGAGAGAAGTTTCATCGTCGAGGTTGGCTTTTACCAGTTCAACTCCGGCATCATTGAGCTTTGCAAGAGTTGGACGATTAAAGTCAATTTCTCTAGTGATGACTCGCAGGTTGGTAACTCCCTGTTCGAGAAATCCCTTGACGACATTTCCACCTGTGCCGCCAGTAACTCCGATGAGTAAAACTTTATCGGTGTTTGACTCTGTGCGATCGCGGAAATTTGACATTCTCTCTTCTACCTGGAGTTTTTTGTTTAAATTAAGTTTATCCAAAGACAGGAGAAGCAAACAATAATTCCACGCCATTTTACAGTTGTTCTGGCTCAGTGAAAGAATTCTGGCAGAAGCTAGATGCTGGTTTTTTGCTTTTATATTATGTTTGTTTGCATTCTTATCTAAAAGGGTACAAACAATGCTTGAGCAGCAAATTAATGTAGACAATACAGCCTTATTTGAGCAGTTGTGGGGTTGGACAAATGAACTCCGTGAGAAAATAGACGCTTTTTTTGAATTACATTCAGATCCGTCTACCGAAAACTTTCAAAAGTACTCTGCCTTGATTGGAGAAGCGCACGGCTCACTCAATACCTTCTCTGGCCCAGAAATTGATTGGCTTGTGCATTCATGGTTGCGCGAACCTAAATCTGGCTTTTGCAATATGCACCTAACTGTTTGGCTCAAGTCGCAGATTCGTGTTCCTCATTTGGCTATTGTCTTTGCCACGGTTCCAGAACTGTTCTTTTTTATAGATTACGTCCCTCGCACTGATCTATTCACTGACCTCGACTATTTGGATCGTTACTACGAACCTGTGAACCAGACATATTTGGCGTTCCTGAAAGATTCACGTTTTCAGCAGTATATTAGCAAAACGCTGTATATCCGTCAGGTACAATCTCATACTAGTTTGTGTTACACCAGTCCAGTTACAGAAGAGACACTTGCTCGTGTCCACACGGTAGCGCATGAGATGATAGATCGTTGGCTAGATTGGGTAGATGAAGCTGAACCAGTAGCGCAATCAGAACGGACTGCTTTATCTAAGCGTGACTTATTTGTGCGCCGAACTGTTGCAGAACGCGACCCAGACAACCAAATTGCTGTGCGGCTATTTGGGGCAGAAATGACGGATAAATTAGTGCGATCGCTCTGGGGTGGCGAGCGTATTCTATAAAGTAGTAAAAAAATTTGGATACAGCATGGCAGATAATACTGATAATCTCAACTCATTCCGGGCCTTGGCACTCCAAGTTACCTGTCATGCAGTCAACCAAGCAACTGATCGCCACGAAGCGCGATCACTCATGCAAAACACTATCAACCGCCTAGCTCAACAAATTGCTGCCAGTATCGCTTTCATTGGCTTTGATTGTCGTTTAATTGTACTGCCAGAATATTTCCTCACAGGTTTTCCAATGGGAGATAGTCTCGGAGGATGGGCAGAAAAAGCCTGTATAGAAATGGCTGGTGCAGAGTATGAGGCGCTGGGTAAAATTGCCCAAAAGCATAAAATATTTTTAGCTGGTAACGCCTACGAAGTTGATCCCAACTTTCCTGGATTGTACTTCCAAACCTGCTTTATTCTTGACCCCTCCGGCTCAATCGTCTTGCGATATCGGCGGCTAAATTCCTTATTTGCTCCCACTCCTCATGATGTTTGGGATAAATATCTTGACTGTTATGGTTTAGAGGGAGTTTTCCCAGTAGCCAAAACTGCGATCGGTAATTTAGCAGCTTTAGCATCAGAAGAAATTTTATATCCAGAAGTGGCAAGATGTCTGGCGATGCGAGGAGCAGAGATTTTTGTCCATTCCACTTCGGAAGTATACAACAAAAACCTCACTCCCAAAGACGCGGCAAAAATCACTCGCGCCGTCGAAAATATGGCTTACGTGGTTTCAGCCAATACCGCAGGTATCGCTAATATTGCCATCCCCATAGCTTCGGCTGATGGTGGTTCTAAAATCATCGATCATCGCGGAATCGTTTTAGCCGAGACAGGTGCAGGTGAGAGCATGGCAGCGTTTGCCGAGATTGATTTAGGAGCCTTACGCCGCGATCGCCGCCGACCGGGGTTACATAATTTACTTGCTCGCCAACGCTTTGAACTATACGCCGAAAGTTATCACCAATCACACTTTTACCCAGCTAATACTATGCTGGAGGGAGAAATAGACCGCAAACACTTTTTGCAAACCCAGCAAGCCACAATTGATCGGTTAGCCCAACTGGGGATAATTTGAATTGGGGAATGGGGAATGGGGAATAGGGAATAGGGAATGGGGAATGGGGAAGGAGAATTATTGATTAATGCCCAATGACCAATGACAAATGACCAATGACAAATGACCAATGACAAATGACCAATGACAAAACCAATAGAAGTTCGCAATCCCCGAAATGGCAAATTTGATTACGTAATTATCCCGCCACCCCCAAGGTTGCTAGCACAGCAATGCAAGCGATCGCGGCGGGCACAAGTTAACTGGCAAAAGCTGGGTTTAGAGGGGAGAATTGAAGCTTTACAGCAGTGGAAGGCAGCGATAGTATCAGAGCGCGATCGCTTAACGGAAGCTCTGGTAAATGATACGGGAAGATTATCAACCTCAATATTAGAAATAGACTCTTTCCTCTCTAGCATTGATCGGTGGTGTAGGTTAGCACCAGAATTGCTGCAAGACTCTGCAAAAAACACAGCAATTCCATTTATCGCCTTGCAACAAACATCCGTTCCTTACCCCCTAGTGGGGATCATTAGCCCGTGGAATTTTCCTCTGTTGCTCTCAACTATTGATACCATTCCGGCGTTGTTGGCGGGTTGTGCTGTCATTGTTAAACCCAGTGAAATCGCTCCCCGCTTCGTTGCACCACTGACAACAGCACTCAACGCCGTCCCTAAATTGCGCGATGTCTTAACTTTTGTTGAAGGAGCAGGTGCAACCGGATCTATTTTAATTGACAATGTAGACTTAGTGTGCTTTACAGGCAGTGTAGCCACAGGGCGAAAAGTGGCAGAAGCGGCTGCTAAACGGTTTATTCCAGCTTTTTTGGAATTAGGAGGAAAAGATCCTGCGATCGTTTTAGAATCAGCCAATTTAGAATTAGCAACCTCAGCAATCTTGTGGGGTTCCGTCGTCAACACTGGACAGTCGTGCTTATCAATTGAGCGGATTTATGTTGCTGAATCCATATTTGAAAAGTTTTACCATCAATTAGTAGCCAAAGCACATCGCCTTGGGCTAGCCTACCCCACTGTCGAAAGTGGAGAAATTGGCCCCATCATCGCCGAAAGACAAGCCGCAATTATTAGCGATCATCTCCTAGATGCAGTAGAAAATGGGGCAGTCATTCACTGCGGCGGCGTAATTGAAGACTTGGGTGGGGGTTGGTGGTGTCGTCCAACAGTGCTTACCCAGGTTAATCATTCCATGAAAGTGATGACCGAAGAGACTTTTGGCCCCATTATGCCAATAATGCCTTTTTCCACAGTTGAGGAAGCGGTGTCTTTAGCAAATGATTCAATTTATGGATTAAGTGCTGCTGTTTTTGCCTCGGAAGCTGAAGCCTTAGAAATTGCCCAGCAGATAGAAGCAGGTGCTATTAGTATCAACGATGCTGCACTCACTGCCATCATGCACGAGGGAGAGAAAAACGCCTTTAAATTCTCCGGGATGGGAGGATCGCGCATGGGTGCAGCAGCGCTAAAACGGTTCATGCGAAAAAAAGCTATTTTAATTAAAACTAATGCGACTAATGACCCTTGGTGGTTTGATAATGAATCATAAATATTGTCAACAACTAATGGTTAATGCACGTTACGAAAACTCATAGACCAATACGGTTCATTTAACGATAGCTTTTACTTTCTTACGGAAGGCTTTAAAGTTACCCACTGATGGAGTGCTTCTAAATTTTCCGTTGCTCTGAACTCTAAGGTTCCAGCCGAGGAAGTCAAA
>NZ_JACJSF010000052.1 GCF_014698035.1 Desmonostoc muscorum FACHB-395
TTGAGATGTTTTTCTGAAGATGTGCCGCAACTATTTTTTCTCGAAAATCGACAGAGTATGACTTCATTTAAAAATATTTATATTTTAATCTAGTGTACCTTATAACAGACGGAAGTGCTGTATCACTCAAATAAGGTCACACCTTTGTCATAATTTCGCAATGGCTTCGTCAATGCAGTATGCAATATTTAAACTACATTAAGTATATTCATGTTAACAAGGCAAAATTAATTGCCTTTTATAGTTATCTAAATTCCCTTCATATCTCGTAGTCTACGAAAACTAAGGTGCAAGAACGCTCTCACTTTTCTGGTGAGGGTTTTGTTTATAGATATTTAGATATCCGTAGAGTAAGGCATTTTTTCGGAGTCAGGGTTAGAGCTAACTTTAAAAGATATTACTAATCATGCTGTAGTTTGCATGACAAGGCTTATAAAATTGTAAAAAACTGCCATAAGTATTGTGAAAAAATGGTTCTAGCCTTGAAGGAGCTATGAAGTGGAGGACAATAAGTCATTTTTTGGTGTGCAAAAAATATTAATAGCGTTGCTTGTCTTGAGTACCACCACGATGATGTTTATCAAGTCAAGATCATCTGAGGCCCAAAGTACAGAAAATATAAATGTAAACAACCTACCAGCCAAAGTTGGAGCCCAACAGCAGATTGAAGAATTAAAAGCAACGATGCTGAAAATTTGGCAGCAACAAGCACAAATAAAGGGTCTTTCATATAATGTGCCACCAAGCTTTCAAGGAGCAATAGTTAGTGCGGCAAAACTTAGTCTCCAACAGAAAGTAATTGCTCTCACCTTTGATGATGGGCCATGGCCTGAAAGCACCGCCCAGGTACTGGATATTCTCAAACAAAATCAAATCAAAGGGACATTTTTTGTCATTGGGCAGAATGTGAAAAATTATCCAGGCTTACTGAAGCGAGAAATTGCTGAAGGTCACGTAATTGGTAATCATACTTGGCATCATTGGTATCAGTTTTTGAATCCACAAGCAGCCGCTTATGAAATTGACCACACAGCAGACCAGATTTATCAAGTAACAGGGATTAAAACAAATCTATTTCGACCACCAGGGGGAATCATGCACAATGGAGTGGCTGATTACGCTAAAAATAGCAAATATGCCATCATCCTCTGGTCATCTGACTCTGTAGACTACTCACGTCCTGCTGTACCAAAGTTAATTAATAATGTGTTCAGAAGAGCCAAGCCAGGTGGAATTGTGTTGATGCATGATGGTGGTGGTAATCGCTCTAAAACTGTACAAGCTTTACCAGAAATTATTGCCAACTTTCGGAAACAGGGCTATAGCTTTGTTACTATCCCTGAACTTTTAGAAATGCAAGATAAGGATCAAAAGCTGATTACAAAACAAAACCAAAACCATTAGGTGGGCTTGCCAATTTAGCTCACCGTTATTACAATACAAAAAAACCGTCCAAAATTAACATTGAACGGAATTTTTATGTATTAATACTTTATTCCTACCTAATTCTGTTACTGATTGTACTAATACCTACAAGCTACAAGTCAGGAGGCAAAATCACCTGATCAATTGCGTGGATTACACCGTTACTGGCTGTGATATCTGGTTGTGTAACCTTAGCATCATTGACAGTTACACCAGTAGAAGGATCAACTTTAACGTTGATTGCGCCACCTTCGAGGCTTTTAACTTCACCAGACTTCAAATCACTGGACAATACCTTACCAGGTACTACATGGTAAGTTAAAATCTTGAGTAATACTTCTTTGTTGGCTGGGTTTAACAATTCTTTCAAAGCATCTGCTGGCAACTTAGCAAAAGCGGCATCGGTGGGTGCAAAAATAGTTAAGTTATCTTTGCCTTGCAATGCTCCAGTCAACCCTGCTGCTTTCAAAGCCTTGGTTAAGGTTGTAAAAGAAGCGTTTGACTCTGCCAACGCTAACAGGTTTTTGCCTTGATTGTCACTTGCCCCTGGGCCTGGTGGAGTTGTAGTAGGTTTCTCACCGGGTTGAGTTTCCGGGGTAGTACCTGGCGTGGGGGGTTTTGGTTCAATAGGTGTAGCGCTACCCCCACGGTTATAAGGAGGCTCGTTGAAAATACTGGGTCTGGGATTTGTTACACTACCTTTCTGCGCTACTTGTTTGCGCTTGGTATTGCCCTTTTGTGTTTCGGAAGCAGCCTCAGTAGGTGTGTATTGAGCGTTTGCTTGAAGGCGTTGACCCTTGTTATAGGGAGCTTCGTTGAAAATACTGGGGTTAGGATTTAATACCTCTTTTGCTTCAGATGGTAAAGTAATGAGAAGGCTTAAACTAGTGAATCCTGCTATGCCTGCCAACGTGGTCAGCAGTTTGCTGTTATTTGTCTTCATAAATTTTGTTTGTCTTTTTGTCCATACATTACATAAAGATTTATAACATTTTGCTATGCACAAAATCTAACCGAAGAGGGAAGTAAAATTTTTCCTCAGAAGACTTTTTGCTAGCGAGGTAAAATATATAACCTCGGATCAAGCTGATCGGTATGAAATATATCTACCACATATTTTATGTAATGAGTATATTTTCTCAGTCACACTGATAAAGAGTTAAAAAGCCTCTCTTGGTTTAGCCTCAACTCTAAAAGAGTATGAAGAGCAACTAATGTAAAGAAAAATTACTTTAACTAAAGATACAATTGTAAAGTTTAAGAAGTTGACCAGTTATCAGGTATACAACATGCTGGAATTATACCAATGGGAACTATCTCAATACTCAGAGAAAGTGCGCCTAATTCTAGATTTTAAAGGACTAGATTACCGCAAAATAGAAGTTACGCCTGGGATTGGACAAGTAGAACTGTTCCGGTTGACTGGTCAGAAACAAGTCCCAGTATTAAAGGATCGTAATAAATATATTGCGGATTCTACGGAAATAGCTAAGTATTTAGACTTAGAGTATCCCGATCGCCCGATAATACCCCAAGATCCTAAAAAACGGGGTTTAACTTTATTGATAGAAGAATGGGCGGATGAATCTATAGGCATCAAAGGTAGGAAAGCGCTATTTGCAGCCGTAAGTCAAGATCAAAATTTCCGCAAGTCTTTATTACCCACTTCAACACCAGATATATTTAAAAGTTTGGTTGGAGGAGTACCTACTGACTTACTGACAGTGTTGGGTTTTGGGGTAGGTTATAGTCCAGATGTGATTCAGTCAGCGATCGCATCTTTAAAACAAGATTTGGAAGCGCTAACGTTATTATTGGCAGATAGTCCTTATTTAACTGGAGATGAGCCGACTTTAGCTGACTTGTCAGTGGCTGGCTTATCGATATTACTCAAGTTCCCCCCTGGCCCCTATCTGGATTTACCAGCTTCTATTAGAGGAAAAGGATTGCCAATCTTTTCAGAGAATATAGATTATGAACCATTCTTTACCTGGCGCGATCGCATTTACGCTCAATTCCGTAAACCATTAATCAGTACCACCTCAGCAGGGAGTGCGCCAACTTCGATTCAGATTGATTAGGGTATTGGGAATTGGGAATTGGGCATGGGGCATTGGGAATTGGGCATGGGACATGGAGATTAGGAAGATTAGGGAGAATAATTAATAACTAGTGACAAATGACCAATGACCAATGACCAATGACCAATGACAAATGACAAATGACTAATCAGATGAATTCGGGACAGCCATTAGGTTCGGTTATTCAAGGTTCTCTAACTGAAGGTTTAGAAGTACGATTGCATCCTGACATTTCTGTGGAAGATATGCGGGTTGGTAAGTTTCTTGTTGTGCAAGGGATGCGATCGCGCTTTTTTTGTATGCTGACAGATGTAGCATTGGGAGCTGCTAATGCCCGAATTATTGCTAATCCCCCCAGTTGGGAAGACACTTTTTTACGGGATGTTTTAGCTGGAAGTGGTACTTATGGTACTATCAACCTCGCGCCGATGTTGATGTTCACTCCCGAAGTGGAAGAATCTTTCTCCCCAACAAACGGCAAATCGGCAAATCCCTTTATCCCATCAGTAACCGGTTTGGCTTCCTTTGTGCCACAAACCAGCACGACGATGGAATTGTTGCCTGTTAAAACTATTCCTAGCCACTTTAGTCAAGTTTACGAAGCCAGTGTTGACGACTTTCGCCGCGTATTTGGTTGGGAAGATGACCCCCAAAGGCGAAATTTTTCCATAGGGAAACCTTTGGATATGGATGTACCAGTTTGTATCGATTTAAACCGCTTCGTGGAACGGAGTAATGGGGTTTTTGGGAAATCTGGTACTGGTAAATCCTTTCTAACTCGGCTACTTTTAGCAGGTGTTATCCGTAAAAATGCGGCAGTGAATTTGATTTTTGATATGCACTCTGAGTATGGCTGGGAAGCTGTCGCAGAAGGAAAGAACGTCAATACAGTTAAGGGATTAAAGCAACTTTTTCCAAGTAAGGTAGAAGTTTATACCCTTGACCCCGAATCGACAAAACGCCGGGGTGTGCGTGATGCTCAAGAACTTTATTTGAGTTACGAGCAAATAGAAGTTGAAGATATTAAGTTATGTAGTCGAGATTTAGGACTATCTGACGCAGCCCTAGATAACGCCAATATTCTATATAGTGAGTTTGGCAAGTCTTGGATTGTCCAATTGCTGAACATGACTAACGAAGAAATCGAGATGTTCTGCGACGAGAAACGCGGACACAAAGGCTCGATTATGGCATTGCAGCGCAAACTCTTGCGGATGGACAGCTTGAAGTATATGCGAGCAGTTTGCCCCCAGAATTACATTAGTAAAATTGTGCAATGTTTGGAATCTGGGAAGAATGTTGTGATAGAATTTGGTTCCCAGTCTAATATGCTCTCTTATATGTTGGTGACGAACATGATCACCCGACGTATTCACGAGCATTATGTCAAAAAAGCAGATAAATTCCTGCAAAGCAAAAACCCTTGCGATCGCCCCACGCCGTTGATGATTACCATTGAAGAGGCACACCGTTTTCTTGACCCGGCTATCGTACAAAGCACTATCTTTGGGACTATTGCCCGTGAGTTGCGGAAGTATTTTGTCACACTTTTGGTAGTTGATCAACGTCCATCAGGCATAGATAATGAAGTTATGTCCCAGATTGGAACTCGCATTACCGCTTTGCTTAATGACGAAAAAGATATTGACGCGATTTTTACGGGTGTATCTGGTGGTAGCGGACTGCGATCGGTACTGGCAAAGTTAGACTCTAAACAACAAGCTTTAATTTTGGGTCATGCCGTACCCATGCCCGTAGTAGTACGTACCCGTCCTTACGACGCAACTTTTTACGAAGAAATTGGTGAGCCAGCCTGGGAAGAAAAACCTGATGCGGAAGTATTTGCTGCTGCTGAACTCGCCAAAGCTGACCTGGGATTTTAAATAGTTATTTGTCATTGGTCATTGGTCATTGGTCATTGGTCATTTGTCCTACGGGAAGTCACTGATTAATCTACATCAAGATTAATCCCTTAGCGACCAATGCCCAATTCCCAATTCGTAACATCCCTCCATCCTCACAAGAAATTAAGTTCGGTTATCCGGCTACTTTTTGGCAACAGAAGAGGGGTTTTTGAGGTCACTATAGATATAGTCAGTAATTTCAAGGAAGCCTAAATTTTTTTCCAAACGACCAATTTTGGATTACAATTGAAAGTTTTATCTTAAGATACTTTACTATCTGCCTGATTTATCGTACTATAAAACTAAGTGAACTCATACCGACTTCGGATTTACTTGTTACCTCAGTAACTACCTAAAGTAAGAATTCTCAAAAATAACCACTGTGCTAATAAGAGATTGAAAATTTAGGGAAGGTAGGGGAACCTATCTTAGGGGCTTAACGTCTTAAAAACGTCTCTATCAATTGATAATTGTTTTTAGTAGCTCCTAATATTTCGTGATAGATTTACTACCTTTATCCATCCATTTTAGTAAGAAAACATACATTTTATTTACGGAGTAGAGGACAACGCACCAATGCCTACTGTCAATACCCAAACGGAAAATCTCAACACCAGATTCACGGCTGATATGGTGCGAACCTATCTGCGAGAAATTGGCCGTGTACCACTGCTAACCCGTGAACAAGAGATTGTATATGGGAAGCAGGTTCAACAAATGATGACGCTCATCGATGCCAAAGAGGTTTTGGCGAAGAAACTGCACCGCGAACCGGATATGTCAGAGTGGGCTGACGTGGTTCAACAATCGGAAACTGAAGTACAACAAACAGTAGCTCAAGGTAAGCGGGCAAAGCAAAAAATGATCGAAGCGAATTTGCGCTTGGTCGTTGCTATTGCGAAAAAATACCAAAAGCGAAATATGGAATTTCTGGATTTAATTCAGGAAGGAACACTAGGATTAGAACGGGGTGTGGAGAAATTTGACCCAATGAGGGGTTATAAATTCTCAACTTACGCTTACTGGTGGATTCGCCAAGCTATTACCCGCGCGATCGCTCAACAAGGACGTACTATCCGGTTGCCGATCCACATTACCGAAAAACTGAACAAAATCAAGAAAGTACAGCGTGAGTTGGCTCAAACCTTGGGGCGATCGCCCACTCCAGCCGAAATTGCCAAAGAACTGGAACTAGAACCTGCTCAGATCCGCGAGTACCTGAATATGGCGCGTCAACCAGTGTCTTTGGACGTTAAAGTTGGCGATAACCAAGATACTGAGTTGCAAGAAATGCTCGAAGATAGCGGGCCATCACCAGAGTATTACACCAACCAAGAATTCTTACGCCAAGATTTGAACAACCTACTAGCAGAACTAACCCCGCAACAGCGAGAAGTTTTAGCTCTACGCTTTGGTTTAGAAGATGGTAACGAAATGTCATTGGCGAAAGTGGGTGAGAGATTGAATCTCAGCCGCGAACGTGTCCGCCAGTTAGAGCATCAAGCTTTGGCTCATCTGCGTCGTCGTCGCGCCAATGTCCAAGAATACGTTGCTAGTTAAATATGGAGACGCGAAATCCCGCGTCTCTAGAGCATGATGAGCCTCCTGAATTCAGGGGGCTATTTTTTTATAATGATAGCCAGGAAAAATATTTTGATCTGAGGCTGTATTTCTACGGCGACAAATCCGAGAAAATACTATCAGTATTTTTATTTATTAAAAAGTAAAAAATAAGGTACTACGAAACCCATATTGATTGAAAGGATCTAATTTCTGATTAACTTCACCCAACGGGATGAATCTATTGGATGAAAAATAACTCAAACTAATATTAATTAATGTAAAGTTAATTAATATTAGTTTGTAGTAAAAGGTTTAGTCCTATTTGACGGGATCAAGCCCTCTCTTCTCTACGAGAGGCTTGTCTGCGACACGCTCCGCGAACACTACAAACCTTTAATTGTTTACGCTGCTCTACTTCCCCTAACTGGTGGTAATCTAAGATTGTCGGGCTAGATTAAATAAAAACTTTGGTTTTTGACAGTTTTCTTTTTTGGACAATAGTAATATAAGTCGTTAACAAAGTCTTTTGACAATTAAGACTTGGTTATAGTTTAAGTAAGTTCTAAAGAACTTAGTTGATTTTTTAACAGGAGAAGTAGGGTGCTTAACAACCTTTATCAGTTCTTATCTCCCCGCCAGTGGGGAATTTCCCTAGCGGGCTTAGGCTTACTTCTCGGTTTGGGCTTTATAGGCAAGCAGACTCAAGTCGTACCGGTTACAGATTCTCCATTATCATCGGCTCAGATTCAAAAAACCACAACCTCCGAAAACTCCCTTTTGTCGCAGCTAAGAAAAGTTAGAGAGCAGAGAAGTCAGCTAAGAGCATCTGCTGGAGAGAGAGGGATTTTTGTACATCAGAGCGGAAAAACACTCCCTAAAACCACAGCGCTGGTTCCAGATTCTCAGGGAGCTACAAAAGGTACAGAAAGTTTACCAAAAGTGAATTTTCCTGTCAAAGATGGGGTTTATCTCTATGGTCAATCGCCAAAATCAAACCAGCTTGGTCAAGGTTACATCATATTTCAAAAGCAGCAGGACAAGATAACTGGTGCATTGTATATGCCCCAATCAGAATTTAATTGTTTTCAAGGTACGCTCAACAAGTCAGGAGAGTTGGCGATGACGGTTAATAGTTCGTCAAATGAAGCCAGTACTCCTCGGTCAAATCAGGTAGCTGCAAACAGCAAACTACCTAAAGTCAGTGAAGATGAGTTCAGCAGTTATCCTTACTCAGTGGCTCTGCAAGACTTTTATCAATTAAATTCCATCACAGCTAGCGATCGCCGCACGTTGCAAATGTGCAAATAATCGTTAAGTTAATACTCAATTCCTGGTTGCGCTTTCACGCCTTGATCGCGGAAAGGGTGCTTAATTAAGGTCATTTCGGTTACGAGGTCAGCACGCTCAATTAAACCTGCTGGTGCGCCTCTGCCTGTGAGAATAACGTGCTTGTTAGCTGGTTTTTGCGCCAAACCCGCCAAAACGTCCTCTAATGGTAAATAAGCCATTTTGAGGGCGATGTTAATTTCGTCCAACAACACCAGATGAAAATCTGGGTTGCGAATATATTCTAATGATTTTTCCCAGGCGGCACTAGCTTTGTCAAGATCGCGATCGCGGTCTTGAGTTTCCCAAGTGAAGCCTTCGCCCATTGCATGAAATTCTATCTGGTCTTCCCAATAGCTGAAAACCCTTTTTTCTGAAGGTTCCCAGCTTCCCTTGATAAATTGGATGATTGCTACTTTATAGCCGTGACCTAGCGATCGTAACACCATCCCCAAAGCCGCAGTGGTTTTACCTTTACCATTACCAGTATTTACAATAATTAACCCTTTTTCTGGTACAGCTTCTGCTATGCGCTTGTCTTGCACTTCTTTGCGTCGCTGCATTTTTTTGCGGTACTGTTCATCAGTCAGAGATGAAGACATTACCTCATCAATCAAGCGCCCAATTTCTTGATCTTGGTTTAATTCTTGTGGTGTATCGTTTTTCATTAAGCTTGTCTAGAAATAACTGTTAAAAGTGTTGGGAATGAACCAAAATCTTCTTACTTATCCAATTTCACTTAAATTACTTGATTGGAAATGTCCAGTAAGTTTTGATGTGAAATATTAATAGTATGTTAGCTTTATTAATGATTTGCAGACAAGTGGAAATATCTATGATACACAAACTGAACTTATAATTTGAGTTTACTATTACTGTTTTAAATAATTTAATATGTTCATTAAAGCATTTTAACAAAAAAAGTTTCTGATTATCTCCTTTAGTAAAATTATGAGTTAGATGCTTTAAGTCTTAGGAGCTATGATGTCTAATATCAGGAGCATTTATGGATGTTGTTGTTTCCATTTTTCCCATAAAGGCTGCGTATCCTCTGGTTGTCCATCATAGTTGAGTAACTGATCTGAAATTATCATCCATGACTGGGCACTGCGTGTCCAAATGTTACCTACTGGGCGTAACCAACTTGTATCATCTAAGGTTCCAGCTTTGACATTGATAGTATCAGTTTTATAAGTCCTTTCATGGAACAATCGCGTTCCGCAGTCGCCACAAAATAGGTTATTTACTTCACGTCCGCTATCATTTTTACGAGTCCAAGCTTTCGGTTTTCCCTGAACAATTACAACCGCATCTCGTAGTACTGTAAGAGACATACCAAAGGCACTAGACGATTGTTTCTGACACTCCTTGCAGTGGCATAGGTAAAGGGTTAAAGGTTGGGCATGAATTTCATAACGAATCTGTCCACATTGACAACCTCCAGTATATGGAATCACAAGTTTTATCTCCTGACAATTTGTGTTGCTTTATTGTAACTAAAACTATCTCAATCTTATAGCGGGTTTTAGTAGACACAAACAGAAGACTTATGAACACGATTCTCTAAATCCTCTTCATCCTTCATCTTCATCCGATTCATCATCCTCACTCCAATACTGTTGAGGTGCATTTCCGTGAACTTCTAAAATTTTTGGTTTTTTGATTTTGTTATCAGGTAGATTAATCGCTTCTAACTGCACATCAAATTTCCAGTTATCACCAAAATCATAAAGATAGGTCATTTTATTACCTGGTTCTAGAGACACATCACCAATCTGCACTTCGTCGGCAAATGGGGGTGTTTCCATATAAGCATGACCGATTTTTATGATGCGACCAAAATGGTCTTTATAACTAAACTCGTACAGGTGATCGTAATCAAAGTCAAAAGCATCAAGAATTGTCTCCGCTAGCCAGCTTAATGGTTTTTTGGCTGGTATGGCAATGCGTCGCCAAGCCTTAGAAATAGACACTTTAAAAATATAAATCCCGTCAGTAAAGCCTTGCTTGGGAACAAGTAAATTATGCTCCCATTCAGGAAAAAATGGTTGAAAATGTGACTGCAACTTTCCAAAATTTACATTGACCTCATCCTGTAATTCTCCTCGTATACCTAGTGGAAAGAGTAGTTGCAACATAGCATCACCAAATGGCAAGCGTTGTAAACTAGTAATGCGCCATCCTTTGCCTTCAGTTGGCTTGCCATGTTTAATAGATAACAATCCAAATAACTCTAACAGGGCAACATTATGCAGACCGGGGTAATAACTAATATCGTGTTGGTCTTCATATTTAGTAAATTTTAAACCTTTATCTGGGACACGGGGCCAAAGTTGAATACATCTAAATAAATTCCCCAATGAATCTTGATGTTCACCTAAGATTTCGTTATTTCCCCAAATCAACCAGGCTTCTAATAAATTGAAATAGCGTTCTGTTAAATTCAGGTTTGACCATGATTGCAAAGTTGCTGCGTCTAAAACTAAAATCTGCTTCTTCCCTTGGGATCTAATTTGGGCTATCCCAGAACTGCGTAATAGCAGATATAGTCCATTAATGTAAGGGTATGATTTCTGTACAGGGCGTTTGAGTTTAGTTTCAATTGGGTGACTTAACAGAGAATTCAATTCTGATAGTACTTTCAGTGGTAGAAGATTATTAACACTACTAACTTCCACTCCATTCGGTTGTAATAAATCTATCAGAGTTTGAAAATCACGCAAAATTGTACCGGGTTGATTTTCATCAATACTGAGTTCTTGCAAGAGTTGTTGTTGTGACTCTGTTAAGGAAGGTAGTTCAGGATTGAGTGTGCGTTCTAGTCGCGCAAATAAATCTTCCATAAATAAAAATTATAAATTCTCAATTCACAATTTAACCTTGTGTTCTTTATACGATGAGTACCAAAATTATCCTAATAAACCCTGACCCTATAAGTGTCATAGTAGGTTTATCAAGACCGTAAGCTTAATGAGATGTGAATGATAATATTCTCATCTTCTAGTTGACAATCCCAGGAGTTTGATATGAATAGTAACACTCACCGTCTACAGATGATTTTAGCTGATACACCTATTAATACAGTATTACCTGCGATCGCTCAACTAAATCTACCTAACTGGTGGTTAGCCGGTGGTGCAGTCCGAAACACTGTTTGGTCTTCGATTTTTGGCAATGACTGTGGGTTAGGGATTAAAGATTTTGATATTGCATTCTTTGATATAGAAGGAAATCGTTCTCAAGAACTAGCAGCAAAGGCGACTCTCACAGAACAATTTCCTCATGACGAGTTTGATGTCAAAAATCAAGCCAGTTTTGCTCGTTGGCGGTCTGGTAGCAGACCCTACACTAGTACAGAAGATGCCATTACAGAGTGGCTGCACACTGCTACTGCTGTCGGAGTTCGACTAGATACACAAGACCAATGGCAATTTTTCACTCCTTACGGATTAGATGACCTGTTTGATGGAATTATTCGACCTACACCAGCACATACTCATAATATAGATGCCCACAATAAGGCATCTGGATTCTTGCAGAAGTGTCCTAATCTGCGTTTGGCGTAAAAGTTAGAGTAGCTTTTCCGTTACAAGGGAATAATCGCGTTTCAATTTATAACCCTTGAATACGGAATCACAATGTTAATAATTTTCTACCACTGGGAATAATTAAAGTAGAACCCCTTTTATGACAAGACGAGGGGTAGTACTAATTTTGTAAGTTTATAGGCAAAAATCAATGCCAAATCGTACTGGATACCCAATCAACTCAACTCTCCACGAAGGAATCCAAACAATTATTTATCAAACACAAATGCCAAAGACGCAACAGCGAGTTATCCTCAAGTTGCTTAAAAATGAATATCCTACCCTTGAAGCCTTTACTCGCCTGAAAAATGAGTATCAAATTCAGCAAGGTTTAGACCATCCCAACATAGTTAAAGCCATTAGTCTAGAAACCTTTGCTAACCGAGTGGGACTGTTATTAGAAGACTTTGGTGGTCAATCTTTAGCCCAAATTCTTCAGACAGAAAAACTTGACTTAATTAACCATTTAAATATTGCTATTCAACTGACTAAAGCTCTAGATTATTTACATAAACACCAGATTATTCATAAAGATATCAAGCCTAGCAACATAATTGTTAACTCCCAGACAGGTATTGTTAAACTCACTGACTTTGGTATAGCCTCCCGCCTCAATAAGGAAAATCCCCAATTTAATAACCCTAACTGCGTTGAAGGTACACTTGCCTACATGTCTCCTGAACAAACAGGGAGAATGAATCGTATTCTTGATTATCGTACTGACTTTTATTCTCTCGGTGTGACTTTATATGAAATGCTCACCGAGAAAACACCATTTTTTAGTCAAGACCCCTTAGAACTAGTTTATAGTCATATTGCTGTTCAACCGATAAATCCACAGTTATTAAATCCAACACTTCCTAACGCCATCTCAGAAATTGTGCTGAAGTTGATGGCGAAAAATGCTGAAGACAGATATCAAAGTTCTATAGGTTTATTAGCAGACTTAGAGTTATGTCTTAACCAGTTAAAATCTCAGGGTATAATTACTGATTTTGTTCCAGGTCGTTTGGATGTCTTAAGCCAGTTATTAATTCCTCAAAAATTATATGGTCGTGAAAGCCAAGTTAATGAACTGCTAGCTGCATTTGAACGCGTTACATCTGGAACTAGTGAGATGATGCTAGTTTCTGGTTATTCAGGTATTGGTAAATCAGTTTTAGTTAACGAAGTTAATAAACCCATTACTCGCAGACAAGGTTACTTTATTTCTGGTAAATTCGACCAATTAAAACGAAATATACCTTATGCTTCTTTAATTCAAGCTTTTGCTTATTTAATGCGGTATTTACTGACAGAGAATAATGAAAAAATAGAAACCTGGCGTGAAAAAATATTATCAGCTTTAGGAACAAATGGTAAAGTCATTACTGACGTAATTCCAGAAGTAGAATTAATTATTGGTACACAGCCAGATGTTGCCCAAATTGGTGCAACAGAATCACAAAACCGATTCAATCGAGTTTTTAAAGAATTTATCCAAGTTTTTACCCAAAAAGAACATCCCTTAGTCATATTTTTAGATGATTTGCAATGGGCAGATTCAGCCACATTGAATTTAATCCAACTACTTATAACTGATAATGACAGCAAACATCTATTATTTATTGGTGCATATAGGGATAATGAAGTTAATGCAGCACATCCTTTAATTCAAAAAATAGAAGAGATTAAGAATGCTGGCACAGTTGTTAATAACATTGTTTTGCAAGCTTTGAATTTAGAGAATGTGACTCAACTAGTTGCAGAAACTTTACAAGAAGCAGATATTAACCCTGATTCTGAATACAGAACTTTTAGCGATAAGATTATCCAGCTAGCTGAATTAATTTCTAATAAAACAGGTGGAAATCCATTTTTTCTCACACAACTTATTCAAGCACTTCATCAAGAAGAACTTTTGAAATTTGACTTTATTCAGACCCAATGGCAATGGAGTTTAAAGGATATTCAAACAATTGGAATTACCGACAAAAATGTAGTTGAGCTAGTTGCCAGTAGAGTTGAGAAGCTACCAAAATCTACCCAAGATGTTTTAAAATTAGCAGCTTGTGTGGGTGACAGATTTAGTCTTGATGTTTTATCGATAGTCAATGAAAAATCACCTTCCTTGACAGCCAATGATTTACACTCAGCTTTGCAAGCGGGATTAATTCTACCTTTAAGTGAAGCTTACCGTATTCCTTTAGTTTTTAATCAAGAAGAAGCGGTTAATTTAAATTTAGACACTTCACGAGTGGGTTACAAGTTCTTGCATGATAGAGTACAACAAGCAGCATATTCGCTGATTCCAGAAGAACTCAAGAAATCTACTCATTCAAAAATTGGACAATTGCTTCTACAAAATATCCCAAAGGAGGAAATAGAAGCTAATATTTTTGATATAGTTAATCAGTTGAATGTAGGTATTGTTAACCTAATAGAACAATCTGATAAAACTGAATTAGCACGATTAAACTTAATTGCAGGGCAAAAAGCTAAAGCTTCTACAGCTTATGAAGCTGCGCTTAAGTACTTCACAAATGGGATAGAACTTTTAAGTATAGACGCTTGGCAAACTGAATATACCTTAACTTTATGTTTATATGAAGGAGCCGCAGAAGCAGCCTATCTGGGCGGTAATTTTCAGCAGATGCAGCAATGGGCTGCGGTAGTGCAGCAAGAAGCCAAAATCCTTCTAGATAAAGTGAAAGTCTATGAAGTACAGATTATCGCTTCTATCATTCAAAGCCAACAACTAGAAGCCATTCAGATAGCAGTATCAATTCTAGAATTGTTAGGAATAAGTTTTCCAGATGAACCGACATCAACTGATATTCAGCAGGGGATGGATGATATTGCTGTTTGTTTGAAAGGGAAAGCCATTGCAGATTTAATTAACTTACCATTAATGTCTGATCCGAACAAGATTGCAGCCATGAAAATCTTAATGGGAGTTCTCCCTGCGGCTTTTCAAACGGCTCCTGTAATGATGCCAATTATTGTCTGTAAAATGGTCAATTTGTCCTTAAACTATGGCAATACGGCTGTATCCGGGTATGGTTATAGTCTTTATGGCTTACTTCTTTGTGGAGTTCAAGGAGAAATTAATTCTGGCTATGAATTTGGTAAATTAGCTTCTAGTTTGGTGTCACAATTTCATGCTGAAGAACTCAAAGCTAAGATTCTAACGGTTGTTAGCGCTCATGTTATGCACTGGAAAGAGCATGTTAGGGAGACATTAACATCATCAATGTCTGGATATGCTAGTGGTCTAGAAACCGGAGATTTAGAATATGCTGGCTATTGTGGTTACATTTATCCCTATCATTCCTTTTGGTTGGGCAAGGAACTTTGGGTTTTAGAAAAGGAATTAATAGCTTACTGTGAATCGCTGAAAAAAATCAATCAGCAAGTAGCTTTAACTTGGAATTTAGTATATTTACAAACAGTTTTAAATTTGAAAGGAAATTACGAAAATGTAGACCGTTTAATTGGAGAAGCTTACGACGAGCAAAGTATGCTGCCAATTCATCAGCAAGTAAATGATCTTTACACAATTAATCATTTATTTGTCAATAAACTAATGCTCTCTTACATATTTGGAGATTATTTTAAAGCTGTAGAAAATGCTGCGATCGCAGAAAAATCTTTAGGTGGTGTTACAGGGTTGTTTGTTGTTCCACTGTTCTATTTCTACGATTCTTTAGCACACTTGGCTATATATCATACTGCTAAAGAGTCACAGAGGCAAGCTATTCTAGAAAAAGTCCAAGCTAATCAACAAAAGATGGAACTCTGGGCTACTCATGCTCCGACGAATCACTTACATAGATTTTATCTCGTGGAGGCAGAACGGTGTCGGATTTTGGGCCAAAATCTGGAAGCAATGGACTACTATGAAAATTCTATTGCCAAATCTCAAGAGAATGGTTTTCTCCAAGAAGAAGCTTTAGCTTATGAGTTAGCAGGAAAATTTTATCAATCTCTAGGTAAAGAGTTAATTTATCAAACCTATATAACTAAAGCTTATTATGCTTGTATTCGTTGGGGTGCGATCGCTAAAGTTAAATACTTGGAATTAAAATATACTTTTCTAGTAGGACAAACTACTACTGTAGAAACTACTACTTCCAAAATAGATACAATTCACCTCACCACTACCACAACTACGAATAGTAGTAGCTTAAGCGATTTTTTAGACTTTAATACATTCATCAAGTTTTCGCAAGCGATTACCAATGAAATTGTTTTAGAGAATTTGTTGAGCAAGCTCATCAAAATTTTACTAGAAAATGCTGCCGCACAAAAAGCAGTACTACTCCTACTCAAAGATAATCAACTATATATCGAAGCTTCTGGAAATGCTACCGTCAATGTAGTGACAGTTTTACCCTCTATTACGGTTGAAACTTATCAGGATTTACCGCTCTCTGTGATTAATTACGTTTTTCGCACTCAGCAATATCTTGTGTTGAATGATGCAATAACTACAGAACCGTTTAACCTTGATATTTATATTCAGGAATCTAAAATAAAATCAATCTTTTGCTTGCCCATAATTTACCAATCACAGCTTACAGGGATTATTTATTTAGAAAATCAGTTGTCATCAGGAGCTTTTGTTACAGAAAGAATAGAGGTATTAAAAGTCTTGGTTTCTCAAATGGCTATTGCCATACAAAATGCCCGTTTATACACAAGAGAACAAGACAAATCTAGAGAATTAGAACAGTCAATCAAAGATTTACAAGAGGCACAACTACAACTTATTCAAAGTGAAAAAATGTCTTCTTTAGGAAATTTGGTTGCAGGTGTAGCACATGAAATCAACAATCCAGTTGGTTTTATTACAGGTAGTATCGCCCAAGCAAAAGATACTGTTAATGATTTAATAGGCTATCTGCAACTATACCGAGAAAAATTCCCGAATCCTGGTGCTGAAATTGAAGAAAAAGCTGAAGAAATAGATATAGATTTTCTCCTAGAAGATTTACCCAAAATGATTGATGGTATGACGGTAGGAACACAGCGCATTCGCAACATTAGTACTTCTCTCCGTACTTTTTCACGCGCTGATACTACCTCTAAAGTATTAGCTAATATCCACGAAGGTATTGATAGTACTTTGTTGATTTTACAGCATCGTTTGAAAGCCGATCATAACCGTCCAGCGATTCAAGTCATTAAGGAGTATGGAAATATTCCATTAGTGAAATGTTATTTAGGACAATTGAATCAGGTGTTTATGAATATTATTGCAAATGCAATTGATGCTTTAGAAGAAGCAAATATCGGTCGTAGTTTTATGGAAGTTCAAGAAAGCTATCCAAATATTATTACTATCTTAACTAAGATAGAAGAGAATAACAATCTGACAATTAAGATTCAAGATAACGCTAAAGGAATGTCAGAAGAAGTTAAAGCTTGTATCTTTGAAAATCTATTTACAACCAAATGCGTAGGAAAAGGTACAGGATTAGGATTATCTATTAGTCGCCAAATTATAATAGAAAATCATAGTGGAAGTTTGATTTGTGAATCAGTCTTGGGACAAGGAACAGAATTTATAATTTCTATTCCAGTTTTGGGATAATAATCTCTCATGATAGAGATAGATTAGCAAAGCTATAGCAACCGATACTCGAATTATTTGATAATTCGGGTATTTTGTTTGTCAGGAATAATTCATTACATTCTCTTTTTTAAGCTTGCTAAAGTAAAGGTTATTTTGCTGTTAAAAACTATGCAACTGGTAAAATCATTACTTAACCAAATCAACATAAAACTGGTCTAATTTAGCACTTAAAACTTTACGTATTGCCTGCTATCATAATAACTAATTGTATACATCAAATCTTGTACTATCTTTCTCATTTACTAACTGATATAAAAATAAACTCTAACTAAATATGCAAGAATTTTAGTCTAGTTTTTATCAGCCTATATCAGCCGTAAATTAAGTTTGTAGGAAGTTACAAGATGCGAAAATCGTAAAAATTAAGGTGGTTATACTGTGGAAAGAAGAAGAGACGCTGGGCGAATAGTTCCGAAGGTCATCTCGTTTTTGTTCAATCAGATTACATTGATTGTGCTTGCAGTTATTCTTGTGCTGTTTATTGGAGGTAGGTTTGAACTAGCAAGTGCAACTCAACCTAACGCAGAATTAGAAATTCAAAAATTAACATCCTGTTACGCGCTCGGAACTGATGCCATTGGTAGAGGAAATCTCCTAGAAGGAAAAAATATTTATCGGGATTGTTTTACTCAAGATGCAGTCCTGACTGCCGTTTTTCCTGATGGGACAACTCAAACAAATTATGGGACAGATGCTTGGGCAGATTTTGTCTATTCAGTATTTCAAGGGAATGGTTATACAGCTACCCAACACTTAATGGGTACGATCAACATTTCAATTGAGAATAATAAAGCAGTGATGACTTCTTATCTCCATGCGACTCACAAGCGCTCGGAAACTAGCATTGATGTCGCAAATGGCACTTATGAAGATCAAGTTGTCAACATAAATGGGCGCTGGAAAATTCGTAAACGTACTCTCAAACTCATCGATTTCTTGAATCTCAGTTCACCGACAGTTGATTCTTCAAATGCTAATGCCCGAAGCAGTAATTCCTCAGCTAATTTTGTAAGACCAAAAATGTCTGGTTTCAATCAATAATCTTTCACAGCGATAAGGCAAAAATAAAAAGTAAAAAGTAGAGAGTACTTTTTACTTTTTATTCTGTTTAATGTATGAGTAAAGAAGTTCGCGTAGGCGTAGCCCGTCGTAGACATCGCTCCGAGGATTTACAATTAAACATGGACTATTACCACCACTTCCATTACTTACAATAACGACAGTAATACCAGCTTTTGGGCAAACTCCTAAACAACTGGTGCTAACTACCCGAAATTCACCCCATAATCCCTCAATTTTTAAACGAGATTTTAACCAATTCTCTAAGTCTTCGGAAGCCGTTGAGCTTCTGCTAGCTGGATGAAAACTATTTGATCGCTCATTTGCACATTGCGAACACACAAGCACTAAACCAGACTCCCATCGGGGAGAAACGCTCGGAATAGAAATAGAAGTGTCTAACGGACGAGAATTTATTAAGGGCGATGTCTGCTGAGAAGTAGATGCAAAACTTTTAAAGATACGTTGAAGCAATCTTTTAATACGCTTGATCAATTTTTTCATGGACGATCCTATTTGTTTCTCTGAACAACTTAAAAAGACCTCTCCCTGGTTTTACTATGTAAAACCGTCCCTCTCCGAAGCGGAGAGGGATAGAGTTGAACTTTAATAGAGGTTTGTTGAAGAGGATAGTGGAAAATTGCTGTTTAGTCTGTTCTAGTAGATCATTTAGTTCCAACAAGAATCAGCGTTTCTGAGCAATTTGCTGCAAGTATGCAATTAGCTGTTCTCCGGCGGTGTCAATGTGTCGTTTTAACAACCTGACAGCAGATTTTGTATCTTGCTTTTGACAAGCATCTAAGAGTTGATAGTGTTCTTTTTGCGATCGCTCTTGGTAATCCATCTGCGCTAATTGTACGCGAACATAGCGATCGCAATTAACGTGTAAAGTTTTAATCATCCCCAACAACCTGGGACGTTCAGCAGTGGCGTACAGCGTCGCATGGAATTCCCAGTTGAGTTTTGCCAACATACCTGCATCAGTTGCTTGGTCTGTCGCTTCTAGAATCACAGCAGCTTTTTCTATATCTGTTTCCTTGAACTTGGGTATTGCCAACTGCATCGCTTTCACTTCTAAAGCGCTGCGAATTTCACAAATTTCTTGCGCCTCTTGTGCTGTCAACACCGATACGATCGCACCACGATTTAGATGCAGTGTCACCAATCCTTCTGCTTCTAGCTGCTTGAGCGCTTCACGCACGGGAATACGACTAACTCCAAACTGAGTGGCGATTTCATCCTGTCTCAGAGATTGTCCTTCTTGAAAAATGCCGCGCAGAATCGCTTCCCGCAAAGCATCGGCAATTAAATCTGGGGTACTGCGTTGTTGCAGCACATTGGCTGCTAAGTCATTTAAGTTCATATTGGATATTGTATACAAAATAGAAAAGATTGTATACAATATCCAAAGTAAGTTTTTTAAACATCCCTTCAATACCACGGGAGACAATTATGAGCATCGCATCTCAACCAGACCGAGTTATCATCTTCGACACCACGCTACGGGATGGCGAACAGTCACCGGGCGCAACCCTCAATGTAGAAGAGAAATTAGCGATCGCTCATCAACTAGCTCTCCTTGGTGTCGATGTGATTGAAGCAGGTTTTGCCGTTGCTAGTCCGGGAGATTTTCAAGCTGTCAAAACCATTGCTGAACAAGTTGGAATACCTGGTGGGCCAATCATTTGCAGTTTAGCTAGAGCGATTCGCCAGGATATTCACGCCGCCGCCGAAGCCTTGAAGGGCGCAGATCGTCCGAGAATCCACACGATGATTTCTACCTCTGATATTCACCTGAAATATCAATTGAAAAAGTCTCGTAGCGAAGTATTAGCGATCGCATCAGAAATGATTGCCTATGCTAAGTCGTTTGTAGACGATGTAGAATTTTCACCAATGGATGCTAGCCGCACTGAGCCAGAGTTTCTTTATGAAGTTTTGGAGATGGCGATCGCAGCAGGTGCAACTACAATCAATATTCCTGATACCGTTGGTTACTGCACACCCAAAGAAATCGGAACTCTGATTCAGGGAATTCGAGAACATGTTCCTAATATTGATGGGGTGATTTTATCCATTCACACTCAAAATGATTTGGGTTTGGCGACAGCTAACGCATTGGCAGCAATTGAATATGGTGTGCGTCAGGTGGAGTGTACCATTAATGGCATTGGGGAACGGGCTGGGAATGCAGCATTGGAAGAGATTGTGATGGCGTTGCAGGTTCGCAAACCATTTTTCAACCCTTACTTTGGTCGTCCGGTTGATGCCGATACACCCCTGACTAATATTAAGACTCAGGAGATTTATAAAACCTCATCCTTGGTTTCCCAATTAACTGGAATGCTGATTCAGCCCAATAAAGCGATCGTGGGAGCAAACGCTTTCGCCCATGAGTCTGGTATTCACCAAGATGGGATTATCAAGCACCGCGAAACTTATGAAATTATGGAAGCTGCTGCGATCGGTTTGCCAGAAAATCGCATTGTTTTGGGCAAGCACTCTGGACGAAATGCTTTCCGTACCAGGCTCAAAGAATTGGGTTTTGAATTGAACGAAGCGGATTTGAATAAAGCCTTCAATCGGTTCAAGGAAGTCGCTGATAAGAAAAAAGAAGTCTCAGATTGGGATTTAGAAGCGATCGTTCGAGATGAAACGCAGATGCAAGTAGAAAGTAGCTTCCAAATCGAACACGTTCAGGTAATTTGTGGTGACTGCACTTGTCCAACTGCAACCATTACAATTGTTACCCCCGATGGCAAAATCCTCACTGATGCGAGTGTCGGCACTGGACCAGTGGATGCGGTGTATCAAGTAATTAATCGATTGGTGCAGATTCCCAATCAACTAATTGAGTTTTCTGTCCAATCTGTGACTGGAGGAATTGATGCACTAGGAACTGTGACAGTTCGCTTGAAGCATCAAGAGCGGATATTCTCTGGGCAAGCATCTGATACTGATATTGTGGTAGCCGCAGCTTACGCTCATATAAACGCTCTGAATCGCTTGTATCGTTATTTGCAAACAGAGAGATCCCATTTTGATGAGATGAACTCTGCTGTTGTATCTAGGTAGATCATAAAATTTACGCAAAACTATACGCTGTAGGGGCAATTAATGAAATTGACCCTATAGCGTGTTTCTACACACATAAAATTCTTTCTTGGCGAAAAAACTTGACATCAAAGCGCTTTAGTAGTAAATTTGTACTATTAAAGCACTTAATTGTTGCATAAAACTTTAACACTCCCGATTGCGCCAACAGGAGAGCAAAATTAATGAGGCTATCTAAGGTAGACTTGAGCGGTTTAGTAGCGATCGCTCACTCTGATGGATATTTGCAGTTGTTGCTAGATCGAGGTGACGAACTAGAGTTTTTGGAAATTCCGGCACCGATACAAGCTTATGAAGGATTGCAAGAACTAAACGAGGCAATCGCCCATACGCCTGCACTACCTTTTGAAGAAGAACCAATAGCTATGTTACCAGTTAGCTCATCAATGGCGATCGCTGTAGGATACGATCGCGACGAACAAATTTTGCAAGTTGAGTTTCAAAGTGGATCTGTTTATCAGTACTTAGGCGTAGACGAGGATACCTGGGAAGATTTACACGCCTCTGATTCAGTTGGCAGCTTTTTCAATCAAGAGATTAAAGGCAGATATGACTGCGATCGTCTAGATAATGCAGACTATACTATTGACTAATAACTGCGTGTAGGGTTTTCAATTGGTACGCGATCAAGTGTAAAAAATTCTTGTTGTCACCCAAAGCATAAACAAGAGCAACAAGATCATACACCAGTGGTATTTTCTTCAGAGACAATAGAGAAAGCCCACATAATCAAACGCAGTTATGACGACTACACTTATTTCTGCTGTTAAACCAAAAGCCGAAGATAGTTTTGCCATTAGCTTTGCACCATTGTCTCTTGAAGAAATCTATGCCAAGTCTGACGATCCAGCCAACGGTGCTGTGGTTCTGATGAGTGGCGTAGTTCGCAATCAAACTGATGGTAAACCTGTAATTGCTCTAGAGTATCAAGCTTATGAACCTATGGCATTGCGGATATTTTATCAAATTGCTGCTGATATTCGCTTATCTACGTCTGATGTAAATCGGGTAGTGATTCATCATCGCACCGGGCGTTTGCAAGTTGGAGAAATTAGCGTTTTAGTAGCAGTGGGTTGTCCTCATCGGAGTGAGGCATTTGAAGCTTGCCAGTATGCTATTGATACCCTCAAACACAATGCACCTATATGGAAGAAAGAACATTGGCAAGATGGTTCTAGTCGCTGGGTAAGTATCGGTGCTTGCGAACAGTTAGCAGAAAATTGTTCTTAGAGCAATCCTATGTAAGGCTGCGCTTTATTCACGTAGGGGCAATTCATGAATTGCCCCTAAAGTCTATAGTTTTACATCAGTATTTATAAGAAGAATTCAGAACTCAGGAGTCAGAATTCATACTGAATTCTGTACGAGTGGGTGATGAATATTGGTTCAAACCTCGCCCCTGGTGGGCGAAAAAATTAAAATATTCTCGCCTTAAAACTCTATCCCTTTATGGGTAGAGTATTCTGAATTCTGAATTCTGTATTCTGACTCCTATTTTACATTCGCAAAACAACAATTTTTGTTGCATTTGTTTACAAAAACGACATTCCTCTATTGAGGTTTGTAAATAATTTGTATTTCCCCAAGGAATATTCCTTTAGACTGATCTTTAACTGAAAAATGTGGGAATAAACACAAATGCATTCGTTAAATATATTTTGTCACGAATTTGTAGTTGCTGTTTCCTTTGTAGCTTGCATTGTTGGACTGGTGTTACTGTGGGACAGTAAGCAACAAAAAAGTGACGTGGAAGAAACAGAAGTGATTCTGTTTAGAATGAGCTTTACTTATTGGCTAGTTTACTGTGTAGCTTTTGGCATAGAGAAAATGATTTTACCCGAATGGGGATCTGTAGTTATGACTTTGAAAATAACTACCGCTCTGTCATATTTCTTAACTTTTTCGTGTATTGTTAGTCTGCCACTACACAAATTTGCAGTCCACCGTGTTGAAGAATAGACATTGGGCATGGGGAACGATCAAGATTTCATTGCGATCGCTAATGCCGTTTCCAGTTCTGACTGCTCCAAAGGGGTTAAAATAAACACTTCTTGTACCGTCTTCCCCTGCCGTGCAATTACTTTATAGCCGCCGCGAATCGGTACTGAGATACGCAGTTGCATTTTTGGACAATGACCTCTTGCCCGCCCAATCACTCCCGGCGTTACCGTTTGGATGCCATCCTGCTGACAAAGACGTTCTAAAATTGGGATCAGACCAGAAAGGTGTGTCGAGTGATTCCAAACCAGTCTGGCAGCTTTTTGTGAAGTCGCCCGGAGGGAATCTGCGGTGGGTTTGCCCATAATAATTAAGCTGCTTCTAGAGGTGCCATTGTCAAACCTGCTCGGCGCAGCTGCTGGTGATAAAGTTCCGCAGGTTCTTGAGGGCCGACCCAAACGATCGCTTGACCTTCATAGTGTACCTGATTAGTCAGATCCCACGCGCGATCGCCACTCATTCCCGGAATATATTTCATCAAACATTCAGCCACATGTTGGAATGTATTAAAATCATCATTTAATACAATCACTTTGTAATTCGGATAAGTCTTACGGGTAACTTGACTAGACCGTTCAGGAGTTATAGTTGGTGCTGTGGTCATCCCGTAAACATCTGCTGAAAGGTTCGTAACCATATAACAATTGGTCAATAAGATTTTACAAAACTACAAGTAACTAGTTTAGTACATTGTCATTTGTCCTTTGTTTTAACAAATGACCAATGACAAATGACCAATGACTATCTACCGCCAATTATCCCAGTTTTCGTTAAAAATGGATGTATCAGGGAAAGCGGTGGGGTTGCCATTTTGTTGCAAAAGCCGTTTGAGAGCTTCGAGTTGTGGCTCTTGTTTGGGTAAGTTATCGACTAGTTGGTAGGGTGCGATCGCATTTTTGATGGCAAAACTAGCAACAGTTCCCGCAGCTGCGCCAGACGACCATTCAAAGGAATGAACTCGATAGGCAGCAGCAGCAATATGACTAGTAGCAATGCTTTTGCCTCCTACTAGTAAATTATCAATTTTCTGGGGAATCATAGCTCTGAGAGCGATTTGGAAGGGATAAGCTTGGCCTGCACCACGCCTTTCACCTGGACGTTCTGTGTTACCAGGGGCTTCTGGGGGACTATTTGCCATACAAGGATGGAAATCTATAGCATAGTGACCAATACCCACAGCATCGGGGAAGATGGTAGAACGAGTCCGTCGCATTGCTTTGTCTGGTGGGACTTTACCATCAATTACTGATATTGCTTCCAAACCTGCAACTGCTGCTCGTAGCCTCCGATACATATCTTCTGGCAGAGTCTTGGAGTAATACTGATCATTGTAATCTCGGCGAGAAATATCAATTTCCCAAATACCAAAGCCACCAGGTTGTCCCCAACTGGGGCGGCCAATGATGCGCCGTCCTTCGCGCATATAGGGATATTTCGATAAGCCATGCACTGTTCCCATCGGGGAATTTAACCCAGAAACAAAGCGGTTATTGGTTTGCTGCTGCTTTACACCTTCCCCTAGTTTGGAATCTGTAGTCCCAGCTACTAACCAGTAATAGAATGAGAGGGCATTTTCCTCAGCTTTGCGGAGGGTTTCTGTCCGCAGTCCTCCCATCCAGCCTCCTGGGTTTAACTGTCCAGTAGCTTGTAACTGTTGGCGACTGTAAACTAGGTTATCCTTGGCTGTTCCGGGGCGGTAATCGTTACCCCAAGTCCAGTTTTGCATTGAGATATCCCCTGGTGTCGCAGCAGTAAAACTTACACCTCCAAATTTTGCTGGTTTCCCTTTATTTGGACTCCAAATGCGACGATAAGTGAAAACTAAATCAAAGTTAGCCAGTCGGGTTAATTCATAGCTAAAATATGGTGCGTATTGTAAATAGAATGGGGGCATCGTCTGCGGTTGCGGTTCCTTAGTTGCCTCCATTGCAAAGGTGTAGGTAAATCCTTGAGGACAATAAGGGTCGTTATTTATGCTAGAAGAAGAGGGTTCTAAGTAAGAACGGGCATCAATACCTAATC
This sequence comes from Desmonostoc muscorum FACHB-395, assembly GCF_014698035.1. Taxonomy (GTDB): domain Bacteria; phylum Cyanobacteriota; class Cyanobacteriia; order Cyanobacteriales; family Nostocaceae; genus Nostoc; species Nostoc muscorum_A. Next base: position 25,697 of record NZ_JACJSF010000052.1, read on the forward strand.
GATAGGGAACATCAGCAAGGGCAATAATTTCTCCAGTTTCGCTGGCATCGACGACGTACCATTTCGGAGCATCCCCTTTCGCTTCCTTGGGGAGAAAACGGAGAATAGTTTTAGTAAATCGAGAAGAGTTTTCGTAACTATAAGAATCTTCAATACTTTGAGATAAAGTAAAGGTATTGAGAGGTGGTGCGCCTTTTGGTGGTTGATGTTGGATAGCGATCGCACTATTAATTATTTTGCCATCAGCAGCAATTTCCAAATCCTTAATTACCGTGTTGGGAAACCATTGCAACTTCCCTTTACCCTGCTTTTCGGCATCTTTGAGCATATCGGTCAAAATGGCGTGAGCATCGCGGGGAAGAAAGCAGGAGTCACTTACCCAACAATCACCGGGGTTAAGTTTACCGTATTTGCGCCCAATGCGGTTTCGCAATTCTAGGTAGCCGCGAGAATAGAATTTGAGGGCACGCTGGGTTGGGCGTTCGTCTAACGCAGATGTCCCTTGAGAAGAAATTTGTCCTCCCAGCCAGTCAGTAATTTCCGTCAGACAAACCGTTCGTCCTGCTAGCAAACCTTCGTAAGCTGTGGCGACACCAGATAGTCCACCACCCACAACTAAAATCTCGCAGTTCACACTTTTATCTGGGGTTCTTGGTAGTGTAGCGATCGCTCCATCAAATCCAACTAAGGTAAATATTAAATTGAGACTGAACAGCGATGTCAAGCTATAGGCTACTTTGTGTCTGTGCTTCATGGTTAAAAAACCGCTCCAAATCCTGTGTCACCTTGTAGAAGGTAGCATCCAAGAAATGTTCATCACAAGTTTATAAGAGTAAATATATTTAAATATAAGTTTTATACCTAAAATACTCAGTATGTCGGTCAAATGTACCTTGAAGTGATTAAAACTCAGCTAACAGTGCTGATTGCTAAGTACTTTTTTCCTGATCTATGACACAACTATAGAACTCATATTTGAATTCTGAAAACATTCAGTACAACTCCCAGAGGCTCCTTAACTGTTGCCTCTTGTCTCCTAATACGGTTCGGTTAAGACCAAAAAATAAAAATGTATAGCTGAAACTGTGCTGATTTGATCTCTTTTTCTAAAATTAAAAACTGCTCTTGTCTACTTTCAGCAAGAGCAGTTTTTAATTGCAAAGCCCAAAACAAGAATTTAGGCATCTTCAAGTTCAAATTGAGCTACCGTAACAGCATTAAAAGCGAATGCCAAAACTAAGGGCATCGGCGACTGAAACCAAAAGGTAAAGAGAACAGCTATGATTGTGCCAATCACTGCGGACATCGACCACAATCTTTCTTCAAAGGTCAATCCTTTCTCAGCTTTAATGCCTCTAAGAACATTAACTGGGATTGGTTCTGGCATTACCCCACCCGGAGGGAAAGCCCAGAAGTTGTTACGTCGCTCAACAAATAAATCTGTCCAGCCATTTTCTTGGCACCATGCCTCAATCCATTGAAGTGAGTAATGATTCATCATCGGGTTTGGGAGTTCGGTTTGTGGAAGTTGTGTACTCGGTGAATGTAAACTCTTAGAGATTCCTGAAGAACTAACTAATCGCTATAAAATTAACGCTAATTATCCAATTTTTAAGCTTTGTTAAGCACTGGGAACGCTTATAATTGCGCTCAAACCTTGCTTTCACTAATTAAAAGATTAGCAGTTGATGGTGGTTGTTTAATTTAAAAGACAATAAACTTTACTTGGAAAGTTGTAAGTCAAGAATTGTAAATAAGTCGGTGAGTATTACTGCTTAATAAAACCCTTTATATCCTGAAATTAAAATCTAAAAATGAATAATTGTGAACAAATCAACAAGTATTAGGCATCGTCTGTTGTAGATATTGTTTTATCCAGCAAAAATATTCCTTTAGAGTTAGAGATTTCAAATTCTCTCATCATTAAGAGTGATATTATGCTCACCTTCTATGTTTTGCTAAAGCTTGCTTGATGTGACAAGTAATTTATACTCAATTATTGCGATCGCTATTTAGTAATTATTATCCTGCTTTAGTGCGAACGCTCATAGATTGTCTTTCTCTACCCAAAGTCGGAGGCATAATTTTGCTCAAGGTGAGAAGCTTATGCCCTTTTTGCGTTACAAAATATTAAGGAAGGGAAATACACATCCTCCAAATCCAGTAGCAAGGCTGCGAGTCTCAATTAGAATTAGCCAGTCTTGCTAATATTCAAATGCGGTAAGCTTAAATGCAGCGATTAGACACCAAATTGACTCTCGATATATTTTGGCGGCAAGGGTTGGCGTTCCTTCTTGGAATTATTATCTGGTGCGTGGCTGACCCCGCGCTGGCAGTAGACTGGACTCATCCACTGTCATTTAGCAATGCAGAGTTGTCAAGACGTGATTTTTCTGGTGACAGTTTGCAAGCTGCGGAGTTTTCTAACGCCAACATGGAACTGGCTAACTTTTCAAATGCTGATTTGCGGGGAGCAGTCATGAGTGCTTCGGTGATGACAAAAGCAAATCTCCACGGAGCAGATTTAACGAATGCAATGGTCGATCAGGTAAACTTGACTAAGGCCGATTTGAGTGATGCAATTTTCAAAGAAGCTCTTTTGCTCCGTGCCATCTTTAATGATGTGAATATAGACGGTGCAGATTTTACAGATGCAATTTTGGATAGAGCGCAAATTAAAGAACTGTGTACAAAAGCCAGTGGTGTGAATTCCAAAACAGGTGTGCAAACTCGTGAATCTCTAGGATGTCAATGAAACGTGTTGGTGTAATTGGTGGTGGGCAACTTGCCTGGATGATGGCGGATGCAGCACAGAAGCTAGGAGTAGAATTAGTAGTACAAACTCCAAGCGTTCACGACCCGGCCGTGTCAATCGCTCAGGAAACTGTCTTCGCGCCAGTTGATGACGCAAGTGCTACGCAAATATTAGCTCAAAAATGCGATGTCATCACCTTTGAAAATGAATTTGTTAACCTGCAAGCTTTATCTGTTTTAGCAGAGCAAGGTGTTTGTTTCCGTCCCAGCTTAAAAGCTTTAGCTCCACTTTTAGATAAATATCATCAGCGTTGCTACTTACGCGATTTGGGTTTACCAGTTCCTCGATTTTTCGCCCTTGACGAGGTAGAACATCTCCAATCAAAAATAGAATATCTAGGTTTTCCAGCAGTCCTCAAAGCCCGCCGCCACGGTTATGATGGTCAGGGTACTTTCATAATTCAGGATTTTGATACTTTAGAGCAAAAGCTAAGTTATGAAACTATAACAAAACCTTTAAATGAATCATTTTTCTTGTTAGAAGAATTTGTCCCTTTTGAAAGAGAACTAGCAATAATTGCAGCGCGTTCTGTGGAGGGAGAAATTGTAACTTATCCAGTAGTGGAAACCCAACAAGAACAACAAGTGTGTCGGCGGGTGATTGCGCCTGCTGATATTACACTCAATCAAGTAGCAGAAATTCAAGCGATCGCACATACTCTATTAAATAGTCTAGAAGTAGTAGGAATTTTTGGAATTGAGCTATTTCTCAGGCATGATGGCAAAGTGCTGGTAAATGAAATTGCGCCTCGTACCCACAATTCTGGGCATTTTTCTATTGACGCTTGTGAAACCTCTCAATTTGAACAGCATCTCAGGGCTGTTTGTGGTTTACCTTTAGGGAATCCAGCTTTGCAGTGCGCTGGCGCTGTGATGGTTAACCTGCTGGGGTATGAAAATTCTCACAGCGACTACCAAAGCCAGCGTCAACAATTAGCCGAGATTCCCCAGGCGCACGTTCACTGGTATGGGAAGACAGAATCACGTCCTGGGCGGAAGTTAGGGCATGTTACGGTTTTACTGGATAATCAAAATAGAGAATCGGCAAGTGCGATCGCCCACACCATAGAATCTATCTGGTATCCCAGGTAAATTGAGCAGAAACTTTCGATGTTGAACACACAAAATCTTTTGAAAAGCTATAATGAGTGAGTTGCACTACGACGTTGGTGACTGCCATCAAGTTTTTTGATCTATGCCTTTAATGACAAGGGAGTCAACTGTTCTCGTGGCAGTATACCGGGCATGTACCCGGAAACTTTAAACGAGGAATTTAGGTTCCCACCTGGATAAACCCAGGTCATAAACTTAGGTAAAACGGCGTCGCGGTGAACTTAAAATTATTAGCTCTCAAAATCAGTTAGAATTTGGGAGCTTTAATTATTTAAATGGTTATTAATTGTAGTAAAAACTAGACATCCTAAACTAACGTGATGTCAAGTTTAGTTAATTCCTAAACTTGAATAATTCCACTCTGATTGTAGAGACGTAGCAATGCTACGTCTCTACAATCATTTTTGGAGATGTATTTTTAATATTTGCTACCAGGTTGTTAAATACAATAGGTTATCGATTCCTTTCCCATTATGAAATTAATTCCTTCTACCATCTCAAAATGAGTAAACTGACAGTAAATATTCCCATGTTTTTGGGAACCCTAGATGGTGAAGTCTCAAGAATTAAGCCGTATGGTCAGCATTCCCGGATATCACGTTAGCAAAGAACTCTACAATGGTTCTCGAACCTTGGTTTATCGCGCTAATCGAGAAACTGACCAAAAATCTGTAGTGATTAAGCTGATGAAAACTGTTTATCCCAGTTTCATTGAATTGATCCAGTTTCGGAACCAGTTCACCATCGCCAAAAATTTAAATCTACCTGGAATCATCCAGACATACAGCCTGGAACCCTATCAGAATGGCTATGCGTTAGTGATGGAAGACTTTGGGGGAATTTCTCTCAAAGATTATTTGACCTCTGTAGAGACACGATATATCGCGTCTCTACAAGAGTTTTTACAAGTAGCGATCGCACTGTGCAATACATTAGATATTCTAATTCGTCATCGGATCATTCACAAAGATATTAAACCCGCCAATATTTTAATTAATCCAGAAACTAAAGAAGTTAAGTTAATTGACTTTAGTATTGCATCTCTGTTGCCACGAGAAACTCAATCCCTGATGAGTCCTAATGTGCTAGAAGGGACACTCGGCTATTTGTCTCCAGAGCAAACTGGACGAATGAATCGGGGAATTGATTACCGGACTGATTTTTATTCTCTAGGTGTAACATTTTACGAGTTACTAACAGGGGAATTACCATTTAAATCGCACGAGCCGATGGAATTGGTACATTGTCATATTGCAAAACTTCCGCTTTTAGTACATGAGATTAATCCGCAAATTGCGCCTGTACTCTCATCCATTGTGAATAAACTGATGGCGAAAAATGCCGAAGACCGCTATCAGAGCGCATTTGGGCTGAAATATGATTTAGAAAATTGTTTAGCTCAACTCAAAGAAACGGGGAAAATTGTAAGTTTTCCAATTGCTCAACGGGATGTGTGCGATCGCTTTATCATCCCAGAAAAACTCTATGGTCGTGAGCATGAAGTTGAAACTCTGCTCAAAGCCTTTGACCGTGTTACCAACAATCAGACAGAATTAATGCTGGTGGCTGGTTTTTCTGGTATTGGTAAAACTGCTTTAGTTAACGAGGTTCACAAACCTATTGTCCGGCAACGGGGCTACTTTATCAAAGGCAAATTTGACCAATTTAATCGGAATATTCCTTTCTCCGCTTTTGTGCAGGCGTTTCGAGACTTAATGGGGCAATTGCTCAGTGAAAGTGATACTCAATTGTCAACTTGGAAAAGTAAAATCTTACAAGTTCTGGGCGATCAAGGACAAGTCATTCTTGAGGTAATTCCCGAACTCGAACAAATTATTGGTCAACAACTACCTGCAACCGAACTTTCACCAAGTGCAGCACAAAATCGCTTTAATTTACTCTTTCAAAAGTTCATTCAGGTATTCACTACAAAAGAACATCCATTAGTAATTTTCCTCGATGATTTGCAGTGGGGCGATTCTGCATCACTCAAATTGATACAGTTGTTGATGAGTAAATCAGGAAGTGGAGCTTTACTTTTAATTGGAGCTTATCGAGATAATGAAGTATCTACCGCGCATCCGTTAATGTTGACTTTAGCAGATATTCGCAAAGTCAATGCCACGATTCATACTATTGCTTTAGCTCCGTTAAATAAAGCTAGTTTAAATCAATTGATGGTTGATACCTTTAGTTGCTCAGGTGAAATTGCCCAACCCCTAACGCAACTCGTCTATCAAAAAACTCAAGGGAATCCATTTTTTGCAACGCAATTTCTCAAAGCATTATATGAAGATGGACTGATTACTTTTAATTTTGCTCAAGGTTACTGGCAATGTGATATTGCTGCTGTGAAGGCACTTGCTCTGACCGATGATGTGGTAGAGTTCGTAGCGCTACAGTTGCAGAAGTTGCCAGCAGCAACGCAAAATATGTTGAAATTAGCCGCGTGTATTGGCAACCAGTTTGATTTGCTAACCTTAGCAATTGTTTCTGAACAATCGGAAACCGAAACGGCAGCATCTTTATGGAAAGCTTTGCAAGAAGGGTTAGTTTTACCTACTAGCGAAGTTTATAAATTCTTTCAAGATAGTGGGAATGATTGTAACTCAAATCCTTTAAATTCCAATTTACAAGTCCCTATCTACAAATTTTTACACGATCGCGTGCAGCAAGCGGCTTATTCGCTAATTCCAGATGAAGATAAACAATTTACCCATCTTAAAATTGGTCAATTACTGTTGCAAAATACCTCTGAGTCTCAGCAAGAGGAGCGAATTTTTGAGATTGTCAGTCAGTTGAATTGTGGAATGGCGCTAATCACCCAGCCAAGTGAACGTCAACAATTAGCTCAGTTAAATTTGAATGCTGGTCGAAAAGCGAAAGAAGCTACTGCTTATGGTGCAGCAATTCATTATCTCAAGTCGGGAATGCAATTGCTGACAATTAATAGTTGGGAAATCGCTTATGAACTGACTCGAAGTTTATACGAAGAAGCTGCCGAAGCTGCCTTTCTCAACAATGAATTTGAGCAGATGGAATCTCTTATCCAGGTCGTCATGGAAGAAACAACCACCTTACTGGATAGGGTGAAAGTTTATGAAGTTCAACTCCAAGCCGATCAGGTGCGGAATCAATCATTCAAAGCGATCGCAATTGGGCGTGAACTTCTCGCTCAACTTGGGGTAACATTACCTGAATCAGTAACACCTCCAGACATTCAGCAATCTGTAGTCAACACGCTCTCCACCTTGGCTGGTAGAAGTATTGAGGGCTTAGTTGATTTGCCATTGATGAATGATCCCAAAGCTTTGGTTGCTTTGCGAATTATGGCTAGCATCGCTCCCGCCATTCATCAGGCTGCGGCTTATCTGTTCCCAATTATTGCCTGCGAAGAGGTGAATTTATCTCTTAAATACGGCAATGCACCACTTTCTGCACCAGGGTATGCAGATTTTGGAATTGTACTTAATATTTGTAACCAAATGGAGTCAGGCTCAGAATTTGGCCAGCTAGCTTTAATGCTTGTAGATAGATTTCAAGCAAAATCTGTTCAAAGCATGACTATATTTAAGGTGGGTGCATTGAATCAATTTAATAAACAACACGTTCGCGCCTCAATTAGTTTATTACAGGAATCCCATCGTTTTGGATTAGAGACAGGCGACTTTTTTCATGTGCTTGCATCCATGATTTTCAAGTTATTCTATGTCTATTTAAGTGGCACAGAAGTTTTGGAAATTCTCTTAGCAGATATCAAAGCTTACAAGTCTAATTTTGCCCAAAATCAGCGCTTATTAAATTGGTCTAATATAATCTGTCACAGTATTAACAATTTAACCGAATCTAGCGATAATTCAGAGCGTTTCATTGGTGAAGATTGTCAAGAAGAACAACTTTTATCTACGCTGATCGAAGAGAACGACGAATTAACACTCCATATCTTTTTCCTAAGTAAGTTAACACTCAATTATCTTTTTGAGAATTTTCCGGCGGCAGTTGAGAATGCAAATCAGGGAGAGCAATACCTTAACGGTGGCGCAGGAATGCTATCTGTGCCTGTTTTCTACTACTACGATTCTTTGTCTCGGCTGGCTGTCTATTCAACGGCTGAACCATCTCAACAAGAACAATTACTCTTAAAGGTTGGCGAAAACCAGGAAAAATTGCAGTTTAGAGCCAAATTTGCACCGATGAATTTCCAGCACAAATTTGAATTGGTGGAAGCAGAACGCTATCGGGTTCTGGGCGACAAGTTGGCAGCAATAGAATTATATGATCGCGCAATTTTTCTTGCGAAAGAAAACGAATATATCCCAGAAGAAGCTTTGAGCAATGAGCTAGCTGCCAAGTTCTACCTCGATTGGGGCAAAGAAAAAATCGCCCAAGTTTATATGCAAGAAGCTTATTACTGTTATGCTCGTTGGGGCGCTAAAGCCAAAACTGAGGATTTAGAAAAACGCTATCCTCAACTTCTGGCTCCCATCTTACAAGGGCAGCATCATCGCTTACAACTGAGTTCAACCATTGATGGATCGTCATTCCCACATCAAACTATCCACACAAACCTTTCTAGCAGCAGTATTTCTGAAGCCCTCGATTTTGCCACCATCTTTAAAGCCTCACAAGCTCTCTCTAGTGAAATTCAATTAGAGCAATTACTTACTACCCTTTTGCAAGTGGTGATGGAAAATGCCGGCGCACAAAAAGCTGCTCTGCTTGTACTCCAACAGGGTGATTTAGTGGTTGAAGCTATAGCCACCATCAACGAAGGAGTGACTCTGGTATCTGTACCATTGTCAATCAGCGAAGGCATTCCCATTACACTGGTAAACTATGTCAAACGCCGCTTAAAAACTGTTGTGCTAGATGATGCAACAGCACAAACTGATTTTATCGCCGATTCATATTTCATGCAGCAACAACCTAAGAGTGTGTTGTGTACGCCGATGTTAAATCAGGGTAAACTCATCGGGCTGCTATATCTAGAAAATCCGCTGACAATTGGTGCATTTACGAGCGATCGCACCGAAGTTATCCAACTGCTATGCACCCAAGCCGCCATCTGTCTAGAAAATGCCCGTCTTTATCAAGAATCTCAAAATTATGCTCATCAACTAGAGCGATCGCTACAAGAACTAGAGCATACCCAATTACAAATGGTGCAAAATGAAAAAATGGCAACCTTGGGTAATTTAGTTGCTGGGGTGGCACATGAAATTAATAATCCCATTGGATTTTTGAAAGGCAGCCTTAACAATGCCGAAGAGTATATTCAAGACTTACTCGCTCATATCCAATGCTACCAACAACATCATCCCACTTCTGCGATCGCAGTCATTGAGCATAGCGAAGAAATTGACCTAGAATTCTTGACTCAAGACTTACCAAAGCTCGTAAGCTCAATGAAGGTGGCAAGCGAACGGATTAAAGACATTAGCATTAGTCTTCGCACTTTCTCCAGAGCCGATACAACCGAAAAAGTCGCTTGTAATCTCCATGAAGGGATTGAGAGTACGCTATTAATTTTGAAGTATCGCCTTAAAGCTAACGAAAAACGTCCAGCAATTGAAGTTATCACCGAATACGGTAAATTACCACTAGTCAAGTGCTTTTTAGGACAATTAAATCAAGTATTTATGAACATCCTTGCTAATGCAATTGATGCCTTAGATACATCCAGTGAGGGGCTTTCTTTTGCCCAAGCGCAAGCTAACCATCACCAAATACTGATTAACACCGAAGTATCCAGTGACAACAAGGTGACAATTCGCATCAAAGATAACGGTCAGGGGATGCCAGAGGAGATTAGAGCAAGGATCTTTGACCACCTGTTTACAACAAAAGAGGTTGGAAAGGGAACAGGATTAGGATTAGCGATCGCTCGTCAAATTGTCGAGGAAACCCATAATGGGCGGTTGAGGTGCAATTCTGTGCTTGGTGAAGGAACAGAATTTGTCATTGAGATTCCAGTGTTTTAACGGTTCGCAGAAGTCCTCACCCTCTCTACGAGACGCTATTTGCGGTCAACTCTGAGTAGGGTGGGGATAGGGAGAAGCTGATAATGATTGCATAACGCGTGCCATTTCTTGGTAGTGTGGACAACAGTAATAACACAATTCTTCAAAATCTGTATAACTTGATTCTAAATTAGGTATCGTTCAGAGTTAAGATTACACAATTGCGTTGAATTGTGGTTAAAGCTACAAAAATTGTTAAAACAACTAACTAATACCGTATTTCCAGCCTCAGTCTTCCGACTAGAGAGTGGTTTAACTTTTATTCATCAAGAGATTCCCACTACTCCTGTAGTTGTGGCTGATGTTTGGGTGCGTGCTGGAGCAAGCCTAGAGCCAAAACCGTGGTTTGGGATGGCGCACTTTTTAGAACACATGATTTTTAAAGGTACGGCAACGCTTCCCCCTGGAATGTTCGATTCCAAAGTTGAAAACCGGGGTGGCGTAAGTAATGCGGCGACAAGCTATGATTATGCTAATTATTCACTCACCACAGCCGCCCCTTATTTAAAGGATACTTTGCCCTATTTGGGCGAATTACTGCTCAATGCGGCAATTCCAGAAGACGAATTTAGCCGCGAACGGGACGTGGTGCTAGAGGAAATTCGTTCTTGTCAGGACGATTCCGACTGGATAGGATTTCAAGCTCTGATTCAAAGCATCTATCCACATCACCCTTACGGGCGTTCGGTGTTAGGTACCGAGCAAGAGCTGATGCAGCAGTCTCCAGAAGCAATGCGCTGTTTTCATCACGCCCACTATCAGCCGGAAAATATGACAGTGGTAATTGCTGGGGGTATAGCCCAGCAACCAGCTTGGGAATTAGTAAATCGTTCATTTAGTGATTTTGCCGAACGCTCGAATTGTCCGCAGTTTGAGAAAGTGACAAAGCCAGTAATAACAGGAATTCACCGTCAAGAACTGTGTTTACCACGCATAGAGCAAGCACGATTGTTGATGGCGTGGTTGGTTCCAGGAGTAGAAGAAATCCGTACTAGCTATGGTCTAGATTTATTGTCAGTGTTATTGGCAGAAGGGCGAACTTCGCGTTTAGTGCGTGATTTGCGAGAAGATTTGCAATTGGTACAAGGAATTCATAGTAGTTTTTCTCTACAACGGGAATCAAGTTTATTTACGATTACTGCCTGGTTGGAACCAGAAAATTTAGAAGAAGTTGAGTCTTTAATTTGCGCTCATTTGGATGATTTGCAGACTGGAGGAATTAGCGAACAAGAACTTGCTCGTACACGCAGGTTGCTATGTAATGAGTATGCATTTTCTACCGAAACGCCAAATCAACTGACAGGGCTTTATGGATATTACAATACCATCGCCCAAGCTGAATTAGCTGTGACATATCCCCAGCAGATTAAGTCTTTTGATGCCCAAGAATTGCAAAAATTAGCTAAACAATATCTCTCACCGCAGAATTATGCGGTTACTGTACTTAAACCGTGTTAGTCATTAGTCATTAGCAAAAGACAAATGACAAAGGACAAAGGACAAATGACAAATGACAAATGACAAAGGACAAATGACAACCTTGCTGCAAAAATCACCTATCCATCGCACCGTATTGAATAATGGCATTGTCGTGCTGGCGGCAGAAAACCCTGCTGCGGATATTATTGCAGCGCGGATCTTTGTGCGTGCCGGTAGTTGTAACGAAAACCGGGAGCAAGCAGGGTTGGCGCATTTGCTATCAGCAGTGATGACAAAGGGATGCGATGGACTTTCTAGCTTAGAAATTGCTGAAAAAGTCGAGTCTGTAGGAGCAAGTTTGAGTGCAGATGCTGGCACTGATTATTTTTTGCTGTCTTTCAAGACAGTAACATCAGATTTTGCGGAAATTTTAGCATTGGCAGCGCGGATTTTGCGATCGCCTACTTTTCCCGAAACTCAAGTGGAACTAGAACGGCGTTTAGCACTCCAAGATATTCGTTCGCAAAAAGAGCAACCTTTCAATGTCGCCTTTGAACAAATGCGGCAGGTAATGTACCAAAATCATCCCTACTCTATGTCAGTGCTGGGAGATGAAACCAGTATGAGTAGCTTAACTCGTGCGGATTTGGTAGAGTATCATCAAACTTATTTCCGCCCAGATAATGTAGTAATTAGCATTGCTGGGAGAGTCACATCTACAGACGCAGCAGCGTTGGTGGAAGAAGTTTTTGCTGATTGGCAAGCGCCAGCCCAAGCACTGCCAATACTGAATTTACCTGAGATTAAAGTGGAACCGCAGGTAAAGGTTAAGCCAGTACAGACACAACAATCAATCGTGATGCTCGGTTATTTGGGAACATCGGTCAATTCTGTTGACTACGCCGCCCTGAAGTTGTTGTGTACCTACTTGGGAAATGGGCTTTCTAGTCGCTTGTTTGTCGAATTGCGCGAAAAACGCGGTTTAGCTTATGAAGTATCTGCTTTTTACTCCACAAGGCTATTTCCAGCCTCATTTGTAGTTTACATGGGTACAGCACCGGAGAATACCAGCATTGCCCTAGAAGGACTGCGTACAGAAGTAGATTTATTGTCTACCACTGAAGTATCTGAAAGCGCCCTGCAAGCTGCGAAAAATAAGATTCTGGGACAGTACGCCTTGGGTAAACAAACAAATGGGCAAATTGCTCAGATATATGGCTGGTATGAAATTTTGGGCTTAGGAATTGATTTTGATACCAAGTTTCAAGAATTGATTGCGGCGGTGAGTGCCAAAGATGCGATCGCTGCCGCTAGTAAGTATTTAAAATCACCTTATTTATCTTTAGTTGGTCAAGAAGAAGCAATTAATCGAGCGATCGCGTAAATAGCCCGTCCGAGACATCGTAAATAGAGCAGCTGTTTTTTAGACCAAGCGGCTGTACCATTAGCATGAGAATATTCTGGGAGTAAATTCCATGCAAAGCAGCCTGACAGCAAGTATTTTGAGTTACTTAAAATTACTAGACCCCACTGTAAATCGCTGTGGAATGGAAAAACGGCAAAAAAGTTGGTGGACAAAGATGTCTAAATCTTTCTCAGCCATTGAAATACTCTTGTTATCCGCAACGCCTCTGCTTATTGCCTCAACGCCTTTAATATCAATAGCAGCGCCACAAAAAATTGCCCAAATAAATCCTGGAGATAGCATCAGCCGCCCTAATCTCAAAGTTGGTAGCCAAGGCGAACGCGTATCTGAACTTCAGGCAGCTCTGAAACTTTTGGGTTTTTACTCTGGTGCAGTAGATGGTATTTATAGTGAGAATACGGCCAGTGCTGTTGCCCGTTTTAAACAAGCAGCTGGTTTGAATCCAGATGGCGTTGTTGATGCCAGCACTTGGCAAAGACTTTTCCCTAATCAACCAGTAGCAGCATCAAATATCCCTTCATCCCAGCCAAGATTTAACTCAGCTACAAATTTTCCTGTTCCAACCCAGGCTAGCAGCCTCACCAACGTTGCAAATCCTAACCCCAACCCCCCAAGACAAGCTGCAACACAAGTTGCGACTAGCTCTGAGCCAAGACCTACTACCCCAAAAAAAGCTGTAACACAAGTTGCGACTAGCTCTGAGCCAAGACCTGCTACACCAAAAAAAGCTGTAACACAAGTTGCGACTAGCCCTGAGCCAAGACCTGCTACACCAAGGAAAGCTACAACTTCAAGCACACAAAAAACGCCAAATCGTACTACATCAACTGCTAGAACTCAGTCAGCGACACGGACTGGGCAAAGTACTCGAACTCAGAAAAACACATCTACTCAGCGAACTCCTGGTATTCAATACACCTCTGAAGGATTGCCAATTTTACGTATAGGATTACGTGGTTCTGAAGTTGTGAAGTTGCAACAACAACTGAAAAAGCTTGGTTTCTTGAAAGGCGATGCCGATGGAGACTTTGGTGAGACAACCGAGACTGCTGTGAAAGCAGCACAAAAGCGGTATGGTTTAGAAGCTGACGGTGTAGTTGGTGGCTCTACCTGGGAGGTTCTTTTGCGGCGTTAGCCTTACTAGGGAGCATAGCCAGCATCTCTTTTGCCTGTGCGGGCAAGATGCTCCGAAGTTCTGATAACTTATTTCTTTTTTGGAAGTCCCCAATGTACAGAGGTTTTTCAACTTTAATAAACCTCTGTAGCAATATTGTTCAGTTACGCAAAGGAAGAGAAGGAAGAAATGCTTAACTGAACTGTATTGACCTCTGTAGGGGTTTTGCGCTTCACAGCATTTTTTATCAAAACAGAATTCAGGAGTCAGAATTCAGTTGGATATTCTGACCGAAAAAGTGGATAGCGCAGCATCTCGTAGAGAAGTGGGGCATAGCCCATCCTGAATCCTGAATTCTTCTTTATGAATTTAATCCGGTACATCCTGCAATACGATAAAGATACACCGATTAGAAATATCTCTCTATGCCAGGACAGAAAAATTACATTATTTTTGGGCTGACAAAGGATAATAGCAACTTTATGAGTCAAGCAGAAAGACACATCATAGTGCTACAAATCACAACTGGCAACAGTGAAATTAATTAAACTTACTGCTAATTCCTCTAAAAAAATTTATGCAACACTTTTTATTAACTTGGCTCGGTACTGCGGTGGCGTTATTTATTACTGCTAATATCGTTCCGGGATTCTTTATCAAGAATTTTGTGGTTGCCTTAGTCGCTGCCCTGGTTATTGGTCTGGTTAACGCATTTATTAGACCAATTTTGCAGATTTTGGCCTTTCCGATTACCTTGCTTACCTTTGGTTTATTTACATTGGTAATCAACGCTTTAACACTTTGGTTAGCAAGTGCTTTAACCCCTGGTTCTGGTTTTGAGATTCAGGGCTTTTTACCTGCTTTGTTAGGTTCAATCGTACTAGCTATTGTTTCTAGCATAATTAACTATTTGTTGAGAGTTGTTGACTAGAAAAATTAGTTAATTTTTGTAATACTCGTAATATTTGAGGCTTGGGCAACAGCTAGCGTTACAGCTCCTGGTTGCCCTTGTAGCTGGAAAATTTGTTTAGGAACTAACAACGTCACTCCCAATGCTTCTGTGCTGGTAAAGGGGGGAGCAGTCAACAACGATGCTTGAGTCGCTGCAAGAATAGCAGCTGCCTCTGCTACGCTAGGTGTACCTACTTTGTGGTCAGTAATTGTGGCAGGGTTGGGGACACAGACAGAGCAAAGAATTTCCGCAGAAAAGGTTTTTAGGGGTAGATTGCGTAGGTGGCAAACTTCTACTAAACCAACTTCCAAGGCTTTAGTGTCAATGGTGGCAATCCCTGCGATCGCACTTTGAAAAAGTTGATTTTCTCCAAAGGCTTGCTCAATAGCCCAATCAATCAATTGCCGTGAAGTTCCCCGCTTACAACCGATTCCTACCCAGAAAACCTGTTGCACTTGGTGTATTATCCTTAATTCAATTCTTCAAGGTTTGATGTTGGCTTATAGGAAGCGATCGCCAAAGTGCGATCGCTTCCCCCAATTATCGAAAAACGCAAACTATCCCAACACTAAATACCCCATTTTGTCAACTAGAAACTTTCACCGCCGCTTCTGCCTGGGAGTGCAATAACAAACCGTATTCCAAGCCCTCCACCACCGCTTGATAGGAAGCCTCCAAAATATTGGTCGAAACCCCTACCGTCGTCCAGCGTTGACGACCATTGCCTGATTCTACTAACACACGGGTTTTTGCCGCAGTCCCCGTATGTCCGTTGAGAATCCGCACTTTGTAATCCGTCAAATCAAAGGTTGCTATTTGGGGATAAAAATTTACCAAAGCCTTGCGTAAAGCCGCATCCAAGGCAGCAACGGGGCCATTACCTTCTGCCGCCTCCAGAATATTTTTGCCGTCAACAGCGATTTTGACTGTAGCTAGGGCGTTACTAGTTTCTTTCCCCTCAATCAAGTCACAGTGGACTTGAAAACCTTTGACTTCAAAAAACTTCTGGCGACCTCCCAAAGCTTCGTGCATCAGTAGTGCAAAACTGGCCTCTGCTGCTTCAAATTGAAATCCTTCACTCTCCAAATCTTTGAGACGTTGGAGAATTTCCTTGGCTTCTGCCTTTAGCTGATCGAGGTCAATCCCAAAACTGCGGGCTTTGGCTAGAACATTACTGAGTCCAGACTGTTCAGAAATCACGATGCGGCGATGATTCCCAACTTGTTCCGGCTGAATGTGTTCGTAAGTCAGGGGATTACGTTCTACTGCTGATACATGAATACCACCCTTGTGGGCAAAAGCCGAAAGTCCCACAAAGGGAGCGTGTTCATCTGGCGCGAGGTTGACCACTTCACTAACAAAACGACTAGCTTCTGTAAGTTGTGTTAGCTGGTCTTCTGTGATACAACTGTAACCCAGCTTCAGTTGTAAATTGGGAATTAAAGAACAGAGGTTAGCATTGCCGCAACGTTCACCGTAACCATTAATTGTGCCCTGTACCATCTTTGCCCCTGCCATCACGGCGGCTATTGCGTTAGCAACCGCCATTTCTGAATCGTTATGAGTATGAATTCCAATTTGGGGGATTGTCCTTTGTCCTTTGTCCTTGGTCATTGGTTCTTGACTAATGACGAATGACAAATGACTACTGACATCTTGAACAATTTGCCCAATTTCATGAGGTAAAGTGCCGCCATTGGTATCACAGAGGACTAGCCATTCAGCACCAGATGCGATCGCAGCCTCTAATGTTTGTAAAGCATAATCTGGATTGTGCTTGTAACCATCAAACCAATGTTCGGCATCGTAGATAATGCGACGACCTTGAGAACGGAGGTACTCAATGGTGTCACGAATCATCGCCAAATTTTCTTCTAATGTCGTCTTGAGGCTAGTTGTGACATGTAAATCCCAAGACTTACCAAAAATCGTTACCCAGCGAGTTCCCGCAGCCAAAATATCCTGTAGCATCGGTTCGTTTGCAGCAGTGGAGTTGGGCCGTCGAGTCGAACAAAAAGCCACAATTTCAGCTTGTTTTAGCGGATCTTCTTGGAGTTGCCAGAAAAATTGTACATCCTTGGGATTGGCACCAGGCCAACCGCCTTCAATGAAGGGAACTCCCAGTTGATCGAGTCTCTTGGCAATGCGTAACTTATCTTCTATCGATACAGATAGCCCCTCGCGCTGAGTGCCATCCCGTAATGTAGTGTCATAGAGCCAAAGTTGAGGTGAGGAATTTGTGGTCATAAAACTGGGACCGACGAGACAACTTTCGAGGCAATGTGTCAATATACAACAAAAAGCCAGTTTGGCAATTTAAAAATGCCTAAAGTACTAGCTGAAGGTAAAACAATTCAGTGCGTAAGCGGAAGCAATCTCCGAACAATTTTGCTGCAAAATGGTATTCACCTCTACAATGACGGTGCTAAGGTAATAAACTGTCGGGGCATTGGCAGTTGCGGAACCTGTGCGGTTAAGGTAGAGGGCGAATTATCAGCAGCAAATTGGCGCGATCGAGCCCGGCGTTCGCTTCCTCCCCATTCTCCTACAACAGACTTGCGTTTAGCCTGCCAAACTCAGGTTTTAGGCGATGTGAAAGTGACAAAGTTTGATGGATTTTGGGGACAAGGTTCTCGAATAGTGTGGACACCAAAAGGTTAAAAAGGAGTAAGACAAGATGGGTAGATGGACACCCCTAATTTTAATGGCTGGAGGTTTAGCCATTCTGCTTGGTACATTACTAGGCATCAATTTTCCTATGGGCGTGCAAAGTGCTAACGCTCCCAGTGGTAAAGCAGCAAAAGTTCTGCCAGCTAATATCAATGTTAATAGCAGTGCTGGCAGCAAAAATGAAGAAACTGCAACGGAAGGAAACGAAACAACCGAAACAACCGAAACAAACGAAAACAGACGCGGTATTGTAGCCCCAAGACCTGACAACAGAAGCAGCGTTGCTCAGAATCCTTCTGATGACTCAACATCACCTGCTGACAGTACAACAGACGGCAGTACAGATAGTTCCGAAAACACGCCATCCAGCGATGTCAATCAAGGCAACGAACCAATTCGCGCCTTGTGGTAACGATATATCCGTCTTTAGTTACGAGTTATAGGTTATAAGTTATGAGTTAATTAGTTATGTACTAATGACTAATGACAAATGACTAATGACAAATGACTAATGACTAGTGAGATCGTAATTATTGGTGGCGGCGTTATTGGTTTAGCGATCGCTATTGAACTAAAAATGCGCGGGACAAACGTCACCGTGCTTTGTCGTGACTTTCAAGCTGCCGCTACCCACGCCGCCGCCGGGATGTTAGCACCAGACGCGGAAAACATCACTAATGAGGCAATGCGTTCATTGTGTTGGCGATCGCGTGCTTTATATCCCGACTGGACAACTAAACTAGAAGAACTAACTGGTTTAAATACTGGCTACCGTGCCTGTGGTATTCTCGCACCCGTCTTTGAAGAAAGCAGGGGAGCAGGGGAGCAGGGGAGCAGGGGAGCAGGGGAGCAGGGAAAACTTCTCTCCTCTGCCCCTCTGCCCCTCCGCCCCTCTGCTAGCGAAGAGTCCCCAGCTTACTGGTTAAATAAAGAGGCAATTCATCAATATCAGCCAGGATTGGGAGCAGAGGTAGTTGGTGGCTGGTGGTATCCTGAAGATGCACAAGTTGATAATAAAGCTTTAGCTCAAGTATTGCGGACGGCGGCTGAGTGTATTGGTGTTGAACTCAAAGACGGTATTACAGTAGAAGCATTTTTACAGCAGCAAGGACAAGTGGTTGGCGTGCAAACCAATGTTGGGATAATTCGCGCCGCGCACTATGTTTTAGCTTCAGGTGCTTGGTCAAATGAGTTATTGCCGCTACCTGTGCTACCCAGAAAAGGACAAATGCTGAGTGTACGGCTACCAGAATTTGCGCCGGAAGTGCCCTTAAAGCGGATTTTATTTGGGGATAATACTTATATCGTACCAAGACGCGATCGCCTGATTATTGGGGCAACAAGTGAAGACGTTGGTTTCACCCCCAACAACACCCCAGACGGCATTCAAAAATTATTACAAGCTGCCATTCGGCTGTATCCCCAATTAAAGCATTATCCCATCCAAGAGTTCTGGTGGGGATTTCGCCCAGCCACCCCCGATGAGTTACCCATCCTTGGTACTAGCCACTGTCAAAATTTAACCCTTGCCACAGGTCATTACCGTAACGGGATTCTACTTACACCTGTAACAGCCGTATTGATTGCCGATTTAATCTTAGAACAAAAGCCCGATCCTCTACTTGCTGATTTTCACTATTCGCGCTTCCAATCCCAGCCATCTACCTCCACTCCAATGCTGACTCACTCTGCCAACTTCTCCAACGGGAATCGTCCTGCTATATCCTCCCTCCCAGTTCAAGACTCGCCGTTAATTATTGCTGGCAAAACCTTTCAATCCCGCTTAATGACGGGAACCGGTAAGTATCGCAGCATCGAAGAAATGCAGCAAAGCGTTGCCGCCAGTGATTGCCAGATTGTCACCGTCGCTGTAAGACGGGTACAAACCAAGGCCCCCGGACATGAAGGTTTAGCCGAAGCTTTAGATTGGACAAAAATTTGGATGTTGCCCAATACCGCAGGTTGCCAAACTGCTGAAGAAGCGATTCGGGTGGCGCGTTTGGGGCGAGAAATGGCGAAATTATTAGGGCAGGAAGATAATAACTTTGTCAAGTTAGAAGTGATACCTGATCTTAAGTATTTACTCCCAGATCCAATTGGGACGCTGCAAGCAGCAGAACAACTAGTTAAAGAAGGTTTTGCAGTATTGCCTTATATTAACGCTGACCCTATGTTAGCCAAGCGTTTAGAAGAAGTAGGTTGTGCGACGGTAATGCCGTTGGCATCGCCAATTGGTTCTGGACAAGGGCTAAAAACAACCGCCAACATCCAAATCATCATCGAAAATGCGAATGTACCAGTGGTGGTAGATGCTGGTATTGGTTCACCCTCAGAAGCTGCCCAAGCAATGGAATTGGGAGCAGATGCTTTATTGATTAATAGTGCGATCGCTCTTTCTCCAAACCCAGCAGCAATGGCTCGTGCCATGAATTTAGCAACAGTCGCCGGTCGCCTAGCATACCTTGCTGGCAGGATGCCGATCAAAGATTATGCCAGTCCTAGTTCACCTGTCACGGGGACAATCACTAATTAGGGAATGGGGAATGGGAGCAGGGGACAAGGGGACAAGGGGACAAGGGGTGAGAACTTGAAACAAGTCTTTCCCCTTGTCCCCAATTCTCCTTGTCCCCTTCCCAATTCCCAATAATGTAACGATTTGTCTAGCAGTTTCAGAGCGGATTTAGCATTTATGTAACATTAAATGAAGTATCAAGATAAAGGAATTAATTCATGCCCTATACCAATGAAGAAGGCGGCCTTCTGAATAATTTTGCCCGGGAACCAAAGATTTATCAAGCAGAACCTCCAACACAAGGGCAAAAACGAACTTATCTCATACTAGGAATCGCCGCTACAGCTTTGGTTGTCGGCTTAATTCTAGTCGCCTTCTTCGTTTCTAAGAGCAGCTAATCATAAAATATTTTCAAAAAACTTAATCTTCTTTATCGTTTTTCAGGTTCCGATTTTAAGAGGGGCCTGCTTTTTTATTTTTTGTTAAAATTGAACTAGCCATTAAAGTATATAATTATACTTTTTATGACTGTTAGACTTGAAGGCTGAATTTATTCTGAGCAGCACAACATCTATTTAAAAATAATTTTTATTACAGCAGTTTGCAAATAAGTGAGCTATAAAATGTAGGACTCAAAACCACATATCAAAAATTTCTGCTTCCTACCTCCAGCCTCCAAACCCCTAGTTTTATACTTCATACAAAAGAAAACTGCTGTATGACTTTAGCCCACTTAGATAGACCCAAAACGTTGATATGTACTATGTTTTGGCTTTTTAGCCGCTATGAGCGTGAATGATACTGCACACAACAATAATTCTACTTTGAATCGGCAAGTATACCACCGCCTGAAACTTGCCCTAAGCCTTGGCTTACGACGACAACTTTTTTTAGCAGTATGTGATGATTTACACCTAAGAAATCAGGTAGCAGCTCGCTTGCATTCTACATTGGCTTATCCTGTTGGACAGGTGCTATATCAGTCATCAAATGCCCAAGAAAATAGCACTCCAGCTTATCCGCGATTAGTCACATTGCGTTTAAATTTAAACGAACCCAATCCCATAGTTCAGATAAATCAATGGTTAGCTAATTATCCACCACCAATTGTTGGAGCATCAAAAGATAGTCCTGGAAGACCTTTTCCAGTACCAGCATTTCAGATTGTTGGGGTGGAACATCTTACCAAGGAAACAGTAGCAACACAGCGTTTGTTTTTACACTATCTCCGCTTAAGTGAGCAATATTTTTCTACACAAGAATCCAGTCGATTCTTAGAATCTAACCTACTGTTGTGGATACCGCGTCCTTGGTTATCTGCCATTAAGCAATCAGCACCACAATTTTGGCGTTGCCGGACTGGTATATTTGTGTTTGCTGGAGAACCCACACCCGCGACTCAAAAAGCAGGCTATCCAGAACGTTTTTCACCTTCGAGAAACTTGGATTTAGGGAATATTGACCAGTCGGTTTTAGATAAATCAGTTAACCAAGCAGAACTCAAAACCACAACTTCTGAGTTCAAGTTTGAGAATAATTCCGGTTTCCCAGCAGAGATACAAGGGAATGGCATACACAAAACCCAGGAATTTACGAATAGGTCTGGTAGTGGTAAAAATAATCAATCGCTGTTGTCTTTATCTTATGTAAGTAGCGAGTTAACAGAGCTAGTAACCGCAACAATTAACGCAAGTAGTGATAAAAATGCTGAAAATTATTTACAACCGCAGCAGATTTTGTTGGAGATTGAAGAATCACACGAAAAGCAAGCTTCAGGGGATGTACTGGCAGAAGCTTATCATCGCTTAGGCACTTTATACCGCCTTCGGATTGAGCAAGGAGAGTCAACCCTAGAAAACCTGATGGTGGCAATTATTGCCTATCAGGAGGCTATTAGCTATGACGAAAGCTCACCACAACTTCCAGATATCTTGAATGATTTGGGTACACTCTACTGGATGTTATACCGTACACCACCCAATTCTGAGGAGGGACAAACTTATATAGAGCAGGCAATAGAATTTTATCAGTTGGCGTTAAAGATGATTTCACCGCAGACGCATCGGGAAACTTACGCGCGTGTGCAAAATAATTTGGGGACGGCTTATGGTGATTTAGCTCGTTTTTCTCACCCATCTGAAAATTGGCAGCAGGCAATATTAGCTTACAACGAAGCACTCAGCTACCGTACAGCCGATATGGATTCATTAAAGTATGCAGCTTGCCAGAATAATTTGGGTACTGCTTACTGGCATCTAGGGCAATACAACCAACCGATTGTGCATTTAAAGAAAGCGATCGCAGCTTACAACGAAGCACTCGTATACTACAACCCCGAAGAGGAACCGCTCAAGTATGGCATGATTCAAAACAACATCGGCACTGCCTGTTGGAATCTGGCACAATACGAACAACCTGCCCAAAATCTCCAGCTAGCTATTAATGTCTATAGCAAAGCTCTTAAGTATCGCACTCCAGCTAATGTTCCCAGTGCCTGCGCCGCTACACAAAATAATCTAGGTACTGCCTACTGGCATTTAGCAAACCTTTCTCAGACAACTAAAGAGGCACGTCAAAAGTATTTGCACCTATGTATCAGCGCTTATGAAGAGGCTATAGCTTTGGCTCACTCACTTAGCGGTACTCCTTTAAGCTTTGATTTGCTTGCCTCTTATAATAACTTGGCACTAGCACATTATCAGCTAGTGATAGATAAGTCGTTTAATGGTGACAAAGCAACACATTCTCAACACTTAGAAGTAGCTTTAGACTACCATTTGCAAGCCTTAAACGGATTGAGTAAACAATCAGAGGCTTATCAAACAACCTTCACTTATGTGGTGAAAACTATTCGTGCTTTTCATAATGAATTAGGGATACAGGGACAAACTCTAGCTTTATCTAAAGTTCCTAGTCAGTTATTACCAGAGATATTGTCAAAGTTATAAGGTATTGAGGAGTAACTTGATATCAAATTGACAATTACTCAGAGCATCAAGTAAGGTTCTCTGTTCAAGCAGATGCTCTCACTTTTTCGGGTATCTCTATTTCATAACTTTTGTGGATAATAAAAGATTAAAACCCGCCAGCGTAGGTTTAGTTTGTATGGTTCTGTGACTATCAGTACCATAGGTAAATCATTCGTTAAGAAAACGAAAATATTTCCTAATTTCTAGCAAATCAATTTAAAATGGAAGTAAGAGTTCGCAGTTAGCCCATCGCCTCTATGTTAAGGGCTTAGATATGTGGACACAAGTAATAAAACAACACTTAGGAACAAAATGATACTCGTTTACGTCGCATAAGTGTCTTGCCTCTGATTTGAGTGAGGCACATTGGCAGGATACTAATTCAGAGTTGCGATCGCACCGAATACCATAATAATAAGTACTCTTATCTTCGGAATACGCTTATAGACAGGTTTAAAAACAGTCAGAAACAAACTCAGTAAATCACCGTCATTAAATACATCACATACACAAAGGACAACCCTCTTATGACTCGCCTATATCAATGGAAATCTGGAACTGCTGCACTAATGGCAATAGCCGTTACCGCAAGCGTCGCTAGCCCCCTATTAAGCTTGGCTCCTGCCAATGCACAATATAGAATTGGGCAAGACAGAAATAATAGTCAATATGGAAACGTTACCATTCCTTCTGGGGTTGCTTTTCCTGTCACCTACGAGAAAGAGACTATTACTATTGCTCCTGGGGAAAGTAAATCTATAACCTTGAGAATAGCCAATGACATTATCGACAGAAATAGAAATGTCTTAATTCCTGCTGGAACTAAAGTAAATGGACGGCTAGAATCTGTTGACTTAGATAATTATTCAAGAAATACAGATGATAACCAAGGAAAAGGCGTGCGGTTTGTCGCTCAAGAATTAGAATTTTCTAATGGTCAGCGTCAGTCGATTAATGCAACTTCTCGGACATACACCACAACTCAAAAAGTTTCACAGGGCCCTAGCACTGGTCAGGTTTTAACTGATGCAGCTATTGGTGGAGGCGCTGGTCTTTTAGGTTCACTAATTACTGGTAACAACAGAATTGATGATTTAAAACCTGTTATTGGTGCGGCTGCGGGTGCAGGTGCAAGTGTCCTATTACGGAAAAAAGAAGCAAATGTGTTTGTCATCAGACCCGCACAAGATTTAAGGCTCACACTGAATTCTAATTTGAATTTAGTACCACGCTCGCGCTACTAGATTTAACTCTATTCAAGTCGTGACTTTAATCACCCCTCATAGGCGATCGCCACTTTAACTAGAGTGTGCGATCGCCTTCATTTTTAGACCTAAAAAATTCTATTTAATAGCAACTATCATATCTCTATATCGTCTTCATCACCATCGATATTTATTGGAATACTTATTGAAGTATGCTATTGAAGGAAAGAGCTAGGAAAGTCATCTCTATTTTATTCTCTATCTAAAAGAGTATTCAAAATTACCTAATATCCTGATATTTTTTCTCAAGTAGTGTATAAAAGAGCATTTTATTATGGTAAGTAAAAGTTTAATTTTAAGCACATCTCTTGCAATTCCCGTGGTGTTAATTCTTTTGACTCAGGGAGAAAAGATAAAAGTATCTTTAGTTGAAAATGCCCCTCAGATATCCACTAACAACGAAATTAGCCTATCTAGCAACAAGCTAATTAGCGCGAATTCAACACCGAAAACATACTATGTTAGTGGTAATGGAAACGACAAAAATAGCGGACTTTCTACTTCATCCGCATTTAGGACAATTCAGAAAGCAGCAGACCTTACCAACCCTGGTGATACAGTATTGATTATGAATGGAGTCTACAAAAATGTAGCCAAAGCTTTGAGTGTAGTAAGTATTAAACGTTCTGGAACTGCAAATGCCTGGATTAGGTATAAAGCATATCCTGGACATTTCCCAAAAATTCAGCACAATACATGGAGCGGTATTCTAATTTCAAGTGGAGCTTCATATATTGAGATCAACGGACTGGAGGTTATAGGGAATAATGCCAATATAACTCTTGATTATGCGATGAGTGAGAAGAATAACAGACAAAACCCACTCACGAGTGGAAACTGCATCAGCATTGACGGACGAACCAGTGGTCATGTTCATCACATCCGTATTCTGAACAATAAAGTGCATGACTGTGGAGGAGCAGGTATTTCAGCGATTCAATCAGATTATGTGACAGTAGATAATAACGTAGTTTTCAATAATGCCTGGTATGGTGTTTATGGTGCTAGTGGTATTTCAATGTTGAATAATTGGAATTCTGACAAAAACCAGGGATACAAAATGTTTGTTACCAACAACAAGGCTTACAACAATCGTATGTACATCCCTTGGATTGCAGTTGGAAAGATCACAGATGGGAATGGTATTATTATTGATACTACAAGAAACGATCAGAATAACTCAAAACTGGGCGCATATCAAGGACGCACTTTAGTTAAAAACAATCTGACATTTAATAATGGTGGTTCAGGTATCCATACATTTTTAAGCGATCATGTTGATATTGTAAATAACACTGCTGTTTTAAATAATCAAAGTCCGGAAATTAAAGATGGGCAAATATTTGCTAATGTATCATCTGATATCAGGATTTTAAACAATATTTTATATGCTTTTCCTGGCAAAGATATTAATAGTAACAATAAAAATGAAAACGTTGTTTATGATTACAATATATACCTAAATGCTTCTAAAATAAGTGTTAAGGGAACTCACGATATTGTTGCAGATTCACAGGTTTTAAAAAAATATCCTACTCTCGAAAAAATATCTAATGATTGGAAATCTCGACTAGATAAACAAAATCCACCAACACGGATTTATGTAGAGTCTAACTCCGCAGGTTTTGTTTGTGAGTCAGTAACTTATAGTTTACAAGGGAAACCTATCCAAGCGGGATGCTCCCCGCTATCTTTAGCTCAAATTGCTTTTTCTGATGTTTCATCTAACTATTGGGCAGCACAATTTATTCAACAATTGTCACAGCGAGGCGTAATTGCTGGATTTCCTGATGGTAGGTTCCGCCCTGAAGAACCAGTGACACGCGCTCAATTTGCTGCTATGGTCAACAAAGCTTTCCCTAAATCACAGCAGAGACAGGCGATCAATTTTGCTGACGTGCCTAGCAACTATTGGGCATACAGTGCAATTGGGCAAGCCTATACCATTGGTTTTTTATCTGGATATCCCGGTAATCGTTTTCAACCTAACCAGGCTATTCCCCGCCAGCAGGTTTTGGTTTCCCTCGCCAACGGTCTAGGATATACTTCTGGTGGCAATACCGAAAACACTCTGAAATATTTCAACGATGCCTCTAACATCGCTAGCTATGCCCGTAGCCCGATCGCAGCTGCAACTGAAAAGCAAATCGTCGTTAATTATCCTAATGTGAAGTCCCTGAATCCAACCGCAACCGCTACTCGCGCCCAGGTAGCAGCTTTTATCTACCAAGCACTGGTTAGTTCTAACCAAGCCTCAGCAATTAACTCGCCTTATGTCGTGTCAAACCTCAGCAATTAACTGCCTAATCAACAATTAATCCATGTCTATAATCATTGCTGGAGAACGTAGTGGGGTGGGCAAGACAACAGTCACGCTTACCCTTTTAGCATCTTTACGTCGTCGCGATCGCCTGGTGCAATCTTTCAAGGTAGGCCCAGACTACATCGATCCGATGTTTCATCAACACGTAACTAGTCGTCCTTGTCGCAACTTAGACCCAGTGTTGACTTCAGAAACCTACGTTCAGCAATGTTTTGCCCGTCATAGTCAACTGACTGAATATGCCCTAGTAGAAGGGGTAATGGGATTATTTGATGGAATTTCGTCATTGGTCAATAGTTCTTTGTCTTCTGCAAATGACAAAGGAAAAATTACTGACTTTGCAAGTACGGCACACATTGCACGGCTTTTAGATTTACCTGTGGTGTTGGTGATTGATTGCAGTCGCTTGTCTGGTTCTGTAGCTGCGATCGCTCACGGCTACCAATCTATTGACCCCCGAATTAAAATAGCTGGGGTAGTATTAAATCGCGTGGGAAGCGATCGCCACCTCTCTCTCCTCAAAGATGCCCTAAAACCCTTACAATTACCTATTCTCGGCGTGCTGCGCCGTCAAGATAACATCACAATTCCCGATCGCCATTTGGGTTTAGTACCCACAGCAGAACTTACTGAACTCAACGCTTTAATTGATCGCCTCGCCGATTTAGGAGATACTTGCTTCGATTGGCAAAACTTATTACCCCTGTTAAAATCACAACCTCTCCCTCCTCCCCCTAATCCGCCTCATTCTCCCTCCTCCATCAGAGTTGCAGTCGCGCGCGATCGCGCTTTTAATTTTTATTACCAAGACAATCTCGATTTGCTGCAACAACTTGGTGCAGAACTGGTTTTCTGGAGTCCATTAGAAGACGCTGCAATACCAAAAGATGTCCAGGGAATGTATTTTGGCGGAGGTTTCCCAGAAGTTTTTGCCCAGCAACTAGCAGAAAATACCAGCGTTCGTGATGGAGTGAAAACAGCAATTCTCCAAGGAATGCCTGCGATCGCTGAATGCGGAGGATTAATGTATTTATGTGAGCAAATTATCGATTTTGAGGGTAAATCTTGGGCGATGACGGGAGTTTTACCGACATCTGCTGTCATGGGTGCGCGTTTAACTCTGGGCTATCGTCGTGCAGTAGCTTTGCAAGATAATCTGTTAGTGAAGGCAGGTACAACTGTTCACGGACATGAATTTCATCGTTCTCATTTAACCTTAACTCCCACTAAGCCCCTATTTGAAACTTCTCGCTACGATTGTGATGAAAATATGGGATGCGAGGGATGGGGTTTACCTGCAAATGTTCATGCTTCTTATGTTCATCTGCATTGGGGAAAAAGTAGAGAAATTCCCGAACAGTTTCTTAAAGAATGTAGAACTTACACATCATAGACCCCCCAATACCCCACCCAATACAGTCCGGTTAAAGGGGAAAAGATTTTGAATATATTCTTTTAACGTGAGTTCGATAAATTCATATCGTCATTTAACTTGCGAATCAGACGGGATAACTCACGAATGATATTCACCGCAATTTCAGGAGTTTCTTCGATCGCATCATACAATTGTTCTTGCGTCAGTTCCAAAAATTCGCAAGGTTCCAAAGTTGTTGCAGTGGCAGAACGAGGTTGAGTATCAAATACTGCCATCTCACCAAAATATTTTCCCTGATCCACCTCTGCAAGTTGTTTATTGCCAATGTGAACTTTAACTCGGCCTGAAACGACAATGTAGAGCGATCGCCCTTCTTCTCCTTGGCGAAAGATGGTGTAATTAGCTGGAAATGACAGTTCGTTCATCACTGAAGTGAGCCGCACAATAAAATCATCCCGCAATTCCTTAAAAATCGGGACTCGCCGGACAAATAATAAACGGTCAACACTGGTTAGCATAATTACAAGTTAAACATAAAACATTACTGTAAATTTTAAACCTGAAGCCAGAGCGCAATTAGTCATATTAACCGATGTTGAACGCTAGCCGCCAAGAATATCTCAAACTTTAGCCTGTCTTTGATCTGACTTTTCACGTTATGTGGAAAGTCCACCAAAAACTTAACTCCCTCCTTCCCGACACGGGAAGGGGGAAAGTTCAAAGTCTCTCTCCTTTTAGGCTACGGTGTACACACAAGTCTTATAACCCTGTTTTGTCACTCTAGGCAGAGGAAAAGTAGAAATCAGGGTGAGTTAGGGAAATAAAAATTGAACTAGTTAGGTTATAAATAATAGATTGAAGTTTAGAAAAGCCCAAAGACAATTGGGGAATATGAAAAACTGTTAACCAGGGAAATATTAAGTTAAATAAAGTAAAAGGTTGAATTGTCAAACGGAGATTATTAAGAATATTCTTCCAACCTTTACCATCATCCCACCAGGGGTGTGAAGCTAATTTTGATGGAGATTTGGGTAGAGAAGACTGCATTTGTTCAGAGTGTAGACTCACCATTAAGTAGCTACTACAAACAATCTCCCACCAGCGTTCAATATCCGCATAATGAGTCAGCCGATAATCTGCCCAACCTAATTCATTTTTACTTTGCTTCAAGCCATATTCAACCCAAGTTCTTAAACCATAAAAGTTTCCTACATCTCTTGGTTTAAGGTCTGGGTATTTACTCATCACATACCAAGTAGTATTACCAGGTAATTTCTCAATGTCAGTAGTAATCTGCCAATATCTTTTTTCTTGTCGCTTGCCGTGAATTATTTCTCTGATATAACGATTTTCACTACTCAGGTCAGAAAATACACGCTTGAATCTCTGCCACTCTAAATATTGAGTATGCTGTCTCGGAAGTAAATCTACAGAATGGTTTGAGCGAATCGCTACTATATAGTTTAGATTCATTTCATCTAACAAAGATATGAAATTCGTCCCACTTTCCCCATATAAACTATCTGCCAGTACCAAATTGAATTTAAAGCCCATTAATTTTAGCTTCCGCATCAGGATTGCTGCTATTTGTGGCTTAGTTAAATACTTATCTTCTGGCTTTAATCTTTCACGAGGCTTATATACTTCAAACAGTAGTGGAAAAGTCATCCCGCAGAACACGCCATACGCTGTCACTGCTACAATTCCATTCTCTACTTTTCCCAAGTTTCCTATATACTGCCGTTTCACATAATCTGTCTTATTCCTTTTCTTTTTATCTCCTGTTTCATCAATAATCAGAATGATTGGTCTACCTTTTAGTACTTGTAAAAT
>NZ_JACJSF010000053.1 GCF_014698035.1 Desmonostoc muscorum FACHB-395
GTGTGGTTCGGGTGGGGAGTGTGGGAGGTGTGGGAGGTGTGGGAGGCAATGCAGCGTTCATTGATGTGCAGTTATTCAATTCCTCCTCTTTCTCCCCACACCCCCCACACCCCCCACACTCACGCTCATTTCTCACTTGTGAGAAATCCAGGCTTGTCCCCCTTGTCCTCCCCCACTCCCCCTGCTCCCCTTCCCTTTTTTATCACGCTGCCAACTTTGGCTATTGGCTTGTTTGGTAAATTCTCCTTTGGGAAAAAGTCTCTGTTCTAATTCTTCATAGCTGCCTTCAAAATCACAATGACCGTAAAGCGGACATTTCTGGCAATAAACGCCTTTAGTGTAGCGTTCTAAGTTCTCACGATTAAAAAAATACGGTTTCTGACTAAAGGTGCTGGCAACCCACTGCCATGACATATTATTGCTAGCAGGATCACCATCTAAAAGGTGTTCAAGAAACCACTTGGCTCCTGCTTGCCAACCAATACGTCGCCAATGGACAATGTAAGCCGCTAGCCACATTCGGGCGTGGTTATGTAGATAGCCAGTTTCTTTTAAATCATGGCTAAAACTGTCGATGCAAACCCTGCCGGTGGTTCCTTGTCTGATATCTTGCGGCAATTCGGGTAAATATTCAGCCACAGCGTAACCAGTTTTGTACTCTTCCTGGTCTTTCCAGATTTCATCCCCTAACTTCACATACAACCGTTGCCAATAGTCGCGCCAACCTAACTCATTAATTAGTTTCGTAGCATCGTTTTTTTGCTGTACCTGGTCAAGGACATAATCTCGAATTTCTCGCAAACTCAAAACGCCGTAACGGATATAGGGCGAAAGTCGCGTCACCGCACCTGTGAAAAAATTACGTGTTTGCGCGTAACATACTGGATCGATTTTTTGCAGCGCGTCTTGTGCTGCTTTCCGTCCTCCCACAGTTTCACTGATGTGGTTATCGCGTTGTGCCGCATCTGGGAATTGTTCGCGGAGATAGGCTACCAACTCATCGCGGTTGGTAAATTCGCGTTGCATATCTTTAGACATTGTAAGCAAATTATGAATGGGTGCGTAGGCGTAGCCCGCCACAGGCATCGCTCAATAGCTCAACGTTATGTACAATTCTAAAACGATTGCAATCTCTCACACCCCGATCATGACCAACATTCCCCAAATCGGACAACCAGCACCAGATTTCTCTACTCCTGACCAAAATGGCAATTCAGTCACTCTTGACGACCTCAGCAGTCAGTGGGTTATTCTCTACTTCTACCCCAAAGATGACACACCCGGTTGTACCACCGAAGCGAAAGATTTCACCGAGTTGTATCAAGACTTCGGCGAACTGGGAGCGAAAATCTTAGGCGTGAGTCCAGATTTGGGTAAATCCCATTGTAAATTTATCAGCAAACATAACTTGTCAATCACCCTCTTGAGTGACCCAGAACATATTTTGACAGAAGCCTACGGCGCTTGGCGCTTAAAAAAATTTATGGGAAAAGAATATATGGGTGTTGCTCGTTCAACTTTTCTCATTTCACCTGATAAAATTATTGCCTATGCTTGGCCAAATGTAAAAGCCAAAGGTCATGCTCAGGCAGTTTTAACTAAATTACAGGAATTAGCAGCCATGCAAAGTCCTAAGTGAATCATGCAAATGCAGCTGGATAAAAAGGCAGTTGCTCTTGAGTATTTTTTTGCTATGACGTTGCAATCAACTATTTAAATTCTTAGAATTGAGGTCAATACCCCTTAGGAATATGAGTATGGATTCTAATTCAAGATTAGAGTACCTCTATAAAGAGTATGTTCGATTAAATGAGACAGCTGAAGAATATATCAAAAGTGCCTTTGAAGACTTTAAGTTAATGGGAGTAATCGGTGCAACAATTGCGCTTTGGAAACCAATTGTAGATATAGTTGTATTAGCAAACCCCAAAATTGAATCTAGTGGACTTATATTTTTAGGTTTTCTAAGTTTATTACTAGTGGTTACAATTATAGGTTTCTGGAACTTAATCAAGCAGTGCTTTATCATCTTTTTGGCAGATAATCTTCAAGGATATGAGGAAGAAATCAGAAAAGAGCTAAATGAAAGAGGTGAGTCCAAAGTTTTTAATTTGAATCTTGAGAAGGAAACAAAGCTTATTGAAAGCTATAGAATTACTTTTGCTGCTTTTTTAATAGTTTTTGGACTTGCAACTAGTGTTGTGCCATTTTTAATATTGATTAATATCAAGGTTTATTATGCAGTAATCTACATATTATTGTCATTAACAATTTTTACAATTTATTTTCAAGTCCTGAAAAAATCAACCAAAAAATATTTACCAAAAACTAGATGAATATGGAG
The DNA here is from genome assembly GCF_014698035.1 of Desmonostoc muscorum FACHB-395. Taxonomy (GTDB): domain Bacteria; phylum Cyanobacteriota; class Cyanobacteriia; order Cyanobacteriales; family Nostocaceae; genus Nostoc; species Nostoc muscorum_A. The sequence goes on from NZ_JACJSF010000053.1 coordinate 2,345, forward strand.
TCACTATAAAATTTTTATTTTGGTTTAAAAAATAACTATAAAATGTCAGCAATTTTATCAAAGTTATAAATTAGATTTCTCAAAAATTAAAGCTAATATGGTTAAAGTCATCCAAGCGCATAATGTCAGCCTTGCTGATTTAGAAGCAAAAGTTAGTCTGCAACAAGCTGAAAATGAGACTTTTTTTATAGAGTGGTTTGACACTGTACCAGAAATCACAGATTTAGAAAAGCAAGATTTAGACAGAGTAAAACTTCATTTTCTCCGTTTAGTCAAGCGTCCTCCTTTGTCAGAAGAAACAGTAAAATTAGTAGTTTTATCTCCTTTACTCAATTTAGCTGGATTTTATGATGAGCCTTTTTATACAAGAGGTGAGGAATAAATAGAAATTTCTGCGAAGGATGAAAAAGAAGTTATTAGAGGTAGAATTGATATTTTAGTTATTCAAGAAAAATTCTGGTTGTTAGTAATTGAATCTAAAAGGTCTAGCTTTTCTCTTTTAGAAGCCATACCTCAAGCACTCACTTATATGTTGGGTAATCCTAATCCAGAAAAACCTGTGTTCGGATTAGTGACTAATGGTAGTAACTGTATTTTCTTGAAATTGAGTAAGCAAAATACATTAAAGTATGCCATTTCTGTTTTGATGAATTCACTCTTTTAAAGCGAGAAAATGAATTCTATCAAGTTCTGAAAATTTTAAAAAACCTAAGTCAAGTTTTGAGTTAATAATTATGTCTATTCGCCCTATATACCTTGATTGCCACGCTACTACACCTGTAGATGAACGGGTATTAGCGGCAATGATCCCCTACTTCACAGAAAAGTTTGGCAACGCATCTAGTATTGGTCATGTTTATGGTTGGGAATCAGAAGCTGCTGTCAAACAAACACGAGAGATTTTAGCAGCAGCAATTAATGCCACTCCCGAAGAGATTGTTTTTACAAGTGGTGCAACAGAAGCTAATAATTTAGCTATTAAAGGTGTTGCCGAAGCTTATTTTAAAAAAGGTCAGCATATTATTACTGTCGCCACTGAACATAATGCAGTTCTTGACCCTTGTAATTATTTAAAAACTCTCGGTTTTGAGATTACTATTCTCCCAGTTAAAAAAGATGGACTGATTGATTTAACTGAGTTAAACAAAGCTTTCCGTCCTGAGACAATTTTGGTTTCGGTGATGGCTGCAAATAACGAAATTGGCGTGTTACAGCCAATAGCTGAAATTGGGGAACTATGCCATGCTTACAACATCATTTTCCACACCGATGCAGCTCAGGCTATTGGTAAAATTCCCCTAGATGTAGAAGCGATGAAAATTGATTTGATGTCGCTAACGGCACACAAAGTATTTGGGCCAAAGGGCATTGGGGCGCTGTACGTCCGCAGACGCGATCCCAGAGTGCAACTGGCTCCTCAGCAACACGGCGGCGGACATGAACGGGGGATGCGTTCTGGAACATTGTATACACCGCAAATTGTCGGCTTTGGGAAAGCTGTAGAAATCGCTTTAGCAGAACAAGCGACAGAAAACCAACGCCTCACCCAGTTAAGACAAAGCTTGTGGAAACAGCTTTCCCAACTTGAAGGAATTCATCTCAACGGCCACCCTCAACAGCGATTGGCGGGAAACTTGAATATCAGTGTTGAGGGGGTGGATGGAGCCGCACTTTTGCTAGGATTGCAGCCAGTAATGGCGGTTTCTTCGGGATCTGCTTGCTCTTCGGCAAATACTTCACCCTCCAGTGTTCTGACAGCACTGGGAAACCCCCAACAGCTAGCTTATGCTTCAGTGCGGTTTGGTATTGGACGGTTTAATACCCAAGAGGAAATTGATATTGTCGCCAAACATGCGATCGCTACTATTCAAAGTTTACGCCAGCCTTCTTCTATGGATTCTCGCGCAGGAAAGCAGCAATTTGATCTAGCTCCTGCTGATTGAGGCGAAATTCTCCAGCAGCGATGATTCCTTCCACCTGCTTAGGATTGCGTGCGCCAACGATCGCAGCCGTCACCGCCGGATTGTTTAAAGTCCAAGCGATCGCTACCTCTCCGGCGGAGCGATCATGTTCCTTACCAATGTGCTGCAACACCTCAACTAACTTCAAGTTACGAGATAGACGTGGCTCCTGAAACTCATCACTATTCTTACGCCAATCATCATCTGGTAAATTGGCAACCCGCTCAGATGTCATCTTTCCTGTAAGCAAGCCAGATTGCATAGGTGAATACACAATCACACCGATGTTATTTTCCTTACAAAAAGGCAGAATCTCGTTTTCGACATCGCACTTAACCAATGAATAAGGCGGTTGCAATGAGGTAACTGGTGCAATTTTTTGGATACGTTTCAACTGTTCGACATTGAAATTTGAAACCCCGATATAACGAACCTTCCCTTCATCCTTTAGCTTGGCGAGAGTCGTCCAGCCTTCTTCAATTTCTGTCGCAGGGTTAGGCCAGTGGATTTGATAGAGGTCAATGGTTTCAATATCGAGTCGGCGCAAACTAGCTTCAACTTCCCGCCGCACTGAATCAGCCTTCAGACTGCGACCAATTTCGCCCTTTTCATCCCAAATCATTGAGCATTTAGTAAAAATATAGGGGCGACTAGATCGACCTTTGAGCGCCTTAGCAACAACTTCCTCAGAATGTCCCAGACCATAAATAGCTGCGGTGTCAATCCAATTAACGCCGAGATCGAGAGCGCGAGCGATCGCTTCAATAGATTCTTGATCGTCTTGCGCTCCCCAACCAAAAGCCCAGCCACCTCCACCAATTGCCCAAGCACCAAAGCCAATCGGGGTAATGTGAAGCTCCGAATTGCCAAGTTGTTTAGTTTGCATATCTATCCTATTCAATTATTTTTGAGTCAATTGCTAGTGTAAGCCGCAAATATTTTCTCAACCGCTATCTGCGGTGTGAATCACTACTAGTAGATACACGACAGTCAATCACTACTTCTGTAGGATTACTAAATTCTAAATGTTGTGTTGATAGATACTACGCATATTACATATACACTAAACTTGTTTAAATATAGTAAAAGTTGTCAGCAAAAAAATTGTAGGTTGGGTGGAGGCTTTGCGTAACCCAACATTCTGATATATGTTGGGTTGCGCTTCGCTTCACCCAACCTACGTTTAATGCACTATTATTTTAGTCTTGCCATGCCACTACACACACTATATATATACTAAATTTGCTTAAAGATACCCTGATTAAAGTCAATGCTGCTGACCCTGGTTTCACAGCAACTGACATTAATCAATACCAAGGATACCGCACCGTTGAGCAAGGAGCGATCGCTACGGGAAATGGTTTTAGCGGAGGGCTTTTTGACGAAAATGGCGTGCTTCCTTGGTAGGGGCATTGAGAATTGGGCATTGGGAATTGAACATGAAGAAGAGACAAGGGAGACAAGAGAGAGACTTGTTCAAGAATTCCCCCTTGTCCCTCTGCCCCTTGCCCCCTGCCCCCTGCTCCCTGCCTCAATATGGATTTGAATCAATTCGTCCCCTTTTGACACTCCTGAGATAGTACCCAGAGGTTGGTCTGTTTCTTAAGTTAAAGGTGTCGCCACTGCGAACTCTCCAAATTTTGTAATTAGAAAAGGTCAAAGGCGTTCGGGGTTCGCATACTTCCGGTATGTGATTACCAAGTACAAAGTACGCTGCTCCCCTACCCATAACTTTCACCAAACCGTTTTTATCCACAAGAACTGATGTACTTTCGCTAACCGCTATACCTAAAACACTGCTAGATACACCATCCTTAATTTGACGAGCAATGAAAGCCATAATTCGGCCCATTCTTTCCCGCCTATCGAAGTGCGTATCTACGATAGTTCCTTTTAAATTACTCCAATTGAAAAAGTTGTAGGTAAAGGTGATATCCCGGTAAGGATCTTCAAGAGCGTCTCTAGTTTCAATGCCTTTTTCTGAAGAAGCGCAAGCATCATAGACACAATCACTTTGGATCATCGCACCCGCACTAGTGCCACCAACACCACCTCCCTTCAGGTAAACTGACTTAACGGCAGCCTCAAGCTTGGTATCTTTCCAATTGCGGATGTACTGGCATTGGTCGCCGCCAGCAAAAAAAATCACATCAGCATTTCTGACTTTTTCATAAATTTCAACTTTGTTTGCTTCTTGTCTATTGCGAATCAGAAGAGTTTCCACAGAGTTTACGCCCTTCATGGCAGAAATTAGCCGATTGTAATCGTGATTACCATTCGTGCGGAGAACTACAACATTAACCTTGGTTGCGGTGTTAGTACCTCCCCTAACTTGGTTAATCATCCACTGAATAGCATCATCAACATCGGGGCCACCCCCACCTAAGCTGAGGACTGGGCCAGTTAAGGTGGGGCGGACATCAGAGGAAGGAGACGTGGAGGGGCGGACATCAACAGTGTCACCCAGAAAGTAGCGTTTCCAGCTTGCAATAAAACGGGTTATTAGGAAGGTTCCCATCTTCAACAACTTGATTCCTGTACTTTTCAAGCGCCTTGCTATGCTTGGGAATGCCTTTGTCATACTAAGCGTCTGGAGCAAACTGCAATTATTGCTAGGCTGTTACGCACTTTAATTGCTTATTCATTCGTGAAATTCGTCCTTTGTCATTAGTCATTTATCAATTGTCTTTTGTCAATAACTAATGACAAATGACAGTTTTAACGAAAAAATGTGCAATTTAGACGCGTACTAGCTTAACTCTGGCACTAGAGAGGGTAGAATTTCCAGCGTACAGGGCTTGTACTGTTTTTTAACGCCATAACCCAGAGTAATCATTGATTCTCTATCCTAAGTAAGTTACTGCGTATTAAATTTAACATTTGTGATAAAAATCAGGCGTTACTGATTAGATAGATGAATCTTGGTATAGAGACGCGAAAGCATTACGGTACATTAACTTAGCCCAGTGCAATTTCGCGTCTCTACAAAAGTTTTGAAATCACTAAATACCGAAAATCTGTTTAGACTGTGACTTTTGAACCGTCAAATTTTGTGAAGGTGAAGCCATTGAATATTTCGTTGTAACCCAGTCTCTCATCCCTGAGAAGGCTAATAGCAACCTCTTCTCCCAAAGCCAAACTAGCTGAACCATCCGAACGCCAATGAATACCACCGTGACCGCGACCAATTGCATAGTTAGTTGCCAGTTTATTCAACTCTCCACCCACAGTTAGGGGTGGCCCACTATAAGGAATTACTTTTGTGGGATCGTTGGGATCGGGCACTACTGGATCGGGGATAATAAAGTTTTCATCAAAAAATGCTTTCAATAGTGTGACATTAACGCCAGCAATGGCAGCCGCACCACCCGTATACGAAGAATGGATTGGCGCTCCTTCTGGATATGCTTGGGGCAATAGATAAGTGCCGAAGGTGCTAAAGGTTTGAGCCAAAGCTTTGGAATTAAAGACCTCAGAATTAATCGGATATTGGGTTTTATTGACAATGTTGTTGTAAACTAGCCCACCGTAAGCTTCTGGGCGCAGAATGCGGTGTAAATAATACTTCTGCCAGTATGACGCTCTAATCACACGTGAACTACCCAAGTTAAGCAAAGCTTGTAAATGTCCTGCTGCAAAGGTTGCATTAGAACCAATTTGGGTATTCGATCTGACGTAGGGATTGCCCGGATTCAAAGGTGTACCGATGCTACCAAGAATCAAAGAGGCTCCAAGGTATGTAGGGCCGCCAATATGGGCATACTCTCCTAAATCCCGAACTGTAGCTATGTAACGGTTTTTGGGGTCGTAATTAATAGACTTCCCGGAACTACCTCCGTTCTGAATAGTCAACCATTCCTGGAAATCGAGTAGAAAATCATTACCAGGAAGAGCAGTACGAATCAGTGGCGAAACAGACTGAGTTCCCCAAGGAATAGTCCGCAACAAAAATTGTGAGATGTAAGGGCCATCTAGTACCCCTGGGGGAATAACATATTTTGTAGTTATACCTGAAGTGTAAAGATTGACGTAGTTGACGCTACCACGAAATAGAGTCTGAGGGGTGACACGGCCATTTTGTTTTGGCCCTCGGAAGGCTGAAAGCTTGTTGAGGTCTTCAACGGCTGCTAAGACTTTTGGGTTGTCAGTATTGTTTTGGAGCTTGGAAAGAGGTACATCTCGGAGTAAAGCTTGCCAGTAGAGTTCAACTGCTTCAGCAGCGCGTTCTGCACTAGCTAGAGCCGGTGGTGGTGGCACTGCTATCTGCGTTGCATTGATTCCTTCTAGACTAATTGCTAGGGGGCCTTGAGGATTGACCAGCTTTCTGCCGCCACCCAAGATGATATTTTCGTAATCATTTGGATTTTGGGTTGTCAGTGCTTTGGTCAAAGAGTTGTAAGCTTCCAACTTAACTTCGCCAAGGCCATTATGTGGTAATCCCCTACTGTCAGAGCCGATTTTGTTGGCATAACGCTCCTCGTCGCCGTTAGTTAGATGCGGCGGAATGGGAATACTCCGTTCAACTCTGGCTGCTTCAACACGGACTCGATAGGCTTTATCAACAAAACTGTTGTAGTTGAATGGTCGATTATACCGCCTGTTAATATCTTGAGCTTGTACAACATCTCCTCCTTTCTTTGAGGAGAAAGGTGAACCGAAAACTCCTGCAACAAGGCTAGCAGCACTAAATAAACCAGCGCGGCCGAGAAACGAGCGTCTGCTGGCGTGACTACCAAAAAAACGTTTGCTATTTACACGGGGTTGTTTCAGTTTCTCTATTTCGCTATTAGGTTGAGTATCTTGCTCGGAACCTTGATGAGAATTAGGATCTACTTGCATGAGATGTTCTCCACTGGCAAAAATATAGTCATGAGTGAATACATGAGCATCTGAAAGCTAGAACAACTAGCCATACATAAGACACCCAACTCCAGAGAAGCAGGGCAATTACACCAGATTTGGGATGAAATCTGTGGTTACTCTACTGGAAGGTAATTTGCATAGAAGATGATTCTCCTGAAAGTCATATAGACATTCAGTCCTGGTATGATGCCTTCATCAGATGGCTGTTATACTTCTGTATTTGTAATCAGTCTGATAGCATCTTTTCGGGGTTAAAGCACAGCTAAAACCACCGTTTACTTCTAGTTAAACCACTAAAATACGATAAATCTATCGACTTGCAGTACTTTATGGATGTTAAATCAGACTTTCTCACAATCGGTAATGAAAATCAAGAGTTTTTACAAGAAATTTAGCAATAGCGTGAAAGCCTTATAGGAACGCACGCACAGTGTTGTCTTTCGCGCAGGAGGCTGAGGAGAAACGTGACGCGGTGGGTTTATGATCAAGTATCAGAAGCGATCGCTGCTATCCAAACTACATTTAGCCTTTATTTGACTGTGGAAGTAAGCCCAACTCTGCATAAATTGGATACAAAACCTTTCTTATTTTAGGTAGTTGTCTACTAAAGAAATATGCTCCTATAATGCAACAAATCCCGCCAAATAATAAAGCATTGGTAACACCAAGATGACCTGCTAATACCCCAAAAAATAAATTACCAAAAGGCAGGATTCCTAAAAAACCAGTTGTAAAGATGCTGGTTACTCTACCTCTTTTATCTTCATCAAGAAGAATTGATTGCATAAAGTTATTAAGAGAAGCCAGAGTGAGAGTATTATTCATACCTATAATAAACATAAATATTAGACAAACCTCTAAATTTGTTGACTGAGAAAATACGATTAAACCTAAACCGAGAATTGCGGCAGAACTTGCTATAACCCTTCCTAATCCGATGATATTTTTTCTGGAGATGAGATAAATACCTGAAACTATAGAACCAAGAGCCGAAGCTGTCATCAAAAAACCCATAGTTTCAGCATTCCCCTTCAAAACTTCTTGAGCAAAAATCGGGATTAAATTCACATGGGTCATTCCCATAAAGCAAATAACAATTTGTAATATCAATAAATGTTTAATGGGTAAAAAATCGTATGCATAAACAAAGCCTTCTTTAAGATTTTTCCAAATTTGGGGTTTTTGAGTTGATGAATTATTGATAACTGGGTTTACTTTGATAGTTAAAATTGCAGATATAAAGGGTAAATAGCTAATACTATCTACTAAAAAACAAGAAGCCGCACTAGATCGAGCAATCAGGAAACCTCCTATCATGGGACTAACAAACTTTGCTGTATTAATCAAGAATGAATGCGAAGCCATCGCACTATAAGTATCTGATTTTTTATCCAAAAGTCTAGGAATAATTACCTGACGTGCTGGTAAATCGAAAGCTTTTACTATTCCCTGAAGCGTGCCAATAACAATAATCCATTCAACATTGATGTTGTTGCTAAGAGTTAGAAAGGTCAGAGTAGAAGATAGCAAAATTGATACTAACTGAGTAGCTAGTAGAACATATCGTAAATTCCAGCGATCTAGTAATACTCCTACCAAAGGAGTAATAATCAAACCCATAGCTTGATTTGTAAATCCAGCCACACCAACTAATACAGCCGAATTAGTTAATTGATAAACTAGCCATACCAAAGCAATTTGAGTCATCCAAGACCCAAAAAAAGATAAACTTTCTCCGATAACAAAACAAGAAAAATTGACAGATTTAAGCGCAGGTGGAATTTCAAAATTAACAAATTTTAGTTTGTCTTTTTGGAAGTTTCCTCTATTACTTGGTAGCATGATTGTTTCCCTATTTTGTCAAAATAGACTTCAAGTGATTTGTAGTAAGGGGTAAAGCTTTTGAAATTCAGTGATTTATCGCTCACTACAAACGTTTTGTAACTTTTTTAGGACTTACGCAAACAATAGTCAAAACCCTGATTTTCCGGTAAGGGAAATTTATGTAGACGCAAAGCGGCTACTCAACGAGTTCTCCAACGGAGTACCCGCAGGGGATTTTGCGTAAGTCCTATTTTTGATGAAGTTTTAGCAGACTTACATATCACAGCTCTCAAATAATATTAGAAAAGCTTAATGTTAGCAAGACATAAATTTTGTATGCTTAGTATTGAAACAAAAAAATAGAGGAATAGTCAGTATTGTTGTATTTTTAGATGGCAGTATGTAGAGCGCGTAAGTAAATTAACGGTATTATTTATATTTATATAACATAAAATCTACTTAAATTGACGTTATGTTTGTCTTTGAGAGGTTTTTTCCCCCCAATTTATCGGGGGTTGGGGGGATGTAAGACTTTGAGAACACGCCCTAGCCCCGATAACTCTAATTTTTCAGCAAAATTTAAGAATTTTTAGGATCGAACCACTTATCATATAGCGATTGATAAGTGCCATTTTCTTTGAGATTCAGTAGAGCCTGATTAATTGGTTTGCGGTAGGGACTGTTATTAGGCAGAATGATTCCGTAGCTTTCTTCACGCAAGATACTGCCAACAATCTCTACCTTCCCTTTGCCTTCATTGGCAGCATAAAAGAGGAGTACAGGTGCATCAAACACCACAGCATCAGCTTTTTTTGTTTGCAGAGCATTGTAAGCTTCCTCAATTTTGGGGACTTCTAAAACTGAAATATGATGTTCTCGCAAGAATGTCGCCGCTGTGCTTCCCGCAGTTGTAGCCACTACCTTACCGGGTAAATCGTTTATACTCCTGATATCGCCCTGAAGTTGCTGCACAGTTAATGAAGTAGTCGCACTGGCTGTAAAGTAGGCGACAAAAAGGACTCCGATGAACATCCAGACTATAGCTATTAAACGTCCCAGCACTCCCTTGGGCATTTCATCGGCTTGAGTCGCTAATGTGGCTGCTGCCCACCAACAAGCTTTAAAAATGCCAGGAAAGTATGATTGAGAAATCATCCCTTCTTTGTGATTGCGCTCGGATAGCCAAATAATGTGGGCTGCTACAACAATTAGCACTAGGGCAATGCCTATTACCTGCAAGAGGCTAGTAGAGAAAAATAATTGCAAAATATTTGGAAAAGCACTGTTTTTACTCTCTAGGTTGCGTACCATAATTTGCAGCCCACCAGCAAAAATGGGTAATGAGAAATCAAAATTTTGCTCGCGTTCGGCTGTAATAGAGATAGCTGCAATTCCCAAGTTGACTTTGTTGTCCTTAATAGCAGAAATCACTTCTGGCACACTGGAATATTCAATAAATTTAGACTCTATACCTATTTGGGTAGCGATGCTGCGCCAGAGGTCGATACTGAATCCCGATAGCTCACCTTTGTTTGATAGCACAAAGGGCGGTATAACTCGTGTCGCCACTAATAACGGTTGTTGGAGTTTTAGGGATTGTTGGGGTTCCGGTTTTTGGGCCAGTCCTGGGGATGCGATTAACAACAATGCCAAAATTGCACTTACTAATCCTATGCAGGTATACAGCGCTATGGAACGCCTAGTTTTGTTTTTGTGGTTATGTCTGTCAAAATAACCTGTCGGGCTTTTTCTTCCAGTTATAAGTTGGCGAAATTTAGTAGCGATCGCATTTATCATCAGAATTATCTTGAGGTAGTATGCAAAGCATATTTATGATGCCCACCCCAGATTAAATATCACATTCATCATCCCCCTAAAACAGATTTTTTTAAATTTAGGGGGATGAATATGGCTAAAGCTAAATTCAAGTCGTACTACAATTTGATGGTAACGGTCTTAACTTCGGTATATTGCTGCAAGCCATATTCGCCTAGTTCTCGCCCAATACCAGATTGCTTAAATCCACCAAAGGGTGCAGCAGCATCAAATACGTCGTAGCAATTTACCCATACAGTACCAGCCCGGAGATTGTTAGCGATCGCATGGGCTTTGGTGATATCCTGAGTCCACACTGCGGCGGCGAGTCCGTACATGGTGGCATTCGCCCGTTGAATGACTTCATCAATATCTTTGAACTTGATGATGCTCATCACTGGCCCAAAAATTTCCTCTTGGGCAATCTTCATGTCATCGCGGACACCAGCAAAGACTGTGGGTGCAATAAAATAACCTTTGTCGCCAACTTGATTACCACCACATAGCATCTCGGCCCCTTCGCGCATTCCAGATTCGATATAGCTCATTACCCGATCGAATTGGTCTTTGTCTACCTGCGGCCCTTGTTCTGTTTTGGCATCGAAAGGATTACCGACAACCCGCGCTCTTGCTCTTTCTACAGTTCTAGCAACGAACTCGTCATAACATTTTTCTTCGACAAACAGCCGCGAACCAGCACAGCAGCATTGCCCTTGGTTAAAGAATATGGCATCGTGGGAACCTGCGTAGACGCAGCCCCGGCGGTTGGGCCGTATCCTGATAAGATGTTCACCACACCAGGCGGAAAACCAGCCTCAATAATCAACTCGCCTACCCGCAGCGCTGATAATGGTGTTTGTTCTGCTGTTTTGAGAACTACTGTATTACCAGTTACTAAAGCTGGTGCTAACTTCCAAGCCTGCATTAACAGGGGAAAATTCCACGGGATAATTTGACCAACGACACCCACAGGTTCATGGCGAGTGTAGCAGAAGTATGGCCCGTTAATCGGAATAGTTTTACCTTGTACTTTGTCAGCCCAACCTGCATAGTAACGGTAGCAGGCAATGACTAAACTCAAGTCACCGAATGAATCTTGTAATGGCTTACCGTTGTCGAGAGTTTCTAGCCGCGCCAACTCATCGATATTCTGCTCAATTAAATCAGCTAACTTGTAAAGTAACTCGCCGCGACGGGTGGCAGATATCTTTCTCCATTCTCCATTAGCGAAAGCGTTGCGGGCTGCTTGTACTGCTTTATCTACATCTGGGGCATCTGCTTCTGAGACTTCACAGACTACCTCACCTGTAGTTGGGTTGATTGTTTCAAATCGGCGTAGGCGTAGCCCGTCGTAGACATCGCTGACACTATTTACCCATTCATTGTTAATCAGCAGCCGAGTTTGACCAATTTTGACCTGTTCTCCTGGTACTGTTGCTGTAACCATCAGGCCCTCCTCAAGCTATAAAACAATTTGCTTTAATCTACCTATTATGTTTCTAGCTGTACAGCACCCTAGGTAGATTTGTTTATTAGCCGCCTATTCTAGCATAGTAGTAAGAGGTTGAGAACATTACATTGTGTTTTTGTTTTATTCACTGATCTAACTTGCCTTGGCAACACAAACCTCTATCTTTTGAGCAATAGTTTTGAGTTCCGCTTTGAGCGTACAGTTAGAATTACATTTGCTTGATTTTTCTCTCACGTGCGCTTTTTAGCCTTAGCAAAGTGAGCAACATGAATGTAGACGATTTTAGTCGGCAAATAGAGATATTGCGCTCACGGGTGATGAAATTATTGCAAAGCACTGCAAGTGAGGGGTATTCGCAACAAGAGCTAACAACAGAAGCTTTTGCAGAACTTCAAATCGCCTTAGAAGAAATGAAAATCGCCTCTGAGGAACTACAAGCAACACGAATTGCAGTAGAGAAGGAGCGTCAGCGCTACCAAGAATTATTTGATTTTGCGCCTGATGGTTACTTGGTAACTGATACTTATGGCACTATCCTTGAAGCTAACCACGCCACTACTATCTTACTTAATATCTCACAGCGATTTTTGATTCGGAAACCGTTGCTTAGTTTTATCGGACAGTCAGATCATCAAGCTTTTTTTTATTACCTAACTCAGTTGCAGCATCTCGACCGGGGCGGAGAATGGGAAGTGTGTTTGCAACCACGAGAAAAACTTTGTTTTGATGTTGCTTTGACAGTAGTTACCGTCCGTAATGAGGCGGGTAAGCCAGTTGCTCTGCGCTGGTTAATGCGCGATATTAGCAAGCGTAGGCGTTTAGAGTCGGAGCGCGAGCAGTTATTTTACCGTGAGCAAGCTGCTCGGATTGCAGCCGAAGCTGCACAAAGGCGTTCTAATTTTTTGGCTGAAGCAAGTCGTGTACTAGCATCTTCCTTAGACTACCGCAATACCCTAACAACCGTCGCTCAATTAGCAGTGCCTACCCTCGCAGATTGGTGTATTGTGGATGTCGTTGAAAATAATTCGGCAGCTTTCAATAACCCAGTCATCGCTGCATCTGAACCACAGAAAGAAGCACTAGTCCGAAAACTTCGACAACGCTATCCAATTTCTGTTGATGCAGATTATGGACAACCAAAGGTTTTACGGACTGGTAAGCCGGAACTGGTTACAAACATTCTTGAGTCTTCGTTACAAAGAAAAGCATGGAACGATGAATACCTTAATTTACTGCAAGTTAAGTCTTATATGGTTGTGCCATTGCAAGTGCGTCAACACAAGCTAGGGACAATTGTATTTGCCTCTACACAATTAGGGCGCTATTACACTACTGTAGACCTAGCAATGGCTGAAGAACTTGCCCAACGTGCAGCGTCTGCTATTGAAAATGCACAGCTTTATTGGCAAGCTCAGGAAGCTAACCGAATTAAGGACGAATTTTTAGCAATTGTCTCTCACGAACTTCGTACACCTCTCAACTCGATGTTGGGTTGGGTTCAAATAATTCGTCATCGAAAATTGGATGAGGCAATTACTTCTAAGGCGCTGGTAACAATCGAGCGAAATGCAAAACTTCAGAGCAAACTGATTGATGATATCCTCGATATTTCACGCATTGTACAAGGTAAAATCCGCCTAAATCTCCGTAAAGTTGATCTTGTAATTGTAATTAACACGGCGATTGAAGCTATATATCCCACATCTGAGATTAAAGATATTCAAGTTGAGTCTAACCTTGACTCGCCAGTCGGTGAGGTTATGGGTGATGCAGAACGCCTCCAACAAGTAGTCTGGAATTTGCTCTCTAACGCCGTCAAGTTCACACCTAGCGGGGGCCGAGTTGAAGTGTGTCTGAAGCAGGTAAACTCAAATGCTCAGATTTCTGTTTCTGACACAGGTAAGGGAATTAGTACTGACTTTCTACCTTATATATTTGAGCGCTTCCGTCAAGCTGATAGCACAACTACTAGAGTAGACGGTGGTTTGGGGCTAGGGCTGGCAATTGTACGCCACTTAGTAGAAATACACTCTGGCACAGTTTATGCAGCTAGTGAAGGGGAAGGACGGGGAGCAACATTTACAGTCCTGTTACCTCTAATACAACCGCAATCAGAGGAGTTAATTAAAGATAGTCAAGTAAAAGTCAATAATCTCTTAGCGCTCGATGGCTTGCAAATACTCCTTGTAGATGATAGTGCTGATACTCGTGAGTTAATTGCTTTTGTTCTTGAAGAGTCAGGAGCGGAGGTGACATCAGTTAGCTCAGTAGGTGAAGCTTTGGAAGCGCTAATTCGATTAAGACCAAAGGTTTTAATCAGTGATATCGGAATGCCAGACGAGGATGGTTATTCGCTGATTCGCCGAGTTCGTGAGCAGGAAGCCCTTCGTAGAGAGAAGATTCTGGCTATAGCACTGACGGCTTATGCTAGAGATGAAGAACGCAACCTGGCTCTGGAAGCTGGATTTGAAGTTCATCTATCTAAGCCCATCGAGCCAGATAAGTTGGTGAAAGTAGTGGCGAACCTAGTTAAAAGTGGCAAAAAAGTTTAACGCAACTAGTCTGAAAGTTGTTTAATCAGCCATTGTGTGGGCGTAGCTACTTGTAAAGATCACTGAAGTAGCAAAGGCGAAAGCATAGCCAGCAGTATAAATTGTCTACTAAAGTAAAAGACCAGAGAAACATAAATGTCTCTCTAGCCTATGGTACGCATAAATCATATTTAAGGCTTTCAAATAATGCCTGTAATAATACTTAAGATATTTATATAACCGCGAAGTTGTTACTTTTGCCGTCTCTGTGTTTCATATTTACAGAATAAGTTTTTTGAACCAGGTTTTGCTTCACCCGATCAGAGTAATTATTGATTACCCAGATGGTTCACCCGATTGGGGGAAGACGATAAGCAACGATCAACTCAGATTGATAAGATGAAGAAAAAGTAAAGATTTTTGCTATGACTATTTTTGATATTGGTTCTCCCCTAATTGCGATCGCCCAAAAAACCCGCAAAGCTGCAAGTAAACTGGCGATTCTCTCCACTGAGGCAAAAAATCAAGCAATTATTGCGATCGCGCAAGCTTTAGAATCAGCTAAAGATGAAATTTTACAAGCAAATGTTGCCGATTGTAAAGCTGCTGATGCGGAAGGAATTCCCAAACCCCTTTATAAGCGCTTGCAGTTGGATGAACATAAATTAAGAGATGCGATCGCTGGGGTACAAGATGTCGGTAAGCTAGATGATCCTATTGGTAAAGTCCAGATTCACCGCGAACTTGACACTGGCTTAATTCTCAAACGAATTACTTGTCCTTTAGGTGTTTTGGGGATTATTTTTGAAGCACGTCCAGAGGCGGCGATTCAAATTGCTTCCTTAGCAATAAAATCTGGAAATGGGGTAATTCTCAAATGTGGAAAGGAAGCGGTGCGTTCTTGTGAAGCAATAGTCAAGGCAATTAAACAAGGATTATCACAAACTGCTGTTAACCCAGATGCGGTACAGTTGCTGACAACTAGAGAAGAAACTTTAGAACTTTTAAAATTAGATAAATATGTGGATTTAATTATCCCTAGAGGTTCTAATTCATTTGTCAAATTTGTACAGGAAAATACTCGTATTCCGGTACTAGGTCACGCAGATGGGATTTGTCATCTTTATATAGATAAAGCTGCTGATATTTCTAAAGCAGTTCCGATTACTGTAGATGCCAAAGCCCAATATCCTGCTGTTTGTAATGCAATTGAAACTTTGCTAGTCCACCAATCAATTGCTAGAGAATTTTTACCAAAAGCTGCTGAAGCTTTGCAAGAACGCCATGTAGAATTAAGGGGTGATAAACGCACCTTGAAAATTTTACCTAACATTGTAGCTGCAACAGAGATAGACTGGGAAACAGAATATAGCGATTATATTTTGTCGATCAAGATTGTAGACTCTATAGAAGATGCGATCGCACATATTAACGAATACGGTTCTCGTCATACCGATGCGATTATTACTGAAGATTCAACATCTGTTGAAACTTTCTTTGGACTAGTAAATTCAGCCAACATATTCCACAATTGTTCTACCCGATTTGCTGATGGCTTCCGCTATGGTTTCGGCGCAGAAGTAGGAATTAGTACGCAACAAATGCCTCCCCGCGGCCCCGTTGGTTTAGAAGGATTAGTGACATATAAATATCAAATGATTGGCGATGGTCATATTGTAGCTACTTACACCGGAGCGAATGCTAAGGCTTTTACTCATCAGGATTTTTAGATGAGTTTTTAATGCAATAAGTGCAAAAACGAATCATTTGTATTTAGCGAGTTTGAAGTATTATTAAAGCCTCCTTTCTGCAAAGAAAGAGGCTTTCTATATATAGCGGTTCTCGAATGGAAGCAATACACTTTCACCTCTCTCCAAACCTCTCTCCTAAAAGGAGAGAGGCTTTGAATTTTACTCCCCTTCCCTTGTAGGGAAGGGGCTGTTCTTGTTAGGTCTGTATTGCACTCAACTGAGAAGCGTTATAAATAATTCCACTAATTTTTCATGATTATCGGTAAAAACACAACAATTGTGTAGCATCAAGTGGATTGTTATACAGGCAATCAAAGTGAGTAAAATTGTATTTTTGTGAAATCTCATCAAAAGTTTTTTGAGTTTCAGGAAAATCACTTGAAGAAATATGATTTGATAACATTAAATACTCTTGGGGAGTAATTAAAGACCAGTCTTTTTTTACATTATCTAAGTAACATCTAAGATATGTTTCTCGATCTTCTCCTTCTTTACGAACAACATCAATGAGAATAAAAACACCGTTAGATGTGAGGAGATGCTTAAGCTGACCAATAATCGAGTCCTTTTCTTGAAGGCTTAAATGATGGAGAACAAAAGAGCTTAAAATTACATCGAAGCTATTTTGCTGACTTGACATCAATTCAGGAACAAATTGGGAAATATTTCCTTGGGTAAAGGTTGTGTCGCATTGAATTTTTGCCATGTTATCCTTAGCAATCTCTAGCGCAGGTATAGATAAGTCTATCCCTTGGTAGGAAGTAATCGTGCTATTTAACAAAGCTTGGGAAGTAAAGCTAGCATCGCCGCATCCCAAATCAAGCATTTTAAAGGGTTGTTGGAAGTGTCCAAGGAGCAACTCGCGTAGTGTAGAGTAAATTTCACGGTGTCCCATGTAATTGTTATCGAGTATTTTTTGGTAAAGTTTCCACTGCTCGTTAAAAAACTCTTGAGGCGGGAAAAGTTCTTCTTCGCTACTTTTAGAAAGCTTTATATCTAACATATTACTTATTTCCTTAGCATTTATAGTTGATAGGGTTCCGTAAAAAACCACAATATTTTCATATTATCTACTAAGTTGCTGTCTAGTACACTGTTGCTCATCGCATTTTCTAGGTCAACGACTGAAGAACCTTAACTTTAAACTAATGCTTTGAGTAACGCCTGAAGCTTAAGTTGTACCTCTGCAAATTCTTTGTCAGGATCAGAGCCAGCGACGATACCAGCACCAGCATACAATCTCGCGCGATCGCCATTAATTAATGCTGAACGAATTCCCACAATAAACTCACAGTTCCCCTGAGAATCTATCCAACCTAAAGGTGCAGCATATAAACCCCTCTCAAAGCTTTCGTAACGACGAATTTCGGCACAAGCTACATCTTGTGATGCACCCGCAACGGCTGGCGTAGGATGCAATTGTCCGACAATCTTTAATGGATGGATGTTAGTAGGAACTATCGCACTTATAGGTGTCCATAAATGCTGGATATTAGATAATTGTCGTAGCCGTGGTGCTAATATTTGAGGTGATAAACCTAGCTCAGATAGACGTTGAGTTATAAAATTAAGTACTAGTGAATGTTCATGCTTTTCTTTTTCACTATTTAGTAAGCGATTGGCATTAGCTGCATCTTCAGCAGGGGTTTTACCTCGTGGTGCAGAACCAGCTAAAGCATCAGTGATTAACTGTTGATTATTAATACTAATTAATCTTTCTGGACTTGCACCAATAAAATTTTGTCCTTTACCATTACTTGTAGAAAAAATATAACAATTGGGATGATTTTGTCTAAGATTATTTAATGATTTAACTAGGCTAAAGTGGTTGCTTGACTTTACATCTAATATATCTGCTAATACAATTTTGCTTAAATGACTAGACCTAATTTTTTCTAAAGCAGATACTACTGAACGTTTAAATTGAGTAGCATTCGTGACAGATTTCTTATATAAGGTTGCTGGGAAGCAATCACTATTAGCAGAGTAATATTCTAAAGATTGGATAAATTCAATTTTATTTTGCAGATTCTCCAACAACCTTTGGATATTTGCATTTTCATTAATAATTATATTTGTTACTAATATACAACGCTGATTTTTCACAGCTACTTGCCAACGTGGAAGAAAAATGGTAGCAGATGGAAATGGATAATCCACTTGGGCGTTTTTATCAAAAAAGCTGAAATAAGAAAAAAAGTGAGGCCCAGAAAAAGGTTGATTAGCGTTACCAAAATTAATTATATTTTTTAGACAAGATTTGATAAAATATTCGGCTTGAGTAAAACGATCTGCACCATCAATCTGTAATTTTGCTACAGAATCAATTGCTGCGATCGCTTCCCCTTTAGCTCTGTCCTCAAAGTAAAAATTTATTTCATTTGCTTGTGTAAGTTGATCCAATACAAGTAAAGGATCAACTAAATCGATCTCTTGAGAGATACTGACAATTTGCTTGCCATTATTTTGGAGGCACTTTTCTTGGACTGATAGCAGAAATTGATATAAATCTTTGCGCTCTACAAACAAGTTGCTACGACATGGTGAAACTGTCATGGATCTATAGTAAATTTTTTTTAAGTTAACTTCCTAAAGTGTAATTAATCGTGGTCGTATTTTTACAGGTAACATATTAAGTTGCCATTTCACCAGCGTAGGATTTGCTTTGTTTATGGTGTTCCTAGACCATGATAAGACAGTTTCAGCCTAAGACTGCAATGTGAGAGTGAGTGTTAACAACACAAGGCTAACAACCCATAGTAAAAGTGACAATTGTTTGTATATCACTCATCTCTAGCGTCTCTTTAAATCATAAAATCTAAAGTGTGAGTAATATTCCGGTAATTTAATTAATCACAACTGATGACTACCAAGCAAATTTTATATCCCAACACGAAGTTATGGATGGCAGCGATTAAACCGCCCATGTATAGCGTTGCCATTATGCCCATTTGGGTAGGAACAGCAGTCGCATTTGCCGAAACTAAAATGTTTAATGGTGCAGTATTTTCTACTTTTGTAGCTGCGGCAATTTTAATTCTTGCCTGGGAAAATATCAGTAATGATGTCTTTGATTCAGAAACAGGTATCGATCAAAATAAGCACCATTCTCTAGTGAATTTAACTAGCAATAAGCCATTAATATTTTGGATAGGAAATTTGTGTTTAGGTTTGGGGTTGCTGGGCATACTAGCGATCGCCTTTTGGCAACATGACCTAACTGTCATCGCCATCATTTTACTATGCTGTGGTTTGGGATATATGTATCAAGGGCCTCCCTTTCGCTTAGGATATCAGGGTTTAGGCGAGATTCTTTGCTTTTTTGCCTTTGGCCCCTTAGCAGTGGAGGCAGCCTATTACAGCCAAACTCAAACTTGGTCAATGACAAGTTTAGCAGTCTCAGTCATTGTCGGGATTGCCACAACCTTAATTTTGTTTTGCTCACACTTTCACCAAGTTAAGGATGACATAGCCGCAGGTAAGCGATCGCCTATCGTCCGTCTCGGAACCCAAAAAGGGGCCCAACTCCTAGTTTGGTTTACTGCTAGCATTTATCCCCTCACCTTGCTATTTGTGCTATTGGGAATTTCTCCAGCTTGGACATTGCTGAGTTGGGTGAGTTTACCCTTTGCCTTCAAATTATGCCGCCACGTCCAAGAAAATCATAACCAGCCGGATAAAGTTAGTAACTGTAAATTCATCGCTGTAGCCGTGCATTTCTGGGCTTGCTTGCTGTTCGGACTGGGATTTATGCTTTAGCAATTATTAATTGATGCGTTATCAATTTAAATTTCGTCCATATCAGCGAAAGTTTTTGCGATCGCTTACCACCAATCACGGGAAATGGGATATTCGTGAAGGTATTATCCTCCGTCTCACCGATGAATCAGGTAAAGTCGGCTGGGGAGAAATTGCCCCCATTAGCTGGTTTGGTTCCGAAACCCTAGAACAAGCCTTAGATTTTTGTCGCCAACTCCCAGTGGAAATCACAGACGAGATAATTTTCTCTATTCCAGATAAGTTACCTGCTTGTCAATTTGGCTTTGAGTCAGCGTGGGAGATGGGGAGCAGGGGAGCAGAGGAGAAGAATTTAAATTTATCCTCTGCGCTTCACTCCTTCTCCTATAGCGGCTTATTACCATCTGGGGAAGCGGCTTTAAATCAATGGGAAACGTTGTGGGAGCTGGGATATCGCACGTTTAAGTGGAAAATTGGTGTGAATGCGATGGCTGATGAACTAAAAATTTTTGAGTCACTGATACACACTTTACCAGCCTTTACCAAGCTGCGATTAGATGCCAACAGTGGACTCAGCTATGAAGAAGCTAACTTATGGCTGGGAACTTGCGACAATCTCAAGGCAAATGGAAAAATACCCATAGAAATTGAATTTATCGAACAACCGCTACCCGTTGAGCAATTTCAGGGAATGTTGGAATTGAGTACGAGTTATGAAACTGCGATCGCTTTAGATGAATCTGTCGCCACACTTGGGCAACTTGCTGCTTGTTATCAACAAGGTTGGCGAGGCATTTTTGTGATCAAGCCTGGGATAGTCGGATCGCCATCTCGTCTGAGAAAGTTTTGCTACCAGCATCAAATTGATACTGTATTTTCATCAGTATTTGAAACTGCGATAGCTAGACTTGCAGCACTCAAGCTAGCAGCCGAATTATCCCGAAACAACAGGGCAATTGGTTTTGGTATCGACCATTTTTTTGAACAAGAAGAAACGTGGTTTCAAAGTTTATGGAACGACCTTTAGACTGTCTTAGTAACCTGGCTCAGAATGATTGGCTTATTGGTTATAACAGCCATCAATTTAATCAAATAGCTCAAGAATTATATTTAGAACTAACACAATTATCATTCTGTGGAACGCCACCAAAAATCATTTTAGCTGAACGCGAACCAGTACGATTTTTAGCAAGTTTTATTGCTGCTTGTGCAGCTAATTGTCCAGTTTTTCTTTGTAACCCCGACTGGGGAACACAAGAATGGCAACAAGTCTTTGATTTAGTAAAACCAGATATTATTTTGGGAATGGTGCATGGGGCATGGGGCATAGAAAATGGGAATAATAATATCCAATGCCCAATTCCCAATAGCATTATGATTCCCACAGGTGGTTCATCAGGAGAAATTAAATTTGCCATCCACACTTGGGAAACTCTCATCTCATCGGTACAAGGATTTACAGAATACTTTCAACTAATCCAAGTCAATTCGTTTTGTGTATTGCCGCTATATCACGTTAGTGGTTTAATGCAATTTATGCGTTCTTTCACTACCGCAGGTAAACTAGCTATTCAACCATTTAAAGCAGTAGAATCCGGTCAAATATTAAATATTAAACAATCAGAATTTTTCATATCTTTAGTACCAACACAGTTACAACGCCTCCTGCAAAATCCAGAATTAACTGAATGGCTATCCCAATTTAATACTGTACTTTTGGGAGGTGCGCCAGCATGGAACGAACTACTAGAAAAATCCAGATTTCACCGCATCCGATTAGCACCTACCTATGGTATGACAGAAACCGCCTCTCAAATTGCTACCCTCAAACCGGATGATTTTCTGAGAGGTAAAATTAGTAGTGGTCAGATTCTTCCCCATGCAAAAGTAACTATTCGCAATCAGCAAGGCGAGATTTTAAATTCCAATCAAATCGGAAATATCACCATTCATGCTCAATCTTTAGCCCTTGGTTACTATCCTAAAATTAGAGAAAATCAAACTGATTTCCAAGTAGATGATTTAGGTTTTTTAGACGAACAAGGACATTTGAATATAGTCGGACGTAACAGCGATAAAATTATTACAGGTGGGGAAAATATTTACCCAACAGAGATTGAATCAGCTATACAAGCTACTCAAATGGTTAGTGATATCTGTGTCATTGGTATTCCAGATAAACACTGGGGACAAGCTTTAACAGCAATTTACATTCCCAAAAAATCAGATACCTCTGCCTTAAAAATCCAAACCCTACTCAAAGACAAACTCAGCAAATTTAAAATCCCTAAATATTGGATTCCCCAGCAAAACTTACCCCGTAACTCTCAAGGTAAAATTAACCGCCAAAAATTACAACAAATAGCCACAGAATTCCTCCAAAATTCCATCACATAATCTCTCTCGACCTTCTTCTCTCTGCGTCCTCTGCGTCTCTGCGGTTCGTCTCCAACCACTGAACTATCTCATCAGGTAATTCCTGCTTACTTCTACTACTCACATCAATACAAACATGACGAGTAATAGCCTTAGCAACTATCACTTCACCCACAGTAATTTCGTAATTAATTTCAAACTTCTCAACACCTATTTTTTGGGGAATTAAACTAATCAGCAACTTATCCCCGCCAAACATAGGGCGTAAAAAATCGACACTAGCATGAACAATGGGAAAAGCTACAGATGGATTAGTAAAAAAATCTTTGAGATTAATACTTGATGCTTCTAAAGATTCTTCATAAGCTTCATGGCATATACCCAAGACGTTAGCAAAATAAACTACGCCAGCAGCATCAGTATCTTGAAAGCGAACAGTGCGGTTATAAGTAAAAGGCATTTTTGACAATTGAATATTAAAAAACAGCAGGTTTATTCCCTGCTTTACAAACTAATTTTATTGCAACTAAGATAAGTCAGTGATAAAAATTTAATTTCCCCAATACTGAGTTTGTATCGATTTGTTTAGTCTTATTCAATGCTTTGGGGTTGAATATATGGTGAGGAAAGGCGATCGCTTCTACATCGACTCCAACGGCGGAACCTCGAAGTCATTAAACGAGCAAACATTGTAAGACGAACCTGCTAGAGCTTTCACCAGCTTACCGTCGAGAGTCAGCAAAGTAGCACCTACCTGCTGTGAAAGCGCGACATAAGAAGCATCGTAGGCAGAAGTTCCATAACCCAAGCTTATAGTAACTGCATCCGCCATCAAATCAGCTGTTGAAACAACACGTAACGGAAAAGCTTTCAGAGTGGCTAAATCTGTCTGAACCTCAGCAGCAGTGTACATCCTTGCACGGACATACTTTCAGAACGTGTTAGCACACTCAATGTAAAAAAGGTCTGGAACAAAAATTTCTGTCTGTGGATTGGCGAGATGACCGAAGAGTTGATTAAGTTTGGCAGTTAGTGGGTCAGCAATAAAATACTTGATGCACACACTGGTATCTACCACGCATCTAAGAGGATTGCTCATCTATCGCGGTCTTCTCGAATTAGTTCAGTACTATCAGGTAATCCAAAGTCTGCTGGATTCAAGCGGCGGCGATGGCGACTAATTTCCTCTAGAAGTTTTGGGACGTTTTTTCGCCTTTCCTCTTCCGTTGGCTGTGTTTTTGCCTGCAAGGCGTTCTGCAATATTGTAATAACTTGAGCATCAACTGAGCTATTTTCAGCTTTAGCTAACTCTTGAAGTTGTTCGTATAACTCATCAGGTATGTTTAGCGTATTAAGGGTAGCCATTGATTGAACTCCCAAAAGAATTTATTGGTAATCGTAGCACGATGGGAGTTTGGGGGAGGAGCGATCGCCTTTAGTTTGTGGGTGCGATCGCTTCATTATCTCTACTACTCATCTGTTTCTTAATCCTTCTCTTCTGATTCCTCTGACAGAGATTTTAGTGATGTTTTTCGTAAAACCCAATCAAGATAAAGTACAAGAATCTGCATTTTCAGAAAGTTGTTAGCACTTTTGATATTGCCATCACTCAGCACCCATTTACAAAACTTTTCCAGCAGTATTCCAACAACAACTTCAACAGACTTATTTACAACCAAAGGGATTAGTGTTTCTAGCATTGCGATTGCCTCAGTAGCTTGACTGAGTTCAATGTCGCAATTTTCTTTTGTAGTTATTTATCTGACTTACCTTGACTTAGCCTGACTTACACTGATTTAACTCCACATTTTGATAAAAACTTTGGCTACACTGGCTTATAAGTAATTGTGGGAGTGGGCAATGTCTATACCAGAGGACTTTCTTAAGCAACTGGAGAAATACAGTGAATTGTCGCACCGAGAGAAAGAAGTTTTTCTAGAAATATTCGGTCGTAGTAAGAATCGAATCCACGTAGCTCAAGAATTAAATATTTCTGAAAGTAACCTCAGCACTTGCCTCACAGGTATTTACAAAAAATTTTGTATCACTGGTAATGGCCCTGTTAAAGAAAGCCGCTTACGGGAGTATCTGAACAAAAGATACTCACAGCAAAAACCCTCTGGTCATTTAACTACAGATGACGTAGATGATTCTATTGATACCTTAGTACAAGAAATCCGCAAACAAATCAAACCCTACATCAAAGAAAAGTGCGGAACCATGAGGGTACTGGATATGCGCCAACCTATAAAGTTGACTGGCAAACAAGGTATTTATACCAATGTCAATATTCTTGAGGAAATTACAGGGCGTAAGCGACTTAAAATTGCGGAACTGTTGCAAAACTGTGATCCTGATAACTTTGAGCGCTTCGGAATCAGGCGAGTGAAAGAAAAGCGGGTGTCAGGTTTGAAGGCGGTACAAAGTCATAGCAAGCTAATGGTATTGGGTAAACCAGGTGCAGGTAAGACTACCTTTTTGAAATATCTGGCGATGCAATGTATCGAAGGGCATTTTCAAGAAAGCCAAGTTCCCTTGTTTATTACCCTCAAAGATTTTGCTGAGGTACTCAAACAACCAGATATTTTGGAATATATTGCTCAACAATTTTCTAGTTGCGGAGTGACAGATACCAGGGTTAAAACAGAACAACTCTTGAGACAAGGTAGAGCATTAGTGTTATTGGATGGTTTGGATGAAGTTCGAGAAGAAGACACGAAGCGAGTTTTACGGCAAATTAGAGAGATGTCATACCAGTTTCACAACAATAAATTCGTCATCACCTGTCGTATTGCTGCTAAAGAATACACCTTTGAACATTTTACCGAAGTAGAAGTGGCAGATTTTGATAAAGAACAAATCGCTATCTTTGTACAAAATTGGTTTCAATTCATGGGCCAAATGCAGGGCGAACGTTTTATCCAAAAACTGAAGAAAAACAAGCCAATCCAAGAATTAGCAACAAATCCTCTACTGCTTACCCTGCTATGTTTGGTATTTGGAGAAAGCAACGATTTTCCGATAAATCGTTCTGAACTTTATAAAGAGGGATTGGATGTGTTGCTGAAAAAATGGGATGCCAAACGCAATATTGAGCGAGATCAAGTTTATAAAAACTTATCTTTGCAGCGCAAGGAAGACTTATTGAGCCAAATCGCTTTGATCACTTTTGAGCAAAAGGATTATTTCTTTAAACAAAAAACAGTTGAAGTCTACATTGCTGAGTTCATCCGTAACTTACGTGATGCTGACACTGGCAAAGAAGCTCTAAGACTAGACAGCGAAGCTGTTTTGAAATCTATTGAAGCGCAACACGGGCTATTAGTAGAACGGGCAAAGGGAATTTATTCATTTTCTCACCTAACTTTTCAGGAGTATTTTACTGCGAGAGAAATAGTTGCTAATTCTGCCTGGGAAAGTATAGTGGAGCATATCACAGATAAACGCTGGCATGAGGTATTTTTGCTAACTACAGAGATGATGCGTAGAGCAGATGAATTAATAAGGTTGATGAAACAAAAAATTGACGAGTTATATATTAAAAATCCACAAATACACTTACTCTTAGCATTTATTAACCAAAAATCCAATTCAATAGAAACCCACTATAAGCCGGTAGCTGTCAGAGCCTTTTATTTTGGCTTATCTCATATATTTACTGGGGAAATTAGTTTTGGTGTTAGTTTTGATTCTATATCTCTTGTTAAATCTGCTGACTTAAATCTAGGCATTCCTTTTGCTTATAATAAGGAACGAAAATTAGTTCTTATTCCTCAACTTAACCTCGAAATTGCAAATTTACTTGGCTTGTCTAAAATCTTGATCGAGGGAAATAGATGTACTTTTGATTACTTTCTTGCTATTGCTTATGCTCTTACTTTTACTTGTGAAGATGACGAGAAAGGTGCTTTTAATCTTGCTACATTTTTAGACTTGTATCGTAGCCTTTCTATTATTATTGAGTATGCTAAAAAATTTGATATTAAACTACAGCTAGTACTTGTAACTCTAAAACAACAGCTACCAGACCCCGATCAATATCAAACGAGCTTTTTACAGTGGTGGAAAGAAAGTAATCAGGATTGGGTAAAACATATTAGAAATGTAATACTTGAATATTTTGGTTTCGATGACGCTTGGAAGCATGAAGAAGAAACAATTAAATTGTTCCGGCAATATTACTATACAAATAAATTGCTAATAGATTGTTTGAACAGTGATTGCTATATTAGTCAAAAACTCAGAGAAGAAATTGAAAATACTTTGCTATTACCATTTAATATTTAAAAGTGATAGAGGCGGTAAAAACATAAAGAAAAAACTAATTGTTTTAACATAAAGTTATTTGAAAAAATAATTTTTTAAGTGCTACCTATGAAAAAAGATATTTGCGATCGCACTTTTAATTTTTCAGTTCGCATAGTCAAATTGTGCCAGTTTTTAGATGACAAACCAGGAGTAGCGCGAACCCTTGCTCAACAGTTGTTAAGGTCAGGAACATCGATTGGAGCTAATGTAGAAGAAGCGCAAGCTGCTCAAAGCAAAGCAGATTTTATCAGCAAGCTCATGATTGCACTAAAAGAATCCCGTGAAACTCGGTATTGGTTAAGATTGCTCATTGCTGCCGAAATAGTACCTCAAGCAAAAATTAGTCAACTCCAATCCGAAGCCGAAGAACTAACCAAAATTCTTGGTGCCATCATCATCTCCACCAAAAGCTCCACCTAACCTCTTCAATTTTTAATTTTTAATTTTCAATTTTTAATTCCTAAACGGAGAGGGGGAGATTCGAACTCCCGGAGGTTTTAGCCTCATCCGATTTCAAGTCGGACGCAATCGACCACTCTGCCACCTCTCCAATAAATCTGTCAAACTTGTGCTTATCCTAGTTTCAGACGCTATTCAGGCGCTTTTGTTGGTTAGCACTAAACTTGACAGATAATACTATACCTTATTATCTACGCAGATTGCACTACTGGATGCGAATGTCTACGACACAATACGCGATCGCTCGTACAAAATTTCCTCTTTAGCCACCTGAAAGTCATTCCCCACCCAAACTAGGGAAACTTGCGAAACCACACCCGCCTCTAGGGTGACAATGGAAAAATTACGCAACTTCTCGCTGTCATTTTCCACAATCCTGGGGACACTAGCCGCATTCAAGTAAATTGTCCCCTCTGGACTTCTAAAAATGGGCTTGCGCTGCACCTTCTTCGTATGGCGTAAATCTCGGTGCATGTGACCAAATGTCACCAGAGGAATGGTTTTACCAGCAGTCAAGGCTTGAGAAATCGCCTCGCCCAAATCTGGATCGCCAAAGTCGCCGCCAATTGGATGCCAGTCTTTGCCGCAGGGGTCTTCGGGGCGATCGCCTAACCCACTAGGCCCATTGTGACCCAAAAATATAATTGTCTCGTAAGCGGCGCTTTTAACAGCTTTGAAGATGCGATCGGCGGATTCTTCCAAACTCGTCACACCGTAACGTTCTTTACAGATTTCCGCGAATTTCCACTCTGGGCCACCCCAAGTAAAGGGACGACCCCCCACTACAGTTAAATTCCAAACGGGAAAATCCAACTTACCGTAACCGACATGGGACGGGCCTAATAAATCGAGTTGTTCCTGTACCCAGTCTTCCTTAGAGCGGTCATAAGGAGCCTTTTTGCGTCCCCATTCGGTGGCGGTGTACCAGGCATCGTGGTTGCCCATCACGGCTGCTTTGGGAATATCGAGAGATGCGATCGCTCTGACCACTTCCACCGACTCGTTGCCAAAATCCCCGACAAACAGCACTAAGTCAACACCCAAATGCTTGAGTGCAACGCCATCTTCCACTTCCCATTGGTCGTGAATATCTCCAACTACAGCAATTTTGAGGTTTATCGATTGAGTTTTCTGACTGGTCATGCCACTTTCCTTGCCGTCTATCTCCAGGATATGAAACTCAGCCCGATTTGGACACAACCCCAAAATATCAACCGTCCACTATTTTTGGTAAAAACTACTATAATTGAATCCACAGGACATACATTTGCAACATAAAGCACCCCTAAACTGTGTTTACCACTGCACTAGCTCAACGAGAAAACACCCAACTGGGTGAACTACCACTAGATTTGTTTGCCGCGATTCAGAGTCTCAAAAAAGAACTCAACGCCGTTATCCTGGCGCATTATTATCAAGAGCCAGATATTCAGGATATTGCAGACTTTATTGGGGATTCATTACAACTAGCAAAAGCCGCCGAAAAAACCAATGCGGATGTAATTGTCTTTGCTGGTGTTCACTTCATGGCAGAAACAGCAAAGATACTTAATCCCGATAAATTAGTACTTTTACCAGATTTGGATGCTGGTTGCTCTTTAGCAGACAGTTGCCCACCAGAGGCGTTTGCAGCTTTTAAAGCAGCGCATCCGAATCATTTGGTAGTGTCTTATATCAACTGTTCTGCTGATATCAAGGCGATGAGCGATATTATTTGCACTAGTTCCAACGCTGTGAAAATTGTGCAGCAGATACCGAAGGAACAGCCGATTATTTTTGCCCCAGATCGGAATTTGGGGCGGTATGTCATGGAGCAGACGGGACGAGATTTGGTGCTATGGCAAGGTAGCTGTGTTGTCCATGAAACCTTTTCGGAAAAGAAAATTGTCCAGTTAAAAATTGCTCATCCCGAAGCAGAGGCGATCGCACACCCAGAATGTGAAAGTAGTGTATTGCGCCACGCCAGCTTTATTGGCTCTACAGCCGCCTTACTCAAATATTGTCAAAGCAGTCCCACCAAAGAATTTATCGTTGCTACGGAGCCGGGAATCATTCACCAAATGCAAAAATTAGCTCCTGACAAGCATTTTATTCCTGCACCGCCGATGAATAACTGTGCTTGTAACGAATGTCCGTTTATGCGGTTAAACACCCTAGAAAAGCTCTACTGGGCAATGAAAAATCGCACACCCGAAATTACCATGTCAGAGGATATTCGGCTGGCTGCACTGCGACCAATGCAACGAATGCTGGAGATGAGCGTGTAACCAGTATTTTTTATCCATAAGGTAGAGACGCAGTTTTGTTGCGATCTCTACCCACAAGTTATTTTTTCTAACCACTTGCTAATTATAAAAGGTGGTGCTAAGATTTTAAATCGTGAGACAAATCGGGTCGGTGTCCGAGTGGTTAATGGAGACGGACTGTAAATCCGTTGGCTAGCGCCTACGCTGGTTCAAATCCAGCCCGGCCCACCACTTACGAAGTTATAAGTTATAATGTCTGGGTAAGCATCAAAACTCCCAGCATTTAACTTCTAGCTGAAAAATCGGAATTATGTTTCGCCCGTGTGGCTCAGTGGTAGAGCACACCCTTGGTAAGGGTGAGGTCACGAGTTCAATCCTCGTCACGGGCTTTTTCCAGAGATACTTAGCAGTCCTAAAACATCCTAGATTGTCCTAAACGTGTCTTAAGCATAGGACAGTCTAATGAGGGTTTGCTAGATATATCTCAAATCTTTAACTTAGGGGTAGACCTGTAAAACTTCTAGGTGTCCTTAGATTCCCTTGCTGGCGTGGGTAAATCGAAATATTTCCCAGGCTATCGAAACATTTCGACAAAGGATTAATCCAGGTGGTCTTGGTACTGATTAACAATGTCTTGGGAGTCATCCTGATAAACCTGTTTAGTCTTGGTGCGGTTGAATGGCTTAATCCTTCTCTGACCAGTTTGGGATTTTCGGGCTTCTAAAACCTGTAACAGTCTTATTTGCTTTTCAGTTGTCAGTTGATGAAATATCTCTTTCTGCTTGGCATTCATTGTGAACTTGGCAGGTTGTTTGTTAATCATTGTTTTGTTCCTCCGGTCGGTTCGCTCATTTCACAAATAGAATAGCCAAATAACAGCCTGAAAGTGTAGTCTGCAAAGGTGCTCACTAATAATTGAGGCGGCTAGATAACAGTTGCAAAACACTACATCAGAGCGAGTAGATGATCTTCCAGTGATCATTCATTAGTTGTTACAAATGCAGATCCAGTTTCTGCTAGACCTTGAATTACCAATGTACTGTCGTTTCACATAATCAGTCGTATTCCCTTTTTTCTTATTACCTATTTCATCAACAATTAGTATTATTGGGCGACCTTGAAGTATATGTAATATTAATTCTAATCTTTGCCTTCTTAATTTTTTTATATCCCAAGGTGATTCTGTTAAAAAATGGTGTAATACTTGATGATTATTTAGTCCTACAATTTTCGCTATTTCTGGTAGAGTTTTACGTTTTACATCAGAAAGACATCCTATATGTAGGTACTTAAAAGATTCAAAACTTCTAACTTCTGGGAATAGGTTTTGATACAACTGGCAATATTCATCCACAAATTTGACTGTGGGCACGGGTGGGCGAGGCTCAACCATACTCTCTGTCTCAGTTTTTGCGATCGCACTTAATTATACTTTAGCGAGAGTGATAAAAAAGGGTTAATGGTTGAGGCAAGAGTTGTGAGGACAGCGTACCAATACAAGCTACGACCAACAACAAAACAAGCCATTGAGATAGACAGATGGCTGTCTATGTTATGCGCTCAATATAATTTCTTGTTGGCTGATAGATTTGATTGGTATGAGCACAATCGTTCATCAATTAATGCCTGTCCTCTTATCTGCCATATACCAGAATTGCTGGACAACCCAGACTATTATTCAAAAAATAAAACGCTACTAAATCTCAAAAAAACTCATCCTTGGTACGGTGAAATTTACTCGCAGGTGCTACAGGATATAGTTAAGCGAGTGAAAGTGACGTTTGACCGTTTTTTAAAAGGTGATAGCAACGGAAAACGAAGTAGACGACCTCGGTTTAAATCTCGTGAACGTTGGTAATTGCAGTCAATCCATCGGGTACGTCACAAGATTGTTCCAGTTGTGGGGTAAAAATTTCTAAAAAGCTGCATGGAAGATGGCATTTGTGTCTGTGTGGGTGCAGTCTTAATCGTGACCATAACGCGGCAGTAAATATAAAAAATAGAGCCGACGGACATGCGATTCTTAAAGCTTAACGCCTCCTAAGCAATAGCCGGATTGGTTGAGAAGCCCACACTGAAATTGGAGTACCAATTTCAGTGTGCGGAGTGTGTCACTGTTCACGGATTTTGTTTGTGAACACTATTTTTTATTCTAAAATTTCCTCACTTTTAATTGTCGGCTGCTACAGGTAGACGAATAGTAAATGTACTACCTTGCCCTTGCTCAGATGTTACATCAATTGTGCCTTGATGTGCTTCGATAATACAGCGAGATAGATATAGTCCCAAACCGCTACCAGATCGCTGGTGTTTACCTTGGCGAAATCGCTCAAATAATATTGCCTGATCTTGTTTAGAAATTCCCGGCCCCGTATCTTGGATATCAATAGTCACATCTTCTGGAGTGAGATGGCAGTGAATATCTACAGAACCTTTGTCTGTAAATTTGATAGCATTGCCGATAATATTTGTTAAAACTCGCCGCAGTTCTAAGCGATCGCCCATGACGGTGCTTGCAGTTTCATCTCGCTCTATATTTACAACTAATCCTTTTTCTTCAGCTAAGGGAGTTAATTCTTGGGTAACTTCACTAACTAGTTCTTCAATATTGCAGGGAGAAATTTTTAAGGTTTTACAGCCCGCTTCATGACGATAAACTTCTAGCAAGGTATTTACCATTTCCAGCAGGTCTTGATTACTGCCAATCATGGTATCAATGATTTCTTGCAATTGTGGCGAAACTTCGCAAAACCTGCCTTCCAGCAATAATTTTAAGACGCGGTTGGAGGCTACTAGCGGTATACGTAAATCGTGAGTAAAACGCGAGACAAAATCTGCCCGCAGGTTAGCCATCTGATCTCGTTCGTCGATGCTATGCTTGAGGCGCAGGAGCGATCGCACTCGCGCATGTAGTTCATCAGGATCGAATGGTTTACGAATAAAGTCATCTGCACCAGCATCGAGTCCTTCCACAACGCTAGACTCATAGTGAGCCGTTAGCAGCAGAATAGGGATAAATGGCAACGCCGGATTCTGTCGAATGCGTCGAGTAAATTCATAGCCATCTATCTCCGGCATCATCACATCTAAGAGAATGATGTCTGGTGGTGACTCCTCAACCATAGCCAGAGCAATTTTGCTATCTTCCACCAAGCTAATTTCATAGCCCTCATCTTCTAGGACTGCTTCTAAGACCAGTAGATTGTCAAAAACATCATCGACAGCGAGAATTTTATCTTTTTTGACACTTTTAGTTAAAGACATGGCTGAATAAAAAAAAGAAGTGCTTGGCTATCCCTAGCAAATCTAGTAATAGCTTACTTTACCAGCGCTGAAATTATTAAGGATTCACATTTTCCTTTAAAATTTCCCGAATTGAGTATCTTGCTTTCTAAGTAAAAATACTGTTTAACTACACAAGCATAGCATTGATTAGTTTAATATTAGTATTCTCTACTGAGTAGATTATTCGTTTACTTCTCCAAACAATATTTGTGTCTGGGTCTTAGGTTAAGGTCGCTTAATCTATTGTATTTACGTTATCATAGCCACTGCAATGGTAATTATTTAATAGTTACCGACTCTTGCTTGCTAGCGGATTTTCAGTGAAAAATTGTCTACCATAAAACATCTATCATCCGGTGAATGTATAAAAATGTTTTTTGATTGAATTATATTCCCAGATGGAAACTCTTGCCTAAGAAAAACTTCCAAGATAAAGTTATTTATGTCTAATGGTAGATGAAGTTCAGGAAAAATACCAAAAGCATTGCTTTTTGTATAAGATACCGAATAGAAGAACGAGATTATTTTAATCTGTACTCTAGATAGATAACAGTAAAATTAAGCAACTATGAGTGAAATCAAGATCCTCGTGATCGAAGATCACAACCTTACAAGAATCGGCTTGCGGTCTGCCTTACAAACCCAGCCAGAGTTTAACATTGTTGGTGAAGCAGCCAATGCAGCCGACGGCATCAAGCTTCTGAAAACTCTCAAGCCTGATGTTGCCACTATTGATATCGGTTTGCCTGACATGGATGGTATTGAGCTAACACGCACATTTAGGCAATATCAAGCAGAGAATGAAGATTACACCACAAAGCTGCTAATTTTAACGATGCAGAATAGCGAGCAGGCAGTTTTAGCCGCTTTTGCAGCAGGTGCAGATTCTTATTGCATGAAGGATATCGAAACTGAGAAACTAGTTGAGGCTGTGCAAACGACTTATGCAGGTAGCTCATGGATTGATCCTGCGATCGCAGACCTTGTACTACAACAAATACGTCAAGATTTCCCCGATGGTAGCAGAGGCGCATCTGGAAAAAGAGTCTTGATTGAAGGTATTGATCCCGATGTTGAGAAAAGTATAGTCAGCTATCCTTTAACTCACCGGGAAATGGATGTTTTAGAGTTGATTGTCGCTGGGTGTGACAATGCAGAAATTGCTAAAAGGCTCTATTTAACAGTCGGTACTGTAAAAACTCATGTTAGAGGTATTCTCAATAAACTCTGTGTTGCTGACCGTACACAGGCTGCCGTCCGTGCTTTGCGGGCTGGATTAGTACCGTAAATATGCTGAACAGTAATTGTTTTCTAGTCAAAACGATTACCTGTAAAAAGATTTATTAAGAAATTGTTACACACTTTAGTAAAATGACATAATTGACGAACAAATAAGTATTTTTCCTCATATACATGATAGCGGATCAATTTCCCTGGCTTACCGCGATTGTCTTGCTGCCACTCGTTGCTTCCTTGCTCATCCCTGTGCTGCCTGATAAAGATGGCAAGCTTGTGCGGTGGTATGCACTGGGTGTAGGTATTGCAGATTTTGCCTTGATGTGCTATGCCTTTTGGAAACATTACGATGCCAGCAGTGCTAGTTTTCAATTGGTAGAAAGTTATGCCTGGATGCCTCAGTTGGGTCTGAACTGGGCAGTATCAGTTGATGGACTATCAGTACCACTTGTGCTTCTAGCAGGATTTGTCACCACACTCTCAATTTTTTCAGCTTGGCAAGTCGATCACCGCCCCCGCCTCTTCTATTTTTTAATGCTGGTGCTGTATTCTGCACAGGTTGGGGTGTTCGTTGCCAAAGACTTGTTGCTATTTTTCATTATGTGGGAAGTAGAACTAATTCCCGTCTACTTACTAGTTTGCATTTGGGGTGGGCAAAGACGGCGTTATGCGGCTACGAAATTTTTGTTGTATACCGCAGCTGCTTCTATATTTATTTTGGTCGCAGCCTTGGCAATGGGGTTATACGGCGGCGGTGATATGACATTTGATATAACTGCCCTCGCAAGTAAAGAATATCCCCTTACTCTACAACTGCTACTTTATGCAGGGTTATTGATTGCATTTGGTGTCAAGCTTGCTGTTTTCCCGATGCACACCTGGTTGCCTGATGCCCACGGCGAAGCATCTTCTCCTGTGTCGATGATTTTGGCTGGTGTATTGCTAAAGATGGGTGGATATGGACTAATTCGCCTGAATCTTGAGCTACTCCCCGATGCACACATTTACTTTGCGCCAGTTCTAGCCATTCTGGGTGTTGTCAACATTATCTATGGTGCATTAAACTCCTTTGCTCAGACGAATATGAAGCGGCGTTTGGCTTATTCGTCGATTTCTCACATGGGGTTTGTGCTGCTTGGGATTGCGTCGTTCACTGATTTGGGAATCAACGGTGCGATGTTGCAGATGATTTCGCATGGTTTAATTGCATCAGTGCTGTTCTTCTTAGCTGGAGTTACTTACGATCGCACCCACACAATGGTAATGAAAGATATGGGCGGTATTGGTCAAGCCATGCCCAAAGTCTTTGCCCTATTTACAATCAGCGCGATGGCATCTCTAGCACTTCCCGGTATGAGCGGTTTTGCTGGCGAACTATCGGTATTCGTTGGCATGACAAGCAGTGACGTTTACAGTTCAACTTTCTGCACAGTCACAGTTTTTCTAGCCGCAGTTGGAGTTATCCTCACACCTATTTATTTACTCTCCATGCTGCGAGAGGTCTTTTATGGTCAGGGTGCAGCGCTGATATGCGACATCAATAATGCAGGCTCAGAAAATCAAGAAGATGAGGGAACAGTTTGTTTTGGTACAGATTGCTTCGTGCCAGAAGATGCAGTCTACGACGATGCTAGACCCCGTGAAGTGTTTATCGCTGCCTGTTTTCTGCTGATGATTATTGGTATTGGTTTCTATCCCAAAATGGCGATGCAAATGTACGACGTGAAAACTGTGGCAGTCAATGCTAATCTTCGCCAGTCTTATGCCATAGTCTCGCAAACAAATCCTCAGATTTATGCTAATCGATTATTGGTTCCGCAAATTTCAGAGGTTGAGGTAGCGCCCGTTTTGGGAACTTTGAAGTAAGCTTTTTGACCAATAGACTTGTCGAGGAAGAGGCAGGGGGCAGGGGAGCAGGGGGACAAGGGGACAAGGGGACAAGGGGACAAGGGGGAATTTTACCGAACAAGTCTCTCCGTCTCCCACCTCTTCCTTGTCTCTTTTTCATGCCCTTTCCCCTCTGCCCCCTGCTCCCCTGTCCCCTGCTCCCTACTCCCCTTGCCTCTTTTTCAACCAGCCAACTTCTTTAGAGGAGTTTCCCCAGAATTTTCTGGGCATCAAATCAATATTGCTCGCTCTACTGTAATATCAACGTTGTAACATCGCGTGATTTCACTAAACAATGCCACTGCAAGCCCAAATAAAAAACTTCAGGAAACGTTGGTTTCCTCGGATTCTCAAAAGAACTTTAATTGTGCTGTTAGTGGTGGGGCTATTGTTAGTGGGATTCGCCACCTACACTGTGCGCCAATCCTTTCCGCAAGAGAGTGGCACAATTCAACTACCTGAACTCAAAGCTGAAGTAACCGTCCAGCGCGATAAATGGGGAATTCCCCACATTTATGCTGCCAACTCTCACGATTTATTTATGGCGCAAGGTTATATCCACGCCCAAGACCGTTTTTGGCAAATGGATTTTTGGCGACACATCGGTTCTGGGCGACTATCAGAAATGTTTGGTTCCTCTCAGATTGACACTGATAGATATCTGCGGACAATGGGTTGGGCGAGGGTGGCGCAGCAAGAAATTCAGGAAATTAATGCAGAGATGAAGGCATACCTGGAAGCATATTCAGATGGTGTCAATGCGTACCTGAAAGAGCATCAAGGTAACGCCCTGAGTCTAGAATATGCTGTGCTAAAATTCCTCAATCCTGGGTATAAGCCAGAACCTTGGCAAATATTGCATTCTCTGACTTGGGGAAAAGTGATGGCTTACGATTTGGGTACAAATTTCCAGAGTGAAGTTGAACGTGCCATACTACTTAAAACCCTTACTCCCACTCAAGTAGAGGAACTTTATCCACCTTATCCTCAAGACTTGCCAGCGATTTTACCTGAGTTCCAAAAAGGGAAAACAGGAGAGGATGAAAATTCTGACGAGACACAATTCACCGCCTTTGGCATTGAGGAGGTAATAGAGTCAATTACCAAGCCGATGATAGCTTTGGAACAACTCATAGGGCCTACCGGAATAGGCATTGGTTCCAATAACTGGGTGATATCAGGTGAGCTTACAGATACAGGTAAGCCAATTTTGGCAAATGACCCCCACTTAGGTGTACAAATACCCTCTATATGGTACGAGGTTGGTTTGCACTGTATATCTAAGAGTGCAGAATGTCCATACAACGTTACTGGCTTTTCCTTTGCGGGAATGATTGGGGTAATTATCGGTCATAGCGATCGCATTGCCTGGGGTGTAACTAATGTACTATCTGATGTGATGGATTTATACATCGAGAAAATCAATCCCAAAAATCCCAATCAGTATGAGGTAAATGGCAAATGGGTTGATATGAAACTTGTGCAGGAAACGATTCAAGTTGCGGGAAGTCAGCCGCTTGTGCAAACGGTGCGCTATACCCGACATGGGCCGATTCTCTCTGATGTTTCACCCAATCTGAAGGAGTTTCAGCCAAGTCAGCTGTTAGAAATACCTCAAAACTACGCTATGGCCTTGCGCTGGACAGCCCTAGAACCTTCGAAATTAGGGTATGCTATTCCCCAAATCAATCGCGCCCAAAACTGGCAAGAATTCCGCACTGCTGCTAGTAATTATGATGTCCCGGCTCAAAATTTAGTCTACGCTGACGTTGATGGCAATATTGGCTACCAAATGCCTGGTAAATTCCCCATTCGTGCCAAGGGAAATGGACGTTATCCCGTTCCTGGTTGGACAGATGAATATGAGTGGCAAGGCTATATTGACTTTGAGAAGTTACCCAAAAGTTTCAATCCGTCTCAAGGCTATATTGCTACTGCCAATAATTTAGCGATGCGTAAATATCCTTACTTAATTACCGCAGATTGGGTTTATGGCTATCGGGCACAGCGCATCGTTGAGATGATTTCACAAAAAACCGAACCGATTTCCATAGAAGATGTACAGCAAATACAGGGTGACGATCGCAATCTCAATGCACAAACATTAGTACCACTACTGCAATCTATCACTGTTGATACTCCCCGCTTGCAAGCAGCCCAAAAACTTTTGCAAGATTGGAATTTGCAGTTGGGAATGACATCATCGGCTGCTGCCTTGTTTGAAGTATTCTGGAAACACTTGCTAGCAGACACGTTTCACGATCAGTTACCTGAGAGATACTTTCCCAATGGGGGCGATCGCTGGTATGCTGTGGTAGCAAATTTAGTAAAACAGCCCAATAGTTCTTGGTGGGATAATCGCAACACCCCAAAAGTTGAGAACCGAGACGAAATCTTGCGGCAATCCTTTACAGAAGCCGTGGATGAACTAGAACGGATTCAAAGCAAAGATCCGAAAAACTGGAATTGGGGCAAACTACATACTGTTACTTTCCGTAATGCCACCTTGGGTAAATCTGGGGTTGCACCGATTGAAGGTTTATTTAATCGTGGTGCATTTGCGACGGCTGGTGACGGCGAAACAGTGAATGCTAACCGATGGAGAGCAAATAAATCCTTTGAGGTGACAGATATTCCTTCCCTGCGGATGATCGTAGATTTGGGAAATTTGGATAACTCAGTTGCAATTCATACACCCGGACAATCAGGCCATGCTTTCCATACCCACTACAACGATATGGTTGACTCTTGGCGCAATATTGAATATCACCAGATGTTATCGCAACAAAAGAATGTCACAGATAACACTGCTGCGACATTGAAGTTAATTCCCAAATTGGGAGAATAAACTGCAACCCAACTAGAGAATGTTAAATTTTGCTACTTAAGTGTAATTACATACATGTTGTCGAAAAAATGAAGTATAAAGTAACAGGGCAACAGAAATCAAAATTATTTTTAGAAAAAAGTATTTTCGCTGGCCATCTATTTCTGCTGCCCAACTTTCCCAAAACCTAATTGGAGATAATAGGATTTATGCAACGTGTATTTAAACAAAGTTTTATGCTTTCAGTCACCACTGCGATCGCATTATTATTTGCAGGGTGTGGAGAAAGTAAAGTTGCTCAATGTAACAAAGTCATCAAGGTTGCTAATCAAGCATCTACTCTAGGTCAGGAATTTGGTAAAAATCCCAATCCGGCAAAAGGTTCTAAAGCTTTAACTGAACTAGCTGGTAAGATAGATCCACTTACCCAAGAGATGAAAACCCTCGAAATTAAAGATGAAAAGTTACAAGGTTTTCAAGGGCGCTTTATCACACTCTATCAGAACATCAGCAAGGAATTGAATAATGCAGCAGGAGCTATAGATAAAAAGAACTTACCCGCAGCAAAGGGCTTTTTGGTATCTCTGAAAAAAAGTAGTACCGAAGAAAGTTCAATAGTTAACGAAATTAATAGCTACTGTTCTGCTAAATAATCAATTTTGCATGGAATCTTGATTATAAAAATAGCAGTTAAATAGTCGGTCGATAACCCCCAAAAACCGCAAAGCTAAAATTTTTGTACCAGCAATCGACATTTTGAAACCCAGCCGCTTCTAGCCAGTGAACTTGAATCTCAAGGGTTGCCATGCGATCGTATTCCATGCGTTTTTGTGCAGCTTTAAAATCTTCTTCTGAGATACCCTTAGCATGGATAGAATCTAACCAGTGTTGACGATAAAGTTCTTCTAAATCAAGGGTTTTGCCGAGAACTTGGTCAGCGTTGACAAATATCCCTCCAGGATTGAGGACATTATAAATCCGTTGATAAAGAAGTTCTTTGTCAAAATCAGAAAGATGATGAATAGATAGGGCAGAGATTATCAGGTCGTAGGAATCACCCAAATCAGTCTCAATGTAGTCACCAATTAAGATTTTGGGAGATTTACCCATTTTGCTAAATCTCAACTTAGCTTTCTCTAACATCTCAGGGGCTAAGTCTAGTAAGGTGAACTCTGCATTTGGGAAAACAGATTGCACCATACCTGAGTAAAGTCCAGTACCAGCACCCAAATCTAGAACCTTTATCGATGCGGTGCGCTCGCTTGGGATGATTTCAACAGCTGTTTTGTAAAAGTCATCAAAACAGGGAATTAGAATCCGACGTAAGCTATCGTAATCTCCTGCGGCAGCATTAAAAGCTTCTTGAATATTCATTTTTTAATTTTTAATATTGGTAGAACTTTCTGTTTTAACAACTCAATTAAAGCTGGTTCCATATACTCATATTCATCTGGTATATCTAGACAGATAATTTTTTTATCTTTAAGAAAGGGCTGAAAATTTTTTGATAGCTTGCTTTTATGAGGTTTTTCCATCACAAATATCATATCAGCCCATCGAATAGCCTCAGTTGATAATGGTACTTCAGCATAGCGATCTAAACCTGCTGAATCTGTTTCAAGTCCTTCATATTCAGAAAACACAGCCTCGGCAGTGGGGCTTCGCAATTTATTTTGGCTACAGATAAATAAGAGCTTTTTCATTCATTAATTTACTATTTCTTTTATTAGTTTCATGAATTCTGTCCTCCCCTGATTATCTGAGGTCTTTCTAATCCTATAAAGTGTTTGTCCAGCCAATGCCAAACCTGAAAAACTGAGTACCTGCTTTCAGCATAAAATATACGATTGCTTACAATACACTCAAATAAGTTTGCTCAGAATTCATCGGCAAAATCCGCAACTTCCGATTTTTAAGGTCTGGTTCTAATCCTAAAACTTCCATTGGCGTTACACCCAAAAGGGCATAAGGTACTTCTGTGAGTTCCAGACAATCAAAGGTTCCTTGACGTTCTCCAATACTTAGTTCTACATCTCGAAAAATTCGCCCCTGCTGCACTCCAGCAGCAGTCTCTACCTGGGCTTCTCCACCTTGGACTAAACCTAGTTGACTAATAATGCTAGCAGGTAAACACAGCAAAGTTGCACCCGTATCAACTAAAACATTATCCAGAGTATAAGAGCGAACTTCCCCCGAAGAAATAAAGCCTCGTTGAGCCAAAACTTGATCAATTCGATTCGTGACAGTAAGGGTAACTATTACTTGCCCCATTTGCTTACCCTGAAGATTTGGTAGTATCAGCTTACCCATTTCAGCAAACTCCTGAAAACAAAATATTTTTGAGAGATGCCTTAAAATACAAAGACGCAAAAACGCCTCTGCGCCTCTGCGTCTCTGCATGAGATATTGTCTACCTACACCATCTCAGACGAAGCCTGCATCATCTGCTGCGGCTGCGGTTGGAACATAAACAACGAGTAAACCACATCTCGGCGGATGTTGACCATCATATCCAAGAAGAGTTCGTAACCCTCGCTCTTATACTCAATTAGTGGATCTTTTTGCCCGTAACCACGTAATCCCACTGATTCGCGCAAGGCATCCATTTGTTGCAGGTGTTCCCGCCACAGGGTATCAATGCGTTGCAAAATAAAGAAGCGTTCAGCTTGGCGCATCAGTCCGGGTTGAACTTGGTCAATTTGGGCTTCTTTGAGATCGTAAGCAATTCGCACCTGTTCGTGGAGGAAAGCTTTAATCTCGCCGACTGTCATATCTTCTAATTGATTTGGCTGCAAGTCTGCTAGTAGATAGACGAATTCTTTGACTTTCTCAACCAACTTTTCTAACTCCCACTCTTCGGAGGGTAAGTCTATGTTGATGTAGTAATCAACGATGTCATCCATCGTTTTTTCAGCGTACTTGATTACCTGTTCTTTTAAATCTTGACCTTCTAACACCCGGCGGCGTTCAGCGTAAATAGCACGACGTTGATTGTTCATCACCTCGTCATACTCAAATACCTGCTTACGAATGTCGTAGTAGTAGGTTTCGACTTTTTTCTGTGCGCCTTCTAAACTGCGGGTAAGCATCCCAGACTCGATGGGCATATCTTCTTCCACTTGGAAAGCATTCATTAACCCAGCAACGCGATCGCCACCAAAAATCCGCAATAGGTTATCTTCTAAGCTGAGGAAGAATCTCGTGGTTCCAGGGTCACCTTGTCTACCTGCACGTCCCCGCAACTGGTTATCAATCCGCCGCGATTCGTGGCGTTCTGTACCAATTACGTGCAAACCACCGATTCCTACTACCTCATCATGTTCGCGGGTAGTAAATTGTTCGTATTCCTGCTTAACCCGGTTATAAGCTTCCCGCAATTTCAGAATCACAGGGTCGTCGATGGGAGCTTTTTCGGCAGCTACAGCTACCTTGTCTTCTGCTTCCAGTTCCGGTAAACTGCGATCGCCATACTCTCGTACTGCAATTTCTACTGCATCTTTAAGTAGTTTCTCTGTTTCTTTTGTCAATTGGGTGGGGAAAATTTCTGGTGAAGCCCGCCAAGTTTTGACTTTTTTACCAGGGACAAAGCCTTGACCACCACCGTGTCCTGTAGGCAATCCGGCTGGTCTTTGAACCCCAAAGCTATCTTCATCTTCTGGCATGACGATGCGGGGCATGAAGTATTCCCGCAGCTTCAAACGTGCCATATATTCGGAGTTACCACCCAAAATGATGTCTGTACCTCTACCAGCCATGTTAGTAGCGATAGTAACAGCACCTTTGCGTCCAGCTTGGGCGACTATTTCTGCTTCACGCTCGACGTTCTCCGGTCTGGCGTTGAGTAATTCGTGGGGAATCTCTAGCTGCTTCAGCAGCCGACTGAGAAGTTCGGATTTTTCTACACTAGTGGTTCCCACTAATACAGGTCTGCCGAGTTCGTGCATTTCCGCACATTCTTTGGCGATCGCACCCCACTTGCCTGGTTCTGTCTTAAAGACCATATCAGACAAGTCTTCGCGTCTTCTGTCACGGTTGGTAGGAATTACCGCAACTTCCAGTTTGTAAATTTTTTCAAATTCTGGTTCTTCCGTTTTTGCTGTTCCGGTCATTCCACCGAGTTTTGGATACAGCAAGAAAAGATTTTGATAAGTAATTGTCGCTAGAGTTTGAGTTTCTGGCTGAATCTCTTCGTGTTCTTTAGCCTCAATAGCCTGGTGTAGACCATCACTCCAACGCCGTCCAGGTAATACCCGACCGGTAAATTCATCCACAATTACTACTTCCCCATTGCGGACGATGTAATTTACATCCTTGAGGAAAAGTTCTTTAGCTTTAATCGCATTAAAAACGAAGTGTGCCCAAGGATCTTCTGGGTCAAATAAATCTGTGACTCCCAAAAGATTTTCGGCTTCCGCAAAGCCTTCATCTGTCAATAGCACGTTACGAGCTTTTTCATCTACATCATAATGCTCGTCTTTTTTGAGTGTGAATGCTATTTCAGCAGCTTGCAGATACTTTTCTGTAGGTCTTTCCACCTGCCCAGAAATAATCAGAGGTGTCCGCGCCTCATCAATTAAAATCGAGTCTACCTCGTCAATTACGCAATAATTGAACGGACGTTGCACCACATCTGCCATTGATGTCGCCATGTTATCCCGCAGGTAGTCAAAGCCGACTTCGCTGTTGGTGACATAAGTGATATCGCAATCGTAGTTTTTCTGGCGTTCACTGGGAGTCATGCTTGACTGGATTAGCCCCACACTCAACCCCAAGAACCGATGCACCTGTCCCATCCATTCAGCATCCCGACGAGCCAGGTAATCGTTCACGGTGATGACATGTACACCTTTACCACTCAAGGCATTTAAATAACTTGGTAAGGTTGCTACGAGCGTTTTACCCTCACCAGTTTTCATTTCGGCAATTTGCCCTACGTGCAAAATGATACCGCCAAGGAGTTGGACATCAAAGTGCCGCAAGCCTAACACTCGCCGTCCTGCTTCCCGAACAACGGCGTAAGCTTC
Source organism: Desmonostoc muscorum FACHB-395 (assembly GCF_014698035.1). Lineage (GTDB taxonomy): Bacteria > Cyanobacteriota > Cyanobacteriia > Cyanobacteriales > Nostocaceae > Nostoc > Nostoc muscorum_A. The sequence goes on from NZ_JACJSF010000053.1 coordinate 45,947, forward strand.
TGGTAAAAGGTCATCCAGGGCTTCACCTTTGGCGAGTCGTTGTTTAAATTCGACAGTTTTACCTTTTAGTTCCTCATCGGAAAGAACCTTAATTTCTTCCTCTAAAAGGTTAATTTCAGTAACAGAAGGTTGGTATTTTTTAAGCTTACGAGCGTTGGGGTCGCCCAACAAAAGTTTTAGCATGGCAGATTATAGAACTGAATCAAGGGGGATGGGGATTAAAGGTTCGGCATTGATTATAAACATTTAACCCAAACCAACCGTCTTGGTTGTGGATGGGTGTCAAATGAGAATTACCTCAAAAACAGGAGAAAAACTAGCCAATCATTTAGTAAACTGATTGGTTTTAACTCTTATCTTATATTTAGTCTTTCTTCATAGTATCATTTTGCCCCCAGATGGGGCCAGAGAGGGAGTGGGGGAAGTGTGGGAGGTGTGGGAGGTGTGGGAGGATGGGGAAGAAGTCTTACCCCACACTCCCCACAGTATTGTGAGAAATCCGGGCTAACTCCTGTAGAGACACGATTAATCGCGTCTCTACTCCTCACTTCCATTCTGCTGTCAGGCGGCGGAAATTGTAGTCGCTAGCGCTGGGATGACAGCTGACACAGCTGCCAAGCTGCACGGGACGTGGTAACTTAACTCCTGGATGTAAAGCTTTGAAATAACGTGAGTTACTGAGGCGATAAGGTGTTTCTTCGTCGTCTCGCTGCACACGCGAGAAAGTTGAAAGATATTTCCACACCAAAATGCGCGGCGGATCGACCAAAGGCTTTAGTTGTGCGCCGTAGTGCTGCGAGTCTTGCAGGAGATTTTTCCAAGTTTGGGTGGGTAAAACGGCTGGTGGTAAGGCAATGTGGCAGGTGGAGCAGTTTTCCAAATACAGTTCTTGCCCCAGTTGGTACTGTGCAGGTACTACGTCAACAGTGCCAATTTCGACGGGGGGAGTAGCGCTGTGAGCGTTAGTTGCCAAGGCTATAAGCCAACCCATAGCTAGGCTCCACGTTACAATTACCAGAAGTAAACCGAAAAATTGGCGTTTGAATTCACGTTCGGCACTTTGCTGTAACCCTTGGCGTTGGTGTAGCCCGCCGTAGGCATCGCTTCGGGCGGAGCGTAGCTCATCGCGGTTTTTGCGCTTAACAAAAATTGACATTCCTCACATTCCCAGATATTTAGAAGTGGCGCTTGTGCTAATCATAAGACTTACGCAGTATTGACAGTGTTTCAAATTTTGTATAAGTAGTTTTAGTAATGGCAAGTAGCTCTGCGTTTATACATCTCTTAAGATTAATCACAGTGGCACACCACTGACTATGTAACGAAAAATATCTTGGCGGTTTTAACCTGACTCAATAGAAAAATCAGCCAAAATATCTTAGATTTTATTTGCGCTAATATCTTCTCGATCCGACCTGGAATAAATCGTCAATAGCAAAATACTTGTAGTTTCTGCATCAATCCTGCTTCATAACTCACTCATTTGTTTTCTATCTTATTTTGTAGGAAATCCTAACATTTGAAATCCAAGCAAGAGAAGGGCATTTAAGTATATCCCTTCCTTTAATACAGGGTTGCATTGGATTTCAGATTCTGTTAGTAGTATTTCAAGAAAAAGCAATTAGACCAAGATTGGGAAACAACCCTTATTTACCTTTTTTACCTTAAGGAATAGAAACCGATCGCAATAATCGCTCAACAACAGTTCTTGCATTCCGCCCTCCTCTAGGAATAAGGCGATGGCAAAGAACGTGAGGAACGAGAAACTTCACATCATCGGGAATGGCATAATCACGGCCTAATAGAAAAGCAAGTGCTTGAGCAGCCCGTTGTAATGCTAATGTGCCACGCGGACTGACACCAAGAGCAATTTCTTCATCTTGGCGTGTTGCCCGTACCAATTCGAGGATGTACTGTTGCAAAGAAGTTGTTACTTTTACTTGAGAGCAGATGTAACGCAATTCCTGTACTTCTGCCAAAGTAATACAAGGCTGCAAATCAGCAACCTTCACACCATTTTGAAGATTTTGCAGCATCAGGAGTTCTTCTGCCTCCGAAGGATAGCCCAAACTTAGCGACAACATGAACCGATCCATTTGCGCTTCCGGCAGGGGAAAAGTACCTTGATACTCGATCGGGTTTTGAGTAGCAATGACAAAGAAGGGCTGAGGAACTGGACGAGAGACACCATCAACTGTTACCTGATGTTCTTCCATAACTTCTAGCAAAGCTGACTGAGTGCGGGGTGTAGCGCGGTTAATTTCGTCAGCTAAGAGAATATTGGTAAAGACTGGCCCAGGAAGAAAAGTAAATTCGCCGCTTTTTGGGTTCCAGATGTTAGTGCCAGTAATATCAGTTGGCAGTAAATCAGGGGTACATTGTAGGCGTTGAAACTTACCATCCAGTGAACGAGCTAGAGATTTAGCGAGTAGGGTTTTACCAACACCAGGAACATCTTCTAGCAGGGCATGACCACCACCTAGCAAGGCTACTAGCACTAAGCGTATTGCCTCAGCTTTGCCAACAATGGTAAGAGCCAGATTTTGTGTTAAAGCGTCAATTTTTTCTCTCATGCAGCGCGGGGAGTGGGGAATGGGGAATGGGGAATGGGGAATGGGGATTAGGAATTTCTTTCCCTCTGCTTTTTCAGCCCATCCCCGATGCCCTATCTATTGTTCCCACTCAGCACTCAAAATTTCTTTAGCAACAACACAATCGAGTTGAATTTGTGTTTTTAAGGCTTCTAGAGAAGCAAATTTTTGTTCAGGGCGCAAAAATTTAACTAGTTCCACAGCCAGTTTTTTGCCATACAAATCACCAGACCAATCGAATAAATGTACTTCCGCAGATGAATAAGTACCATTTACAGTTGGGCGGTTGCCGATGTTCATTACGCCCAAGCTCTCACTAGAAGCAGCATTTGATGTTTCACTAAGAGTAAAAACACGGACAGCGTAAACTCCTTGGCGGGGCAAAAACTTTTCTTTTGGTAGTTGGAGATTGGCGGTGGGAAAGCCAATTGTTCTACCCAAGTGTTGACCTTGAACCACAACACCAAAGAGAGTATAGGGGCGACCTAGTAGTAAATTTGCGTTTTCGATGTCGCCTTGCTCAAGGGTTTGACGGATCAATGAAGTGCTAATGCGGGCATCTTGGGTTGGATTCGTACTGACGCAACTGCTTTGGGTGGGCGAGTCACCTGTATAAGTTTGTAAGGGAACGATGGTAACGGGGATATTGTGTTTGGCGGCGATTAATTGCAAATCTTTAGCAGTGCCACTGCGCTTTTCGCCAAAACAAAAATCCTGCCCGATGCTAATTCGCTGGCATTGCAGTTGCTGGACGAGAATTTTTTGGACGAATTCTTCGGGGGTCAAAGCAGATAATTCTTTGTCAAAGGGTAGTAATACTAGTTGTTCTACCCCAAGCGATCGCAATTGTTGGACTTTTTCATCTAGTGGCGTTAACAAAGTCCGGGGTTGCCCCGTGAAAAACTCCTGTGGATGGGGGTCAAAGGTGACAACTGTTGAGTAGGTATATTCTTGATTTGTTAGTTGTTGATTTTCCTTTGACTGGGGACTACTGGCTACTGACAAGCAATCGCTAGGGTGCAAGACTGGTTGAATTACCCTTTGATGACCAAGATGAACACCATCAAACTTGCCAAGGGCAACAGCAGTCGGCGTTAGCAGCCCTTCGCTAGAAGAAGCAACCCACACAGAACACCCATTTTGAGACAAATTTAGCACGTGGATTCTGAGATTTTAGGTTTATTTTAGCTATCAGCATGAAGCTACCTTATGGTAAACCGCCGACAGGAGGACAGCTTTTCTAGTACCAACTTGTCTTTTGTCATTTGTCTTTTGTCATTTGTCTTTTGTAAATAACCAATACTTCTCTACGAGAGGCTCCGCCAATGGCTTTTCTACGAGACGCACTCGCATTCGCGGTAGTTGAGCGCAGTCGAAACTCTGTACAAGTGACCAATGACCAATGACTAATGACCAATGACTGCTGAAAGCTTCTGATCACCAATCTAATCTAAAATCTCCAATTCCTGCGATCGCAATCTTTAGGTAGAAAACTTACTAACAGGAAAAGATTCTGATAAGGCTACTGAGGTAGGAATCTGAAGTACCATTCCTTCGCGTGCCATAATAGCACCAGGAAATTTCTCAGAGGCTTGTTGCCCTACACAATCCAAAAAGTCGTCATTGTGGGCGGGGTCATGGTGGTAAATTACCAAAGTTTTGACGTTGGCAGCTTGTGCCACTTTCACCGCTTCTTGCCAGGTAGAATGTCCCCAGCCAATTTTTGGAGTTTTTGGGGAGTGGTATTCTTCATCTGTGTAGGTGGAATCGTAAACCAGAATATCAGCATTACGAGCTAGCCACAGCACATTGTCATCGAGTCGGTCAGGAAAATGTTCGGTATCAGTAATATAAGCAGCAGCACCACCACGCCAGTTGACACGGTATCCTACGGCTTCTCCTGGATGGTTTAAAGGTGCTGTTTCTACGGTAACGTCATCGATGTGGATTGGTTGCCCCGGTCGAATGTCGTAGAACTTTAAATTGGCTTGCATAATCTGCAAGGGTACGGGAAAGTTCGGATGTAACATTTGATCGTTGAGGCGCTGCTCTATGGTTGATCCATCAGGTGCGATCGCGCCGTAGATATGAAAGTCATTTCCCTTGACAAATCCTGGGGTAAAGAAGGGAAAACCCTGCATGTGATCCCAGTGAGAGTGAGTAAAAAATATGTGACCTTCTAACGGCATTTGGCGCAACCAAGATTGCCCTAAAACATGTAGTCCTGTGCCAGCATCGAAAACTAAGCGTTTATCGCCCGCTTGCATTGATATGCAAGGGGTATTACCGCCGTAGCGAACGGTGTGTGGCCCTGGACTGGGGATGCTGCCGCGAACGCCCCAAAATTGTACGGTAAATTGATTCTCTATCCTAGACATGGGTGTTGCTTGCTGGACTGAGCGGGCGATAACTGGAAAAATTACTACTTAAATTGTTTAAGTCTATGCTGTCTCACCGATTGTATTAAAGGGAAGATTTCTTGGTAAAACAGCATACCCTGTTTCTGGCTGATTGTGTAAATGTGGATGAAATACTCTCCGGGAGAATTTTCTAGCTTTTGGGGTGAATGTGTATCGGTTATTTCAAGAGTGCCCCTACGTTATAGCCTACATTTTTCTCTGATGCATTTGAATAACTCCAGTTTTGTCCTGATATATCAAATGATTCAGGGAAAATTGAATTCCCAATCAGACAATTTATCTAGTCCAGTTGCGTAAGTTAGATTGTATTGTAACGGAGTTATACTGATGTAGTTTTTACTTACAACCTGCACATCTGTTGGTACATTTTGAGGCAGATTTAATCCAGTTGGAGGTTCCACATCCTCAACTATTTCTCCGGTTAACCAATAGTACGTTTTTCCACGAGGATCAACTCGTTTATTAAACACATCAATGTAATGCCGTAGGCCTTGACGGGTGAGAGTAACTCCGGCAATTTCTTCCCACTTCACAGCAGGAATATTAACGTTGAGCAACATTAAATCTGGTAGAGGTTTTTGGGCTAACTGGTCTACGAGAACTTTGGCAAACTTAGCAGCAGGTTGAAAGTCTTTAGATGTGTGACTAATAAGACTTAGGGCCACGCTGGGAATACCTTCAATTAGACCTTCCATTGCCGCAGAAACAGTGCCAGAATACAAGATTTCAGTTCCCAAATTTGCACCTTGATTAATACCAGATAGAACCAAATCGGGAGGTGTATCTAGCAAAGCCCACAGCGCCAATTTGACGCAATCTGAAGGCGTACCATCGCAAGCCCAAGCTTTGATAGCAGGATGAAAAATCCCTTCAACAATTTCGGCGCGAATGGGTTGGTGTAAAGTTAATCCATGTCCAGTTGCCGATCGCTCTCGATCTGGGCAAACTACACTAACATCATGACCTGCTTCTGCCAAGTAGTTGGCTAGGGTACGAATCCCCAAAGCAGAAACGCCGTCGTCGTTGCTAATTAGTAATTTCATAGTCATTAGTCATTGGTCATTAGTTATTAGTTATTTGTTATTAGCCATTTGTCAATGTCTGAGGTCACAAGCAGCAAAAAATATTTATACTCACTAGACAGTGTGGCGGAATTTTGCCTACCTTTAAGACTAGTTGCTCAATCCTCAAGTCTGGTTAAGATAAGATGTTAGCTGAATTTACGTGCCTGCTAGACTAGCCCAATCGTTCATAACTGATAAACAGAGATTTGGTTTCAACCCTCACCTTTGGCTGCTGTTAATGGTATGACTGTAAGTTTATTTATCGACCGATTCACAGCTTTTGACTATAGACTAATGACTAATGACCAATGACTAATAACTAATGACTAGCAATTTAGAAGCTCAACTTTTAGCACTGCGGCAGGAAGGAGAAAAAGCGATCGCAGCCGCCGACACCCTAGAACGTCTGGAGGAACTCAGAGTTAACTATCTGGGTAAAAAAGGGGAACTGGGGGCGCTGTTGCGAAGTATGGGGCAAATGAGTGCAGAAGAACGGCCAAAAATTGGAGCGATCGCCAATACAGTCAAAGAATCCCTGCAAACTAGTCTAGACCAGCAACGTGCTGCCTTAGAATCCGCACAAATTCAGCTACAGCTAGAGGCGGAAACTCTGGATGTAACTATGCCGGGAATTTATAGCCCCCAAGGTCGCATTCATCCCCTCAACGGCATTATCGACCGGGCACTGGATATCTTTGTCGGTATGGGCTACACCGTAGCTCAAGGGCCAGAAATGGAAACAGATTATTATAATTTCGAGGCTCTCAACACCCCGCCAGATCACCCCGCCCGTGATATGCAGGATACCTTCTACCTGCCAGACGGGAATCTTTTACGCACTCATACTTCGTCAGTGCAAATTCGTTACATGGAAAGAGAAGAACCACCAATTAGGGTTGTGGCTCCAGGGCGAGTTTATCGGCGAGATAATGTAGACGCGACGCACTCAGCAGTTTTCCATCAAATAGAACTTTTAGCCATTGATGAGGGGCTAACTTTTACAGACCTCAAAGGCACAATTAAAGTATTTTTACAAGCAATATTTGGCGATTTACCTATTCGCTTCCGCGCCAGTTATTTCCCGTTTACCGAACCCTCTGCTGAAGTAGATTTGCAGTGGAATGGTCGCTGGCTAGAGGTTATGGGCTGCGGTATGGTCGATCCAAATGTACTTAAGTCTGTGGGTTATGACCCAGAAGTTTATACAGGCTTTGCTGCGGGTTTTGGTGTAGAACGCTTTGCAATGGTGTTACACCAAATCGATGATATTCGTCGCTTGTATGCTAGTGATTTGAGATTTTTGCAACAATTTTAGGGAAGCGACCGCTTTCAATAATCAGGGGTTTACTAAATCTCTTGCAAAAGTAAATTAGATGAAAATATAACCACAGATAAATACCCATGAATTATCTGTGGTTTTAAATAAGAAATCAGGATTGATGTATTTAGTAAACTATCAATATGTAACTTCTATTGAAGTGATATGACTGCAATCATTGGCAAACATTTAAGGCTTGAGGAATATTTGAATTATGATGATGGCACGGATAACCAGTATGAACTGGTGGCAGGTGAGTTAGTTTTCATGCCACCTGAAAGCCCAAAAAATGTCCAGATATCTCTATTTTTGCTGGTAAATTTCCTCAAGTTTGTTCCAGTTAATCGGTTAAGTAACAAAGTTGAAATTGTTGTTGCTGGTTCTCGTGTTACAACTCGCATTCCTGACTTAGTTGTGCTGACAGATGAACTTGCAACAGCTTTAGAAGGTGCAACGCGATCTACAATCACCTTGGATATGCCACCTCCGGCTTTAGTTGTCGAAGTTGTTTCTCCTGGCAAAGCTAACGAAGATCGGGACTATCGCTACAAACGTTCCGAGTATGCAGCCAGAGGAATTGCTGAATATTGGATTGTCGATCCACAAATGAACAGAGTCACAGTACTTATATTAGTTGACGGATTTTATGAAGAAACCAGATTTGCAGGAAATACTGCGATCGCTTCTACTATTTTCCCAGAATTACAGCTAACTGTAGAACAAGTACTCAACGCGGGAGAAAGCAATATCTCAAATATGCAGACGACCAGCGTCCCAGAGTAAAATATAGTCAATAATTCTTACCCAAAATTCATGCCATGAGTCAATGGCCTTTTTACCGCAGGATGCAATAATCGCAGAAGAAAAGCTAACCAAGTATGTGCTTGTGCCGTTGCCAAAAGACGATAAATCTAAATTTCTCGCTAGGGCTGGGTACACATTAGATAACTGGCAACAACTGGAATGGGATCTACGCACTCAAGTTTTAACGCAACCTGCCGAGGCGATCGAAACAACTCGTTATGGGCAGAAGTATGTCATTCGTGCCTGTCTGCGAGGGATTAATGGCGTTGAACTCAATGTTTTAACCATTTGGATGGTTGCAAACGATACAACCAAATTTGTCACCTTAGTGCCAGATCGAGGAGCCAACTTATGAAGGTACAGTACCCCCTATTCTCTCAAGTTGCCTTAGCGCAAGACTTACCAGAATACAACCTAAAGCGAGGGAATGTTGCAACAATTGTGGAACATTACCCCATGCCTGACGGGGAAGAAGACGGGTATAGTCTGGAAGGGTTTGATCTGCCCCATGTGACGATCGAAGTAGCAGCATCTCAAATTATCCCTATTGCCCAGTGGCAGCAAGAAGAAATGATTTTAGCCAAGTTACGCCAGCTATCTGGAGCGAGGCTGTTGCAATTACAAGACTATCTCGATTTTCTGTTGCAAAAAGAAGAGTCTGAGCATCAGAGTGCTTAAAGCTGTGAATGTTAGTGTGGTTGAAACTATTAACTACTCCTGAATCTTTATTTTTAGGTGCTGTATGGTAACTTATACCGTTGATGAAATCCTAAAGTGCTTAGATAAAGCTAATGGAAATCTTGATTTTCCAGGTTTCGATAACATCAATTTTCACATGGTATCTGCTAGACTGACAGCCTTTCGCAGTGATACTCACTGGGTTATTGTATTCGAGGAACTCGTAAGTTGGTATAGTCTTGCAGGCATCCAACCTGTATTAGCAATCTCTGCTTTCAGTAACCGTTCAGACTTAGAAAATGGACTGGTTGAGACTTTATTCCCAGTCACAATTGAGAACAAGGACGACTGGAAGCATATAGCGGTTATCAGTCTTCTGAAGTACAGTAGCAGCAGTGAGTAAACCAGCCGAGTAAATTCTCTATCGTCACTTCTGCAAATGCCGCATCTAATGCCTGGAGTA
>NZ_JACJSF010000054.1 GCF_014698035.1 Desmonostoc muscorum FACHB-395
AAGCATGAACCCTGTGATTCCAATTCTAGAAATTCAGAGCAAACGCGGGCAGATCCGCGCCTCCTATTCTTCTAGAATGACTGGTATTTTATTTTCTTGCAAGCCCCTAAATTACTAAAACCAACGGGAGACAAAAGCAACCATTCTCCTGAATCAAGACTGATGATTCCGCCGCAAGTCTTCCTGATTTTTACGAAAGGTTATTGTATTGGGATGATTTGCCCCTAACTGTTGTTCAGCAATTTCCAAAGCTTGGATGTACAAAGGTTCGGCATCGCTGTACCTTCCCTGTGAACGGTAGAGTGCTGCCAAATTGTTCATGCTAGTTGCCACAGAGGGGTGTTCATCCCCCAGCAGGCGTTTTCTCATCTCCAAAGCTTCGATTAACAAAAGTTCGGCATCTCTGTACCTTCCCCGTGAAGCGTAGAGTAATGCCAAATTGTTCAGGCTATCTGCCATCGAAGGGTGTTCATCCCCCAATAGGCGTTTTTTCATGGACAAAGCTTGGATGTACAAAGGTTCGGCATCGCTGTACCTTCCCTGTGAATAGTAGAGTGCTGCTAAATTGTTCAGGCTATTTGCCACGTCGGGGTGTTCATCCCCCAGCAGGCGTTTTTTCATGGACGAAGCTTCAATTAACAAAGGTTCGGCATCGCTGTACCTTTCCTGTAAACGGTAGAGTTCTGCCAAATTGTTCAGGCTATCTGCTACATCGGGGTGTTCATCCCCCAGTAGGCGTTTTTTCATCGCCAAAGCTTCGATTAACAAAGGTTCGGCATCGCTGTACCTTCCCTGTGAAGCGTAGAGTAATGCCAAATTGTTCAGGCTAGTTGCTACATCGGGGTGTTCATCCCCCAGTAGGCGTTTTTTCATCGCCAAAGCTTCGATTAACAAAGGTTCGGCATCGCTGTACCTTCCCTGTAAATAGTAGAGGAATGCCAAATTGTTCAGGCTATCTGCCACATCGGGGTGTTCATCCCCCAGTAGGCGTTTTTTCATGGACAAAGCTTCGATATACAAAGGTTCAGCATCGCTGTACCTTCCCTGTGAATCATAGACCGCTGCCAAATTGTTCAGGCTATGTGCCACATCAGGGTGTTCATCCCCCAGTAGGCGTTTTCTCATCGCCAAAGCTTCGATATACAAAGGTTCGGCATTGTTGTACCTTCCCTGTGAACCGTGGAGGAATGCCAAATTGTTCAGGCTCGATGCCACATTCAGGTGTGATTCTCCTAGACGCTCTCTAGTAGCTGATAAACTTTGTTCACCCCAAGACAAAGCTTGGTCATAGGCTCCTTGACCTGCGTAAAATCTAACCAAGCCCTCAAATGGTGATATTAAATCATCATCGCTTAACCAATCTTGGTCAACGGTGGCAGATTCTCCAAGGTGAGGAATGGCAAGAGTTACTTTAGCAATGTCTATAAGTGTAGGTCTCTCAGGAATATTCCGTGCTACTGGTACTATCGCTTGACAAAAGCCATGCTTGAGTTCATTTACTTCAGCTAACTCTTCTAACTTCTGCCGCAATAATTCCCGAATGCGTTCATGAACTTGGTAGGTGTCCTCTGCCAATTCTTGCAGCAAATAACGCTCAACTAAAACAGTGCAGTGAACTTTTAAGTCAAATTCCAAATCGCTAGAACTTGCTGCTGATTCTACCAAAGACCAAGGGATAGGAGCCAAAGCAAACAAACTCAACAGACAAGCTAATTTTTGCGCCTCTGGTTCCAAGCTTTGCCAATTCAACTCAAAAGCTGCTGCTACACCAGACTCGCCCCTCTGTGCTTGCTTTTGTAGCTGTGCGAGGATGTCTGCTAGCATAATACTCTCCCTGGCTCTCGGCACTGTGCTGCTATTTGGTAAAGTCCAATTGGTACATAATTCACAAATCTGCAAAGTCCCTTTGCAAATTCTAATTCCTTCTCAACCCTATCTTTTCCCAGCAGGGTTGTTAATAATTCTAAGGCTCCATCTGGTGACAATTCACCTAACGGTAGTGATGGATATGTTAACCCTGTATTTAGACGAGTGGTAATTAACACCTTAAACCGAGAACCTTTAGGTGGCAGATAGGGTTGAATTAGCTTCCAGTCTTTGACATCATCAAATATCAATAAAACTTTGCCAGCTTGCCACTTCTTCCAGCAATAAGCAACTTGACCTGCTAGGCTTAATCCATCCGGCGGATTAAAGTTAGGTAAATTCACAACTCCAAACTCTACTAACTGGGTTCCCAAATCAATACCTTGGGGATTTAACCAACAACACCCGCCAGAATAATCTTCCAAATATTGCCATGAGTATTGAATAGCTAACTCTGTTTTACCCACCCCACCTTGTCCAGTCACATCAGTAATCGCCACAACATCATTTGCTTGCAATAGCTGATGCAATTGTTCTATTTGCTCATCCCTGCCAACAAACTTACGAGCTTGACTCTGTTGGATATTATGCGGGATATCAAACGGGTTGAAATGAGATTTTTCAATATCTCCATCCCAACTGCGGGAATAAAAATAAGTCGGCAGTTGTTTTTTATCTAAACTGCTAAATCGCTGCTTAACTGCCTTAGTAACTTCCTTCATATTCGGGGGAAAATTCCCATTAGCTGCTGCAAAAGCCTCCCGCACAGCTTGAGAAAAGTATCCTGTTTTATTTTCAGAATTTACCTTTGCTGTCTCTCCTTCCCGCGTAGCCAGTAAAACAAATTGTTGACTATCTTTCCTTGGCTGTCCACTAAAAAAAGTTTTCCCAGGTAATTCACCTGATTGGCCTCGTAGCAATAAAGGAAAATTAGCACAGGCATCAACAATACAAATATGATTACGAATCTGAAATTTATCTGAAGCCAAATAAACTAATAAAGAATTCAAATTTAAGTTCTGGTAATTCCGTTCATTCGCATCGGCACAAAACAACCTCCGCTCTCGTTCTGAGGTAATCAAACCATGTCCCGCCCAAAAAATGTAGAGTAAATCCCCCGACTTTGGGGATAAAAAGTTAGTCACAATGTCGGAGATATTTTGCTCTGTTGCTAACTCTACAGTTAACCCACATTCCCCAATTAACTGATGATTTTCTTCCAGCGCTGATAAACATAACCGGATATTCTCTTTCGGTACACCATGCAGATGCAGCCAATGAGCAAATTTCAGCGCGTCATCGGCTGGCCCTCCACCTGGCACATTCCAAGCAGTTTCGTGGTACTTTTCAATACCCACAATTAACCCAAATGTGCGATCGGGTTTAGCCATCAACTGCATGATGACCTAGCCTCTCACGTTATCGGGAATTACACATAAGCGATCGCCCAACCCACTTAAAAAGGTGGATTTTAGCGTTCCTCCTACGGTGTACACACAAGTCTGAAGTAGTTTGAGAAGCTGGTTTTTACCCCACCCTAGCCCTCCCCTTGTAAAGGGGAGGGAACTGGATTTCCGGCTTCCCCCCTTGACAAGGGGGGATTGAGGGGGGTAATTTGACTTGTCTATACACCGTAGCCTTGTATTTGAGAGGTTTGGAGTGGGTTTTTCTAAATACTGTAAAAAGTAAACCATTATGGCAACCTCGAAATAATCGCCTCCCAGGTTTTGGCATTTGTCCAATAAGCACCGTGGGAACGGGGAAACGGTTGTCTGCTATCCACTCGCACATCCTGCACGCGATCGGGGAAAATTCTATTACCCACGTAACTGAGAAAATCCCGTAAATCGTAGATATTCAACCATTTAGGGAAATGCTCTGGTAATAACTGCCCATATTCTAAGCTGTAGAGGGCGTTAATCTCATATAAAAATGGTGCTTGGGAACCAACTGTTACCAATAATTCCACCTGAGACAACTCCTGCTGCACTAGCAAATCTACACAAGCGATACCTCCCAAACTATGGGCGATTAAAACCACTGGCGGTTCTGCTTGGGCAATTTGTTGCTGGATAAACGCCCTGATTTTTTCACCCCGTGTCTGATACAACAAAATATCACCAGGCATAGGCGAAATTTTATCAGTTAACTCAAGGCGGTTTCCTCTGACATAATTTGTTCCGCCGTACTGTGCTAGTTCAATAAATGGCTTTAATAACCAGCCAACCAATCCTAACTCTGCCTCTCCCAAAGCCAGAGTCAGCAATTCCACAACATCATCCCGCAATTGGGCATCGGTGAGTATAGGGGGAAATTTTTCTTGCTGTTCGCTAATAAACATTGCTTGAGCCACAACTGCTCTAGCTATTGGTGCATAATATTCACTCAAATCAGATTCGGAAACTGTGAGCAATGCCCGTTCATACGGTTCACTGTGGATAACCGCCTCTCGTGCTGGCTCAAATACCTCTGCAATTCCCGCCTCTTGCAACTTAGCTTGCAGTTCCAATGTCGGAGTGAGACTCGCTACACGAGATTGTAAAACATCCCCTGGTTCTTCCCAGGGATTTCCTGACTCAATCGGTTTCAAAGACAACAGCCGTAATTCATACAAAGGATCGCGGTATAATTGCCCCCACAGTACAATCTCTGCGTCTTCTTCTCCTTGAGATAAAGCCAGTGTCGCATCTTCCAAGGGTACTGATGCCCGATTATCATTGAACTTTGCACCTAATACACCCCAAAGGCAGGGAGAAACTTTGATATCAGGACGTTGGGCGTGAATCTTTTGCTCAATTATCTGAAAAGTTTCGTTGTATTCTCGTTCCCTAATGCCTGTGCCATGTACAAATATTACAGTAGTCATTGTGATATGGGTGGCTAGCGATGCCTGGGTTGGGCTATGCCTACGCAAAGCTTTCCTCTGTATTATTCCTTACTACGTTCTCTGAGACAAGTCGAAGAAATAAATTATCTAAATAAACGAACCACAGAGACGCAGAGAACACAGAGAGAGGAGAAATGAGAGGAGTTTTATGTCTGTTTTGGGATATTTTTTATTTGGAAGTACCTTATTCACTTGGTTTATTAAAAACTTCTAAAATCTGTCGGCAAATCTGTTTGAGCTTATCCTCGATTTCACCAGAAGGCGAAGATGCGCCGACAACATTCCAGTTTTCTACCGTAGAAAGTCGCCACGCTTCACCGCGATGATCGAATCCAGCCACCTCCACACCGATCGCACGGCGGGAATTATTGATGGGATCTTGATAAAATCGGATTTGAATTAAAATACTACGACTTCGCCAAGATTTGCTGATACCAGGAAAGTGAAAGCCAATATCTATAGAATCTGGATCGACTAACTCCCTGGTTTCTGGGTCATTTTTCCAGGGTTTGAGATCAGATTTGGCATCAGGAAACTCGAATTTGAACAAATTAACTACCGTAGCAATGTTGCTGGCGAGTTCAAGGTTCGTTGCCTGTTCAGCTGCATTCACTAAAAAACACTCCTATAATTGCGTCGGCATCTTCGGGGATCTGAAGATAGATAAACCGCCAGAAGGCTTATATTATTGGTGTTTCAGCTTATCAAGACCTTTGAGATTTAGCAACTCTAAATCAGACTTCCCTAACAATCTTTGTTACTAACAAATGTGAAAAATAGCTTCTCGTTGGGACTGTCTAACACCTCTTAAGTAATTGTACTTAAAAAGTCCTCAAAAGCAGATGAAACTCTGGCCTTTATAAAAAATATTCGGATTGTCTGCAAAATCCTTAGCAGACAAGAACGATAAATTGCACTAGCGACGATCTAAAATGACACTGTTAATCGGTAAACAAAAAGCAATTAAGTTCATTGTCATGGCGCGTCAACGCTCGATTTTTTCATTTGTTTTAGTATTATTGGCCACATTCCTCATGAGTTGTGGCGGCCCTGGTGTTGCGGTAGCACCTCCAACTTACACAGCAACTCAACTTGAAAGAATTCAGGCTTATGTTCCTGAAATTCAGGCTGTGCGCGATCGCTCAGATGAGTTGAAAACCCTGATCCAAAAAGGTGATTGGATCAATGTGCGTAACTTTATACACGGGCCCATAACAGAAGCAAGGCTGCACTTGACTTATGTTACTTCCAACCTTCTGCCCAAAGACCAACCCGCAGCCCGTCAAATAACGCGAGATTTGTTTAACGACCTAGTTAAGCTTGATAAAGCTACTAGTGCTAGCAATCCTCTAGTTGCCTTGAATCAATCCCAGGCTGCTTTCACAGACATTGACAAATTCCTTGATCTGCTTCCTAAAAAAGAAGAGGGTTAATAATTAGAGACGCGATTCATCGCGTCTGTACAAGAGTTAGGAGTTAGAGATGCGATTAATCGTATCTGTACAGTAGTTAGGAATTTTAAATTTTTAACTCCTAACTCCTAACTTCTCACTTCAAGCACAAGTCATGAATGTAGTTATTATCGGTTGTGGTGTAGTTGGGGCTGCGATCGCTTATGAACTGAGTCTAGTAAAAGGGCTGAAAATCACAGTTTGCGATCGCCAACCACCAGCGCAAGCTTCCACGGGCGCTGCACTTGGCGTTTTGATGGGCGCAATCAGCCAAAAAATCAAGGGCAAAGCTTGGCAGATGCGACAAACCAGCATCCAACGCTATGAAACTTTGATTCCTGAATTAGAAGCTTTAACAGGTCGCAAAATCCCTTTTAACCGCCAGGGAATTCTCAGTCTTGGTTTGGAAGAGGAGAATTTAGCAGCATGGGAAAAACTTGTAGAAATTCGCCACTCTCAAGGCTGGCATTTAGAAATATGGGATACGGCTAAACTCCAGAATATCTGTCCTCAAGTGGATTGTGAAAAAATTACTGGCGCTGTCTATTCTCCCCAAGATCGTCAACTCGATCCAACTGCTCTCACATTAGCTTTAGTTGAGGCCGCCCAGCAAAACGGTGTAACCTTCAAATTTGGCGTGACTGTTTTGGATGCCCAAACCTCACCACCTGAATTTTGCCATCAACTTGAGACTACAGAAGGAAAAATAGCCGCAGATTGGTTTGTAGTTGCAGCAGGGCTAGGTTCAACACCACTGACGGCAAAGCTAAATCAAATAATTGATATCCGCCCTGTGCTAGGGCAAGCGTTGCAAATGCGTGTAGGGCATCCATTAGGCAATCCCGACTTCCAGCCAGCGATAACGGGTAATGATGTCCATATTGTTCCTATAGGCGGCGGAGATTATTGGGTGGGTGCGACAGTAGAATTTCCCAGCAATGGTGATGAGATACCACCAAACCAAGAACTGTTGGAATCTGTTAGAAACCAAGCGATCGCATTTTGTCCAGAATTAGCCACAGCAAAAATTATCCGCACTTGGTCAGGTTTACGTCCCCGTCCTGAAGGTCGTCCAGCACCAGTTATTGGTAAGTTGCCAGGGTTTAGTAACATCCTCTTAGCTACCGGACACTATCGCAACGGCGTTTTACTAGCGCCCGCTACAGCTTATGCGATTCGTGAGATGATTATTTCTCAAGGAATAGGGGGATGAGGGAGCAGGGGAGCAGAAGAAGAATTCCTAACTCTTGACTTAATGACAAATGACCAATGACAAATGACAAATGACCAATATAGGAAAACAACGTGTCAATAACAGAACATAAAATCAATGTAGATTCACTGGAATGGTTTTATCGAGAATCTTTACCAATCGGCAGAACTGACTTAGCGCCTGTGTTGTTGTTACACGGCTTAGTTTCACAAAGTTATAGTTGGCGTAATATTATACCGGCTCTAGCGAATCAAGGTACAAGAGCGATCGCACCAGATTGGATTGGTTACGGCTTTTCTGCAAAACCAGAAAAACGAGATTTTGCTTATACTCCCGATGCTTTTATCACAGCTTTAGAAGGATTTGTCAGAGCTTTAGAACTTGAACATTTCTCTTTAGTTGTCCAAGGCTTTTTAGGTTCTGTAGGATTGCAATATGCTTTGCGTCATCCAGAACAAATTGCCAACTTAGCTATTTTAAATACCCCAATATCAACTGCCGCCAAATTACCCTGGAAAATTAAACAAATGGGTTTACCTTTGGTAGGCGAAGTAATGACTCAAGACCCCTTATTAGTTGACCGAACCCTAGAAGGTGGTAGCCGTTATCGCATAGGAGATAAGGAATTAGATATTTATCGAAAACCATTTTTGAAAAGTTCTTCATCTGGGCGGAGTCTGTTATCAAGTATTCGCAATTTACAGCTTGATTCAGCAATGACCGAAATTGAATCTGGTTTTAAAGAATGGCAACAGCCAATTCTGATTCAATGGGGGATGCTTGACCCTTGGTTATCTGTAGACATTGCCCAAAAATTTACAGATTTAGCACCAAATACCGAATTAATAAAACTTAATAACGTTGGACATTATCCTCAAGAACATTACCACGAGGTGATTTTGGAAGACCTTTTACCCTTTGTGCGTCGTAAAGATGCTCATTGACAATATACCTTTGGCAAAAATCGATATTATAAAAATGAAACCACAGATAAACACTGATGATTTATCTGTGGAAAATAAATAAATTCTGGATTTTTGCCAGACTTACTAATGTTATTCCAGGCTGCATTTGTGAACTTTTTATTACCACTAAAAATGGTTCACAACCACAAGTAAAGGAGATGAGTATTAATGGCTTATTCTTGGTTTAAAGCATTTCATATTGTCGGATTTGTAGTTTGGTTTGCCGGATTGTTCTACTTAGTACGCCTTTTTATCTATCATGTTGAAGCGAATCTTGAACCTGAGCCAGCGCAAACGATATTGAAAAATCAATATCAAATTATGGAAAAGCGTCTCTACTATATCATCACGAATCCAGGAATGTACGTGACGATCGCAATGGCCATTGGTTTATTAACCACTGAACCGGACGTTTTAAAAGAGGGCTGGTTACATATAAAACTGCTGTTTGTGGCTATTTTAATTGGTTATCATCATTACTGCGCTCGGCTGATGAAGAAGTTAGCAGTAGGTGAATGTGGCTGGAGTGGTCAGCAATTACGTGCTTTAAATGAAGCACCTACAGTTATGTTAGTAGCGATTGTTCTGCTGGCTGTATTTAAGAATAATCTACCTACAGATATCGCTGCCTGGGCTATTTTTGCCATGATTATTTTGATGGCAGTCACTATTCAACTTTACGCCAAAAAACGCAGACAAGATAAAGAGAAGCTGACAGCACAGATAGGGCAACCACAAGAACAAAGTTAGACAAATTGGGGTAGCACATCACATCTGTGCTATCCTGCCTCATCCTGGAAATGTTTTTAGTAAATCATCGCCAGGAATCACAGTAGTGTAAAAAGTATATTTGCGATTAGCAACATAACGGCGGTCTTGTTTAACAATCGCCATAAACTCTCTATGTCCCTCACGAGTCCTTCCCACTAAACAACCCGCGCTTGCAAGACGAATATCATTCTGGGGAAAATCAAAGCCGTAGTGTTGATTCACATAAAAATTATCACCTGTATCAAGTTTATCGCCAGTCCGTTTAAAATCTTGGTTAAAATCTCTACAAACAGTGATATCTCCAACTTGCACTAATGCTTCGTGAGGTTCTGCTGTGCCGTGAGTGCCAACAGCCCAAGCTTTGTATTGTCCAAATTGAATCCTAGCGGCTCCTTTAGGATTCATCGGGTTATAAGTGTAATACTTTCCTGGTTCTGTAGTTGCTTCCCAGTGATCTACGATTTTGGGAATACCATTTACTACTTCAATCACAATCCGGCGATCGTTAAATTGATTGGGTGTATCACTGTTGAGAGTCCAGTCTCCATTCATACCCTCGATATAAACAATGTTGTATTCTTTGGGATTGGTAAATACCTGATAACTTTTGGCTGTCATATATTTCACAATCTTACTAGCGATGTCATTGCCTAGTTTTAAAGGGGGTTTAGGAAGATCGTCTATTTTGGTTTCAATTAGTTTCTTGGCTGTGACTGCTCCTAAAAAGCCACTCTCTTCAGTCTTTGTTAATTCTTGAAATTTTTTGAGAGCGATCACAGAAACAGGGCCAAATTTGCCATCGGCTGGAGGTTCCAGCAAAACTAAGCCGATTAACAGTACCTGAATCTGACGAGATAATTCTTCATCTTCAGCGATCGCATCAAATGACCATTTCTCATCTTTTCCCAAGAAATCTTGTAGTTTCATTATGCACCTGCTTTCATTTACTTACTTCTAAGTATAAACATCATTTTAAAAATTGATGTTGTCCGAAACTATACTCCACCCTAAAACAAGATGTCACAATTTTTACTATTAATTTATGATTGGGTACGCAAAAATTCACAGAGATGATACTCAAGAAAAAACTATTTATTGGGAATATATATGAAATTTTTCCGTAATTTTTAGAAGATATACATAAAAATAATCAGTATAAAGTTGTACTGGAAGATGTGAAAAATATTCTCTGGCTGCTAGATTGTACATTGCTTCAATGCAATACTTCATACAGGCTACATTATTAATTAGCTCAATTTCTCTGCTGCGCGTCTAAGCAGCAACTCGTTGTCAGGCATCGCCTCTGTAAAACCCAAAATGACTAACGAAGAACTGCTGCAAATTCTTGAACAAGCTGCCAGAGACAATGTGACAAAATTAGACCTTTCTGGCAAAGGCTTAATAACGCTGCCATCGGAAATTGGCAAACTCACCAACCTCAGCAAGCTTTACCTCCACTCGAATCAACTGACGACGTTGCCAGCAGAGATTGGTCAACTCATCAAACTCAGAGAACTTTACCTCGGCAACAATGAACTGATAACGCTGCCAGCAGAGATTGGTCAACTCTCCAATCTCAGCGTGCTTTATCTGCACTCGAATCAACTGACGACGTTGCCAGCAGAAATTGGTCAACTCTCCAATCTCATCGGGCTTTATCTGCACTTGAATCAACTGACGACGTTGCCAGCAGAAATTGGTCAACTCTCCAATCTCATCGGGCTTTACCTCTACTGGAATCCACTGACGACGTTGCCAGCAGAAATTGGTCAACTCTCCAACCTTAGGCACCTTTTACTTTTAGGCAATCAACTAACAACACTGCCAGCAGAGATTGGTCAACTCATCAACCTCACTGGGCTTCACCTCAGCTACAATCAACTGACAACACTGCCAGTAGAGATTGGTCAACTTATCAACCTCACTGGGCTTCACCTCAATAACAATCAACTGACAACACTACCAGCAGAGATTGGTCAACTTATCAACCTCACTGGGCTTGACCTCAACAACAATCAACTGACAACACTACCAGCAGAGATTGGTCAACTCATCAACCTCACTGGGCTTGACCTCAGCAATAATCAACTGACGACACTGCCAGCAGAAACTGGTCAACTCATCAACCTCACTGCACTTAACCTCAGCAATAATCAACTGACGATGCTGCCAGCAGAGATTGGTCAAATTACCAACCTTAATGCGCTTGACCTCAACAACAATCCACTGACGATGCTGCCAGCAGAGATTGGTCAACTTACTAAGTTAGAAGAACTCAGGCTTACTAATAGTAGACTAGAAACTTTGCCTGTAGAAACATGGAAACTCACTAAATTGATTGTAATTGACCTACGTGATGGACGAATAAAAATGCTGCCTGATGGGATTGAGCAGCTTTTTGAACTGAGCAGGTTAAACCTTCGCAACAATCTCTTGGACACACTACCTAAAGAAATCTGGCAACTCACTAAGCTGAAAAGATTAGACCTAAGAGGTAACAAACTTCCTATTCCGCCTGAAATTTTAGGAGTAGCGGATCTCCGCAGAAATCCTGGCGATCCATCTACGATCCTCAACTATTTTTTCCAACTTCAGAAACAAGAGAAAAAGCCTCTCAATGAAGCAAAAATGCTACTAGTTGGTCAGGGTAGTGTTGGTAAAACCTCTCTTGTTAAACGGCTAATCGATAACTGCTACAATCCCCAAGAACGCAAGACCGAAGGCATCAGTATCAGAAACTGGCAGATTCCTGTCAACAATCAGTTAATCCGGCTCAACGTGTGGGACTTTGGTGGACAAGAAATCATGCACGCTACCCACCAGTTCTTTCTTACTAAACGCAGTCTTTATCTGCTAGTGCTTGATTCTCGCGTAGATGAACTGCAAAACAAACTAGAATATTGGCTCAAGATTATTCAGAGTTTTAGCAACGATTCCCCTATTCTGATTGTTGGCAATAAGATTGACCAACATCCCCTCGACATTGATCAGCGCGGTCTGCGCCAGAAGTACCCTGCTATTAAAGGCATCATGTCTATATCCTGTCAGACTGGGGAAGGTTTAGAGCAATTGCAGTCAGCTATTACTAACCAAATTGCCAACTTAGATCACATCCATGACCCATTACCTCAAAGCTGGTTTCAGGTAAAAACCCGCTTGGAACAGATGCAACAGGACTACATTCCCTATAGTGAATATGAAAGCCTATCCCAGGAGGAGCAGGTCAGTGATCCATTAAGCCAAACTACCCTGATTGAACTTTTGCATCAACTTGGTATTGTTCTAAATTTCCGGGATGATCCGCGTTTAGCAGAAATGGGAGTTTTAAATCCAGAATGGGTCACGAACGGAGTTTACAAGATCCTTAACGACAATCGGTTGATGACTGAATTTCGGGGGATTCTGGATCGCATTCAACTTAACCGGATTTTAGATAAATCCCGCTATCCTGGTAATAAGCCACTATTCATCATCGATATGATGCGTAAGTTTGAACTCTGCTTTCCACTAGAAGATGGCAACAGCGATCGCTTCCTCATCCCTGACTTGTTGCCTAAAGAAGAACCCGCCACGGGCGATTGGGAAAGTGGTTTGGCATTCCAGTATCATTACAGCGTCCTCCCCAACAGTATCATCTCCCGCTTTATTGTACGGATGCACCATAACAGCGATCGCCAGACTTGGTGGCGTAGCGGCATTGTTCTCAAACATCTTGATAATAGGGCACTTGTCAAAAGCGATCAGGAAGACCGCAAAATCTTCATCACCATTAGCGGCTCACCCTCTACTCGACGAGAATTGCTAGCAATGATCCGTTCTCAGTTTTATGCGATCCACCAAACTATTAAAGGGTTGCTACCAGAAGAGAAAGTACCGATTCCGGGACACCCGAATATTGTTGTGGACTACAAAAACCTGCTCGTTTATGAAGAGAAGAACTTACCTATCATTCCCCCAGGTTTGATAGAACCGTTGAATGCTCGACAACTGCTTGATGGTATCGAACTCAAAGAAAAACGACAGGAACGACAGCGTGAACAGGATCAAGAAGAAAATTGCATAATAACTCGTTCATCTACACCAGAATTCGAGAAGGAAATTTTTCTTTCTTATGCTTGGGGTGGAGAAAGTGAGCAATTTGTCAATCAATTGGATGAGACTTTGCAGGCAAAAGGAATCAAAATTATCCGCGATAAACGCGATTTGGGGTACAAAGGACTAATCAAAGCCTTCATGGAACGGATTGGACGCGGTAAATGTGCGATCGCAGTTATTAGTGACAAGTATTTAAAATCTCCCAATTGTATGTTTGAGCTAGTGCAAATTGCTAAAAATGGTGAATTTTATAATCGAATTTTCCCGATTGTGTTAGCGGATGCCCAAATTTATAAACCTGTTGCAAGACTTAAATATATTAAGCATTGGGAAGACCAAATTAAAGAGTTAGATGAAGCGATGAAAGGAGTTTCCGCAGCTAATTTGCAGGGATTTCGTGAAGAAATTGACCAATACACCGAGATTCGCAACACGATCGCAGAACTGACTAACCTGTTAAAAGATATGAACACCCTCACCCCTGATATTCACAGTAAATCAGACTTTGAGGAGTTGCTGAATGCGATCGCACAGCGTTTAGATGAGTAAAAATAACCTATTGGTTGGGTTTAGAGATTGAGCAATGTCTCCGACTGGCTAGACCTACGCCCTTTTGACTCGATAATTTTTGTTCTGAAATACAACCTTTAAGTTCAGAAGCAGAATGATGAGGGTTAAAGGTGCAACTTCGAGGGTTAAAGGCGCAACTTCGAGAGTTAAAGGTCTAGCGATCGCTCTTTTAACTCGACAACTCATGTTCAAAGGTGCAAGCTTCGAGTTCAGAGGTGGAATGATGAAGCTTTGAGGTGAAGCGATCGGATCTACGACTTAGAAGACAGTTCAAACGCCATCTGCGAACGATAAAAGCAGACATCAAATTCCAAGAAAAAATTCATGCGTCCTAAAAGTAACGGCACATTATCCGTGAGACTCCAAGCAAACACCAATCGCACTGGTTCAAAACTGGCTATTTGAGCAGATACAACTAACCCTTTTGCCTCAACTGGTGCTAGGTTTCCAGCCAGTTGCACTGAGGTTGTTAGTTCTTCCCAAACTACCCCTAACTGAATACCTATACTGTAAGGTAAAACATTAATACTAGCTCCAGTATCCAATAAACCTGAAACGTTAACGACAGAATTTTTGTAGCTTAACGTCATAGGTAATATTGGGACTGCATCGATATCCCCGAACACATCACGACTTTCAACGAAGGGAAACCTTTGTGAATTAAGCATCGTTTACCTGTCTGTCTTCTTCTAACAGCGCGGCTAGTTTATTAGCAGCTTCATGAGAATTATAGGGAGACCACACATGATAAGTGACTCCTGGCTGTAACGACAATGCTTCTTCTTCAGTCGCCAGTTCTTGAACTAAAAACTGCATGACCTTGAGTTTATCTGCACGAGATAGGTTGTGCAAGGTTGGAAACAAATCTGCTACGCTCATATCAAGTTGAAGATAACGACTAAGAGGTTGTTTGAAAAGTAGTTAGCTGTGATTTTAGGCACTCATTGATCCCCCCTAACCCCCCTTAAAAAGCAAGGCTGTTTCATTCGATCTCTTAGGGATTTTGTCAAGAGTATGAGTCAGAAATTTGCTTGAGTGGGAAAAAGAAAAACTACCACTTCAACCAGCAAATTTAAGTGCGAATACCATTTTCTTGCCCAATCAGATTTTTTAGTCACCTAGTTTTTTTACTTGAAACGCTTGTAAATCAGCGCCTTTTAGGGAATGAAACAGCCCTGCCCTTAAAAAGGGGGGAACCCGGAGTCAAAGTCCCCCTTTTTAAGGGGGATTTAGGGGGATCTAAACGTTTTTTTACCGAGAAGAGGACTTTTCAAACATCCTCTAAATACTTTTTATATTTTTACAACTACTATAAGGTGGTTAGAAAGTTTGTAGCGTTGGCGTAAAAAATTTTTACAACGCAAAACCTGTCCCTCTCCGATGCGGAGAAGGACAGACTTTAATAAAAGTTCAAGACAGGGAGAGGTTGATAACTAATTACTTGATTTGCGGATGAGCATCTTATCCATCACAACAAACTAAGGTTAGGTGTAGCTGTAGTTTTAGCCTGATAAGCCTTTTTGACACCAACCCAGTTACTAGCAATTGGCATTCGCCAACCGGTTCCAAAGGCACGATCGGTGATTTTCAATCCCGGCGGTGCTTGTCGCCGTTTAAATTCAGCCCGCGCCACCATTTGAATTACTCTGTCTACAATCACCCCATCGTGACCGGCTGCAACAATTTGTGTTGCTGATTGGTGGTTGTGAACCAGGCGTTGCAAAATATCGTCCAAAATTTCGTAAGGCGGGAGAGAGTCTTGATCCACTTGGCCTGGTTTGAGTTCAGCGCTGGGTGCTTTAGTCAAGACGTTTTGCGGGATGATTTCATTATTGCGATTTAACCAATGACAAAGTGAATACACACGGGTTTTAGGAACATCTGCAATCACAGCTAACCCGCCATTCATATCGCCGTAAAGAGTACAGTAACCCACAGCCATTTCTGACTTGTTACCAGTAGATAAAAGCAGATAGCCAAATTTATTAGCGATCGCCATTAATAAATTACCGCGAATCCGAGATTGGATATTTTCCTCAGCTATTCCAAACTCAGTACCCGCAAACAAATCACCCAAAGTTTGATCGAAGCCTTGCATTAACTCGCCAATTGGTAAAAGATTAGTCTTAATCCCCAAATTTTCGGCTAATGCCAAAGCATCACTGATGGAATGTTCCGAACTGTAAGGGGAAGGCATGAGGACACCGAGGACATTTTCTTTACCAAGTGCAGCAGTTGCGATCGCACCTACTATTGCCGAGTCAATTCCACCACTTAAACCCAACACTACTTTAGAAAAGCGACACTTACGAGCATAATCTCGCACTCCTAAAACCAAAGCTTGCCAAATTTCTTCATCTTCTGATTCATAGACAGGTGCTACAGAACCCAATAGTAAATCGCTTTGTACCTCATCAAATTCAACTACCATTAAATCGGTATCAAAACCACGGGCGCGAGACATAATTTCACCTTGACGATTTAAGGCAAAACTACACCCATCAAAAATTAGATCGTCATTTCCGCCAACCTGGTTAGCATAAATAATCGGTTGTTGGAAACGCACTGCACTATGACTGAGCATTGTTTCTCGAAACTGTTGCTTGCCGGCAGTGTAGGGCGAAGCAGACAAATTGACAATCAAATCTACACCCAAAATTGCTAAGTCAGCAATTGGATTTACTGCATAACTCCGTTTGCCCCAAAATTCCTCATCGTTCCATAAATCTTCGCAAATAGTTACGCCAATATCGATATTATCTAATGTGAAATAATTAGCTTGTAAACCTGGTTCAAAATAGCGACGTTCATCAAATACATCATAAGTAGGCAAAAGTCGCTTGTGAAAAACTTGCTGTACTTTGCCATTCTCTAACAAAGCCATGCTGTTAAATAAGGCTTTACCGCCACTAATATGTGCATTGAGGTTCGGTTCAACAGTTCCTACCAACACAGCTAAATTTGGTGGTAAATCTTGAGCTAAGTTTTGTAAAGTGATACCCATCGCTTCCACAAAACTAGGATTTAGTAATAAATCTCGTGGTGGATAGCCACACAAAGAAAGTTCGGGTGTCAACAACAAACGCGCACCGCTAGATGCTGCGCGTTGTGCCGCCTCTAGAATTTTTTGGGCATTTAAAAGCAAATCACCAATAGTAGGATTAATTTGAGCGATCGCAATTTTCATATTATTTGTCATTAGTCACTTGTACTGAGCGAAGCCGTTGGCGTAGCCTCTCGTTAGAGAAGTATTGGTCATTTGTCATTTGTCAAGAGTCACTTATGACTTATGACTTTGTAATACGGTTCGGTTAATTTTGAAGATCCCCCCAACCCCCCTTAAAAAGAGGGCCTTATAACCCTCTTCCACCCCCTTTTTAAGAGGGTCGCCGCAGGCGGGGGGATCTTAACCGAAAGGTATTGCAGGAATTTGGACTCTGTAAAGTGATTGGTTAAATAAACACCAAAGGCTTATCTTTTAAGGGAGCAAAAGCTTCCGCGTCAAACTTATATAAACTAGCCGGACGACCAGCACCCCGTGATACCTTAATTCCGGTATCGCATAAAAAACCTAACTTGAGTAGACGCGCCCGAAAATTAGAATAATCGGAAAAGTTATCACCTAAAACTGTGGCGTATAACTGATATAAATCATTCAAGGTGAACATTTCTGGTAAGACTTCAAAAGCCACCGGGCTATACTCTAATTTATTTCGCAATCGCCTGTGTCCATAAGCCAGAATTTCATTATGGTCAAAAGCTAATTGCGGCACTTGTTTTACTGGATACCAAGCTATCCCAGTCATGCGATCGGCAATCAATTCGGCTTCTTCAAATCGCACTAGGGCAAAGTAGCTAACTGATAGATAACGCACACCATAACTATCAGTTGCTTCCCGTGGATCGCGATTCGGCCCGCCAAATGTATAGAGTTGTTCTAAGTAGAGATTGTTGACCTTAATTTTTTCCGCCATAATTCGATAAGCGGCATCTTCTAAAGACTCTCCTGGACGCACTAAAGTACCGGGAAGACTCCAATGATTTAGAAATGGTTCTTGCTGTCGCATTACGAGTAGAACTAACAGCCGATTTTGTACAGTATCTACAGAAAAAATTACATTATCAACACCAACCTTGAAATCGGCCAAAGGTTGTTGGTTTAACGGAGTTGGTATCTTTTTTGGTGAACGTCCTGGCATTCGTACAAATGCTCTCGATTAATATAGGCAACTACAGGGGCTGTGAGGGCTTGAGAATCTCCATGTTCGCGGTACGCTGTTGAGGAAACATCTAGACCGGTCAGACTAGCGATCGCAATTTTCCCTCCCAGCTTTTCTACTACCTCTGAACTAGACTCATCTATTACATATCCGGGTCGCGGTACAATAAGCAGTTGCACTTGCTGTAACAAATCTTCAATGCGATACCAACGTGGTAGCTGACTCAGTAAATCTGAACCAATGATCATCGTTAATTCAGCGTCTTCACCCCAAGTAAGCTTGGCTTTTTCTACTGTTTCCAGTGTTCTGAAGCTACTTAATTCTTGTTCCAAAGCAATATTGTGCCTTGGCGCGTCTATATCCGCAATCAACAGTCGCAACATTGCCGCCCGATGTTCTAAGGGTGTTTGATGAGACTTAAACGGATTATCCGCCGCCCAAACCGCTACCCAATCATAACGCTCAGACAACCAACTCAGAATTTTTTGATGTCCCGCAGTTGGTGGATCGGCACTAGTACCAAACAAAGCAACTCTCATAATAATTCGTAATTCGTAATTAAGACAGACTGAAAGAGTACTTCTTACCTCTGTGTTGCGCCAGGTGCTTCAAGTCGGGGGAACCCGCCCAGCGCACTGGCTTCTCTGTGCCTCTGCGGTTCGTTTCTTAGTCTCTTCAGTCAACACCCGTAACCCCTTAGAAATTTCCACATCTACAGCCACAGGATGATCCAAAAGCCGTGTTTGTTGTGGCAAACTAGCAACTGATGCGGCGGTACGTTGACGAATTGTTGCCAAAGACTCTAACGGTTGTACCCGTTGACCCTCCTGCACTACCAATTGCAACAAAGGTTCTTCGTCCAAAGGAATTTCACCTAAAAGTCCCAACCTGTCTGCTTTTACCTTACCTCCCGTATACGAACGAAAAATCTGCTTGCGCCCTGGATAAGTAACCTTACCACTAGACTGCTTCATCACTGGGATACCATCAATGTCTACAAGTTTATAGACTCCATTTACAGGCGAACCTGTAACTAATCTGGTTCCCAATCCGTAACCATCGATTTCGGCCCCAGCAGCTTTTAATCTGGCAATTTCCCACTCGTCTAAGTCGCCACTGGCAAAAATTGGCACACCGGGAAGGAGCGATCGCACCTGCTTTGATAAGGTAACTAAATCTCCTGAGTCTAATCTCACTCCTGTCAATTGCATTTCCCCGGAATTTACTTTTTCGGCCAAGCGCTGGGCAGCAGCAACGGTATCGTAAGTATCAATCAGCAACGGCGCACCCGGAAAATATCGATGAAATGCACTAAAGGCTTGTTCTTCAGTACCTTCTATTGCTGACAATGCCATCACCAGGGCGTGCGCCATCGTACCACTTGGCTGTTGTCCCAGTTGTAGCGCTGCTAACACATTAGAAGTAGAATCTAACCCACCCGCCAACGCCGCCCGCGCCGCCCACAAAGACCCTTGGGGACTAAATGCTCGTCTTGTGCCAAATTCTAAAAGTGTTGCTGATTCCCCCGCCACATCCCGCAACCGTGCTGCTTTTGTGGCAATCAAAGTCTGGTAATTAATCGTATTTAAAAGGTAAGTTTCCACTAGTTGCGCTTGCCAAAGGGGTGCTTCCACCCGCAACAGTGGTTGATTGGCAAATACAGCCGTCCCTTCTGGTACTGCCCAAACATCACCAGTAAATTTCCCCTCAGCTAAAAGTGACCAAAAGCGATCGCTAGCATGAGCAAAAATTCCCGTTGCCTTTAATGCCGCAATTTGCGCGGAACTAAAGCGGATTTTGGCTAAATATTCCAATGCCTGCGTCAGCCCCATTGCAATTAAATAACCAAAACCCTCTGGCAATCGTCTGACAGACAATTCAAAGCTTGCCCGTCGTTGTTCTATACCTTCGCCTGTGTAACAAGCTGCCATCGTCAATTGGTAAAGATCCGTCAGCAAGCTGTAGTCATCAGCCGAGAGGTTTAGTTCCTGGTTCTGCTGGCTTTGCTGTTTATATACATAGTCCAAATCTGGCAAAGTTGTCATGCAAGAGATTCCTTACAAGCTGCTTCTTTTATTTATGGTAATATTTACCATAAATAATGTCAACTACCGTTCAGGATATTTCATGAGATTGCTGTGTAACAGTAGATTTATATGTAAATTTATACTAGCTTTATAAAATACTTAATATTTTTTAATAGTAAAAGCTAGCAATAATGTTAATGTTACAATCGGCTAACGAAAGAAAATAATATCCTCTCAAGGCAAGTTTGTTTGCCAGCCTATTTTCCAGACAGGATTTGGAAAAATAGATAAGTTTCAATTAGAATCAAAGAGAAACGTTTAACTTTTTGACTAACTAAAGTATTGCGAAGTTATCTGAATAAACATTGCATATATTCTCAATATATTGAGAAGTAGAGCCAGCGAAGAATATTGGTATTAGAGTATAGGTAGCACAATTAAAGCGACTCAAAAATAAGGAGTCCAATATTATGGGTATTTCCAAAATCCTTGGTAATATAACTCGGTATATTTCTGAAGCTGCAATGCGGATCTTTGGCCCTAATGATGATGCTTATCCTGCTAGTGGGGTACAACCTTTTACAGGTGAGCCTTACGATAAGCGTAAAGATGAGAATTCATAGGTACTGATATAGCATTTGAAAAATATTTATGAACAAAAAGATCCCCGACTTCTTCAAGAAGTCGGGGATCTGATTCTTTTGGTGGAGAGCCAATCAAATAAGATTGCTATATTTGCGTTGCGGTTGAAATAAACTACTTGGAAATAGGTTGCACAGCCGTGAAGATTTTTTGTGGCGTTAGTTGCAAGTTGGGAAAGATTGAGGAAATAAGTTGATCGTTGTTTTGAAACAACCGTTTTTGATACTCATCCACTATTAGAGTACAAATTGTCACTGTTGGCTGCTTGGGTTTCCCAATATATTCTCTGCCACCAATGCCCAGATAATCAACAATCCAATATTCAGGAACTCCTAACAGGGCATAATCTTCAGCTTTGCGGGCGTAGTCGTTCTGCCAGTTTGTGCTGACAACTTCAGCAATTAGTTTAATTGAGTTTTCTGATGTAATTACAGGTTCTTGTTGCCACAAGGGTTCATTAATTAATTGAGTTTGGTCTAACACAATCAAATCGGGACGAAAAGCTGTTTCTGCTCCTAATAGTTTGATTAGACAGCGATGGGGGATAAAGTAGCTTAGATCCTGACGATCAATTTCTACATTCAGTTTTCGCCCAATCAACGCAGATACTTGCTCGTGTGGCCCGGTTGGTTCCATCTCAATTAATTCACCATCAATTAGTTCATAGCGATCGCACTCACCGTACTGGCTAATAAATTCATCAACGGTTAGAACTTTTGGCGCTAATTGAACCATTGTGATTATTCCTCACGATCAGAATTCAGCACGGATTTAGCCCGTGCTGGATTCTTACTTTAAACTTTTTTCCCACGGGCTGCTAAGAGTTCCAGAATAACTCCATTTGTCCAGCCAAAGCCAACTTCGTTAGAACTATATCCAAAGGAGATTTCGTCAGAAACGTTGGCAGAACAGCGTTCAACATCATATTTCTCAACTAGGGTGTTGTGACGCTCGAATTCTTTAATTACCATTGCTAGAAATTTGTTGGCAATGCGATCGCCTTCTGTATGAAACCCATAACGGTGAAGTCCCTGGACAGCAATGAACGTCAATGGTGCCCAACCGAAGGGAGCATCCCACTGGTTTCCGGTGATATGAGTACTGGTAAGAATTCCGCCTGGGGCTTCAAACAAAGAGAGATTTTCCACGACGCGCTGGGCTTGGGCTTGAGAAGAAATTCCCAGCCACAGGGGATAGAATGTGGTAGCAAATTCGTAGCAGCGCCGTTTTCCACTCTGGAAGTGATAGTCGAAATAGAGTCCTCGTTCTTCATTCCAGAGAAATTGATCGATCCGATCGCGGCGGATATCTGCACGATCGCGCCATTGTTTTTCTAGTTGTTCGTTCTCCAAAACAGCGTTAATTTGCGCCAAGTCTTGTTCTACCTGATACAGCAAACTGTTGAGGCACACAGGAGCGTAGTGGAGGATATCAGCACTGAAGGGGCCAAATCGGTTGGTGATATCAAAACCGGACTCGCGCATGGTGCGATCGCCCTTGTAAAATAGGTGGGTCAGTTTGTCATTTTCCCGATCGTAGTAAAGATTAACGTCGTAATCTTCAACGTCAAAGGTTTGGTAATATTCCTTGACGCGATCATAGTGGCTTTTTCCCTCATCATCTCGCTCGGAGAACACGACTTCTGGCGCGGGGCCTTCGCCAAAGGCATAAAATCTGGATAAGCCGGTTCCAGAATTCAGATGGGGCGGTACTACCCAGTAATAGTAAAATTGTTCTAGCAGTGGTACGGTTGTCCTCAACCACTCTTCATCCTGAGTGTGTTGAAATAGCGCCAAAACCATCATGCTGAGGACGGGGGGTTGCGATCGCGACAGCATATAAGTTCGGTTGGCATTGAGGATAGTGCCGTAATGCTTCACCTGGTACAATAATTGATCTACCTGACTTTGCGCTAGATCCCATTCCTCATCATGCAAAAGTCCCAGTAATATAAAGTAGCTGTCCCAGCCATACATTTCGTTAAATCGACCACCTGGTACGACATAAGGGCCTGGTAGGTATAGTAAGCCATGCTCTTTAATCGCTTCCACTTCTGACGGCAAAGTGCGAATTTGTAGCTGTTGCATATCTTTGGGATATAGCGATCGCTCTAACACACGCTGAATGTTGGGATAATCTTCTAAGGGGGAAATGTAGACAATCCAGGGAGTGTCGGTTTTGTGGTCTAGTTTGGTATCTTTGGCAGATTGTAATAGGTGTTCGTGCGATCGCGTTAAGGTTTTCCACGTTTTTTTGATATGGAAGCGCACTTTGTTTATCTGCGTGGTACTAAGTTGTGGGGGAGTGGTCATAATTTAATTTGGCGGGGTGTTGAGGAGTTTTGGAGGAATTTTTTTAACGCAGAGGGACGCGGAGTTTTTACGGTATCTGGAAAACGTCTCTCCTAGAAGGCTACCGTGTACACACAAGCCTGAAATAGCTGATTAACCAAGGTTTCACCCCACCCTAACCCTCCCCTTATAAAGGGGAGGGAACTAGATATCCGGCTTCCCCTTTATAAGGGGGGATTGAGGGGGATAATAGGTACTTGTGTGTACACCGTAGCCTAGAAGGAGAAAGACTTTAAATTTTCCCCCTTCCCGCGACGAGTTGGGGGTTAGGTTTTTCGTGGACTGCTGAATTGTCAGACGTAAAACAGATTCACTCAGCACTACTAACTAACAAAGCAACTGGAAAATGGGCAAGGGCAGATCCGATAGATAGGGTTTCTGTAGCCTGTAAAGGTTGCTGAGTGAGAACGTTTGTCCAGGTGAGGGGAGTTCCAGGGGGTAATTGGAGGTGGGTATCTTGCCAAACTGATTCACCCAAGGGGTTGTCTCCAGGCTGGATGAGGCTGGTTAAAAAGCGAGGCGCGATCGCGATCGCTGTTTGATTCCCTTCTCGTCGCGCAAAGGCGATGATGTGATTGGCGTAAGTTCCCTGAACTTCTAACGGCAGATAGTCGCCATCCTGGAATAATGAGACATAGTTTGTTCTGGCTTTGAGTAATTGAGCCGTTAAAAATAGTTTGATTCTGCCGTCCGTTTTATCGTTTAGCAACTCCTGAATTAGTCCGAGAATATCTGTTTTGGCTTGTTCGCGGATGTCGTTTAAGTAGGTACGTCGCTGTTCAAAATCTACGGGACGGCGATTGTCTGGATCAACTAGGCTGAGTTCCCAAAGTTCTGTTCCTTGGTATAAATCGGGTACGCCGGGTGCGGTAATCTTCAGCAGAGTTTGGGAAAGGGAATTGAAGATACCATATTCTGCAATTCGCTGCTGAAAAGGACGAAAGGCTTCTAGAAATTCTTTGGAGATGGAAGAATCTAGTACCTTTTCAATGAAGGAAGTACAGGCTTCTTCATACTCGCTATCAGGTCGCAGCCATGCTGTATGCACTTTCGCTTCTCGAATTGCCTTAATTATATAATCTTTCACGCGTTCCACGAAGGATGCGTGTTCCTGTTCCGCAAAGGGAAATGCCCCTACAAGGGTTTGATAGAGAAAATACTCATCGTTGCGATCGGGCATAGCAAACCCGTGGCGATGACTGCGACTTCCTCGATTAATCGCACTCCAGGTATTTACCTGCTGATCCCATTCATCAGGGATTTCTGATAATACATTCAATCTAGCTCTCACATCTTCGCCGCGTTTGGTGTCGTGGGTAGCTGTGGTGTTCATTGTGTGAGGCCAGGTTGCTTGGTGCTGTTTGTTAAAGGCATGAAATTTGGCTAAATCGATCCCAAAATGACCGGGATTTCCCCCGACTTCATTCAGCGACAGCAACCGATTGTAAACATATAATGTGGTGTCTTCTACACCTTTGGCCATTAGCGGGCCGCTGTATTGCTGCATCCGCAAGACAAAATATATCCACTGTTCGCGTTCTGTTTGAGTCAGAGAATTATCAAAATCTAGCACCATTAACTTTTCAATAAAGGTCAGTTCATGCTGCAACAAGGGCGTTTGTTCTTTGGCTTGGCGAATTACTTCTTGAATAGTAGCGCGATCGCTCTCCCCAATTCCATCTGGTGTAATATATGTACGGTAAATCGGGAACAGAGTTAAAACTTCTGCGATCGCTCTTTTCAAGCCATTGAGTGTAAAGTCATTTCCATAGCGGTATTTGCTGGAAATGTTCTTTAACAAAAGAGCCAAATTGTCAATATCACCCGCTAAATTCTTTTCTAGTATCAGGTGCTTTTTATCCTTCACTACCGATGAATAATCTACTCTGGAGCCAATAAAGTTTTGATAAATTTTATCGAAGGATGATTCATTTTCAGTTTGACAAAATACACCATTTACATAGTTAAGAAAGTCATATCCTGATGTACCTTCAATTTCCCAGTTTTCCGGCAGGTCTTCGGTGATTTCTAAAATCTTCTCGACCGTAATATAAACATCTCCCGTCTTTTCCCGCAGCCTTTGTAGATACTGGATTGGGTTATACAGTCCATCAATATGATCGATGCGTAAGCCTGTAAATTTGCCCTCCTCAACCAGCTTTTGAATGAGGCTATGGGTATTATTAAAAACCCGCACTTCTTCAACTTTAACAGAAATAAGTTCGTTGACAGTAAAGAAGCGGCGGTAGTTCATTTCTTCCGCCCCAACTTTCCAGAAGGCGAGACGGTAAAATTGGTCATTTAATAATTCATCTAGTAAGTTAAAGCTATCAGAATTCCCTGGTTCTCCGTTGAAAGTTTGGATATTTTCGTCAATGAACTCGCGGATAGCATCATTTGTGGTGTAGAGTTCCCAAACTAATCCTTTAATAAATGCAATTTGGTCTTGTCGCTGTTTCCCCGCAACTTCTGAGGGCACACTTTTGAGAATATACAAAATACCCAAGAGTTTAATAAAATCAGGGTGATTGCGTCCCAGTGTGCGTGTGAGTTTGCCCAGATTATGGGTAATAAATTTTGTGTAAGACTCTAATCGTAACGGCAGTTTTAAGCTGTAATAGTTTACAGTTAAACCGTTTTGTTCATATTGTAGTTGAATGTGTCCGTTTTCTAGGGATGCACCATAGAAATCTCCCAGCAAAGGAGCGAGAATTCGCTCTTGGCGATCGCCAAAGGGAGCATTCCAAGAAAGGTCGAAGTAGTCTGTATAGCTAGAATCTGGGCCGTGTTCCAGTATGTCCATCAAATAATCGTTTTCGCTGCTATAGGCCATGTGGTTGGGCACAATATCTTGTAACCAGCCCATACCAAGGGATTGGACTTCGCCAACTAATTCATCAAAGGATTCATTAGTTCCCAGTTCTGGGTTAAGTTGAGTGGCATCTACTATATCGTAACCGTGGGTACTCCCGGAGCGGGCTTTGAAAATGGGGGAGGCATATAAATCAGAAATACCCAAATCTGCTAGATAAGCTGCGATCGCTTTAGCATTGTCAAAGCCAAACTGGGGTGTAAACTGAATTCGATAAGTTGCGGTAGGAATTCGCATGAGTTTGTTGTGATAAAAGATGGGGGATATGGTTCGGTTAACGTGTTTGTCTTTCGGAGATCCCCCCAACCCCCCTTAAAAAGGGGCTTCTTCTAATCTTTACCCCCTTTTTAAGGGGGTCGCCGCAGGCGGGGGGATCTTATCTGAAATCTATTGACAGGTGGGGGAATTTGAACCTTTTTGCTCGGACGTTGAGCCTTTTTACTCGGATGTTGAGCCTTTTTGCTCGGACGTTGAACCTTTTAGCTTGAACGTTGAACTTTTTTACTCGAACGTTAAGCCTTTTAGCTCGAACGTTGAACCTTTTTACTTGAACGTTGAACCTTTTTACTCGGACGTTAAACCTTTTAGCTCGAACGTTGAACCTTTTTACTCGAACGTTGAACCTTTTTGCTAGAAACTTGAGGTTATAAGGCTGAAACTTGAAGTTCTAACTCTCCCTTTCATCATTTTTCATACAGTACTAAACTAGTAGGTTGCAATTTCACTTCTTTTCCCGCAGACAGATGTTCATCTGATTCAGAACCAGGCCCAGACCATGAGGTATCAGCAGAGTCCAACAATTTATTAGCATTATGCTGAATTGGTAGAGTCGCTGTGACTGGAGACGAATTAAAATTCATCACAAATATTAGTTCACTTGATTCACACCAACGACGCACGATAACTAACTGCTTGTCTTCATCGCTAGTCGCTTCAATGAAATTGCGGTCTTGATTTAAAAGTGCTGGATGCGTCTTGCGTAAATTAATTAATTGACGATACCAATCCCACAGAACTTTGTGCTTACCTTCATGACGCAATTGCCAATTGAGTTTAGACTTTAGGAAAGTTTCTGCCGATTCGGGATCTGGGGGATCGTCTGCATAGTGAAATGCTTCAAATTCTTCTTTGCGTCCGGCTCGAACTGCTTGAATTAAATCGGGATCGGAGTGACTGACAAAATAAATGAAGGGTGCAGTTTCTCCATATTCCTCACCCATAAATAACAGGGGTAAATTAGGCGACAGCAGCACAGCACCAGCAGCTAACTTCAATCCTTCAAAAGAAATCCTCTGAGTGAGGCGTTCTCCTTTCATTTGATTGCCGATTTGATCGTGATTCTGAATGCAGATTGCAAACTGTGATAAATTGCGATCGCGGCAAGATATACCATGAAATCGCTTGCGGTGTGGTGCGTACTTCCAATCGTAGACAAAAGTATCTTCATAAGCTTTTGCCAACTGAGCGGTTTGCCCAAAATCTTGATAATATCCTTGGCGATCGCCTGTCAAGAGTGCGTGCAGTGAATGGTGAAAATCATCACTCCATTGGGCATCGAGTCCATATCCACCCAATTCTGCTGGACGAATGATTTGCGGATTATTCAAGTCACTTTCAGCAATTAAATGGCGTTTCCACTTTTGCCCTTGTTGTGAAAAATGATGAACTGCTTCCGCCAGTTCCCAAAGAAAATGCTTCGCCCCCAAGTCATAAATTGCTTGAATGGCATCAAGCCGCAATGCGTCAATGTGGAACTCGCGCAACCAGTAAAGCGCATTTTCGATAAAATAATTTCGCACACCCTGACTATGGGCATCATCGAAATTCAGCGCTTCACCCCAAGGTGTTTTATAGGTTTTAGTAAAGTAGGGCGCGAACTGACTCATATAGTTGCCTTCTGGCCCAAAGTGGTTATACACCACATCCAACACCACAGCGATATTGTGTTGGTGGCAAGCATTTACCAGTTGCTTTAGTTCGGCTGGGCTACCATAAGAATTTTGGACTGCATAAGGGTAAACGCCATCATAGCCCCAGTTACGGTATGTCAGAGACGCTTCTATATGGGTGTCTCCCGGAAACTGAGAGATAGGCATGATTTCAATCGCATTAATTCCCAGTTCCCTGAGTTCTGGTAAACGAGAAATAATCGCGGTGAAAGTTCCTTCAGGTGTGAAAGTCCCAACGTGGAGTTCGTAGAAAATCATCGACTCCACAGGGATACCAGTCCACCCTTCATCAGTCCACTCAAACTGATGATCGACAATTTGAGACGGGCCATGCACTCCTTCCGGTTGATACTGCGACGCAGGATCGGCAAAAGCGTCTTGGCCATTCAAGACATACCGATAGAGCGTGCCTGGATATACATCGTTTACTTTCGCGTGCCAGTATCCCTCAGACTGAGGCTTGAGGGGTATAACCTGCTCCTGTGGTGTCAAAGTTTTTACAGTGACGCTATCTAATAGCGGCGACCAAACTGTAAATTCACATTCTCCATTACCCAAGTAGTTAGCACCAATTCTCACGCAGTATCCCTCCCGTCAGTATGTTGTGCCGAATTGTCGTGCGATGGCGTACCCGCCCACCGGAGGCGATCGCATGTCATTGATTGCACAATGTTTACAAACACGCCAGATAGCATAATGGTTCGTCTACCAGACTTTTTGCTAGCACCTGGAGGCGGATTTTTTACAGAACAAATTCTGTCTAATGACAAATTTAGTTGCGAAGGAGGCAGGGCAATACGGTTCGGTTAAGGTTTTTTGATGAAAATTTTAGATCGCACAACCGCGATGAATTATCACAAAACCGAGATGAATCATCACAAAGACGCGATGAATCGCCGTCTCTACAATAATCAGCCTTTTGTAGAGACGGCGATTTATCGCGTCTTCTGCTTGCCAAGGTTTAAATTGGTTTACAGCTACCATCTACACAATAAGACGACTCATAAGTATTAGAACGCTTACCAAATATGGTGTAGCGGTTATCGCGGATTTGTTCGTAAAAGCGATCGCCTGCCCATTTCATCCCCGGTAAGGCTCGATAAGCGTCTACAAATACACTTCCTACTGGCAATAATCGCCCAATTTCTTCAGCTGCGTTACTACCTTGCCAACGTCTTTGAGGTTCATTGCCATCAATTAAAATCATCCCCTGTTCACAATCTTGGGCTGTAATTCCCCACTGTAAAAGTGTCTGCTCATCTTGCATAGGAGCGTAGCGAAATAACTTTCCCTTGTCTAAGGTTTCTAGCAATTGCACTAAAGTAACGCAGAGATTACAATTTCCGTCGTAGATTACGTAGTAGTTCATAAAAATAATTATTTTAGCGTAGAAAACTTTAGCGATCGCTCTTGCCTCAGTAAGAGCCAAAACCAAATTTAAGTTGTTAAATAGGCATGATATCGTCAAGTTTAAGTTGTAAATTTGGCAATAGTTCAGAAGAAATAGTGTCTCCTAAATGATATTGTTGCTGCTGGTAAACACCGTTAACTAACTGACAAACGGTAAAGGTGGGTTGTGTAGGATTGCCGATAAATTGCAAGCCACCCAAGCCACGAAAGTCAACAATCCAGTATTCTGGAATATTAAGAAAAGCATATTCTTCAACTTTTCTGGCATAATCATCTTGCCAATTATTGCTAACAACTTCAGCAACAAGTTTGATTGTGCTGCCGTTACAAATAATAGGTTCTTTTGACCATAGCGGTTCTTTACTAAGTTCAGCTTTATCTAAAACAATTACATCAGGACGCAGTGCTGTGGCTTCAGCAGCAGGTGGTTTAATCAGACAGGTTTTTGGGATTAGCCAGTTAAAATTAGAATTAAAAATTTCGACATAGATTCTACCAGCAATACTACCTGCAACAGCTTCGTATAGCCCTGTAGGTTCCATATCTCTTAGTTGTCCATCGATGAGTTCGTAGCGTGTATTATCACCATATTGGGCTATAAATTCTTCAAAAGTCAGTAGTTTGGGTGAAGTGTAGGTCATTATGTCTTATTTTGACTTGACTTAGGCTTATTGTAGCGGCTACCGTTGCAAAGTACATCGCATTAACAAAGCGGGCTAGCGCATTTACAAGGCGGGCTAGCGCATTCATAATGCAGGCGATCGCATTCACAAAGCGGACTAGCGCATTCACAAAGCGGACTAGTGCATTTACAAAGCGGACTAGTGCATTTACAAAGCAGGCTAATACATTCACAAAGCAGGCTAGTGCATTCACAATGCAACCAATCGCTCTTGCTTCGCTAAAGTTAAGTTAGCGCGAAAAAACCCAAGTATATTACAAAACGTAAAGAGGCTTTAAGCCCTTACTAATGACCAATGACAAAGGACAAATGACAACCTTTGTTATGATGCCTTTGGAATGGTATTCGCGTTGTTTTTTCGTTAAAGAGAAAATATTCATGAGATACAAACTCCTAGGCAAAAGCGGATTAAGAGTCTCTGAACTCTCCTTGGGAACCATGACCTTTGGTGAAGATTGGGGTTGGGGTGCATCTGTTGACGAAAGTCGTAAAATCTTTGATACATATACAGAAGCAGGGGGAAATTTCATTGACACCGCCAACGGTTATACCGATGGTAGCAGTGAAAAAATTGTCGGTGAGTTGATCGCAAAAGAACGAGAACGCTTTGTAGTTGCGACAAAATATTCCTTTCCCTTGCAGATGAATAACAAAAAGGGCGACCCTAACGCCAGTGGAAACCATCGCAAGAATTTAATTCAGTCTTTGGAAGGTAGCCTGAAACGGCTGAACACCGATTACATTGATTTATTTTGGTTACACGCTTGGGATTTTACAACACCTATTGAAGAAGTCTTGCGATCGCTTGATGATGTAGTCCGTCAAGGTAAAGTACTTTACATTGGCATTTCTGACGCACCCGCTTGGATCGTTTCTCAAGCAAATACCATTGCCCAGTTCCAAGGATGGACGCAGTTTGTCGCGCTGCAAATTGAGTATAGTTTAATTCAGCGAACACCAGAGCGTGATTTGCTACCGATGGCGAAAGCTTTTGATTTGGCGGTAACACCTTGGTCGCCCTTGGGTGGTGGTGTGCTAACAGGTAAGTATAATCAGCCTCCTCAAGCAGGCGATGAACAAGGACGATTAACAAATCCAGGCTTAGGAAGTATTTCAGAACGGAATTTAGCGATCGCTCAAGTTGTTAGTGAAGTTGCAGCAGAAATTGGCCACACACCCTCACAGGTAGCATTAGCTTGGTTACTAGCTCAAAGTGGTGTGATTATTCCTATAATTGGGGCACGTAAATTAACGCAGTTTCAAGATAACTTAGCTTCTTTAGATGTCAGCCTCTCGCCAGAACATTTGCAACGCTTAGATGAAATTAGCAAAATTGAACTGGGTTTTCCCCATGACTTTTTGCAGAATGATGTAATTCGCGATCGGCTTTTTGGTGGTACATTTAATACCATAGAAAACCATCACATCTAAATGTCATTTTTAACTTGACCAATCTAAAACTCCAAATGGTATAAAGCCTTAAACAGTAACACATTCAGGCATTAATACAATCCATCGTCAGAGAGTTTCGCACAACCAGCCAATATCTGTAAAGTTAGATTTAAAAGGCATTAACAACGTAGACCCATGAGCGACAACAGCATTACATCACGTCTGTACCCTACCCGCATTGACATTCCCGCCAAAGCGAGAGTTCAAATCGTGGTACTTCTCAACCAAACCTTAGCAGCTACTTCGGATTTAAAAACCCAAGCAAAGCAAGCGCATTGGAATGTTAAAGGAACTGACTTCTATCAGCTACATCTATTATTTGATGAACTTGCTGGGGAATTGGAAGGATACATCGATTTAGTAGCTGAACGCGTCACAGCTTTAGGCGGATACGCTTTCGGAACAGCCCGCGCCGCAGCTAGTAATTCAATTTTGCCAGAATATCCCTTAGATATTTTGGATGGTAAAGATCATGTGACAGCCTTAGCAGATCGCTTTGCACTCTACGCGAAACATATTAGAGAAGCGATCGCAAAAACTGATGAATTAGGTGATGCTGATACTGCCGATCTTTACACCGAAATTTCTCGTACCATTGACAAACGACTCTGGTTCTTAGAAGCTCATCTACAAATAGCAGAAATCAAAGAAGAGAATGGTAACGCTGGTACTACTAAAACTCAAAAGATTCCTGCTGCTGTAAAATAAGCACTTCTGAGAAAATTAGTCTTTCTTAAATCTAATAGTATCTTTTTGGTAAGTACGTCACTTTTAAGTGCGTACTTTTCATTTATATGTATATACCTTACTATTGAAATAGTTCAAAACGAAGTCAAGAAATTCACCAATATCTTCAACAAGCGATCCATCAAAATTAATACTTAAACTTGAAGAAGTTATTAGGTGATTGAAAAAGTATGCTAATTTCATTTTGATTTCAAATGCCAATTTTAGATTTTTCCTGCAATCTAAAATCGTTCACTGAGCGATCACGTAGCGTTCTGCAAGAAAGTCTAAAATCTAAAATCCAAAATTGAGTTGTTCCTAACTCAATACTCATTAACAAAGAGGTAAATTTATGTCTCAAAATACAATTACCCACTTAATTCACGATCGCAATGCCCGTGGTCACGCGAAAATGGGCTGGCTCGATAGCTATCACACATTTTCTTTCGGTAGTTTTTACGATCCCAACCGTATGGGATTTCGCTCTCTGCGCGTGATTAATGACGATCGCATCGCCCCCGGTGCTGGATTCCCTACTCACAGTCATCGTGATATGGAAATCCTCACTTATGTCTTAGAAGGTGCTGTAGAGCATAAAGACAGCTTGGGTACTGGTTCGGTAATTCGTCCCGGTGATGCCCAAATTATGAGTGCTGGAACTGGAATCAGCCACAGCGAATTTAATCCTTCACCAATTGAACCACTGCACTTATTGCAAATCTGGATTCTTCCCGATAGAGAAGGAATAACGCCAAGATATGAACAAAAAGCTTTTCCTCTCGAAGAAAAGCGCGGTAAACTCCGCTTAATTGCCTCTAAAGATGGGCGCGATGGTGCTGTGACAATTCACCAAGATGTTGAGCTATATACATCTGTTTTAGAAGCAGGTGATGTTGTCAATTATCAAGTCAAAAGCGATCGCTATGCCTGGTTACAAGTAGCCCAAGGTATAGTCGATTTAAATGGAGAAGAACTCAGAGCCGGCGATGGTGTGCAAATCAATGGCGAAGAACAGCTAGAAATTAGCACCAACATCGGCGGCGAAATCTTGCTTTTCGATTTGGGTTAATCTGAAATCTGTTTGCTGAAAAGCTAGCTTGTAGGGTGGGCATTGCAATGCTCACCTAGAGGAAAATTTCTCAATTGAGGCGCGGATTTGCCATTGCATTGGGAATCCTTAATTAGGGATAGGTCAAAACCTTCATAATAGTTTTGACCTATCCCTTTTACAGTAAAAATGTACTACTATTTTTAGTGTTACAGCAATGCAATCTCTTCAGATGGTTAGTGTATCCGATTTGCAAGCATTATTAAAACTATATCCAAATCACGGTTATACTTTCTCATAAAACCACCAAAACAACTAG
The DNA here is from genome assembly GCF_014698035.1 of Desmonostoc muscorum FACHB-395. GTDB lineage: Bacteria > Cyanobacteriota > Cyanobacteriia > Cyanobacteriales > Nostocaceae > Nostoc > Nostoc muscorum_A. Next base: position 33,517 of record NZ_JACJSF010000054.1, read on the forward strand.
GCGGCAACGGCCAAAAAGTTTTTATTTTGGGAAAGATGTATCAGGCTTTAATAAGTATTAGAGGTGGCTGTAATGCCGACGATTCATTTTGTAGATGGTGAAAAAGGCGGGGTAGGAAAATCTCTCTTTGCCAGGACAATGATTCAGTATTGTCTGGATAAGAGAATCCCATTTGTACCAGTGGAGACAGATAGATCGAATCCAGATGTGGCAGGGGTATATAAGGAAATATGTAAGTATGCTGTGTTTAGTGAGAACGAACGACAGGCAAATAAGGCAGATAGAATATTTGAGTGGGCCATAGAGAGGCCAGTAATTGTGAATTTATCCGCACAATCGCATAGAGCAGTGCAAGGGTGGATTGAATCTAATCAATTACTTGAACTAGGAAGTTCGCAGGGAGTGATGTTTTGTAAATGGTTTGTATCGACAGGAGGATACGACAGCATCAACCTGTTTACTCAGTCAGTGAATACTTACGGTGAAAAAATCCCTCATATTCTGGTGAGAAATTTGGGGCTGTGTGATGATTGGGAGCATCTAGAGTTAGACTCCAACTTTCAGAACACAGTAAATAAATATCAGATAAAAGTTATAGATTTTCCCAAGTTAGCATACAGAGAAAGAAACATAATTGACCAAAATCGCCTGACATTTGCAGAGGCTAGAGAGTATAAAGAATTTGGAGTAATTGGGAAACAGAGAGTAGTGAATTTTCTGAAGCTTGCTTATGGTGCTTTTGAGAAAGTAGGTATCTGGTATGAAAAAGTTGAATAGTAGTCATTAGTCATTAGTCATTGATCATTAGTCATTGGTACTAATGACCAATGACTTAGGACAAACCCCAACAGGAGATTGGATGGGTATGCGATGGCGTATCCGACCACAGGAGGCGATGGCGTACCCGCCCACCGGAGGTGATCGCAAAACGAATTTGACTACAATTCTTAGAAATACTAGTAAAAATGTAATGTCCAAAAAGTCTGATTCGCAGTTTCAAAATCTCTTTACTTCAGCCAAATCAAGCAACTGGGACGAAAGATTAGGCCAAATAGCCTATCGCTTTAACCGAGAGTATCAACGTGAAACCTTTGAACTTCCAACCGAAGTCCAGGCGATGCCGATATTCCGTGAGTGGATTGGAGGTAGTTTTTCAGGGAGAATTGCTTCCCCTTTTTGGGAAATTGCTCAACCTCAAAAAAACCAGCACTGTTTAGATATTGGCTGTGGTATCAGCTTTTTAATCTATCCTTGGCGGGATTGGCAAGCATTTTTTCATGGGCAAGAAATTAGTAATGTGGCACGCGATACCCTTAACTCTCGTGGGCCACAGTTGAATTCTAAGCTGTTCAAAGGTGTTGAGTTGGGAGCAGCCCATCAGTTAAACTATTCACCAGAGCAGTTTGATCTAGCGATCGCAACAGGATTTAGCTGCTATTTTCCACTCGAATACTGGAATGCAGTACTCGCAGAAGTTAAGCGAGTGTTAAAGCCAGGTGGACATTTTGTGTTTGACATCCTTAATCCAGAACAACCTTTAGCAGAAGATTGGGCAGTTTTAGAAACCTATTTGGGGGCTGAGGTGTTTTTAGAGCCTGTAGCTGAGTGGGAAAAAGCTATAAAGGCGGCTGGCGCTAAAATAGTCACGCAAAAACCAGGAGAATTATTCCAAATGTACAAAGTGCGGTTTTGAAAATAAGTAGCTACAGATATAGCACTGCTACAAAAAAGAATGTAGAGACGTAGCAGTGCTACGTCTCTACAAGGTTTCTGGATAACGCATATTTCATTTTTGGAGATGTCTACTTATCATCACTCAGGGATAAGTGGACTTAATGGATCTAAAGAAGTTGTAAAAACAAAATAGATTACCCCAGTTCCGAGAATCATCACAGCGAGACTGAAAAGCAACACCCATCTGTCTGTAGGTTCATAAGTATCTTCTTCGATATCACGACGGACAGCGAAATAGTGACTGGTTGAGAGCCACACCGTAATCAAACCCACCAATGAGAAGACTAAACCTAACTTCCAGCCGTTGCCGGGACGGGGCATCAAAGGCACTTGGAAGGCACGCAAACGCACAATTACAACCCCAAAACCTAAAAGAGCGATCCCTGTCCGCATCCAAGCCAGGTAGGTACGCTCATTTGCCAAGTGATCTCGGATTCGAGAAGGATTGAGTCGTCCTGGCTTTTTTTGATTTTTATCTTCTTCTGTGGATTTCAATTTTAACTGCATCAATAACACCCTTATCCCCAAAGCGGCTCTTCTCAAAAAAATGCGGAGGTAGTAGGAAATCTCTTTCCAGATGACTTGCACCCAGCACAATAGTTGCGCTACTGAAATATGCCTATTGTGATTGTACATATTTTTTCAAAATATATTTTAATGCAGATATAGAAATAAAACAAGCCTGACTGATTGAAGAAGAATTCAGAAGTCAGAATTCAGGAGTCAGAATCAAGACGACCGATGACTCACTCTAAGCGAAGCCATGCCGAAGGCTTTACGCTTCGCTATCAGTTGGGGATTAAGACTCACGACTGATTGTTCGCGCTTGCGTCTCGTAGAGAAGACCACCAAATCTACGATTTGGTGGGATTTTTAAACCCAGTTATTCATCCACCAGTCATACAGAATTCATTCTGAATTCTGACTCCTGACTTCTGAATTCTATTTGATAATTCAGAATTCGTAATTGATGGTACAGAGCAGTTACAAGTAATAAGATGTCATAAAAAACAGCCAAGAATTAGAGAGATTTTTCACCAGTGTTAAGTCAGGTTTTTTCTCTAATTTTGGCTATCACCCTGTTGAAGTTGAGAACAATGATTCAAAAATAGACTATGCAGTTAGATTTCAAGACTTCTTAATAGGTGCATTAGGAACTCGTGTATCTATGATAGCCTGCGATATATCTGGAATAAACCAGTTAGCCTTATTGCTGTTAATAACTTTCACAGTCGGAACATTTAATTCGATCGCACCAGTATCTGGATTGCTCTTAATCACCAACTGAGTTCCATCAAGGATCTTCAGAGCCACAGGCCCTGTCAATTCTTCACCTTGCCCATTCGGACTAGAAGTAAAGTTTGCTACCTTAATATCATTCGGTAGATAGATGCCATCACAATCCCAATTATCTTTAGTTGACTGACCATTAGCTAGAAAATACAAACCATTGTCGTATATGGCATCTTCATTGTCATCATCATTTGGTCTTTTACCGTATACTGCTATGGTTTTACCTGTTTGGTTTTCGCATTTACCCCAGTTAATTCCCGTCTCTAAAGCATATTTTTGCAGTGTTAATTCTTCGGTTCTCTTTTGAATTTCTTCTGGTGTCAGACCTTGAACTTGAGTTTGGGCATCTTTTGTTTGAGACAGTTCGTTCAGAGCTTTAGTGACTTCGATATAATCAGGGTTTTTGCTAAATTTTGGTCTATCAGCAAAAGAAGGTTGAGCGAAGGCTAGATTGGCGAAAACCATTAAGGCAATTAGCAGAGATTTCCAGACTTTCATGTTTTGATTCCTGTTGATGGGGAAGATATTTTGTAGTTTTAAATTCATTTTCGTAAGAAAATTCATGATGCACATCTTTCTAGATACTTAACTTTTCTTGTTCTTCACTCGAAGATTGAGTATTGAAACCTAAGATTAATGAGAATATATAACTAGAAACTACAGATAAAAGAGTCCAGGTAACGTTTTCTGTGACAATAAACACGCCCAAACCAATTAAGATACAAGGTACAAAAGTGTTGCCATTTTCAGTTAAAAAATGTGCGATCGCAGGCAAGTAGGTCAACTTATAAGCGGTATAACACCATACGCCCACTAGCGAAAAGAATACACTGAGTATAATCAGTAGACTATCTAATTCCGAATTGGCAAACAGAGGCACGTAGACGCTGATATTATCACTACCATTGGCAAAGGCGATCGCAGCGACGTTGCAAGTTTGGGGAGAGAAAAAGCTCCTAACTATAGAGGGACAAGATGGCTCGGTTTCTTCTGCACCTTCCTCTGGTGAATCCTCTTCGCGTTTTAGTAAACCACTCACACCAATGATTATTGGCATTAAACCAAGTAGTCTAATCCAGTCCTGCGGTATAATTAGTCCACCGAAAAACCCAGGAAGGCTAGCAACAATCAGTGCAGCAAAGCCGAGATACTGACCAGCAAGGATGTGACGACTGCGGAACGTTTTATTTATCTGTGAAAAAAGCAACGTCAGAATCACAATATCATCGATGTTGGTGGCAGTGAATGCCGTGATCCCTGTGGTAATTGCAGTTACTAAACCGCTCATTTTTGGAAGTCCTTATTTTGATGCTTGGCAATTGGGCATTAATCATTGGCCATTTACAAACGACAAATGACTAATGGCAAATGACTAAGTAAAAAGCTTTGATTTATACTTTAGTGAAACTAAACGATAGAATCAAATGCTTTTGTTTGTCAAAATGATAAATGAAAGTGATTAAATTTTTGACACCAAGTTGTAGGGATACCATAAATGGCAGGAATGACCCTTGAGCAGCTAAAAATCTTTCTGGCTGTGGCGCAGCACTTACACTTTACTCGCGCAGCAGAGGAGCTTTATATTACACAACCTGCCGTCAGTGCAGCAATCCACAACTTAGAGCAAGAATATGGTGTGAAACTGTTCCATCGGATTGGTCGCCATATTGAGATTGCTGAGGCGGGTAAATTACTGCAAGTGGAAGCGCAGAAAATTCTCGATCAAGTTTCCTTGACTGAAAGGGGATTGCGAGAATTGAACAATCTGCAAAGGGGTGAATTGAAATTAGGGTCAAGTCTGACAATTGGTAACTACTGGCTACCAAGTAAGATTAGTGAGTTTAAGAGCCGATATCCCGGTATTCAGATTAATTGTAGCCTTGCCAATACAGAAGAGATTTGTCTAGGAACAGCCACAGGACAGTTTGATTTAGGTTTGGTAGAAGGAGATGTGAAGCCAGCACTCCAGAGTACTCTAGAGTATGAAATAGTGGGGAGCGATCGCTTACAAATAGTTGTAGGTCGAAAACACCCTTGGTTTGAGTGGGGAGAAATTGACTTAAGTCAATTGACTAAAACCCCTTGGGTGATGCGCGAACCTGGTTCTGGAACCCAGCAAAGGTTTGAGGAAGCCTTACAAAATTGGGAAATCAATCTCAATGAACTGGATGTAATTTTAGTATTCAACAGTGGAGAGATGACAAAAGCAGCGATCGAAGATGGTGTCGGTGCGATCGGAATTTCTGAGTTGATGGTAAAAAAAGAAATACAACTGGGAACTCTACGAGCAATTCGAGTGATTGATAATAGAGACGGTAACGGTGCGATGCCGACTACGGGCTACACCTACGCAGAAATAGTTCGACCTTTTTTCAAACTCAAGCATCGTCAGCGTTTTCAAACTGCTCTTTCCAAAGTCTTTGAACAAATGTTGATCTCATCCATGTCAGATGGCTCACATCAACATATATCAACATCACTTATTTGAAATAACATCATTTCCACTGCTCATCTAGTAATATCAAATCCTTTTGTATCGGAATTATTCCTCTTTTCTTTCCCTCTGCGCTCTCAGCGTCTCTGCGGTTTTTAAGTTACAAAACTGTCCCTCTCCGGCTCGGAGCTACGGTGTACACACATCTCTCTACAAAACCAAAATGTAGTAGATCCTCCTAAATCCTCCGATAAATTGGAGGACATTGAGAGGTTCTTGCCCCCTTTTTTTTAAGGGGATTGGGGGGATAAAAAGCTTGTGGGGCAACTCTTAAAGACTTGTATCTACACCTTAGCCGACTCAAAGAGGGACAAACTTGAACGAAAGTTCAAAGCAGGGAGAGGTTGGTGGAACTCACACCTTCCGCATATTTCTACTAATGGGGTCAAAACCTCTAGAAAACCGAGTACTTTCATCGTAGTAAGCGCCAGTTAGATTCGCTCCATATAACTTGGCATAGTTGAGTTTGGCTCCCCGGAGATTGGCTTCATTCAGTTTCACACCGCTCAAATTAGCTCTAGTCAAATTCGCTTTCGCTAAGTTAGCTCTACTCAAATCTGCTCCCCAGAGTTTAGCTTTAGCTAGGTTAGCTCCACTCAAGTCAGATCCCCATAGATTTATTCCAGGCAAATAGGCTCCAATCAGCCTGTTCCTACTCAAGTTGACGGCTGGAAAATATCTTTCCCCTGCGGCAAAACGCCTTTTTAATTCCTCTATATTCACGATCGCCACCCAACAAGAATCAGATTTATATCTCTAATATATAAGGTGCTTCTATTGTAACTGCCATAATAGAGGTTGTTTATTTAATATCTGCAATTACTCCAAGTTACTCAAATGCACATATCTAAATATGGCAATCCGCTTTGATTTCTGCTCGCGCAGCGTGGCGTAGCCATAATTATTTGTGTAGGAGGTAAGAGGCAATAGGCAAGAAGCTTCTTTCAGTTGTACTGAATGTTTTCAGAAATTAAATATGATTCCTATAGAACAAGTTATAGTAATTTCTTTCTTTTAATATTCGGGTATGCGATTATTATATTGCTGCAATTAATGGATTTATCGTAATAAATCCTTAGTCATAATTGTCAAACAATCAAGATAACATTTTATGAAATAAATATACCAATCATATTAAATACTTTCCAAATTATGATTACTGACTCCTGTTAGCATTAGCGGGTAATTTAGCCATCTTGTAGCTAATTTTCTGACGATGCAAACGATTCGTTAGGCTACACTACGATTCAAATTGCGGAATCAAATATTTTTAGTCTGCTTTAACTGTAAAATAACCTCAACATGAGATTATATTTAATTATTTTCTTACAAAAAGAGTTATGGTCTTTAAAACAGCAACCGAACAGCTGATCGTCCTAAAAAATGTCAGCAAATCTTATCAGCAGCCCAACGGCCAACAGATTGTCATCCTGGAAAATATCAATCTTGAGTTACGTCCAGGGGAGATCGTTGCATTGCTAGGGCCTTCCGGTTCAGGCAAATCTACTTTAATGCGGATAGTTGCTGGGTTAATTCCCCCCAGTGAAGGTGAAGTCGTATATCATAACCGTCCCCTAGTTGGTTTAAATCCTGGGGTAGCAATTGTTTTTCAAAGTTTTGCCCTTTATCCTTGGTTAACTGTACTAGAGAATGTGGAACTAGGTTTAAAAGCAAAAGGAGAAGCGCCAGATTCTCGACGGCAAAAGGCGCTACGAATGATTGATATTATTGGTTTGGATGGGTTTGAAAATGCCTATCCCAAAGAACTTTCTGGGGGAATGCGTCAGCGAGTTGGATTTGCTAGGGCTTTGGCCGTAGAACCAGAACTGTTATGTATGGATGAGCCATTTTCGGCATTAGATGTGCTAACGGCAGAAAACTTGCGGTTTGAATTATTAGATTTATGGTTAGAACGTCGCATACCCACCCAAGCTATTCTCATTGTCACCCACGGGATTGAAGAAGCGGTAATTATGGCGGATCGAATTATTGTTCTTGGACGCAATCCGGGAAGAATTCGGGCTGACTTACCTGTGACTTTACCCCATTACCGCGATCGCAAACATCCAAGTTTTCAAGCCCTGGTAGATCGAGTTTATACAATCATCACCAACCCCGAATTAGAAAAAATTGAGCTACCAACGACTACTTCTGTAGAACCTGCAACACCACCAGCAAAATATCAATCATTACCATCTGTGCGAACTGGTTCCATTGCCGGTCTTTTGGAACTTTTAGAAGATCGTCAAGAAAAAGACTTATATCGACTGGCCCAAGAATTGCAATTAGAAGTAGATGATATTTTACCCATTGTAGAAGCTGCAAAATTAATGGATTTTGTAGAACTTGCAGAAGGCGATATTAGCTTGAAGCCAGTCGGACACGAATTTATCAATGGTGGTATTGATGAACGCAAACAAATCATGCGATCGCAACTCTTAGCTAATATTCGCTTGGTACAGCAAATTTACCGTCTTCTGGAAGCTAAAAATAATCAACGCATTCCAGAAGAACTGGTATTAGATATCCTAGAAAGTCACTTTAGCCCAGAAGAAGCCGAACGACAATTAAAAACCGTCGTAGATTGGGGTCGTTATGCCGAAATATACGGCTACGATGAGCCATCAGGACAAATATTTTTAGAGCAAGTTGTTGTTAGTCATTAGTCATTTGTCATTAGTCATTTGTTATTCTCCTCTGATCTGCCCCTACTCTCTACTTATATGACTCGACCTCTTACTCCTGCTAATAAAACTCTAGGACGTAGCAATTGGACTTGGCAAGATGGATTGCTGATTCTGGTAATTTTATCTTTCATTGTGGCAATTATTAGAACTGCTTCTAAATTTACAGGTACTTTTGAACCTGAACTCACAATTTCTACAAACATCAATGCTTTGCCAGGATATACAGCCCAAACTTTGATTCGTATGGGACTGGCTTACTTTTTATCCCTAATTTTTACCCTGTTGTATGCTTATACTGCTTATCGCTCTCGAATGGCAGAACGGATTTTAATTCCGATGTTGGATATTCTGCAATCGATTCCAGTATTGTCTTTTTTACCAGGTGTGGTACTAGCTTTGATTTCCCTGTTTCCCGGTCAGAGAATTGGTGTAGAACTAGCAGCAATTTTGCTAATTTTTACTGGTATGACCTGGAATATGACTTTTAGTTTTTACCAATCTCTTCAAAGTATTCCGCGAGAATTACTAGAAGCATCAAGGGTTTATCGGCTTAATCCTTGGCAACGCTTTTGGACATTAGAGTTACCATCTGGTGTGATTGGTTTGGTATGGAATAGTGTAATGTCGGTGGCTGGAGGTTGGTTTTTTTTAATTGCCATTGAGTCATTTACTTTGGGGAATCAAGATTTTCGTTTACCAGGATTAGGCTCTTTTTTAGGCACAGCAGCCAACAAAGGAGACTTTAAAGCGATATTTTGGGGCTTGGGGTTACTGATTGCGATCATTGTGGCAACTGATTTTTTTGTGTGGCGGCCACTGATTGCTTGGGCAGAAAGATTTAAGTTAGAGATGATTGAAACTGAAAATGCACCCCAATCTTGGATATTGGATACTTTCAGGCGATCGCCTACTTTACGCGCAATTAGCGATGGCGTTTTTCAGCCATTACAAACAGCCTTAGACGACAGTTTAATTCGGTCGTTCCCCGTGCGTTCAGTACCTATAAATGCCAAAGGCAACCTTAACTTGCCGAGTTTTTTAAATTGGATATTTGTTAGTGGCTTCAGCTTAATTATCCTGTGGGGTACTTGGGAAGCCGTGCTACTATTACGGACTCTAGCTTGGGATGATTGGCAACAGGTAATAAAGGGCGCTATGTTAACGGCATTGCGAGTGATAATTGCTTTGATATTATCATTGTTGTGGACTGTACCCGTGGGAGTTGCAATTGGTCGCAATCGACGGTTGGCTCAAGTATTGCAACCATTGGTACAAATCGCCGCTTCTGTGCCAGCAACAGCCTTATTTCCAGTGCTACTGCTAGGTTTAACCCGCATCGCTGGCGGTTTGCAGATTGGTGCGATCGCTCTGATGATGCTAGGGACAATGTGGTATATCCTGTTTAATGTCATTGCTGGGGCACAGTCGATTCCCTCAGACCTGATCGAAGCAGCTTCGGTGTATAAACTCTCACGTTTACAACGTTGGCGAACCTTAATTTTACCTGCAATCTTTCCCTACCTAATTACAGGAATTATTAGCGCCGTTGGTGGCGCTTGGAATGCCAGTATCGTCAGTGAGTACGTTACATTTCAAGGGCGAGTAATTAGTACTTCTGGATTAGGGGCAACGATTTCTCACGCTACCGCGACAGGCAATTTCTCACTATTATTAGCTTCGACAGTGATTATGTCTCTATTAGTGGTGTTGACCAATCGTTTAGTTTGGCGACCTCTTTACAATTTAGCTCAAGAGAAATATCAATTATTGGTTTAAAGGTTTGTAGTCAGGGCTTCAGCCCTAGAATTAGGGTGGAACGGGAATCAAAGCCCCCCTTTTTAAGGCAATACGGTTCAGTTAAGGCTAAAGCTCTTTGTCAAAGTCAATTTTTTTAACGAACCGCCATCGCGCAGCGTCTCGTTAGAGAAGGACGCATAGACACGAAGTGGCTTCCCACAGGGTAGGACGCAAAGAGAAGAAAGAAATGCTTAACTGAACTGTATTGCTTTTTAAGGGTGATTTAGAGGGATCTAGAACTTTTGATACCGATAAGAGGACTTTTAAAACATCCTCTCAGAGCAAGCCTCTTCTTTTTAGCTGAAAAACACTTAATTCACATAATCGAATTAAATCAAACTCTGTGGGATTGGCAACATGAGCGCCCCACTTATGCAAGTTAAATGTGGAAAAGCTTACATTTACTTCACTGGGATAATTTCAAAATCGAAAGTACTAATCAAACGGTCATCAATATAGACTTCTATCCTATGCTTACCAACCGGATCGCCAGGGGTAATCGTCCAAAAATTCTCAATTACACCCTCTGGAGCCGACTGTGTACGCCGTGTCACAGATGTCATCCCATCTGGTGACATTGAGAAGTCTTCACCGCGATCTGTTCCCCAAGTTTCTGGAGGTTTTGGTAAACGCAATACTTCGCGCCATTTTACTTCACCTTGGTAGTCTTTGAGTTTAATCCGCCATCCGTAGGCGTTTCCCTGCTGAAGTGGTACTCTTGTTGTCTGGAAAATGGTAACGTTACCTTTGGAGTCAACTCTCTTCAGCCCAAACTCAGCTTTGCTAACAGTAATCTGTTTTGTATTTGTTGGCGCAGGGGATGATATGGCATTTTCTACCAAAACAGAAGTAGCGTTGATTGGCTCAGAACATATAACCCCAGATATTAGCCAAGAGGAAGCTAGCACAGCAGTAGCAGCCCAAATTCTCATTAGTATCTTCCTGTCAGACTTTTGGTACTTATTCAAGTAATCTGACACGTTTTCCGGGCTATGGTTGCTGATGATTTGACAAAGGTGAAATTACTCTTAGCTATCTGGCAGATTTAACCGATAAGTAGTCGGACAAAAATATTTATAGTCATTGTGAGCCTTCGCTTCTCTTTGCAATGACATTGGGTAATTAATTCTGTCTGACTACTTAGCTTATGCGATTTAACACTTCTATGGCTAAAATCCAATAGGATTTTTGCTTCATATCTTGTCTCTTCAGTCAAGTCTTAACTTTTCAAATTAACCTTCCCCTCAAATTTTGGCGCATCTTGATGAGATAAAAATCTTTCACTAGTGTGATAACTTCTTCGCCATTTTTCGAGCTGATCTATAGATATTGATTTAGATGTGACGTTCACACCATTTCCTCGCCAAGCAACTTCTGGATCTGTTGTGAAAACCCCACACTCTAATTGTTCTAGCCTCATATTCCAATATTCACTAAATCGGCCTTTTAAAGTAATAACTTGCTCAAATACCTTATTTCTGTGTTTATTTCTTCTTTTTCTTTCTGTAGCTCCTGTTGCTTCCGTATCAATAAACTTAGTTTCAATTAAATACAGGCTACCTTTAAAAGTTAGGTAGACAAAATCACACTTTCCTAAATCTGTATAATCTGAAATTGGAGATTTTTCAAATAACAGCAATTCAGCGCACGAGGGAAACAACTCTTTAATATTCAGAAATAAATAAGCTTGCAGTAGAAGTTCCTTATCATAAGGAAATAAGATCACTCCTTCAAAAAACTTTTGAATGTCCTCGTGAGTTTGGGGTTGAATCCTTTTACAGTACGAAACAAATTTATGTAGCTCATTTACACTCATCAAGTTTTAACTCCTTCCCCCGGTCGCAGCCTTAAGGGTATTAGCATAAAAAGATACCACTCCCTCAAGGAAATTATCATCCGCATAAGTAACTAAAAAAACGCTTTTAACCCTGAATACTTAAGGCAATTTACTGTTGACAGTTCAATAAAACTAATTTTTCAGATGCTTTTCAGTATTGGTGGATTTTTCACTTCTGGTATTAGCTACCAGTGAGCGATTTGATATGAGCAGGAAAACTAGCATTTTGCAAAGCTTGGACGGTTATTCTTGAATCTTGTACGGAAAATTGCCAACCCAAGCGAACAAGTTTCCGAGACTTTTCAGTTTGGATAATTCCAATAACTGGCATTTTTGCCTTTTCTTTGTCTACTGAATGTTCTTGCAAAATTGTTTTCAAGAGATGTAGTTTTTCCATATCACCTGCTTGCTGGGGATTTAACTCTACCATTACCATTTGTACTGTTTCCACTGGTTCTGCATCTTCAACAATAAATTGAGTTTGCTCGTCGCGTCGGTCTACCTTCCCCCAAATAATCAATCTTGTGTCAACTTGAAGTAAGGAACTAATGCGTTCATAAGTTTTAGGAAAAACTACAGCTTCTGATTGTGTGGTTAGGTCTTCTATTTGCAAAATTGCCATCTGATCGCCTTTTTTTGTCACCACTTTTTTGACGTTATTTAACATCACAACTGCACAAAGCCTTGTGTCTTCCCTTTGCTCTCCCAATTGCGAAAGGTTAATTGGAGTTAAAAGTGGTGCTATTTGTCGTAAGGATTTCAGTGGATGATCTGATACATAAAAACCTAATAATTCTTTCTCCATCTGCAACTTTTTCTGTGGGGGTAAATCTGTCACAGGTTTAGATTTAGGAGCAGTTTCAAAGGCATTATTTGCTCTTTTATTCTGAGTAGAAGAAAATCCATCGCCTAATAAGTCAAAGAGATTCCCTTGTCCACTGGCTCTGTCTTTGGCGCGAGATTGTGCCCAATCATACACTAGTTCTGAGTCGTTAATTAACTGTTGGCGGTTGGATTCAATTTTGTCAAAGGCTCCACAGTAAATCAGCGATTCCAGAGTCCGACGATTAACAGCACGTAAATCTACACGATCGCAAAAATCAGCGAGGGATTTAAACTCTCCTGTCTCATTTCTCGCCTCTAAAATACAGGCGATCGCATTCTGTCCCACGTTACGCACCGCCGAAAAGCCAAACAGAATCTTTCCCAATGTCGGCGTAAAATCAACACCAGAACGATTAATGTCTGGCGGATCTATGGGAATACCCATGTTTGTACAGTTAGTAATATATCTCTGTACCTTATCGGTATCGCCACTGTTAGCCGTTAACAGGGCCGCCATATATTCCAATGGATAATTAGCTTTTAAATATGCTGTCTGATAAGTTACATAAGCATAGGCGGTCGAATGGGATTTATTGAAACAATTAGAAGCTATAAAACCATTTTTGAGTGCAAAATTATGGTCACGCTCAACTCCAATGTCATAGACATTTTGTTTGCCTAAATATTTACGTGTGGCTATTTTGATCATCCTACCTTACCCCCGAAAAAAATTTGCGAAATTAATTAATTGATAAAATGATAAAAATTGTAGTCATAGTAATACTGGTAATATAAAATTATATCACTAGAAAACACTGCTATACTCTTACACAAAAGTAGACAAAGTTTGACAAACTATTAGGTAAACAGTTAATAGCCATATAATTGCTGTTTTTAAAGCTTATAAACAGATTTCAATACATATTAATCCCCTTAATTCAGATGCTAGGAGAGTGGATGAAATCAGGGGAGCAAAGAAAGTTTTGCCTTCTACACCTCACCCCTGTGCCTCTTTCCAATGCCGAATGTGTCAGTTAGTATCGTTGAGAAACAACACGGTATTAAAGGGTGCGGGTAGGTGAAAGTGGTGCTGATCGTAATTTTGGCGGTAGTTCTGGGATTATTTATGATAGTCGAGATCGGACTGCGATCGCTCTTTGGCTTTGGTAATCCCCTAATTTACATTGGTGATGAGCAGATTGGCTATTTATTGGCTCCTAACCAGCGTACCCGTCGTTTTGGTAATCGCATTGAAATTAATGAGTATTCTATGCGAGGTAGTGCGATAAATAAAACACCCGCACCTTATACGCTGCGAGTTTTACTGTTAGGGGATTCTATTGCAAATGGTGGTTGGTGGACAGATCAGACTAATACCATATCGGCGATCATGATGCGTTCTTTAGCATCATCCACTCATCGTAATTATCAGGAAGTAGAAGTGCTGAATGCTTCAGCTAACTCTTGGGGGCCAAGGAACGAGTTAGCCTATTTAGAGAAGTTTAGCCATTTCAACGCGCAAGCAGTGGTGTTATTAATTAATACCGATGATTTGTTTGCTACTCCTCCCACTTCTTTACCGGTAGGACGCGATCGCAACTATCCCGATAGTAAACCTCCCCTAGCGTTAGCGGAAGTGTGGCAACGTTATATCGTCAAGCAGAAACCAATTCCTGAAATGAAAGCGGTGCAAAATGAAGCAGGCGATCGCGTGGGGATTAATTTGGAAGCGATCGGCAAAATACAAGCCCTGACTCGCCAAAGCAACAGCCAATTTTTACTAGTTATGACTCCCTTACTGCGAGAAATTGCTGAACCAGGCCCCCGCGATTATGAAATTAAAGCCCGCCAACGCTTGAGCGATTTTACTAAAGCCCAGCAAATTAACTATGTAGACTTTTTACCGATATTCAATTCAACCAACAACCCGCAAGGTTTGTATCACGATCACATTCACCTCAATTTGCAAGGTAATAAAGTTGTCAGCGAAGTTTTGGAGCGATCGCTTTTAGAAATACTAAGGGAGATACCAATTACCCAGACCTACTAAAGTTGTCATTTCTACCAGAAAATATTCGTATTGAGTGATTTTCCACTCATGAAAATTAATTTATATAGCTTGTTTAGTACTCATTATCTTAATAGAATGGTAACTCTTATAGTTGAAATAATTATTAATTTAAATTAAATCAGACAATCTTCTACAATTTGAACACTAGCCATCCAAATAATACTTAACCTTAAATCTCAAACAAATATATTGATTAAGTGCATTTATTTATTATATTAGAAAATTAAATAATATGTTTAAAGATTACTTTTAGTAAATCTCCTTGTGTAAAAGGTTTAGTTAAATAACCTGATGCTTTGACCATCTTAGCTTTAGCTCTATCTATAAATCCTACTTTTTCTGACACCATAATCACAGGTGTATTTTTAAAATGTGAGTGTTTACGCAGCAAAGAACAGAGTTCATATCCGTCTAAATTAGGCATTGAAATATCCAATAAAATAATGTCAGGTTTTGTGTGAACAATCTGCATTAAAGCTTTTAAAGAATCGGTAACTCCCACAACACAAAAGGTTTGCTCATCTAAATAACTTTGAATAGTATTCAATACCGTAGGGCTGTCATCAATACAAAATATGGTGTAAATTTTTTTGTCAACAGGAGGTTCGTTAATTCGCTGACCCCTATGTTCATTAGTATTAATAGAGTAAACTGGTGGTCTATAGCCGTTTGTTCTAAAAGAGTTTGGTCTACTTTTGTTCTTAGATTTTAGCTCATTGATTTTGAACAATTCTGACGGGTGTGATTGAGAACTTGGCGAAGTCTGACGATTGGCTGCTTCTCTAGGAGAGGCTACGCCAACGCTTTGGGGCGTTTGACATCGTTCAACCAGTAAGCGGAGATTCAGATGACAAAACTTTGGCATATCATCTAGAAAGCTTTCAGGAATAAATTCATAACTCCCCTCTTCTAAGTTCAGAAATGACTCCAGAACTTCTAGCGCCAACTGTTCTATCAGCATCGCCGCTTGAAAGGGACTGATATATTTCTGATTAACTAACCAACAAATAGCCAAATAATCTGGGTTCGGTATTGCCTGATTTTCAATCCCAGTTTCAAATATCGCCCGTAACTGTTCGTGAATTTCACGAGGGAGAGTAGAAATTTGCTGACTCAAACGTTGCAAATTTCTGTAAAGTGGCTCAAACATTTTCTCTGAGTAGCAGGCATAAATTAGTTTACCTTCATCTACATATATTGACCAAGAGCCTGATGTGCTAAATACCTGTAAACAACCAGTAACAGACTTACCAGTGATTTTTTTCAACAAAGATAAAGGCTGGAGCTTTTGAAAAAATCTGTATCTATTAATTGGAAGTGTCTTCATTGGGATAGCTCTGGAATAAAATTAACATTGCAGGCGAAATTAGTGAATTACCTTTTCGGAATTCACTGCGACTTGGTTGGAAGCACTATCAGATAAATATAGCGGTCACATTTGAGTTAGTACAGAGATTCCACACCCCCCAACTCTTAATTAACCAATCTCTGTTAAGCTAGAAAGCACGAATTACAACTAAACCAATCCATATTATTGTCCAATAGCAAAATGGCCCGACTGGTTGCCAGGATATAGTATTTCAAAAACTAGATTGGTTTTCTGTATCTTTTGCTAATCTAGCCAATCTAACAGTAACTCAAGTGCAACAGATAGACTATTGGCTCTCGCCCATCAGTCACAAAAGTATCATTGTTATCCGTATCTAGTAGCCTAAAATTGCAGATACTTTAGTTCTCTTAGAAAAGTTTTTTTTGCCTCTCATACTCAAGTTTGGAGCAATCCAAATCTCCATTGCTGTAGACAAAAAAGCTTCTCTATCAAGGCTTTTATGGATTTAATAGCAATGTTTTGGTCGCCATAACTAAAGTTTTCAGGTACTTTTGCTAGAAGTTTATTCTTGAGGGAAACTTCATCAAGAGAAAAAGTATTATTAAAAACTAAGCATTTAAAAAGCCCAATATCTTACTTAGGTCTTGAGCTTGTAGAGCAACTCTTAGTGTTGGGACTGGGCAAAACTATCAATTGCACAACAAGAATGGGAAACCTCCGACCAAGGATGAGTTAGCTGACAATTGCCGCCATAATGGTGTGTGGTGAGATGCACAGGCGACCAAACCAGCAGAAGGGAATCTCTTCATAAGTACTGGAAACGGGTTCTAATGTTGTTTGGGGCGAAATATTCACCCGGCACAATTTGAAGTGACAAATTCAAGAACTTACAGCGAAATTCTTGATTAGTAGTACATAACTGCAAAATAGCTATTTCCTAGCTAGATGGTAGATAACAAGTAACGTACTCACTAAAATTTAGATTACTATAATTTTCAAAAAAAGTTAGAATAAATATCTAAACTTCATGATAAATCAGTAAAGTAACCATGAAAACTAATTAATATTATCTTTTAGTATTTTTTTGTTCTAATATCCGGGAGGGCTGAAAATGTACAGTAAAATATAATTTCGCTTGCTTATTTAATTACACTTAATAGATAACTGAATCATTTTATAATAGCAATTTAACCGAAGAATCTCAAGCTTTAAAAGTCACCAATATAAATATAAAATTGCCCGCGTAGGCGTAGCCATCGTAAACATTGCATTCATTAACCCATAAAGTATATGTAGCAAAAAGACGCAAAGAATTTCTTTGCGTCTTTGGTGTGAGATTTATAAGTAAATATTCTCACCGTTATAATTCTCCATCTACTTAAACTTGCTCCCGCCAGCACCAGCTTAAAAGTGTGCCACCAGCCACCAACTTAACTACTTCCAGTACCCAATAACTACCGTGTAATAAATTCATGGTCGATGGAATAGCTGCTGCTGCTTCAAATAGGTTTAGCTGAACTCCTATGGCGCACATTTGCGGAGTTAAGAAATAAGTGTCAAGCACAGCTATAGTTAGCAGCAGTCCAGATAAAATAATACTGCCAATGCGCCAGTGATATTGGGTTTTACCCAAAGCTAATGCCCCTGTCAGTACTACAGCAGCAGACAATAATTCCATCCGATTGAAGTTCCAAAAAATCGTATAGCCTGCTGTTGTAAAACCAGCTTGGCTCATCATGCCAGAAAGATAAAGGCTAGGCATAATTACCCAGTCTAAAACTAAACTAGCACTGAGCCAAAAGCCCAAAGTCAATATTATAGCGGTTTGCCAAATTGGTCGTTTGAATTCAAGGCTAGAAATAGCAGTCATAAAATAATTGCGTGTGTTGTATTTCTTAGTTTCTAACTTCACCAGCAGTTTGACAAGAAATATCAACTAACCTTTACAAAGTGACTTATCTTAATTGATTCTTAATTCAACCCCAAGATTTTTTAAACTTAATTGAGAAATATTAAGATATTTTAAAAAATAATTTAAATAGATTTTGCTTCTTAATAAATACCCAATTTGTCTTAAGTTTCCAGCGTTGACATCCTCACCGCCGTGTTCGCCCTTGGCGTTCCCGTTCGCGCAGCGTCTCCGTCAGGAGAAGGGTACGCACTCTTAAGAAGGAGTAATAAGTAATAAGTAATGAGTAAATACCCATTTTTCATCCACTTATTACTCATTACTCCTTACTCATTACTTTAAAGCCGTGCTGGAAACACGGGGTTTTAAACCCATTTTTCTGATAAGCCGGAAACGAGAAAGATGATAATTAGTGGTTAGATTTAGCAAAGTCACTTATTTCTCTTGAAATGTCCAGACACCTTCATCCCAATCTGACTCTGTTGGAGGTGATTGTAACCAATGTTGACAACGTAAAAGATGCAACATAGCAGCTTTGTCCTGGTTATCTGCTGCTAAAACTAGGGCAAATTCAGCCCTAGCACGGTTAAAATCGCGTTTGAGATAATACTCGCGTCCTTTGTGATAATGCTCAATCACTTGCAATTTTTCGCTTTCAATCGGGTTGGAACGCAAACCGAGTAATTCATAGATGGCTACTGGCTCATTTCTGCCTTTGACACGAATGTAATCTAGTTCCCTAGCCCAAATATTATCTTGGCAGGGTTTAAAAGTGTTATGGCTAATAATAATGTCGCAACCATATTGTTTGCTGACGCTTTCTAATCGAGAGCCAAGATTAACGCCATCACCAATGGCGGTAAATTCCATCCGTTTACTAGAGCCAATATTCCCACTAATTACGGTATCTGAGTTGATACCAATGCCGATTTTAATTCTGGGCTTATCATCTACATAGCGACGTTGATTAAATTCGTGCAGGCGAACGCGCATTTCTAAGGATGTTTGCACTGCCATCCAAGCGTGTTCTTCTAATGCCAGAGGAGAACCAAACACAGCCATAATCGCATCGCCGATGTATTTGTCAAGAGTGCCTTTATGTTTAAAGACTGCCTCCACCATTGATTCAAAATATTCATTGAGCATACTTACCACTTCTTCTGCTTCCAAGTTTTCCGTTAAAGTGGTGTAGCCGCGAATATCAGAAAATAAAATCGAAACTTCTTTGCGATCGCCTCCAAGTTTAGCATCATCTAATTTCAGCAGTTCTTCTGCTAATTCCTGGGTCATGTAGCGGTACATAGTACTTTTGAGCCGCTTCTCATCACTGATATCTTCCATCACCACCAGCGCTCCCCGGACTTGCTCGTTGTCGCTGGCATCGGCAATTGTGTTAATGGATAAATTAATACTGTGCTGCTCTGTACCAGTTGTTAGGAGTGTGCGATCGGGGTAATACTGCTGGCGGCCTTTTAAGTCAACTGCATGTAAAGCATCTTGGTACCACTTGCTAAAGTCACCTTCTTTGATACCAATGACATCATTAACTAATTTACCTTCTAAACGTTCATCTACTCCCAGTCCTAGCAAACGTTGGGCACTTTCATTAGCGGCGATAATTAATCCAGTTTTATCAGTGGAAACCACTCCATTGGAAAGACTACGCAGAATATCTCGTTGCATTTGTTCTTGTTGCTTGACTGTGGCAAACAACTGGGCATTTTGCAGCGCTACTCCGGCTTGAATATTAAAAGCTTCCATAAATTCTTCATCGTTGCGGTCAAAGCTAGCTTGGAAGCAGTCGGGAGCTTTGGGCCAATCAGCTGGATTATAAGCGGGAAAATCACCAGTTTTCTTTTTATTTACGAGTTGGGTAACGCCAATCAGTTGTTGATCGGCGTTAAATACTGGCATACAAAGTAAGCTACAAGTGCGATAGCCATTTTGCTGGTCGAGTAGTTTGGCTGTATCAGAATCAGGATCGTCGTACAAATCAAAGGCAATATTCAGTTTTTTGCCAGAAGCCGCTACTATACCCGCAAAGCCTTTACCTACAGGGACTCGTAATTCTTTAGTTGAACCATCATCCTGAGTGATTTTCGTCCATAATTGATCGCGCTCGTGATCTATTAACCATAGTGTACTGCGATCGGCATTCATCAGTTCCTTGGCTTCATCCATCACCCGCTTCAGGGTGTCTTCTAAGTCGAGACTGCTTTGAGAGAGAGACTTGATGGCCTTCATTAGCGCCGCCACTGCTCTTTGTTTTTGGGTGGCGACATAAAAAGAGCGCGAGGATTCTAAAATTAGGCGAATTGAAGGGGCAAATTCTTGAAATAATTGTTCGTCAGCAGAGAGAAAACCTTTGGTATCAACGCGCTCTGCAAGGGGAGCCGCGTGATTATTGCCAGATTTTAATTTATTCAGTAATTGTACTACTGCAACTAACTGCCCATGTTCATTTAAGAGTGGCAAAGCCAGCATAGTGTAGGTGCGGTAGCCAGTTCTTTTTTCTTGTTCTTGGGCAAAATGCGATCGCGGATCGTTATAAAAATCAAAGGGAATATTGATAACTTGTTTGAAAGTAGCGACTTCCCCAGCAATGCCTTTATTGGCGGGGATACGAATTTCTAAAGAGCGATCGCCTTCCCCCTCAGCTAAAATCGACCAGAGTTCTTGTTTTTCTTCATCCAATAAAAATATCGTTGTCCGGTCTGCTCCCAGTAATTCCCCAGTTTTCAGGGTAATCGAATGCAACATTTCTTGCAGAAGAGTTTCAAACCCCTGAGAATCCAGCATTGATAGGGTTTGATGGACAATCTGTAATTTTTGCTCGACATCCTGAACGACCTGCTTAAAAGTATCCTGAGTCAGGGGAGCAAGAAACGTAGAAAAATTTCCTTTTCTTGTGGCAAGAGCGCCGACAGGAGCAGAATTTGTTGGTAATTCGAGGTTTTCTTGGTTGTGAACACCAATAATCAAATCGGTGGTTTCCCCATAACTTCCTTGATACACTGACATAACTGATATTTTATATAGCAGGATGAGATTTTAAATTTAAGAATGCGATGAAATTTATGTAAGTTGTGCTAAAAGCAACAATAGCCTTGATATTATCCATAGTTTAATCGCTTGTTTAGCTAGCGTCATCCTGTGAATAAGGGTGGAAGTTGATTACTAACAACCATATTTTGACCAGAACCCCTTCCTACTGACGCATACAGATGATGAATAGAGGGTCAGACCCCTGATTTAAACGATAAAACAATATTATCTGCATCCCATAGTGAGCAGATCCAGACTTCTCTCCGAGATGCTACGCAAACCTGAGTTCGGGTTAAAGATAAGGAGGTAAAAGCCACTCCAGTTGAAGGCTAGGTTTCTTAGGTTGATGACAATAAGCGATTAATCCGCAAAGAACGTTAACGCA
>NZ_JACJSF010000055.1 GCF_014698035.1 Desmonostoc muscorum FACHB-395
TTTCTAAACTTCAATCTATTATTTATAACCTAACTAGTTCAATTTTTATTTCCCTAACTCACCCTGATTTCTACTTTTCCTCTGCCTAGAGTGACAAAACAGGGTTAAATAGGGGATGAAAAAGTATTGTAACGAGAAAATAACGAGCATATTTCAACTGATATTACCTAATTGTTGAGTGCGACTCAAAGCAGCAAGCACTGCATTAGAGATGAGAGTTCGCATACCACCTTTTTCTAACTCGTAAAGACCAACAGCAGTCACTCCCCCAGGACTCGTTACCTTGTTTCGTAAGACTGCTGGATGTTCATCAGTCTGAAACATTAGTTCTACACTGCCAGCAATCGTATGCAATGTTAGTTCTTGGGCTTGTGTCCGAGTTAAACCCATCTGAACCCCAGCATCAATCATCGCCTCTATGTACAGAAATATAAATCCAGTCCCTGCGCTACTCAACGCCGTTGCCATATCAAGGTAATGTTCATTTTGGGTAACAAATTCTTTGCCCAACGTTTGTAAAATGACTTGAGTATGCGATCGCTGTATTTCTGTCACACTTGATGATGCACTCCAAACCGTAGTCCCATGCCCAACTTGTACTGCAATATTGGGCATTGTACGAACAACAGCTGGATGATTCAACCCTTCGCACAGAGATGGAATACTCGCTCCACTCACAATACTAATTACTAAAGCATCAGGTGGAATTTTACCCTTAAGTATAGCCAGAACCTCTGCTAAAACCTGCGGTTTCACCGCCAATATCACAATAGACGCGCCAACAACCGCTTCTATATTGGAGGTTGTAGTACGTACTCCATATTCACTTTCTAAATGAAGGCATCGCGCAGAAACTGGATCGCTGACTATAATTATATCGGCTTTGGGAACAATTTTCGTTGATAACAATCTAGCCATTATCATTTCGCCCATCGTGCCACCGCCGATAAAGGCAATTTGTAAATCTTCGAGCATCTCTTCTCTCTCTTATCTAAGTCATTTGATATATTGGCATCAAGATAGATTAGGTTGAATCACAGCTTTTAATACAGAGCCTTGCTCTACATCTGCCAGCGCTTGATTAATTTCTTGTAGTGTATATGAACGACTAATTATGCTTGACCAAGCAATATTTTTCCTGGAATCACTATGACGTTTTAGTAATTCAATCATTCTGTAAAAATGGCTAAAATCAATTCCCCAAGTTCCGCGAATATCAATATGTTTTAGATTAATTTCCAGGTGGGGATTGATGAGTATTTCACCCGTATTTGTGTAATGCCCGACAATAACATAGCGGCCTCCATTCCTGGTCATATTTAAGCCCTCTTTGACAGCAATAGGAATGCCTGTGGCTTCAATAGTGACATCAGCACCGTGTCCGTTTGTCAATTCCAAAACTCGCTCAATATGTTGTCGTGGATCATCAGCCCTAATTGCAAGGGTTTCATCGACACCAAAGGATTTGGCAACTACTAATCGGCTCTCAAATTTATCAATTACAATTACTTTGCCTGCACCTGAGAGCAAAGCTAGAATTGCCACACTCAAACCAACAGGCCCACAACCCTGAACCACGACAACATCACCAATTTGAATCTGCGCTCGGTCGATAGCGTGTAATGCAGTTGGTAAAGCACATCCTCCAGCAATGAATTGCTTTGGTGAGACTTCTTCGGGTAGAGTTAGAACTTTAACCCCTGGTTTGAGGTAAATCAGTTCAGACCAACCACCCAGCAACCCATCTTTGGCTGAGTAGGTGACACCATAAACTTTACGTTTTGGACAGCGAGTGGATGCTTTGGCTACTAGACAATACCAGCAGTTGTAACAGGTTTCGTGGACATCCAGAAAAGTTGCGATCGCTCCAGGCTGAATTAATTTACCATTGACATCACTAACTGCTCCACCTGTTTCCACCACACGACCAACTGAGAAGTGTCCAGGGATGATGGGATATGGTACTCCCTCTAAACGCCCATGTAGTAAATGTACATCAGTTCCACAAACTTCACTATATAAGGTTTCAAGAATGATTCCACCCTTTTCCAGAATCGGCTCTGCTAATTGTTGGACTTCAACTGGTTGATTAGGTGCAGTCATCACAGCTGCTAAGGGCATGAATCAGTTCCTCACTATGTTTACCAAATTGCTTCCTACTTATCAGCTTCAAGACCACAAAATAATTTCACCGTTAGGTAGTAATCCGATCGCAGAGGTGAAAGTCACACGTTGTCCATCCATTGGTTCAACAGTGTGATAGTTGCGTGTATTGAAAATGAACACATCTCCTACATAAGGTTGGAAAGCGATCGCGTCTGCATCTGCAATTACTGTATCACCATAGCCGTAGGAGTCGAGTTTATATTGGTCATCTCCTGGTTTCCACTGGCGATCATAGATGCGTGTTTGACCATGATTGTTTGGAGAAAATTTCAAGTACAAATTCCAAGAAAGTTGATAAATAACTGTACCAATTTCCCATTTTGATTGTTCTAACGGAGCATAATCAATATGAAGTTGAGTACCCTGCTCTATTTTTCTGATCAGTCCTGCATAATAACTACCATAGAGTGGTTCCGAAGCAATTCGTACAGTCGCGCCTGTACAATCTCGAATTTTCACCATTAAGCGTTCTAATGGATTAAAAGAGGCTGCCATAATGCAGTCTCTTAATTTAGTTGTGCGTTCTACTGCTTGAAAATAAGCTGCTTTACTAATGCGATTATATTCAAACACTGTGATACCAATTCTCTCAATCTTGGGATTCACATTTTGATAGCAATCAAAGTTGAATAATTCAGCTTGATTGACTAACATCTCACACTCTTGGGGTGTAGCAAATTCTTTTAGCCGAATTAAAGGAATTCGGTTTTCCCACAACATTCTTAAAGACTCTATAGTTAAGGGATACTCTTGCTTATTGTCCCAAACTTTGGATTTAATCTGGTTAGAAGTAGCAGCCATAATACAACTCCTTGCATTTAAATTTAAACTTCAGCTTTAGTCAAACTCAATTCATATTCAGCAACGCTATGTTTGCTTGTGATGAGTGCAAACTTGATTATTTACTGTTTACTAAAATACAGTCTTCGTACCCTGTCACAACAACGATATAAACCGATAACTTGACCTTCTCGATCTCGCACCAATTCAAACTTATCTACATATGTAAAATATCTAAGAAAAGCATTTTGTCCAGCAACTATGAGATGAGATGGTGGATAGCCTTTGCTCTTATAATATAATTTATTACCTAGTAGATTTATTTTAAAGTCACACTCTAATTCAGCAGAATAATAAGTACCAGGATAATTGGCTAATATATCTTTTGGAGAATCTAGTATTTTTTCAAATGTGTAGGTTTTAATACCATTACCAATATCTAATTTTTCTATCAGGCGAATAATATCTTCAGAAAACTCAATACTATAGTCAATTTCATTATCGACAGATTGAAAATGATTGTTGTCAATTGGAATAAGTTGAAAATACATCGATGCTAGTTTAGCCATTAATTTTCCATTTTTTATCTCCAACTCCAATATGCTTCCAGTCGTGGGGTTATGATAAAATCCAACTTTGAGTTGTAGCTCCACTATAGGTAAATTAATAGAGCTAATAGAACGCGAAATAGGTTTAGTAATATTTTCAATATAATCATTTTCTAAATATATATCAGCAACTTGAAAAGCTAATTTAGTCGGGTTAAGTGTACTTAAATTAGCCAGACAGATAACAGAAAACTGGCGTTCGGGAAATCGAATAGAATCACTCCGATAACCCGTCCAAGAGCCTCCATGACTAATTGTTTTTAAGCCGCCGCGATCGCCAATCTGCAACCCAAATGCACCTGATATAATTTCGCCATTATTGAGTTGGCGTGGAGTAGTTATCTCTTCAATTAAATCTTGTCCATATCCACCTAAGATATTGTGATAGAAATTTCGATCCCAAAGTAGTAAATCTTCGATAGTTGTATAAAGCTGTCCATCTCCACAGAAATCGTGAAAAGACATATCGATCTGAAAACCCTCTCCATCTTTTGGAGCGTATCCATCGGCTCTATTTTTCACGATTTCTCTAAAGTTATCGTGAAAATGGGTATTTTTCATTCCTAGCGGGGCAAAAATATGTTCTTGGGCAAATACACGTAAAGATTTGCCAGAGACGCGTCTCACAATTTCTGCTAGTATAATGTAGCCAGAATTACAGTATAATTGCTCAGTTCCAGGCTCGAAATTTAAGCTTTGTTGTCGAGCAATTAAGGTAATAATTTCTTCGTTTGAATACTTATTTTCAAACCTCATTCCAGCAAATAACATTAAATGTAAATAGTCACGTAAACCACTGGTGTGGTCGATTAAATAGCGGATAGTAATAGAATGACTATATTGAGGAATTTCTGGAATATATTTTTGTAACTCATCATCTAAGTTAAGCAATTTTTGTCTGGCTAGTAAGACGATACACATTGCTGTAAATTGCTTGGAGTTGGAAGCGATATCAAATACAGAATTAGAGGTTATGGGAATGTTGTATTCCAAGTTAGCCATACCATAACCGCGTTGGTAAATTATCTCCTCATTCTGAATAACAGCAATAGCACAGCCAGGGAAATTAGGTTTATTCCACCGGATGAATAATTCATCGACTTTGGTAATTAGCACCATGATTTCTTTCTGATTGATATATTTCCATCTCACAATATCTTCTACATCACACCGCTACTTTTACCTTTTATAGGAAAAAACTAAATTACCTTCAGCCACTAAACTCTCACCCATTTTAATATTTTTGGATCTTTATCATATCCATAGGTAACGCCATCCCTAGTAGTGATAAACTCCCCTTTGCTTGCCTTACTTCTAATAGTGGAAACAGAATAGTAGGTTAATTCATTCATTTCCTTATGACTGAGCTTTTTAGTTGTGCTGCTCTCTGAATCATTTAGGGACTTATCTTGAGATGAATCTTCTATTTTTATTTGGACATTTGCGGTGGGTTTAGTAATACTTACTTTTTGAGCTTTCTGCTCCCGGTAATCTTGTACTCTCATAAGTTGCCAACTGGAATCTTCTGTAAGTTCCAGAACCCATTGATGATAATCAAATAGACTTTCTCGATGCCCAACACTAATAAACGTTGTTTTCGTATCTTGTAACTGTTGGTATAAACCTCCTTCATTTTTTAAATCCAAGGCACTTGTTGCTTCATCTAATATCGTGAACCTTGGATGAGTAACTAATAATCGTGCGAAAGCCAGACGTTGTTGTTCTCCTAGCGATAGTATGTTCTCCCAAGGAACTTCTGTATCGAAGCTATCGACTCGACTTAGCAAGTTTTGTAGGTTGACTTGTTGCAAAACTTTTGTAAGTTCTGCGTCAGTCATCTGACTATTTGTAGTAGGATAAAGCAACTGTTCGCGCAAGGTTCCTAAAATTATGTAAGGACGTTGGGGTAAAAATAAAACTTCTTCTAATGGAGGTCGCACCAAACGGCCAGTCCCCGCATTCCACAAACCAGCGATCGCTCTCAATAGAGAACTTTTACCTCGACCACTCGGCCCAACAATCAATAAACCTTCTCCTGCTTTGACAGACAGTGATAAATCTTCAACAATTACCTGTTCATAATCGGGCGTTTGTAAGGTGACATTCTCAAAAGCGATCTGATTTTCTTCTATTGTTTTAATGGTAGTTATATGCTCTGGTTCTTTGGTAACAGCTTCTAACGCATCTGAAAATTCGGATAACCGTTCAACATAGCTAGAAAATCTTCCAGAATTCCCAAATTCATTGATTAACTCACCCAAAGCATTAGCGAAAAAATAGCAACATACAGACGCTTGGATAATTTCTCCAAACTCCATTTCACCTCTAATCTGTAAAGGCCCAAATACTATATATGGAAATATTTGAATTACAGATTGATAACCTCTATTAAAAATCTCATTGTTCTTCTCCCAATCAATTTTGCGTTTAGCATTTTTTATCAAATTGCTAAATCGGCGGTTAATAATATTTAATTCTTGGTTCTCTCCTCGGAAGAAAGCTACTGATTCAGCATGAGTGCGGAAATGAGTCAGGCAATAGGTGTACTCAGCTTTCGCTTCGAGTTCTTGTCGATTAATTTTATTTAATTCTTGGGTCAAGTAGACAGCAATAAAATTGCCTATAACCGTATAACTAACTAAAATCAGTGCAACAGACTGAGAGATTGACCAAAGAACTAATAAAAAAGCTGTCATCTCCAGGATTTTTTCTAGGAGAGTAGCTGAAAAACTTAAAGCATTACTTGCAATGGGTTCGATTTCTTGAGATAAGCGTTGATCTGGATTATCAATACTAGATGTAAAGTTAATTTTATAATAAGCTCGACTGTTTAAATATTTTGATAAAATCTGATTATTCAGCCATTGATACCAATCTAAAGCAATTTTTTTTCTCACTAGTCTGGAGAACCCGGCTAAGAGAGTTCCCAATGCTAGAGCTGAACCATAAAGCAGTAAAGCATCATAAAATTTAGAGATTTCCTTCTCTTGAATGATGATATCTGCCAAATAGCGATTAATAAAGCTATTAAAAACATTTGCACCAACAAGGACAATTATTAATAATATTAGGAGAATAAGCATTCCCCATGAGCGAATCACTTCTGAGAATGCTCTATCTCCTGGCTCGTTTGGATACCAGTAAGGTTGTGCGACTGCTTTTACGTCTTTCCAAAATTGAATGAAACCTAAAAAAGCATTTGTTGAAGGTTGAGCTTGAACAACTTGGGTTGGCATATTGTGAGACTAAACTAAGACTTTAGCTAATAATTAAAATAGTTATATGGAAGTTATCTTAAGGCTCAATTCCTTACTAAATAAGCATTATAGCCATAAAGAAAGTAGCAAATTGTCCTAGTGTAATTATTGGGTTTTTTGGAGAAAAATAGGCTTTTTATCACAAATCGGTAAACATGCTTGTGAAGGTATTATTTAGCCCAACTTTTCTACTAACTAACCCATTTATTAATCTGCTGTAAGCACCTTGGTGTCGAGAGTTGACAGCAGTTAATAAGTTTTCAGCAATGTTTCATATTCTATAACGCAGTATAAACCAATTTACATTTTATTTTTTGTTTTTACCCCAATTTACCAAGCGGATATCTCTTAACTGTCTTAACTGTCTTAACTGTCCGCTTAACTGTCTTAATTGGTATTGTATTTTGTTGACTAAGGTGAGATAATTCATAAGTTCAATTAAAAAGTACAGCTTTAAATAAACAAACTCCGCTTATTTAAAAGTCAACTTTTATTGAAAACTAGTAAAATATATCATTTGAAAAGCAAATTTTTGATGCTTATTACTATCAGAAAGTCTAGTTAATATTAACTTTACTCTTAGCTAAGACTGTAAAAATTCAAGATAGCTTTAGAGGAAAATATTAATTTATTAAAATTAGTATCGATTATTAGAGTAGAATCATGAATTTAATAAAGCTTCTAGAAAATCTTTCAGCAAAGAATGTTGAACTTTGGGTTGATGGAGACAAACTGCGCTATCGCTCGCCTGAAAACTCCCTAACCCCTGAGTTATTGCGCGAAATTCAGCAATCTGAACCAGAAATTATCCAAATTTTATCCCAGAGTACCGCTCAGGCTGCAACTTATCCCCTCTCTCACGGTCAAAAGTCACTCTGGTTTTTATATCAATTAGCACCCAACAGTACTGCTTACAATGTCACGTATGCAGCAAAATTAGTTATAAGTTTAGATATTCTTGCCCTAAAGCAGGCAGCACAAGCTCTAGTTGAAAGGCATCCACTTTTGAGGACTACCTTTGCAACCATTGACGGCGAACCTGTGCAAACAGTTCACGAAAATCAGCAAGTTGACTTTAGCATCCAAGAAGCTTCCGATCTTGGACAAGATGATGTAAACAACTGGCTTTCAGAAAAGAGCGATCGCCCTTTCAACTTAGAACAAGGGCCGATATTGCGGTTTGATTTATTAATTAACCATATTAAAACTGATAAATTAGCAACAAAAGAACATATTCTCTTAATCGCGCTACATCAGATAGTGGGAGATTTCTGTTCTTTAGAAATCATAATTGGCGAACTGAGAGCTTTGTATAAAGCGATGTCTACGACGGGCTACGCCTACGCCACAGGTGAAACAGCCCAACTATCAACACAAAATTATCAATATCAAGATTACGTCAAATGCTCAGAGCAAATGCTCGCTAGTTCACATGGAGAAAGTTTGTGGGCTTACTGGCAGCAACAACTATCTGGTGAGTTGCCATTACTAAATTTGCCAACAGATCGACCAAGACCTCAGACCAAAACCTACAATGGTGCTTCCCGCTTTTTTACTGTTGAGAAAGAACTGCGGCAAAAGCTCACAGAATTGGCGACGAGAGAAAGTGCCTCTCTATATATCCTTTTATTAACAGCATTACAAATACTATTACGACGT
The DNA here is from genome assembly GCF_014698035.1 of Desmonostoc muscorum FACHB-395. Classification (GTDB taxonomy): domain Bacteria; phylum Cyanobacteriota; class Cyanobacteriia; order Cyanobacteriales; family Nostocaceae; genus Nostoc; species Nostoc muscorum_A. The sequence goes on from NZ_JACJSF010000055.1 coordinate 8,471, forward strand.
TATACCAATCAAGAAGATATTTTAATTGGCTCTCCAATGGTGAATCGGAGCCGTTCAGAATTTGAAAATATTGTGGGTTATTTTACTAATCCTGTGGTCTTGCGAGGAGACATTTCAGGAAAACCGACTTTTAAAGAGTTGCTAGAGCGATCGCACTCTTGTGTATTAGATGCCCAAGACCATCAAGATTATCCCTTTCCCCTGCTGGTAGAGCAACTGCAACCTGTCCGCAACCCCAGTTTTTCGCCATTCTATCAGGTAGCCTTAATTTGGAATTGCTCTTACCAGAATATAGATATTAATGATGATTTGATTTTGGAATCATTGATTCCAGAGTCTAAAGGAGCCGCCTTTGATTTAACCTTAACTATTTTTGAGGGGACAGACTCACTCAAAGGTACGTGGAATTATAACACCGACTTATTTGATGACAGTGCGATCGCGCGGATGATGGGGCATTTTGTAACTTTGCTCGAAGCAATTGTGGCAAATCCACAGCAACGAATTTACCAATTACCAATGCTCACACAATCTGAAGAACGGCAGTTATTAGTTGAGTGGAATGATACTCAAGTAGACTATGCCTTCGATAAATGTATTCATCAGTTGTTTGAGGAGCAAGTAGAGCGTACACCTGATGCTGTGGCGGTGGTGTTTGAGAATCAACAATTGACGTACCGCGAATTAAACAGCCGTGCTAACCAATTGGCGTATTACTTGCAGTCTTTGGGTGTGAAACCCGACGTGCTGGTGGGGATTTGTGTAGAGCGCTCCTTAGAGATGGTGGTGGGACTATTGGGAATTCTCAAGGCGGGTGGAGCTTACGTACCACTTGACCCAGAATATCCCAAAGACCGTCTGAACTTCATGCTCGAAGACGCTCAAGTTCCAGTATTAATAAGTCAACAGCGATTCCTGGATCGACTACCTGAGTATCAGGCAAAACTGATTTGTTTAGATGAAGTCTGGTCAGAAATTCTGCAAAACCAACAGAACAACCCTATTGAGGTAGTAAAGAGTACCGATCTAGCGAATGTGATTTACACATCAGGCTCCACAGGTAAACCCAAAGGGGTAATGGTTGAGCATAGTGGATTGTGCAATCTAGCTCAAGCTCAAATTCAGGTTTTCGGCTTGTCTGGTGATAGTCGAGTTCTCCAGTTTGCCTCCTTCAGTTTTGATGCTTGCATATCAGAAATCCTGATGGCTTTGGGATCTGGGGCAAGACTTTACTTAGGAACAAAAGACTCGATAATGCCGGGTATGCCTTTAATTGAGCGATTAAAGAATGATGGCATTACCCATGTTACCCTACCACCATCAGCCTTAGCAGTCCTGCCAGTAGAAGAACTGCCAACATTGCAAGCGATCGTTGTTGCCGGAGAAGCCTGTCCTCTGGAACTGATGCGACAATGGTCAAAAGGCAGAAACTTCTTCAACGCCTACGGCCCGACAGAAGCGAGTGTTTGTGCAGCGATCGCCAAATGCACTCCAGAGGACGAAAAAATTACCATTGGTCGTCCAATTGCCAATGCAGAAATCTACATTTTAGATTCACAATTACAACCAGTACCAATTGGTGTACCAGGAGAACTGCACATTGGTGGTGCGGGAGTGGCGCGAGGTTATCTCAACCGAAACGAGTTAACACAACAGAAATTCATCCCCAACCCCTTTAGTAGAAGCAGGGGAGCAGGGGAGCAGGGGAGCAGGGGGAGAGAACGTCTCTACAAAACTGGGGATTTAGCACGTTATCTGCCAGATGGCAATATCGAATACTTGGGTCGTATCGACAACCAAGTAAAAATCCGGGGATTTCGCATTGAGTTGGGAGAAATCGAAGCAGTACTAAGCCAACATCCTCATGTGCAAGCATCATGTGTCATAGCCCGTGAAGATACTCCTGATGACAAGCGCCTAGTAGCCTATATCGTACTGCAACCAGAGCAGACAGCCACAGTTAAAGAACTGCGTAGCTTCCTCAAAGAAAAGCTACCAGAATACATGGTACCAAGTGCGATCGCCATCTTAGAATCTTTACCCCTAACCCCCAACGGCAAAATAGATCGTCGCGCTTTACCAGAGCCAAGTAGTGAATTATCAGAGAAATATGTAGCTCCGCGCACCCCTATCGAAGAAATCCTCGCAGTAATTTGGCAACAAATTCTGAAATTAGAGCTTGTAGGCAGACATGACAACTTCTTTGAACTAGGGGGACATTCCCTACTAGCAACGCAATTCATCTCCCGTGTGCGTAGCAGATTAAAAGTAGAAATATCATTGCGTGAGTTATTTGCTGCACCAACAATTGCCGAGTTAGCACCATCAATTCAGCAGTTACAGCAGCAAAATATAGAACTGTCAGCACCACCCATCTTAAGGCGGGTAGAGAATATAGAAATACCACTGTCATTTGCTCAACAACGTTTATGGTTTTTAAACCAGTTAGAGTCGAACAGTGCCTTATACAATATCTCCATTGGTTTGCGTCTAGTAGGAACTCTTAATGTTGCCGCCTTAGAACAAAGTTTAAAAGAACTTATCGATCGCCATGAAGTCTTACGCACCAATTTTGTTACTGTTGATGGAAAGCCAACACAAATAATTCAAACTCAAACAAATTGGACAGTTGCAGTTGTTGACTTGCAGCATTTACCGACACTTGTACTGAGCGAAGCCGTTGGCGAAGCCTCTGCCTCAGCAGAAGTAACAGAACAACAAACTGCTGCACAGAAATTACTAGAACAAAAAGCAATTGAGCCTTTTGACTTAGCTCATGATGCCTTAATTAGAGCAACATTAGTGGTGCTGTCTCCAAAAGAACAGTGCTTATTAGTGAGTATGCACCACGTTGTCTGTGATGGCTGGTCAATAGGTGTGTTTGTCCAGGAGTTACAAGCACTGTACAATGCTTATTCAATCGGTCAAGAGTCACCCCTGTTGCCACTACCAATTCAGTACGCAGATTTTGCAATTTGGCAAAGACAATGGTTGCAAGGGAAGGTTCTACAGAACCATTTGAGTTACTGGGAAAAACAATTGGCAAATGCACCCACATTCTTGCCACTACCCACAGATAGACCTAGACCTGCTGTGCAGACTTTCAATGGCTTATATCATGTGTTTACTCTGTCTGTTGAGTTAACTCAACGGTTGTTGGAGCTAAGTCAACAGCAAGGTTGTACTCTGTTCATGACTTTGTTGGCGGCATATAATACCCTGCTTTATCGCTACACCGGACAAGAAGATATTTTGGTGGGGACACCAATTGCCAACCGCGATCGCACCGAGCTAGAACGACTCATTGGCTTTTTTGTCAATACCTTAGTAATGCGGACTGATTTAGCACGGAACCCCAGTTTTAACGAATTACTCCTGCGCCTCAGAGAAATGGCATTATCCGCTTATGCTCATCAAGATTTGCCCTTTGAGACGTTGGTGGAAGCATTGGAACCAGAACGGGATCTCAGCTATACACCATTGTTCCAAGTGATGTTCGTTCTCCTGAACGCTCCCATGTCTGAAATAGAGTTGACTGAGTTAAGTGTCAGTGGCTTGCCAATAGGAATCACCACGTCAAAGTTTGATTTAACTTTATCAATGGAAAATACTCCCAATGGACTCTTTGGGTGGTGGGAATACAACACTGACTTGTTTGATAGCAGCACTATCGAACGAATGACTGGTCATTTTCTGACTCTACTTGAAGCGATCGTGGCAAATCCCAGCGAGCGGATTTCCCAATTGCCAATGCTCACACCATCTGAGCAGCAACAGTTATTAGTGGAGTGGAATGATACTCAAGTAGATTATCCCCAAGATAAATGTATCCATCAGTTGTTTGAGGAGCAAGTAGAGCGCACGCCCGATGGTGTGGCAGTGGTATTTGAAAATCAACAATTGACGTACTACGAGTTAAATTGTCGTGCTAACCAGTTGGCGCATTATTTGCGGTCTTTGGGTGTGGGAGCCGACGTACTGGTGGGGATATGTGTGGAGCGTTCTTTAGAGATGCTGGTGGGATTACTTGGGATTCTCAAGGCAGGTGGCGCTTACGTACCACTTGACCCAGAGTATCCCCAAGACCGTCTGAGCTTTATCTTAGAAGATGCTCAAGTTTCCGTGCTGCTAACCCAACAGCATTTAGTTGATAAATTACCTGAATGTCAGGCGCAGCTTGTAAGCTTAGATACTAACTGGCAGTTTATTTCTCAGTTACCTCAAGGAAATCCCATCACTAATGTCCAAGCTAGTAACTTAGCTTATGTGATTTATACTTCCGGTTCTACAGGCCAGCCCAAAGGTGTGCAAATTTCACATACGGCTGTGAGCAATTTCCTATCTGCTATGCAGCAGCGCCCAGGAATAACAAAACAAGATACACTGCTTGCGGTCACTACTATTTCCTTTGATATTGCTGCCTTAGAAATTTTTCTGCCTATAACTGTAGGTGCATGTCTAGTCATAGCCCGTCGTGACGCGACCCTTGATGGAAGAGAGTTATGTGATTTGCTAGTTAAGTCTAAGGCAACAATTATGCAAGCAACTCCAGCTACTTGGAGATTGCTTTTAGACTCCAACTACCAATTTAGCGATCTAAAAATACTTTGCGGGGGTGAAGCTTTACCTTGGGATCTAGTTAGTAAATTGCTTGCTAGGAGCGCTTCTTTGTGGAACCTTTATGGGCCAACAGAGGCTACTATTTGGTCATCAATATGTCAACTCGAATCCAGTGAGAGCTTGATTTCTATTGGTCGCCCAATTTCTAATACCCAGATATATATACTAGACCAAAACTTACAACCAGTACCTGTAGGTGTACCAGGAGAACTGCACATTGGTGGTGCAGGATTAGCAAGAGGCTACTTGAACCGACCAGAGTTAACACAAGAAAAATTTATCCCCAACCCCTTCAGTGGAAGCAGGGGAGCAGAGGAGCAGGGGAGCAGGGGGGCAGAAGTTCTTCCCAATTCCCAGTCCCCAATCCCCAGTCCCCGACTTTACAAAACTGGGGACTTGGCTCGTTATTTACCAGATGGAAATATAGAATACCTGGGACGTATCGATAACCAAGTAAAAATCCGGGGATTCCGCATTGAGTTGGGAGAAATAGAAGTAGCACTAAGCCAACATCCCCATGTTCAAGTATCTTATGTCATAGCTCGTGAAGATACTCCTGGTGACAAGCGCTTAGTTGCCTACATCGTACCTCAACCACAAGTAACACTCACAATTAGCGAACTACGTAGCAACCTCAAGGAAAAGTTACCAGACTACATGGTTCCTTCGGCAATAGTTATCCTGGAGTCTTTACCCCTAACCCCCAATGGCAAAATAGACCGTCGCGCTTTACCAGCACCAGAGCCAAGTAGTGAATTATTAGAGAAATATGTCGCCCCACGCAACCCCATCGAAGAAATACTGTCACTGATTTGGCAACAAGTCCTAAAAGTAGACCTTGTAGGCAGACATGATAACTTCTTTGAGCTAGGGGGACACTCACTATTAGCAACGCAACTTATTTCCCGTGTGCGTAGCAGCTTGAAAGTAGAACTGCCATTGCGATCGCTATTTGCTGCACCAACGATCGCTGAATTATCGCATAACATTCAACAGTTGCAGCAACAAGACTTAGAACTTGCCGCACCACCCATTTTAAAGCGGGCAGAGAATGCAGAAACACTACTATCTTATGCTCAACAGCGTTTATGGTTTTTAGACCAGTTTGAGCCGAACAGTGCCTCATACAACATTCCTTTCGGGTTGCGTTTAGTAGGAACTCTTAATGTTGTCGCCTTAGAACAAAGCTTAATTGAAATTATTCATCGCCACGAAGCATTACGCACTAACTTCATCACAGTTGATGGACAAGCTACTCAAATCATTCACAATTGGAGGGAACAGGGAACAGGGAACAGGGAACAGGAAAATATACCCTGGACACTATCAGTTGTTGACTTAAAGCATTTACCTTTAACAGAACAAAAAACTGCTGCACAGAAATTAGTCCAAGAACAAGCGTTTCTTCCTTTTGACTTAGCTCATGATGCATTAATCAGAGCGACATTAATAGTGCTGTCTTCTACAGAGCAGTGGTTATTAGTGTGTATGCACCACGTTGTCAGTGATGGCTGGTCAATAGGTGTGTTTATTGAGGAGTTACAAGCACTGTACAATGCTTATTCTCAAGGTGAACTTTCACCCTTATTACCACTGCCGATTCAGTATGCAGATTTCGCAATTTGGCAAAGACAATGGTTGCAAGGGGAGGTTCTACAAAACCAATTAAGTTACTGGAAACAACAATTGGCAAATGCACCTACGTTCTTGCCATTACCCACAGATAGACCTAGACCTGCTGTACAGACTTTCAATGGCGCATATCTTGAGTTTGCTTTGTCGAGTGAACTAACTCAACGGTTGTTGCAGTTAAGTCAACAGCAAGGGGTGACTTTGTTTATGACTTTGTTAGCGGCATATAATACTCTGCTTTATCGCTACACAGGACAAACAGATATTTTGGTGGGGACACCAATTGCTAACCGCGATCGCTTCGAAATTGAAGGGTTAATTGGCTTTTTTGTCAATACTTTGGTGATGCGGACTGATTTATCTGAAAATCCTAGTTTTAACGAATTACTCCCACGTATCCGGGAAATGGCATTATCCGCTTATGCTCATCAAGATTTGCCCTTTGAAATGTTGGTGGAAGCATTGCAGCCAGAACGGGATCTCAGCTATACACCACTATTTCAGGTGATGTTCGTTCTCAATAATGCGCCCACATCTGAAGTAGAGTTGACTGGGTTAAGTGTCAGTTCTTTGCCTATAGAAAGTGCGATCGCTAAGTTTGATTTAACTTTATCAATGGAAAACACTACCACTGGACTAGTGGGAGGGTGGGAATACAACACTGACTTGTTTGATAGCAACACAATTGAACGGATAACTGGTCATTTTGTGACATTGCTAGAAGCTATTGTTGCTAATCCTCAAGAGCGGATTTCTCAATTACCAATGCTCACAGCATCTGAGCAACAACAATTATTAGTTGAGTGGAATGATACAAGCGTAGATTATCCCCAAGATAAATGTATCCATCAGTTGTTTGAAGAACAAGTGGAACGCACCCCCGATGCTGTAGCGGTAGTGTTTGAGAATCAACAATTGACCTACCACGAGTTGAATTGTCGTGCTAACCAGTTAGCGCATTACTTGCAGTCTTTGGGAGTGTCCGCCGATGTGCTGGTGGGGATATGTGTGGAGCGTTCTTTAGAGATGGTGGTGGGATTACTTGGCATTCTCAAGGCGGGTGGGGCTTACGTACCACTTGACCCTGAGTATCCCCAAGAGCGTCTGAGCTTTATGCTTGCAGATGCTCAAGTTTCCGTGCTACTTACCCAACAGCATCTAGTTGAGAAATTACCTGAACATCAAGCGCGTGTAGTCCACTTAGATAAAGATTGGGTTGCGATCGCTAAGTCTAGCCAAGAGAATCCAATTGCCCAGGTGCAAGCTAGTAATATAGCCTATGTTATTTTTACTTCTGGCTCTACTGGTCAACCGAAGGGAGTAATGCTATCTCACAGTAACCTTTGCAACCATACGTTCTGGATGCAAGCAACATTCCCCCTGACTGAAAAAGACAAAGTACTGCAAAAAACTCCCTTTGGCTTTGATGCCTCAGTTTGGGAATTCTATGCTCCATTGTTAGCAGGTGGACAGTTGTTAATAGCTGAACCAGGAGGTCATACTGACAGTGCTTATCTCTTAAAGTTAATCGCCCAGCAGCAGGTAACTACTATTCAACTTGTTCCATCTTTACTGCAAATGCTTTTAGAGCAGGGAGGAATCGAAACTTGTCACTCCCTCAAACACGTCTTCTGTGGCGGTGAAGTCTTACCCGTTACTCTGCAAGAAAGCTTGTTAAGTAAACTAGATGTAAATTTACACAATCTCTACGGCCCAACAGAGGCTTGTATTGATGCAACTTTTTGGAATTGTCAGCGTGAGATTTATCCACAACTTGTCCCCATTGGTCGTCCAATTTCCAACACCCAGATATATATACTCGACCAAAACTTACAACCAGTACCTGTGGGTGTACTAGGAGAACTGCACATTGGTGGTGCAGGATTAGCAAAAGGATACCTCAACCTTCCAGAGTTAACGCAAGAAAAATTTATCCCCAACCCCTTCCAAGGAAGCAGGGGAGCAGGGGAGCAGGGGAGCAGGGGGAGAGAACGGTTGTATAAAACAGGGGACTTAGCACGTTATCTACCAGATGGAAATATCGAATACCTGGGGCGCATCGATAATCAAGTAAAAATCCGGGGTTTCCGCATTGAGTTGGGAGAAATCGAAGCAGCATTAAGCCAACATAGTGATGTGCAAACATCTGTAGTCATCGTCCGCGAAGACATTCCCGGAAATAAACGTTTAGTCGCTTATGTAGTACCGCAGCCACAGATAACACCCACAGTTAGCCAATTGCGTAGCTTCCTCAAAGAAAAGCTACCAGAATATATGGTACCAAGTGCGATCGTCATTATAGAATCCCTACCGCTTACTCCCAACGGCAAAATAGACCGTCGCGCCTTACCAGAACCAGAAGCACGCACAGGAATAGAAAGCAGCCTAGTAGCACCACGCACCCCCATTGAAGAAAAATTAGCTCAAATTTGGGAGCAAGTATTAAGAGTAGAGCAAATAGGCATACACGATAACTTTTTTGAACTAGGAGGAGATTCCATCCTCAGTATTCAAATCATCAGCAGAGCAAAAGTTGCCGGAATAGAATTGACAATCAAACAACTATTTGCCAATCAAACTATTGCCCAATTAGCTACAGTTGCAGGTACAACAAAAGCACTTGCAATTGAACAAGGATTAGTCACAGGGACATTACCCCTAACGCCAATTCAACACTGGTTTTTCGAGCAGAAATTACCAGAAAAACACCATTTTAATCAATCATTTCTCCTCACAGTCCCATCAGACCTCGACCTAGAAATATTAGAGCAAGTATGGCTGCAACTACTAAAACATCATGATGCCCTAAGGCTAAGATTCACCCAAACAGATACAATATGGCAGCAGATTCATGCCGCGCCAACCGATAATATTACTATCCCCCGTTTTGACTTATCGACAGTTTCAGAAACTGAGATAGAAACTGTCATTGAAACCACAGCCAATAAATTACAGGCGAGTTTAAATCTTTCAGAAAATCTCGTGCAATTAGCATTTTTCTGGTTGGGTATTGACAAAAAAGCCAGATTAATAATAATAATTCACCACCTCGTAGTAGACGGTGTTTCTTGGCGGATATTATTAGAAGATTTGCAGACAGCTTACCAGCAACTCAGTCAAGGCAAAACCATTCAGCTACCTGCAAAAACTACATCTTTCAAAGATTGGGCGCGACAACTGACAGAATATGCACAATCAGAAGTCTTGAAATCAGAACTAGATTATTGGTTGAGTCCATCTTACGATACAGTTGACTCCATCCCGGTAGACTATGCACAAGGAATAAACACTACTGCATCGGCTAGGACAATATCAGTATTATTAGATGAAGCTGAAACCCTTTCACTTTTACAAGATGTTCCGAAAGCTTATAAAACGCAAATAAACGATATCTTGTTAACTGCCTTAGTACTGGTGTTAAGCGAATGGACTAACTCTGAGTCAGTGTTATTCAACTTAGAAGGTCATGGGCGGGAGGAGATCATTGATGGTGTAGACTTATCACGCACCGTTGGTTGGTTTACAACGATTTTCCCAGTTGTTGTGGAACTGGGAACTATAGATGATCTTGGTACTGCGTTAAAATCCGTCAAGGAACAATTACGTGCAATTCCTAATAAAGGCATTGGCTATGGCTTATTGCGTTATCTAAATATTGATTCAGAAATTAGCACCCAATTAGAAAAAATTCCCCTGGCAGAAATTAGCTTCAATTATTTGGGACAATTTGCTCAAGTTGTGAATACATCTTCTCTAATGCAAATAGCTAATGAACCTAGCGGAAATAGCCAGAGTTTACAAGGTCAGCGCCATTGTTTGCTAGACATTAATGCCATCGTTATCAACGAACAACTGCAAATAGATTGGACATACAGCAGCAATATACATCAGCACGAAACGATTGAGAATGTTGCTCAAGAATTTGTCGAAACTTTGCAAGAGTTAATTGCTCATTGTTTATTAACAGAAAATGCAGGTTATACGCCTACAGATTTCCCATTAATTCAACTTAACCAACTAGAAATAGATCAGATATTACAAAATTTATGAAATTAGAACTTAGCAAAACTAATCGCCAAAATATTGAAGATATTTATCCCTTATCTCCCATGCAAGAGGGGATGCTGTTTGAAAGTTTATATGCTCCAGACTCAGGCGTATATTTTGAGCAGATAACTTGCATTTTGACGGGAAACCTAGATGTAAAAACCTTTGAGCAAGCTTGGCAGCAAGTAGTAGCTCGACATCCCGTCTTCCGCACAGCGTTTCTGTGGGAGTCTTTGAGCCAGCCAGTTCAAGTGGTGTATCGACAGGTAAATGTGACGGTCGAAACTTATGACTGGCGGGAGTTATCTACACAAGAGCAGCAACAGCAATTAGAGAGTTTTCTGGATTCTGAGCGACAACAGGGTTTTCAAGTGTCGCAAGCGCCATTGATGCGTCTACATCTAATCCAGTTGGATGGGGATACTTATCAGTTTGTTTGGTGTCATCATCATTTATTACTTGATGGCTGGTCATCACCTTTGGTTTTCCAAGACCTGTTGGAGTTTTATCAAGCTATTTCTCAGGGTAAAAGTTTATCTAATACGGGAACTGTCAGCTACCGCAACTATATTGCTTGGTTACAGCAGCAGGATCGAGATTTAGCTAAAGAATTTTGGCGACAAAAACTCCAAGGTTTTACTACACCAACTCCTTTGACTGTGGATAAACCATTGTCAATGCGGGAGAAACATTCGGGCTATAGCGAACAACAAATTGACTTAACTGTGCCAGCGACAGCAGCAGTAATGTCTTTTGTCAGACAGCATCAATTGACGATGAGTAATTTGGTGCAGGCGACTTGGGGATTGTTGCTGTCTCGCTACAGCCAAGAAACAGATGTGGTTTTTGGCGCAACTGTATCTGGTCGTCCGCCTGAGCTTGTTGGTGTAGAGTCGATTGTGGGGTTATTTATCAATACTCTGCCAGTGCGGGTACAAATCTCCGAGAAGACTGAATTGCTGGGTTTGTTGAAGGATTTACAGGCGCAACAGATTGAGTCTGAGCAATTTTCCCATAGCTCATTAGCAGAGATTCAGGGGCTAAGTGATGTTCCCAAGGGTACGCCTTTGTTTGAGAGTATTGTTGTTTTTGAGAATTATCCTATTGATACTTCTGCTCTACAAGGCGATCGCAATTTTTCCCTCTCGAATTTTAGATGGATTGAACAAACAAATTATCCTCTGGCGGTTTTAGTTTCCCCTGGTGAGCAATTGTCGCTGAGGGTGATGTACGATGCCAGTCGATTTGAAGATGGAACGATTAGCCGGATGCTGGGTCATTTTGTAACAATGCTTGAGGCGATGTCTGACGACAAGCCGCTTTGCGTCTACGCTACTAATCCTCAGCAACGAATTTCCCAGTTGCCAATGCTAACAGAATCTGAGCAGCAACAGCTATTAGTTGACTGGAATGATACCCAATCTAATTATCCCCAGGATAAATCTATTCATCAGTTGTTTGAGGAGCAGGTGGAGCTTACACCCGATGCTGTAGCAGTGGTGTACGAGAATCAACATCTCACATACCGCGAATTGAACAGCCGTGCTAACCAATTGGCGCACTACTTGAAGTCTTTGGGTGTGAAAGCTGATGCGTTGGTGGGGATATGTGTGGAGCGTTCTTTAGAAATGGTCGTGGGACTATTGGGGATTCTCAAGGCGGGTGGTGCTTATGTGCCACTTAACCCAGAATATCCTCAAGAGCGATTGACCTTCATGCTCGAAGATACTCAGTTATCAGTCATATTGACTCAAGAAAAACTAGTTAATAAACTAGGCGAACGCCTCCGGCGCGGCTTTGCCGAACGCAACGCTAGTGTAATTTGCTTAGACTCAAACTGGGATATCATCAATCAACAAACACAAAATAACCCAACTACCAGCGTCACAGCTGATAACTTAGCTTATGTAATGTACACCTCCGGTTCTACAGGTCAACCCAAAGGTGTGAGCATTATCCATCGAAGTGTAGTTCGACTGGTCAAAGAAACCAACTATATCAACATTTCTGCTGATGACGTAATTGCCCAAGCCTCAAATCACGCCTTCGATGCTGCTACCTTTGAAATTTGGGGAGCGTTACTGAACGGAGCGCGGTTGGTAGGGGTGAGCAAAGATTTGGCACTTTCGCCCAAAGATTTTGCGGACTTTATGCGATCGCAAAGTATCAGTGTATTATTCTTGACAACTGCCCTGTTTAATCAAATTGCTCAAGAAGTCCCCTCTGCTTTCAATTCACTACGGCATCTTCTATTTGGCGGCGAGGCTGTCGATCCTAAATGGGTTAAAGAAGTACTCAACAATGGTGCGCCGCAGCGACTACTCCATGTTTATGGGCCAACAGAGAATACAACATTTAGTTCCTGGTACTTGGTGCAGGATGTACCAGAAGGCGCGACAACTATTCCCATCGGGCAACCAATTTCTAACACACAAATCTATTTGTTAGATTCCCAACTACAACCAGTGGGTATTGGTGTACCGGGAGAATTATACATTGGTGGAGATGGTCTAGCTAGGGAATACCTTAACCGCACCGAGTTAACACAAGAAAAATTCATCCAAAACCCCTTCGGTGGGAGCAGGGGAGCAGGGGAGCAGGGGAGCAGGGGAGCAGGGGAGCAGTCTTTCCCCTCTGCCTCTTCTGAGCGCCTCTACAAAACCGGAGATAAAGCACGTTATTTAAGCGATGGAAATATTGAATACTTAGGACGCATCGACGACCAAGTAAAAATACGTGGTTTACGGATTGAGTTGGGCGAAATTGAAGCAGTCCTGAGCCAACACAGCGATGTGCAGGGAGCTTGTGTGATTGTGCGCGAAGATACCCCTGGAGATAAACGTTTAGTCGCCTACATCGTAACGCATCAGAACTGTCAACCTACGATGGGTGAAATACGTCAATTCCTCAAAGCAAAGCTGCCAGATTACATGATACCTTCGGCAATAGTAATCTTGGAATCTTTTCCCTTGACTCCCAACGGCAAAGTAGACCGCCGCGCCCTGCCAAAACCAGACTTAGATACCGCACTCCTAGAAAAATATGTCGCCCCGCGTACACCCGTTGAGGAAATGCTTGCACTCCTCTGGGCGCAAGTTTTGAAAGTAGAGCAAGTGGGTATTTACGATAATTTCTTTGAAATTGGGGGACACTCACTCCTAGCAACGCAACTGGTTTCACGCATCCGCACTAGCTTCAAAATAGAACTACCATTACGTGAGTTATTTGCTGCATCAACAATTACGGAATTAGCGCCATTCATTCAGCAGTTACAGCAACAGGACTTACAACTTGCTGCACCACCCATTTTAAGGCGGGCAGAGAATGCAAACTTACCACTGTCTTATGCTCAACAGCGTTTGTGGTTTTTAGACCAGTTCGAGCCGAACAGTGCTTCATACAACATCCCCTTTGGGTTGCGCTTAGTCGGAACTCTTAATGTTGCAGCGCTACAACAAAGCTTAATTGAAATTATTCATCGCCACGAAGCATTACGTACTAACTTTATTATTGTTGATGGACAAGCTGCTCAAATCATTCACAATTGGAGGGAACAAGGAACAGGGAACAGGGAACAGGAAAATATACCTTGGACACTATCAGTTGTTGAGTTAAAGCATTTACCTTTAACTGAACAAAAAACTGCTGCACAGAAATTAGTCCAACAACAAGCACTTCTTCCTTTCGACTTAGAGTCAGAAGCATTAATCAGAGCAACATTACTGATGCTGTCTAATACAGAACAGTGGTTAGTATTGTGTATGCACCACGTTGTATCTGATGGCTGGTCAATAGGTGTGTTTGCCCTGGAGTTACAAGCACTGTACAATGCTTATTCTCAGAGTCAACCGTCACCCCTGCTACCACTAACAATTCAGTACGCAGATTTCGCCTTATGGCAAAGACAATGGTTGCAGGGGGAAGTACTCAACAGCCAATTGAGTTACTGGAAACAACAATTGGCAAATGCACCCACATTCTTGCCACTACCCACAGACAGACCCAGACCTGCTGTGCAAACTTTTAATGGTGCATATCAAGAATTTACTCTGTCTGGTGAACTAACTCAACGATTGGTGCAGTTAAGTCAAAAGCAAGGGGTGACTTTGTTTATGACTTTGTTGGCGGCTTATAATACCCTGCTTTATCGCTACACAGGACAAGAAGATATATTGGTGGGTTCGCCAATTGCTAACCGCGATCGCACCGAAATAGAAGGGTTAATTGGCTTTTTTGTCAATACCTTAGTGATGCGGACAGAGATATCAGGCGATCGCACCTTTAACGAATTACTCCCACGTATCCGGGAAATGGCATTATCCGCCTACGCTCATCAGGATTTGCCCTTTGAAATGCTAGTGGAAGCATTGCAACCAGAACGGGACTTGAGCCATACACCACTGTTTCAAGTGATGTTCGTTCTTAATAATGCGCCCACATCTGAAGTAGAGTTAACTGGGTTAAGTGTCAGTGAATTGCCTATAGAAAGTGCGATCGCTAAGTTTGACCTTACCTTAGGAATGCAAAACACTAACAATGGACTCGTCGGGTGGTGGGAGTACAACACTGACTTATTTGATAGCAGCACTATCAAACGGATGACTGGTCATTTTGTGACTCTACTTGAAGCAATTGTGGCGAATCCCCAAGAGCGGATTTCTCAATTACCAATGCTCACAGCATCTGAGCAACAACAATTATTAGTGGAGTGGAATGATACTCAAGTAGATTATCCCCAAGATAAATGTATTCATCATTTGTTTGAAGAACAAGTAGAGCGTACACCCGATGCAGTCGCGGTGGTGTTTGAAAATCAACAATTGACGTATCACGAATTAAATTGTCGTGCTAACCAGTTGGCGCACTACTTACGTTCTTTGGGAGTGTCCGCAGATGTGCTAGTGGGGATATGTGTAGAGCGCTCTTTGGAGATGGTGGTGGGATTGTTGGGAATTCTCAAAGCTGGTGGGGCTTACTTACCGCTTGACCCAGAGTATCCCCAAGACCGTTTGAGTTTTATGCTCGAAGACGCTCAAGTTTCAGTATTACTGAGTCAGCAGCAATTAGTTGAGAAATTACCAGAACATCAAGCGCGTGTTGTTTGCTTAGATACCGACTGGCAAATCATTCCTCAGTCGAATCAGCAAAATCCAATCGCTGGTGTGCAAGCTACTAACTTGGCTTATGTGATTTACACTTCGGGTTCCACCGGAAAGCCTAAAGGAGCGATAAATACGCATCTAGGGATTTGCAATCGCCTCCTGTGGATGCAGCAAGCATATCAATTAACAGAAATAGACTGCGTTTTACAGAAAACTCCTTTCAGTTTTGATGTCTCCGTTTGGGAGTTTTTCTGGCCATTATTGACTGGAGCGCGTTTAGTTGTAGCTAAACCAGGTGGACATAAAGATAGTGGTTACTTGGTCAACCTAATACTAGAACAGCAAGTTACTACACTGCATTTTGTTCCTTCGATGCTCCAGATTTTTCTAGAAGAACAAGGTTTAAAAGATTGCAGTAGCTTGAAGCAAGTTATTTGTAGTGGCGAAGCACTGCCAAAAGAACTTCAGGAACGCTTTTTTGCTTGTTTAGGGTGTCAATTGCATAATCTCTACGGGCCGACAGAAGCGGCAATTGATGTCACCTTCTGGGAATGTCAACCAGAGAGCAATTTGAAGACTGTGCCTATTGGTCGCCCAATTTCCAATACGCAAATCTACATACTCGACCAAAACTTACAACCAGTACCTGTGGGTGTTCCAGGAGAGTTACACATAGGTGGTGCAGGATTAGCAAAAGGATACCTCAACCGCCCAGAGTTAACACAAGAGAAATTCATCCCCAACCCCTTCAGTGGAAGCAGGGGAGCAGAGGAGCAGAGGAGCAGAGGGGTAAGGGAGCGGAGGAGAAAAATAGTGCAATCTCCAGTTGCCAGTCCTCGCCTGTATAAAACCGGAGATTTGGCTCGTTATTTACCAGATGGCAATATAGAATATCTGGGACGTATCGACAATCAAGTAAAAATCCGTGGATTCCGTGTCGAATTGGGAGAAATCGAGGCAGCACTAAGTCAACATAAAGATGTGCAAACATCTGTAGTCATCGTCCGCGAAGACATTCCTGGTGATAAGCGCCTAGTCTCGTACATCGTACTGCAATCAGAGCAGACAACCACAGTTAAAGAACTGCGTAGCTTCCTCAAAGAAAAGCTACCAGAATATATGGTACCAAGTGCGATCGCCATCTTAGAATCTTTACCCCTAACCTCCAACGGCAAAATAGACCGTCGCGCTTTACCAGCACCAGAGCCAAGTAGTGAATTATCAGATAAATATGTAGCTCCACGCACGCCCCTAGAAGAAATCCTGGCACTTATTTGGCAAGAAGTCCTAAAAATAGAGCTTGTAGGCAGATATGATAACTTTTTTACCTTGGGAGGACACTCGCTATTAGCAACGCAACTCGTCTCTCGTATCCGTAGCAGCTTGAAAGTAGAACTGCCATTACGTTCGTTATTTGCTGCACCAACAATTGCAGAGTTAGCACAATTAATTCAGCAATTACAGCAACAAGACTTAGAACTTGCCGCACCACCCATCTTAAGGCGGACAAACAATGCAGAACTACCATTGTCTTATGCTCAACAGCGTTTGTGGTTTTTAGACCAGTTCGAGCCGGACAGTCCCTTCTACAACATCCCAATTGGGTTGCGCTTTGTCGGAAGTGTGAATATTGCCGCTTTGGAACAAAGCTTCAAGGAAATTATTCATCGCCACGAAGCATTACGCACTAATTTTGTTTCCGTTGATGGAAAACCAACTCAAATCATTCAAATAGAACCAAATTGGTCACTGACAGTTGTTGAATTGCAGCATTTAGCCTTAACAGAACAAGAAAAAGCTGCACAGAAATTAGTCCAACAACAAGCAATTGAGCCTTTTGACTTAGCTCATGATGCATTAATCAGAGCCACATTAGTGGTGTTGTCTCCTACAGAACAGTGGTTATCAGTGTCTATCCATCACGTTGTTAGTGATGGCTGGTCAATAGGTGTATTTATCGAGGAGTTACAAGCACTGTACAATGCTTATTCTCAAGGTCAACCGTCACCCTTATTACCACTGCCAATTCAGTACGCAGATTTCGCCTTATGGCAAAGACAATGGTTAGTCGGGGAACTACTCAACAGCCAATTGAGTTACTGGAAAGAACAATTGGCAAATGCACCCACCTTCTTGCCACTACCCACAGACAGACCCAGACCTGCTGTGCAGACTTTCAATGGTGCATATCTTGAGTTTGCTCTATCTGTTGAGTTAACTCAACAACTAACCAAACTGAGTCAACAGCAAGGGGTGACTTTGTTTATGACTTTGTTGGCAGCATATAATACCCTGCTTTATCGCTACACGGGACAAGAAGATATATTGGTGGGTTCGCCAATTGCTAACCGCGATCGCTCCGAAATAGAAGGGTTAATAGGCTTTTTTGTCAATACCTTAGTCATGCGGACAGAGATATCAGGCGATCGCAGTTTTAGCGAATTACTGACTCGCGTCCGTGACATGGCAATGGAGGCATACGCTCATCAGAACTTACCTTTTGAAATGCTGGTAGAAGCATTACAGGCAGAACGGAATCTTAGCCATACACCACTGTTTCAGGTAATGTTTGTCCTCCAAAATGCGCCCACTGCATCTGGATTAGACCTAACTGGGCTAAATGTCAGTCCATTACCAGTAAAACTGACAACTTCCAGGTTTGATTTAACCTTAATCATGCAGAACAGTCCTACTGGGCTGATAGGATTGTGGGAGTACAGCACTGACTTGTTTGATGCTAGTACTATCGATCGCATGACAAGTCATTTTGTCACCTTGCTTGAAGGCATTGTTGCTAATCCTCAACAGCAAATCTCACAATTGCCTCTGCTGAGTGAAGTTGAGCAACAAAAATTACTTTTTGAGTGGAACGATACTCAAGTTGATTATCCCCTTGATCAGTGCATTCATCAGTTGTTTGAGGAACAGGTAAAACTGACACCCAATGCAGTGGCAGTGGAGTTTAAAGAGCAACAACTTACTTACAACCAATTAAACGATCGCGCTAACCAGTTGGCGCACTACTTGCAGTCTTTGGGTGTAAAACCAGATACCTTAGTTGGTCTGTGTGTAGAACGTTCTTTGGAGATGGTCATTGGACTGTTGGGAATTCTCAAAGCAGGGGGAGCGTATGTACCACTTGATCCAGAGTATCCAACTGAGCGTTTGAGCTTTATTTTAGAGGATACTCAAGTTAAAGTCTTGCTCACCCAGCGATCGCTTCTTGACCGACTGCCCCCAAATCAAACACAGCTTGTTTGCCTAGATACTGACGCTGAATTAATTTCTCAGTGCAGCCAGGATAATCTCATCACTGGTGTACAAGCCAATAACTTAGGTTACATAATTTACACTTCTGGTTCTACAGGTCAACCAAAGGGTATAGCCATGAATCAGCTTGCCCTTTGCAATATGATTTTGTGGCATCCAGACAATCTGAAAATTGCTCGTGGAGCAAAAACCCTACAATTTGCTTCGATTAACTTTGATGTCTCCTTCCAAGAAATCTTCACTACTTGGTGTTCTGGCGGTACATTGTTCTTAATAACTAAGGAATTACGCCACGATACCTCAAATTTGTTAAGAGTAATCCAAGAAAAAGCAATTCAAAGAATGTTTCTCCCCGTTGTGGGATTACAACAACTAGCAGAATTCGCTGTTGGTAGTGAGTTAGTAAATACTCATTTGCGGGAAATCATTACTGCTGGGGAACAGTTGCAGATTACTCCTGCCATTTCCAAGTGGCTGAGTCAGCTAAGTGACTGTACTCTGCACAATCATTACGGGCCATCCGAGAGCCATGTAGCCACCAGTTTTACTTTGCCTAATTTAGTAGACACTTGGCCGCTACTACCTCCAATTGGGCGACCCATTTCTAATACTCAAATCTACATCCTAGATAAATATTTACAGCCTGTACCCATTGGTGTACCAGGGGAAGTGTACATTGCTGGTGTGCTTTTAGCCAGAGGCTACTTGAACCGCCCAGAGTTAACACAAGAAAAATTCATCCCAAATCCCTTCGGTGGAAGCAGGGGAACAGGGGAGCAGGGGAGCAGGGTAGCAGAGGAGCAGTCTTTCCCCTCTGCCCCCCATCCCCTCTGCCCCTCTGCCTCTTCTGAGCGCCTTTACAAAACTGGGGATCTAGCACGTTATCTGCCAGATGGCAATATCGAATACTTGGGACGCATTGACAATCAGGTGAAAATTCGCGGTTTCCGCATTGAGTTGGGCGAAATTGAAGCTGTACTGAGCCAACATACTAATGTACAAGCTTCTTGTGCGGTTGTGCGAGAAGATACCCCAGGTGATAAACGCTTAGTCGCTTACATTGTGCCACAGCCAGAGCAGAGAGTCTCTGTAAACGTTGTGCGTAGCTTCCTGAAGGAGAAGTTACCAGAGTATATGCTGCCAAGTGCAATAGTTATCTTGGAAGCTTTACCAATTACATCCAACGGAAAATTAGACCGTCGCGTATTGCCTGCACCTGATTTACACAGTCAATTATCAGATCAGTATGTTGCTCCACGTAACCCAATTGAAGAAATTTTGTCACTAATTTGGGCGCAAGTGCTGAAAGTAGAGCTTGTGGGCATACATGATAACTTCTTTGAACTTGGAGGACATTCGCTACTAGCAACGCAACTGGTTTCCCGCATCCGCACCAACTTGAAAGTAGAACTGCCATTACGTGAGTTATTTGCTGCACCAACAATTGCTCAATTAGCGCCAATTATTCAAAGGTTACAGCAACAAGACTTAGAACTTATTGCCCCACCCATCTTAAAGCGGGCAGAGAATGCAGAACTCCCACTGTCTTATGCTCAACAGCGTTTGTGGTTTTTAGACAAGTTAAACCCGAACAGTGCCTCATACAACATCCCCATTGGTTTGCGCTTAGTCGGAACTGTTAATGTTGTTGCCTTAGAACAAAGCTTAATTGAAATTATTCATCGCCACGAAGCATTACGTACTAACTTTGTTGCCGTTGATGGAAAGCTTTCACAAATTGTTCAAACTCAAACGAATTGGACAGTTGCAGTTGTTGACTTACAGCATTTACCCGTAACAGAACAAGAAATCGCTGCACAGCAATTACTTCAACAACAAGCAATTCAGCCTTTTGACTTAGCAAATGAAGCATTAATCAGAGCGACATTAATGATACTGTCCGAGACAGAACAGTGGTTATTAGTGTGTATGCACCACGTTGTCTCTGATGGCTGGTCAATAGGTGTGTTTGTCCAGGAGTTACAAGCACTATACAATGCTTATTCTCAAGGTCAACCGTCACCTTTAACACCACTGCCGATTCAGTATGCAGATTTCGCCTTATGGCAAAGACAATGGTTGCAAGGAGAAGTACTGAAGAGCCAATTGAGTTACTGGGAACAACAATTGGCAAATGCACCCACGTTCTTGCCATTACCCACAGATAGACCTAGACCTGCTGTGCAGACTTTCAATGGCGCATATCTTGAGTTTGCCTTGTCTGGTGAACTAACTCAACGGTTGGTGCAGCTGAGTCAAAAGCAAGGGGTGACTTTGTTTATGACCTTGTTAGCGGCATATAATACCCTGCTTTATCGCTACACGGGACAATCAGATATTTTGGTGGGGACACCAATTGCTAACCGCGATCGCACCGAGATAGAAGGGTTAATTGGGTTTTTTGTCAATACTTTAGTGATGCGGACTGATTTATCTCTTAATCCTAGTTTTAACGAATTACTCCCACGTATCCGAGAAATGGCACTGTCCGCCTACGCTCATCAAGATTTGCCCTTTGAAATGTTGGTGGAAACTCTGCAACCAGAAAGAGACATGAGTCATACACCACTATTTCAGGTGATGTTTGGTCTCCAGAACGCTCCCATGTCTGAAATAGAGTTGACTGGGTTAACTGTCAGTTCCTTGCCAATAGAAAGTTCCACGGCAAAGATTGATTTAACTTTATCAATGGAAAACACTAGTACTGGACTAGTGGGAGGGTGGGAATACAACACTGACTTGTTTGATAGCAGCACTATCGAAAGGATGACGAGTCATTTTGTGACATTGCTAGAAGGTATTGTTGCTAATCCCAGCGATCGCATTTCTCAATTGCCAATGTTAACAGCATCTGAGCAACAGCAATTATTAGTTGAGTGGAATGATACTCAGGTAGACTACGCCTTCGATAAATGTATTCATCAGTTGTTTGAAGAACAGGTGGAACGTACACCTGATGCCGTGGCGGTGGTATTTGAGAATCAACAACTGACTTACCACCAGTTGAATTGTCGTGCTAACCAGTTGGCGCATTACTTGCGCTCATTGGGTGTCAAACCAGATGCGCTGGTGGGTATTTGTGTAGAACGTTCTTTAGATATAGTGGTAGGACTATTGGGGATTTTCAAGGCTGGTGGAGCTTATGTAGCACTTGATCCAGACTATCCTCAAGAGCGCTTGCGCTTCATGTTAGAAGATGCTCAAGTTTCGGTACTGCTGACTCAACAACGACTTATTCACAGACTTCCTGAGCATCAAGCAAAACTTGTCTGCCTAGATGAAGCCTGGGAAGAAATTGCCCAAAACAATCAAGATAACCTCAGCAGTGGAGTCAAAGCTTCTCATCTAGCTTATGTGATTTACACTTCAGGATCTACAGGTAGACCTAAAGGTGTCATGGTTGAGCATAGGGGACTATGCAACTTAACTCACGCTCACATTCAAACTTTTGGCTTAGACTCTGATAGTCGCGTTCTCCAGTTTGCCTCCTTCAGTTTTGATGCTTCTATCTGGGAAGTTGTATTGGCTCTGGGGTCAGGTGCAACGCTGTACCTGGGAACAAAAGACTCTCTATCGCCAGGGAAGCCATTAATTGAGCAATTACGCAATAATTGCATTACCAATATCACGCTACCACCATCGGCTTTAGCAGTTATGCCTATGGAGGAACTTCCGGCACTGCAAACAATAATTGTAGGTGGAGAAGCTTGTTCTGCTGAACTAATCAGACAATGGTCTGCTGGCAGAAACTTCTTCAACGGTTACGGGCCAACAGAAGCTACTGTCTGTGCCACGATTGCAAAATGCACTGAAGATGACGAGAAAATATCTATTGGTAAGGCGGTCGCCAATACACAAGTCTACATTTTAGACGAAAATTTGCAACTAGTGCCTGTGGGTGTGCCAGGAGAATTGCACATCGGTGGTGCAGGATTAGCACGCGGTTATCTCAACCGACCAGAATTAACACAAGAAAAATTCATCCCTAACCCCTTTGCTGGAAGCAGGGGAGCAGGGGAGCAGGGGAGCAAGGGAGCAGAAATTCTTCCCAATTCCCAGTCCCCAGTCCCCAGTCCCCGACTTTACAAAACTGGTGACTTAGCCCGTTATTTACCAGATGGAAACATAGAATACCTGGGACGCATTGACAATCAAATAAAAATCCGAGGTTTCCGAATTGAGGTAGGGGAAATTGAGGCAATACTGAGTCAGCATCCAGGAGTTAGGGAAAATGTGGTAGTGGCGAGAGAAGATATCCCAGGAGAGAAACGCTTAGTAGTTTATTTTGTGCCGCAGTTGGAGCAAACACCAACTACCGATGACTTACGCATTTTCTTGAAAGAAAAATTACCACAGTACATGGTGCCTTCTGCTTTTGTCAGGTTAGAGTTTTTACCTTTAACTCCCAATGGCAAGGTAGACCGCAAAGCCTTACCTATTCCTGATTCCCATAATACCCAGTTGGCAGTGAGCTTTGTGGCACCACGCACCCCTGTAGAGAAGGTCTTGGCAGATATTTGGGCTAATGTACTGCATTTGGAACAGGTGGGTGTTTTAGATAATTTCTTTGAGTTAGGAGGTCATTCACTCTCCACAATTCGAGTGATGTCTCAGGTAAATGAGACTTTCCAGATTAACTTACCGTTGCGCCACTTATTTGCTGCCCCAACTATCGCTGAACTAGCTCAAACCATTGAATCTACTTGTGAAACTGATTCTACTGTCAGTACCAATGAAATTACTCCCTTAAACTTACAGGCTGAAGTCGTCCTTGATGAGACAATCAAGCCTCTTAACCTAGTTTATCAACCTGTAAGTGAACCAAAGGCTATTCTGCTCACGGGTGCAACAGGCTTTATTGGTGCTTTCTTGCTGGCGGAATTATTACAACAAACTCAAGCAGATATTTATTGTTTGGTGCGTGCTGCTAACTTGAGCGCAGGTAAACAACGCCTCCAAGAAACCCTGAAAGCTTATTTACTTTGGGAAGAATCTTTTAACTCGCGGATTATTCCAGTATTAGGAGATTTATTTCAACCGCTTCTGGGTCTTGGTGATGAGCAGTTTCACTTCATGGCGAGGAAAATTGACTTAATTTACCATAATGGCGCTTTGGTAAATCATGTTTATCCATACGCTTTGTTGAAAGCAGCAAATGTTGGTGGAACTGAGGAAGTCTTGAGATTAGCTAGTCAAATCAAAATCAAACCTGTGCATTTCATTTCTACTGTTAGCGTTTTCGCCTCAGATGAGTATTTCAAATTAGACGTTGTTCAAGAAAATGATCCTCTGGAACACAGTCAAGGACTTCTTGGAGGCTATACCCAAAGTAAATGGGTGGCAGAGAAGATTATCATGATGGCACGCGATCGCGGTTTGCCTTGCAGTATCTACAGGCTTGGTAGAATAACATGGCACAGTCAAACCGGCGTTTGGAATTCAAATGATATGTTTTACAGATTCATCAAAAGCTGCATTCAACTAAAAAGTGCGCCAGAGATGAACAGCACGGTAGAAATTACACCTGTAGACTATCTCACCAAAGCTTTAATCCACCTGTCACAGCAGCCAGAATCTTTGGGCAAAGCCTTTCATCTAATTAATTCCGATTCTGCTCCTTGGAGTCAATTTATTAACTGCATCCGCTCTTTGGGCTACCCACTGCAACAGCTTCCCTATGAGGATTGGCAAGCTGAACTACTTCGCAATACCCAAATTTCTGCTGATAACGCTTTGTATTCAGCTATATCGCTGGCTGAAGACAATACATCTTCAGAGTCCAATGCAACATCTAGCTTAAAATTTGATTGCCAAAATACCCTCAATGGACTTGCAGATACCGCCATTCGCTGGCCGAAAGTAGACGATAAATTACTCCAAGCTTTCTTTGCCAACTTTAGCAATTGGACTTTGGACAAAAAAAGTAATTGAGGTTTTTTGCATAAATGTGGCTTTGAACATAAGCCTGTTAGAGTCGATAGCGGTATTGGGGTAAGCTTTGAGCGTCACTGCTCTCCCCTTCCTTAACCCTGTTTTGTCACTCTAGGCAGAGGAAAATTAATATTGAACTGGTGAGGTTATAATTAACCTGAGTTCAAGCCTTTCCTTCTCTATCAGTGGGAGCGCCGATTGCATCACCCATCCTTGAGGTGCAGCAAGATGGGGCAAGCATCGCACGGTAAAACGAAAGAGCATTTTCTACACCCGAAAAGTAAATTGGTTTATTGCGATCGCAACTTTCTCACGCCATCCATTCAGTCCATTACGGCGCATCTGACACCAATTGAGCAAATTTGTCAGGGCTTGCATCCTTGAATTCCAGCATCACACCGCAATGTTCATCAATCGTTAGGGCGTGTCATCAATTAGGTAAACTGGAATCAGAACTGCTGAAAAAGAATAATAAACACTCTTAAAAACGATGACGCGCCGATACGCACTAAGAGATACTATTTATTAGGGCCAGTATTACTAACAATCTTTGCTAAACCTCCGATTTGAAAATAGATAATTGGAAACAGTAAAAGATTGTAAACAGCTTGTATCAGTCATTATTCTCTATATCTGAATTACGAATTACGTTAGCGTAGCGGTAGCGAGTCCGCGAGCGTCATTACGAATTAGTATGGCCTCGATATTCCATAAACACCACAGGAACTTTGAGCAGCTTTTTAGCTAATTGCGACAATCTAAATTTATCGTTGAGCGTAGACAAACCTGTTGTTCTGGGAAATTGTGGCAAGTCTTCAAAAGATATTGGTACAAAATTAAACCGACTGTAAAACTGTGCCAATCGTTCACCTAAACATTCAAGATAAAGTGGTTGCGTTGCTGTATTAATCAAATGCTGCGTTAGCAAAGTACCCAAACCGCGACCTCTCCAAGCTGATGCAACGACCAAACTACCAAATTCTTGTACCCCTGAAAAATTACGTAGCTGTCCGCAAGCTACGAGATTATCACCGCATTCAATTACCCAAAATTGCTGCCAGTTTAATTGGGTTGGGTCGAGTTTCGCTGAGAATACCAGCAATCGAATCGACCACTTATCCGCCAAGGTTGCCTTGCGAAGGACACATCCAGATGGTAACGGTGGATTACTCTGGTTCATTAATTACACTTTGATAGTTTGGATCACAATCATCACACGATATTATTCACTTAGATCATTTGCCATTCTCTGTCAAGTGTCAATAAAGCAATTTTAAAAGCATCTCGGATATCAAATCTGTTCTAAATTGTCCTTTAACGACGGCAAGCATTCTAAGGTTAGCAAATTCTATAGTTATGGATTTTTGTCATCAAAGATGAGTAGTACTAAACAATACTTTCGATAGAGGGACAATCAGCGATAACTAGATTCTGGATAGATGTACTCAAAACCCAAATTTTCTTAAGATAATCCCAAGAATAAATAATTAAGGAATGTCATCATGGCTGAACAACAAAAACAAAAATCTGATAATCAAGAAACTACGCCTACTGCTTCTGGTGGCTACCAAACCCCCATCGACGAAAGTATCCGCAAAACTGGCGATGCTGAAAAGAGTGATGCTAAACCCAGTGCTACACCAGAAGCACCAGGAGAGGATGGTATAGCAGGTAGCCCTAATCAGGGAACTGAATCACGTTAATTGGTTTTAACTTTCCCAAGTTTGAATAATCTTCTTGGGGTTTTTTAGTAACCCCGATTTACTAAACTTTGAGTGGATAGTTGTGGTTTATATCACGATTATTCACTCATTTTTGTTGTGCGAGAATGTGGTGCGCTAAGTGCGTAGGCGCAGCCCCAATACTGCTCGGTTAATGGACTTCTAAATAAAAAAATACTTAACTACTTATTGTGGGGTGGACATCTTGTCCGCCCTTGGCTATGGGCGGACAAGATGTCCATCCCAGAGGATTGGATAATTTATTTCTTGGAAGTCCCAACAAAGCTCTGAAAATGTTGGGTTTCGTTCCTCAATCCAACCTACCTGGAGTAGTTTTGCATTCTGGCATTGTTATGTATTTTATTTTACCTCTTACTAAAAAAATGATTTTTATTCACTTAGTTAGTGCTTGTGCAAAGCTATACCCTGTAGGGCAATTCGTGAATTGCCCCTATGGTAAATCGGGGCTTTCACTGCTTTTTTGCCTACCGAAGTTTGTCAGCACAGTGCTAAGGGAAAATCACCTATCCCTGAAAATCTGCTCAACTTCATGATTCTTAATCATGCCAGCTTCCTCTAGTGGCTGACAGAAGTCCCACAATCCAATAGGCTGATCTTAAAGTGGTGATTTTTCACTGAGTCGTTAAGAACTACCTATACAGAAAATGTCTCTTAAAATAGTCCAGAACTTTGATGGCAGTTTCACTCTTGAAGCACAAGCCCAAGAAACTTTGTTCAACTTATTGACAAGCGATGCTTTCTTAAATCAAATTCGTCAACAATTGCAGTGTGAGCAAATTAAATTTACAGAATTAATTTTCCAACCAGTTCCTTATAGCTTAACGACAACTAAAGGAATGCCAGCAGAGTTTGAAAAGTATCATGAATCTGATGAATATGCCATCATCAATGTACCACCAAATTTCATGTTTAGTGCTAAAATTTTTAAACCCAGTCGCCTTTGTGCAATTTACCAAAAATTAGGTAATGGGTAATTTTAAAGATAATTTTTCCCTAATTAGCAATTTTCCATTCTGAAGACAAATAGTAAGTTTAATATTTGATGTATGGCTCTTGAAACGAATCTTTCTTCTTTGGCAGCCCTGGAATACATTCCTTACATTGATGATAGCGGTCAATTACCTGAACAATTTCAAGGTAAAATCGGGGTATATGCTATTTTTGACCAAGAAAAAGTGCTGCAATTTGTAGGATACTCTCGTGATGTTTATCTTAGCCTCAAGCAGCATTTAGTCCGTCAGCCACAGCAATGCTATTGGGTCAAAGTTCAAACTATTGAACGCCCTAGTCGCACAATTTTAGAAAATACTGAAAATGCTTGGATTGCTGAAAATGGCAGTGTACCTTGGGGAAATGGGGATAACAAGGAAAAATGGACTCATCCCATTGATGTCAAATTGATAATGACATCTGAAGAACAGGCAAAATATCAAAATCCAGCTAATGATGAATTAGCACAAATGAAAATTATTAAAAATGTGGCGCGGAGAGTAGAAGCAGAAATTTCAACGCAATTATTAGAAGTGCGTGGTTTGCAAATGCAAGTTCGCTTCAATCCTAAATTGAAAGAAGAAGGTTTACTAGATTTGAAATGAAGGTTGTTTTGGGAAAACTATCTTATGAATATCGCTTATAATCTCCCATGACAATACAGCTTTTGAACGATCGCTATCAAGTTATCCGCACACTGGGCGCTGGTGGGTTTGGTGAAACCTATCTAGCAGAAGATACCTATATGCCCTCAAAGCGCCTTTGTGTGGTTAAACAGCTAAGACCAATTCACAATAATCCCCAAATTTACCAGTTAGTGCAAGAGAGGTTTCAACGGGAAGCAGCTATTCTCGAAGAACTCGGTGGTGCAAATGACCAAATTCCAGCATTGTATGCCTATTTTTCCTCTGGCGGACAATTTTACTTAGTTCAGGAGTGGGTTGAAGGCGATACCCTAACTGGAAAAGTTCAAAAGCAAGGGCTATTTAGTGAAGGCGCTGTCCAGGAATTATTCATGAATTTATTACCCGTCCTGGATTATGTTCACTCTAAACACATCGTTCACCGCGATATTAAACCGGATAACATCATTGTGCGTCATCGTGATGGTAAACCAGTGCTGATTGATTTTGGCGCTATCCGGGAGTCAATGGGAACCGTAGTAAATTCTCAAGGCAATCCTACCAGTTCGATTGTGATTGGTACACCTGGCTATATGCCGAGTGAACAAGCCGCAGGTAGGCCAGTTTATTCGAGTGATTTATACAGTTTAGGAATGACGATAATTTATTTACTCACTGGTAAACAGGCGCAACAACTAGAGACGGATTCCCAGACGGGTGAAATTGTATGGCGACAGTATGCGAGTCATGTTAGTCCAATCATAGCAGGAGCGATTGATAAAGCGATCGCATATCATCCGCGCGATCGCTACCCCACAGCTAGAGCAATGCTGGATACTTTGCAGAACATCGCAAATCCAATTCCACCAACGCAACCCATCTTGACTCAACCGACTATAGTTTCTGCACCACCACCTCAGACATTACCTGTCAAACCACAGCCGAATCCTCAAGGTAATAGTCAGAATAATATCCTTATGGGTAGTTTGATTGCAGGTGGGCTAATCGGTGCATCTGTGATTATTAGCCAGGTATTAACAAAACCTACTCAATCTACAGCAGACAAAACAGTGTTACCTTCAGAAACACCGTCAACTATCACCAGCCCAGTGATAGAAACTCCTAAATTTATACCAACTACCCCATCTGTTCCTACACAAGCCTCATCTGTTCCTACTCAAACCCCATCTGTTCCTACTCAAATTACACCTGCCCCAACGACATCAATACCGCCAGTTAGTACCACGACTGTCAACACTTATTTATGGCTTTCCCAAAGGCTTGTAACTGATGCAGATTTGGACGGTAAAGACGGTTTTGAACTAGATATTATGCGAAATTCGATTTTTGCTAGTCACGGCCGCCGTTTTGATACTCCTGGATTACAAGATTACTTTGATAACCAACCTTGGTATAAACCTATATATTCACCAAAAGCGTTTCCATCTAAATTGCTGTCAAAATTAGAGCAACAGAATATTGAGTATATCAACAAATATCAAGAACGTTACGGCTTGAGATATTTTAAGAAATAAGTTTAGGCAAGAGGTAACTGGAAAGAAAGCTTTTTGAATTGTAATGAGTTTTTTCAAAAATCAATCAAATATGAGCCTTATATGTTGCTAGGGTTGTACTAGTGTAAGCGGTTACACTCGATACATTTATTGCAAATATTCTTGTAAATGCTATAACTTCTAAGTATATTAGCTTGAACTTATCAAAGGATTTATTGCTACTTATTAGATAATATCTAGGTTGTCTGGTGTAATATACTAGACTTATGACTAGATATTTAATAGCCTAAAATCGCTAGATATTAAAGACTAGTCCTACCGAAGCCTATATGGAGTGAGAGCTAAACTGTTTTTTTCTACGCCAAATTCCATCTCTAGATACTAGGCCGTTTCAGAACCAGGCATTTATATTTAATATATAAAATTGCTATCTCGAACATTAGCAATCCATAAGTTAAAGAAATGCCATTTTTATAATTTCTTTGTTATTTTGTATTTAACGGGACAGTTCTTCCCGATTTGGTGGGCTTAAATAACAATTAGTTAGACAATTTCCCTCCAAAGATGCATGTAAATTCTTTGCGTTGTGCTTATTTTTCTGCATAATCTCCAAGCATAATGCAAATTGGCTCGACAGATTAGATGTGTAATATTCCAATTCGGCAAATAGTTCATCTACACAAGGAAAACCTTGCCTACTACTATGCTTAAAATCAAGAATCAGCGTATTTTTTTGCCTGCGTTTATTCAACCTTTAGGACAAAATAATCAAGCAGATAGCAAAAAGGAATTAGCTAAACCTAAATTAGATTTATTGCAACCATTACGTCAATGGCTGGATGAAATTGAGATTCAAAATCGAAAATTAGCGAAATTTATTGCTAAACTGATTCCTGCTCAGTGTCCATTCGAGCGTGATATCAAGCTTTTTGGCCGCAAAATAGGACACATTCCGCCAATGTGCAAACTCAATCCACTTTATAACGAACTTGTCTACTTGCGTTTTCGTGCTTTGTGTTATTTAGTAGATCAGTGTGGAGAGGATATTCAATCCTACTGCTGAACATAACTAGAAAAACGCAACATGGAAATTCAAATTGAGCATCAGCTATAAGACTTGAACGCCTCAATGAATTGGGTGTCTATAAATGGGATATTTGGAGCAAGGAAGTCTCAAAATTCCCTTGGACTTATGATTCTCAAGAAACTTGCTACTTTTTGGAAGGTGATGTGGTTGTTACTCCTGATGGTAGACAAGCAGTGCAAATGGGTAAAGGCGATTTGGTGATTTTTCCGGCTGGAATGTCCTGCACCTGGGAAATTACAAGCGACGTGAAAAAACATTATTACTTTGATTAATCAAGACTTAAGATTGATCCCTATTCTTTTCTTGATGATCCACAAAACCAACATCTCACAACATCTCATAAATTTAGATTTTTCTTATAGGTGGGGTTCGCAATGAGAATCGTAGGATAAAGTAGCATATTTGGTAAATTGCTTATATCCATATCTGTCAAAACTCGTTGCGACTCCATCCCCTAAACAATATTTATAAAACAGGAGTCAGAATTCTGAATTCTGAATTCTGAATACTCTACCCACAAGGGGATAGAGTTTTGATTACGAAAAATATTTATTTTAGTTTCGCCCACCAGGGGCGTTAGCGTAGCGGGACGTAAGTCCGGTTTTAACCAATATTCAGATGCTCGCAGACTCGCTAACGCTGCGCTATCACACACTCGTACAGAATTCATGCTGAATTCTGACTCCTGAGTTCTGAATTCTTCTCATAAAAATAGATAGCCTCATTTCCTCCACATTTGGCAGAAAGTTGGTAGCAGATATCTAAAAATATGAAATTCATTGATCCCCGACAATTTTTGCGAAGTCGGGGATCTTGTTATTGAAATTTATCATAGCGATCGCCACTACTGGGAATCTTGGGAGTTCATAATCAAGTTAGTGGGAGTTTAATCAATACTTTTCGGATAAACCCAATAATCTCTCTTTTGGTCTGGGGAAAGGTTAAAGGGCAATGGGGAAAGGGAAATTCAAACCCTTTCCCTTTCCCCCAAAACCCGAAAAGTATTGAGATGCTATTCAGCAGAGAAGGGTTTCGTCTTACCGCAATTTTATTGAGGAAAATCATTAAAAATGTTACTGCATTTGAGTACTTGGCAAGAAGTCGAAGCTTATTTACAGCAGTCGAAGGGGATTATTTTCCCTATTGGTTCTACAGAACAACATGGGCCAACGGGGTTAATTGGTAC
Organism: Desmonostoc muscorum FACHB-395; assembly: GCF_014698035.1. Lineage (GTDB taxonomy): Bacteria > Cyanobacteriota > Cyanobacteriia > Cyanobacteriales > Nostocaceae > Nostoc > Nostoc muscorum_A. The sequence continues at coordinate 40,215 of NZ_JACJSF010000055.1, forward strand.
TGATGCCATTTGTGCAGAAGCGATCGCAGCTGGTGTGGGTGATGCAACTGGCGCGATCGTTGGCCCTACAATCAATGTGGGCATGGCATTGCATCATACTGCTTTTCCTGGCACAATCAGTCTGCGTCCTAGCACTTTAATTCAAGTAGTTCGAGATTATGTAACTTGTTTAGCCAAAGCTGGTTTTAGCAAGTTCTACTTTATCAACGGACACGGTGGTAATATCGCCACCCTTAAAGCGGCGTTCTCTGAAACTTATGCCCATTTAGAAGATTTGCAGATTGCCAATGCTCACCAGGTGCAGTGTCAAGTGGCAAACTGGTTTATGTGCGGTTCTGTATATAAACTAGCTAAAGAGTTATATGGGGATCAAGAAGGTTCTCATGCAACGCCAAGTGAAGTAGCCCTCACCCAATACGTTTATCCAGAAGCGATTAAGCAAGCACCCCTTTCACCAGAAGTTGCAAGCGGACACAGGATTTATAGCGCAGCTGACTTTCGAGTGCGTTATCCAGATGGACGTATGGGATCAAATCCTGGTTTAGCAACACCAGAACACGGAAAGCAATTTTATGATTTGGCGGTGAAAGAACTCAGCAATGGATATTTGGAATTTGTGAACGCAGATTGAAGGGGGCAGGAGGCAAGGGGGCAGAAAGTAGAAACTCTATCTAATGTGTGAGTCCTGCATTTGTACTCTTTCCCTTTCCCCTTTCCCCTTTCCCCCTTAACCAAAAAGTATTGGGGCTACGCCTACGCACTAATTCCTACAAGCTCAAAATTTATTTTTTAATTGCCGCAATTGCCACATTTTCCAGAAATAGCTAGAAATCCAATTGGTAATCATGTGAGCGACAATCGGCACTAATAGGTTGCCCGTAAGCAAGGCGCTATATGCCAATATCATCCCAACAATTGTTGCCCAAATCACATAAGGCCATTGTTGAGAACCACTAAAATGCAAGATGCCAAAGCAAAAACTAGATACAATGACAGCCAGATGATCTAATCCTAAAGCTGACAGCATTACACCTCGAAATAACAATTCTTCACTCAACCCCGGTAGTAAACCGAGCCAAATTAAGTCTGGTAAGGCTAAGGGCTTCAGTACCACTTCTAGATAATAATCTGCACTTTTTCGATAGGGAGTCCAAACGCGATAAGCTATGCCACTTAAGGCGGTGATGACGAATCCCAATCCAACACCCAACAGCAAATCTTTCTCGTCCCACTTCCAGGAAAATAGGGAAAAGTTACCAAAGTGCAACGACAGTTTGGCGACTATCAACAAAATGATTGCAGTCGCTCCCATCGCCCCAAGTACTTGGATGCGTGTCAGATATGGAATTTCTGGCTCTTGTTTTTGTTGTTCAATCACAGGTTTTTAGGGGAAGGGGCAGGGGGAAGCGGGCAGGGGGAAGATAGAACTCTAACTCTTGTACAGACGCGATTAATCGCGTCTCTCCTAACTCCTAACTTTTAATTACTGGCTGCAAAGGTGATAGTTTGGGACGGAGAGCGGAGGGGTTAATGCCTGCTTTGTGTGCTACTAATACGCCTACTGCTTCTAAATATGAGTTTACCTGTATAACTTTGATCCCCAACGGTTGGGGAGGAACTTTGATTAGAGTTTTATTTTCTTCTACTGTAATTATTTGGCATGGTCTTTGGCTTAAACTCAGTAAGGCACTGCTACCACAAGCATTTGCAGGTGCGATCGCAGCATCCACTTCATCTGCCCAAATATCTCCTTTTTCTGATGCAATCGCTCCTTTATCTATTATAAATTGTGGGGCACGACTTAATCCGACAAGGACGCACGGCAAAAAAGTATAGCCTAATTCTTCGGCGGCGGAACGGGGAGATAAATCTGGTTGTGGGGGTTCGCTCAAAAGGGCGGGAGAATGGGCGCAAGGAATTTGAAAGGTTCGCACTAGCAAATGGCTAATTACGGCTTCTGCACCCGCTAGGGGATCAACGCCTTCACCTTGACGATATTTTTGTACTGCTTCTGAGTCCATATCATCGGGGAAACGGGCAACAACTGCGATCGCTTCTGCCCCCGCTTTTTTAATTAATATCTCAGCTGCCCGTAATAAACTATCCGGGTTGCCAATTGTTCCCCAACTAGCTCCCGATGGTGTAGTCCGCAATTCTACATTTAACGGTGCATCTGTAATTACATAATCTGTTAGAGTCAATCCCAGAGTTGCTCTGACTGCATCGGCTGCTTGTATATGCCGTAGCCGTAACTCTGGCTCAATGGCTTGGTCTAAAAGCAAACCTACTTTGTTGTTGCGGACTGGACGCAGACCCCAGCATCCAGAAGCGAATTTGTCAAGCCCGTAACCTTCAACATAGAAAGTGTTTGGAAGGTTCCAATACAAACTTGCGCCATTAAGGACATTGGGGTGAGTAATTAGGCGATCGCAAACCTGTGCTATAACTTTGGCAACAGGCAAAGCATCACCTGCATAACCCCCAATGGCAGCCCCAATGCCAGTTGGTACGATTAAGATAGCGGTGTATGGACGCATATTGAGTTATGAGTTATGAATCAGAAGCCATCAAATACTAACTCCTAACTCTTATACAGACACGATTAATTGCGTCTCTAAATTCTTAAGTTGTTTGAAAAGTGTTTCGCTGTGACGCAAAATAATGGAAAAACGAACCGCCAAGTACGCCAAGAGCGCCAAGATGCGATCGCATTACACCTGTAGAAGGAGATAAACTAGGGGGTTATCCAGAATGGGTGCAGGGAATGGAATGTCCTGGTTGCCCCATTTGTCAGAAACCTATGCGTCAGGTTTTTCAACTGGCTTCTAAGGATAATATCCCTTATTCGTTTGGAGATATGGGTACTGGACACATTCTTTAGTGCAAATCACACAAGCGTGAGTTTGTCTTTGTTTGGGCTTGCAGCTAATAAATCTTCATGAGCCTGATGATTAATTTACTATAGGACTCATATTTGATTTTTGAAAAATACAACTCAAAAGCCTTCTTTCCTATTGCCTATTGCCTCATTCAGAAACTATAAGCAACTCATATTTTATATTTTATCACTGTTACAATGCCTATTAGTGCAGATAAATGAACCAGATTGTGAAATTGAAATTTTTTCAACTTGCTTCGGAGCTTTTATTTCAGTAAATAACTGAATTCCTTGATTAAAATTAAGTTTACTTTCATCAGGCTTTGCCATCTTTTGATAAGTTAAACCTAATTGATAATAAGCTTCAGCTAGATCGCACTTAGCACCTATTTTATCCAACAGTTCGATTGCTTCTCTATGATGAGCCAGGGCTAATTCAAAATCTGCTTGTTGCCGATTTATTTCTGCTAAACCATTGAGTGTTTTTGCTTTCACCTGCATATAGTGGCTTTCTTCCGCAAAAGTTAAAGCTTGGTGTAATATTTGATTTGCTTGATAAAACTCTCCTAAATTGACGTATGTTTGACCCAAAATTTGCATGAAATAGACAAATCTCCCAGTCTGTTCTACTAGTTTTTCGTTTGTAATATTCTGATAAGCTACATCTGCTAATGCAAAGGAGGCATCACGCAAACCTAAATAAGAATACACCAAAGCTAAACAAACTGATGCTTTCTCTGCCCAGCGATGATGCTCAGTATTTTGCGCTAGGTAAATTACTTGTTGAAATAAATTTGCGGCTGCCTCTAGTTCCCATAAATCTATTTTGTAAAGACCAATACTTAATAAAGAATCTACCTCTAGCATCCTCAGATAGTAAACTGGATGTTTATTTTCTGGCTGAGGTATAAGTGATTTTAGTGCTTGGGTTGCCAGAGTAATAGTCTTTTCTTGACAAGCGATCGCTTGACTAATTTTACCTGTTATCCAATATAGATCGCCCAGTATATTATAGAGTTCGCTGAGGTTTTGGTTATTTTCCAGATTGTTAACAACTTGATTAATTGCCGCCAGTATCGGTTGAATTAAACCCATCCGATACAACGTACTACCAAGAGGCAAAAATTGCTGCCATTGATTATTTCTACTTTTTAAAATTACCTTACCTGCTAACTCAAACTCATGAATTTCTATATAATGATAATATGCTTCCAGAGCTTGTAAAGCATCTTTAAAGGTTTCAATTTGTTTAATACTAGCTGTCCAAAATTCTGCGGCTTTGTGATTGGCAATTTCCCATTCATCGTTGGGGCGTAAACGTGCGATCGCTTCAGCACGAATCACCGGATGCAGCCAGTATTCACCTTTATCGCACTCCACCAAAGACCGATTTCTCAAAGAGGCGATGATTTGGCGATGTTGATCGGGTGGGACATCCCACAATAAGCAAAATAACCCTTGTGATGGGATGGTGGGTATATCTTGGTAACGATAACATCCCAAACGGCAAAGCAGGCGATAAGCTTGAGGGTCGAGGATTTGCAAACGATTGATTTGACTAACCGCTAAATTTTTTAAGTCCGTTGCTGCTAAAGGATCGGCATGATTTTCTTGCCAATAAAGAACCATGTCACCGCCAAAATCCTCCTGAATCGAACCGCAGAGAATTCCCATTGCTTTAGCATTACCGCCATAAGTGCGATGCATGATTTGCAAGGTTGGTGAGTTGATAGTTAACCCACGGTTGCTAAAAAACTTTTGCCATGCACTTTGATCTAAACCAGGAAGCCGATAGTGATTCACATTCAACCCAGGTTCACAAAGGCGATCGCGGCTAGTAATCAAGGTAACAGATTGCACCCTTGCATCAGCCAACACCCGCAATAGTTCTACATAGTTGCGGTGAGAAGCAATCAATCCACCTTGTTGATCTAATGCAGGTTCGAGATTGTCAATTAATACCCCAATTCGCCGATTGTGGAGTTGGCGCTTGAGTCGTCCCAATGTAACCCCAAATTCTACCCCAGGTTCTTGCTCAAAATCTTGTTTGAGCCATTCCTCTACTACTCGTTCGGCGGGGGTGATATTTTGCGTTTCCTTCGCCATCAGCAGTTCCAAAACCAAGTCAAATTCTTGATGGAGATATTGCTGCGCTAGAGTAGTTTTGCCTAAGCCTCCCTCACCTTGGATAACAATAACTTTTGATCCTTGATTTACCAAAGTATTCAGGTGAGCGATCGCTTCTGTTCGTCCAATAAAATTGGTATCCTCTAATTTTGGGGTGGGTTGGGGCGATCGCGAGTAATCAATCAGACTGGATGATATTGCAGTCGTTTTTCTCAGAACCCTTTCCAAAGTAGCGCGACAATTACTTTTGGTAATTTTTTCTCGCAATACTTTAGAAAGCAGCTTCCATAACTGAGAACCAGCATCCTTGGCGTGTCCTTCCGTACAACCGTAAGCATGAGCGATATCCAAGTATTTTCTACCCAACCAAACTTGCACAAGAATCACTTTTTGCAAATCGCTCAACCGTTCCCCAGTCTGCGGGGGAATTGTGGCATCTAACCATGCTAATGCTGCTTCAGCGTCCATTGTGTAACGACGAGGGGAGTTCAGATTTTAGGGACAACTATCAATTACTCTACAGTTATATTGCTAGAGTTTTCGGATAAGATTCTGTAAATCCGACTTTTTTCCCGACTTTTGCAAACTTTATTCAAAATTCAGCAGCAAGTTCTTGAAAGGATTGCTGTTATTCCAATTTTTCTTGCATTAGCGATGTCTACGACGATCTTCCTACAAGACGCTACGCGAACGCTTACGCACAATAGCTTGGGAATTAGCAGCTAAGTCAGTTTCTCCTTTGAAACAGCCGATAAATTTACTTTGCTTGAGTTTAGCTAAGGGATCTGTTTTTTGTTCCTGAAGTTGTTGATAGCGCAGTTCAATCGAAGACTTAATTGCCTCTACTATATCTTGGTCAGCCTCCTGTTGAATATAGGCAAGCTTTTGAGCATATTCTTCATCTAGCTGAATATTAAAATTCTTCATTATCACTAAACTTAGTACAACATTTCATTAACTCGTAGCGAATCCTCTGCATACCTCTGCGTTTACCTTTGCGTTTAAATTTCAACCCTCAATCCTCAGCAATTTGGGGAACTGCCAGAATAAGACAGGCATTAGCTTCAAGGCAGTGCCTTCTCCGCTTCGAGTAAAAATAGAATTGTACTTGCCGTCATGTGAAGCTGGTAAGCAGCAAAGTATTGTGGGACAGTAAGTGGCTGAGAACCTTGACCATGACCTGCATTTTTATTTCTCATAGTAGGAACTCCACTTTCAAGATTTGATTTGAGTGAGGTAACTTGGGTTTGTAAGTAAGTAGGAATCAGATTATTCTGGAAGCAAAGATTAATCAGATTTTTCGCCGTATCTCCAGGTTGATAAGTCCAACTTTGAATATCACAAATAGTTTTCATAGTACTCTCGAAAGCTTTAAGGCATTCGTTAAGACATTCTTTATAGCGCCCGTGTCTGTAATGTTCGTGTGCTTTCAAAAATTCCTCATTCGCTCCCTGAAATCGCTTATCACTTAGTAATTCTAAAACTGGCTTTACTGCTTCAGCATGGATTATTTGAGAGTCGACTATAATAATTTCGCCTAACTCATACTGATAGCCTACCCCATGTTCTCTAAATCTATAGTTCAATTCTTTAATTGCTTCATCAGGAGTAACTTTTGATTTAGTTATACATCGTAAACTATCGTCACTGTATTCTCTATCAATCAATTCAAAGCTTAACTCTACAACATCAAGTACCTGTTCTATGACCTTAGTTTCCAACATAAAATCAAATACATCTTGTTGGATGTAATTATTGATAGACATTTCATTCAATGCTAACTTGCCATGTTCACGGCATAAAATATCATGAATTTTCTGAAAGCTTTCTATGGTTTGCAGATTCCTATGTTCGCCTATAGCATCGTTAATAATATGAATAATCTGTACGCGAAGCTGTTTAGAGATATAGTCATATCGATAAACATCAGGGAATTCTCCCATAAGTCTTTTTTGACGTTTTGAGTATATATCGTAAACCTTCATACTTGATAAACCTATATACAATACATATATACTATATTAGCTTTAACTATACTGAGTGTAGTGGATTTCTACTTATTTAGATACGTACAAATATCCCTTAAATATCGATTTACAGCCTAGTACAGCGCAGTAATTAAATTTATTAAAGTAATAATAAATACATCTATAAACCGACTTTTTCCCAGATTCTTCCAACTGCATCAGATAAAACTGCCGACTTCAGCCGACTGACAAAAGGAAGTGCGATCGCTTAGGCTATTGGGCATAGAGATAAATTTTTAAGTATAAAAATATGCTTACCACCCTCAGCCCAATCACAGAAGACTTAGCAGGTAAAAGCTATCCCAGCCCTCACTACTTGCAAACACAGCGCCGCATTGGTTCACTCATAGACAAATATATTGCAGTCGAACAACTACATAACCGCCTGCAAGATTTACCGATACAGTTTGCCAATCCTCAACCGCGTCCTTGGAAACCCATTGATTGGCAAACGATTAACCGCAATCAAATTATCGGCTTAGACGCAGAAGTATTTTTATCTATATTGATAGGTGCGATGGATACAGAAGCTCCCATTCGCGGCTATACCCAAACTAGTCGCCAGTATTTAGAAAAATTGCATCCTCAAATGGCTCGGTTTGTTGGTGGAACTGTCGGTAAAGATGGCGAACTGCTGGAACTTGGTTTGTGGGAAAAGGAAGAACGTCAGCACACACCTGCATTAATCAAAGTCTACACCCAATTAACAGGCGAGAAAATTACCCCAAAATTTCGTACTGTTAGAAGCTATCTCCCCACAGATGACGCTCACGAAGACTTATATCGCCACGGCTTACACCGCATTGCTACAGAATACGGTGCAACCTGTCTTTATATTTGGTTGATGGCTCACACTACCGGCGCACTCCAGGATGTTTTAGAGGAACTAGCACAAGATGAAATCAACCATACGACCAAATTCTGGGGGTTTGGGACCTGGACTTTCCCTGATACTGGCTTGATGCGAATTGGACGCACACTCATCAAAACGCGATCGCAAAATTATCAGCGCAACAACCTCATGCGTACCCTCCGCCGCATGATGGCTACCCTCAACTGGAATGCTTGGTCATTGACTAACAAAGCAACTCTCCTCTTCACCTTCACTTACACAATGCGTCGTCTGTGGAGTTGGAACAACACCCTCACACCAGAGTACTTGCAAGATGTATTTGAAAAAAATCATCAGTAATAACAAATGACAATTGACAAAGGACAAATGACCAAATTACCCAGCGATTTAAATCCCCAAAAAATACCCCAACATATCGCCGTCATTATGGATGGTAACGGAAGATGGGCAACCAGTCGAGGATTACCGCGCATTGCTGGACATCGCCAAGGAGCAAGTACGCTTAAAGAACTATTACGTTGCTGCAAAGATTGGGGAATCAAAGCGTTGACAACTTACGCTTTCTCAACAGAAAATTGGCAGCGTCCCCTTGAAGAAGTGGATTTTCTGATGCATTTGTTTGAGCGATTACTACACCGTGAGTTAACTCAAATGCATCGAGAAGGTGTACGAATCTCGTTTATTGGAGATTTATCGGCTTTACCTAAGTCTCTACAGATGCAAATGGAACTTTCAATGGCGGAGACGGTGAACAATCAAGCAATCCACTTTACTGTTGCGGTCAACTACGGTAGCCGCAACGAAATTACCAGAGTTTGTCGTCAAGTAGCTCAACTCGTGGAACAGGGCCAACTCAGTGCGGAACAAGTGAATGAAAGTCTTGTAGAACAACACCTCTATACAGCAGATACTCCAGAACCCGATTTGCTGATTCGTACTAGCGGTGAAATGCGATTGAGTAATTTTCTTTTGTGGCAAATGGCGTATACAGAGATGTATTTCACCGATATTCTTTGGCCAGATTTTAATCGAGAAGCATTTCATCAGGCTTTGTTGAGCTACCAAAGTCGCGATCGCCGTTTTGGTCAAGTTAAAGCTTCACTATCAGCTTAAGGTATTTGGAAAACCTCTCTCTTAAATTTTCCCCTTTCCCATGTCGGGAGGGGACTAGGTTTTTTGCTGCTATCAAGCATAAAGTAAAAGCACCCACAGTACCAGGATGGTATATGAGCGCTAATAAATTAAAACATTATTGAGGATAATCTATCTGCTATGACAGACCGAAGTAACTATAAGAATAGCAGGCGGTGGGTAAATAAACTGCAAGGGTAGTTACAAATGTTTTGTTAAAAATAGTACTTACTGTAAGGTATTGTTTCTTTTGCAAAAATGTGATATATTGCGCTCCTTGTTGAAAAATTTTCTGTATGCGATCGCTATAAAGCTTCTCTTGGATGAAACTGGTTAACAACCCTAAGAGAACTTATTTATACCGTTTTCCTCCCGATCTTACCTGTAATTCAATCAAGACTGCGATCGCGGTCTCTTAATTTTTTTGAATAAATTATCCTTTGGTAGGTATTGAGCAGAAATCCTGATACTGTTGGCGAAAGTGTTACACCTAAAAGCTGCAACGGCAGATTGAAGGTTTGAGCTTACATAATACTTTCAAATACAAATATGTATTACATTCGCTAACAATATCAAATTCTTGGCTCAATATTTATATTCTTTATCACAAAATCAGACTTAAGTAAGTTGGCGTTAAAAAAAACCAAGTATCTTACGAAACATAAATATGCTTAAAACCCTTACTAATGACCCTTACGGGTTCGCCAGTCACTCATGGGGGAAACCCCCAAGACCGTGCTGGCTCACCAATGACAAAGGACAAATGACAGCCTTAGCCAGTTAGCTTTAATTTCACCGGCCTACTTATTTAATTATTATTTTGTCAATATAGCAATCCGATTTTAGATTTGAACAGAGAAAATTTGGAAGGCTTATGAATCAAGTATCCTACGGAGCTTACTGTTCAACAACCATTTATTATTTACTATAGTAATTATAAAAACTATCAATATAATTTTTTGTTAATTCTTTCCAAAAATAGTATTTACTATAATTTAATACTTGCGATATAAGCTGATGTTTCGGTAAGTCAATTCAGAAAAAATCCTGATATCCAAAATTTAAAGTTGACAAGATTATCTTGCTAAAAATACTTTAAATTTACTTATCAATCAATTTTAAAATCGCAATTAATTTTTCCCTGTTTTATCGGTGTTAGGAGTTATGATGTCAAAATATCTACTAGCTTCTGCTAGTGGGGTGGGCTTTTTGTGTTTAATTGCCGGGTTGTCACCTGTGCAAGCCCTTCCTAGTTTAGAAATTGCAGATAAAAACGTAGCTGTTAATCAAGATGATAGCAGCTATCAAAAAAATGATTCTTATCAAAGCAATTTAACAAACAATATTTCCAGTCAATTGCTGATAGCTAATGATAGTCAAAAAAATTTCCCCTCAGTCAATCAGCAGCAAAAAAATCAAGACTTAGGAGTAGATTCTGCTGTTAAGTTTGGGCAGCCAATCACAGCACAATCTGCAAGCTCATCTCCATCATCAGACAAACTTGCACAAGTAACATCCGTATCCCAATTGTCTGATGTACAGCCGACTGATTGGGCTTTTCAGGCACTCCAATCTTTAGTTGAGCGCTATGGTTGTATCGCAGGTTATCCGAATCAAACCTATCGCGGTAATCGGGCGATGACTCGCTATGAATTTGCTGCTGGCTTAAATGCTTGTTTAGAGCGAATCAACGAACTGATTGCCACTGCAACTGGTGATTTGGTCAAGAAAGAAGATTTAGCTGCGTTGCAGAAACTACAAGAACAATTTGCGGCAGAATTGTCAACATTGCGTGGTCGAGTAGATGCTGTAGAAGTTCGCACAGCAGAATTAGAAGCAAATCAGTTTTCTACGACTACTAAACTTAATGGAGAGGCAATTATTGCTGGTATTGGTGCTAGTGGTGGCGCTCCTAATGACAGCGACCCGAACATCATCCTAGTCAATAGAGTGCGATTAAATCTCACCACTAGCTTTACTGGTAAAGATTCATTAATTACTGGATTGCAAGCCTATAACTTTTTGGGTGGAGTCGATGGACAGGGTAGCTTACAACAAAGTTTAGGATTAGCTTCGCCGCTTTTAAGTTCTAGTAGCGCTCGTACCAGTTTTGAGCCGCAATTTCCGGGGTTAAATGTCAATACTTTGTCGAGCGTTGGCGCAAACAGCATTCAGCTTTACAAATTGCTGTATATTTTTCCCGTAGCTAATAAATTAACCTTGTTTGCGGGAACTGCGGCGGAAACATCAGATGCTTTCCCAGCAATTACGCCTTTTTATGGTGAAGGACAAGAGTCAATATCTCGTTTCGCCGGCTTAAATCCTGTAGTACGGATTTCTGGTGGGACTTCAGGTACTGGTTTAGCATCGGCGGCGGGCTTTATTTATAGTATTTCGCCGAATTTGGATTTACGAGCTTTATACGGCAGCGTAAATGCCAATTTACCCCAAAAATCTGCTAGTGAGGCACTACCAGGAGTTTCTACAACACCTTTGGGAGGAGGTTTATTTAGTGGTAGTAGTGTTATTGCCACACAGTTAACCTTCAAGCCAAGTCCCGCTTTTGATATTGGTTTAAACTATGCCCACAGTTATCACGAAATCAATATTTTGGGTACAGGATTAATTAGTAATGATATCGGTGCTTTAGCAGGGGTTGCAGCAGGAACACCGGTCACACTCAACTCTGTTGGCGGTACGGTAACATGGCGATTGTCTCCCAAGATAGCCTTATCTGGCTACGGTGCAGCACTATTTGTTGATGCTGCTTCAAATAGCGTGAATGCTTCCACCACCTTTACAAGTTGGATGGCGGGAATTCACTTCAGAGATTTATTCAAGTCAGGAAACACTGCTGGGATTCTTTTTGGTCAGCCGCTTTTCCGTAGTGATACTGGTGGTGCTGCTCAACTTACCCCCACAGGCGACAATCGGGCGACTCCTTACCATTTAGAAGCCTATTATCGCCTTCAAGTTAGCGATAATATCAGCATTACCCCTGGTGCGTTTGTTCTCTTTAACCCAGAAGGTAACAGCAACAATGAGACTACGACTGTAGGCGTACTTCGGACTACTTTTACCTTTTAACGATAGCTCCAAATAGCGATCGCACCCTAACTAGCAAGCAAATATCCTCGCAAAAATAACACTCCTGAAAAGGAGTGTCGAGGATAAGATAAATAAGTAGAAATTTGGTGGACGATTATCGAATAATAATATTATCTTTTTGCCCAAAATCTTTTATGCAAAACTGGTGAGATGCTTAGGTTAGCTATGCTAAGAATAAAGTGCGTAGCCAATCATAGATATCGCCTCACACATAACCTAATTGTTTCTTTTACCTGAGTTACCAGTTGGATTTGAAAGCTGGTGCTTTTGTATAACCCGCTCAATTTGGCAAGTCACCGCATCTATTCTATATTTAACCTTATCAAAATCAATATTCACCCAAATATAGGCTTTGTCAGGTCTTTGCTGCTTGTAATTCATATATTGCTTTACTTGTCAAGATATTTTGTTATATCTATACAATATAGCTATCTCAATTTCTAAACTACTTTCTCTAGACGTATAAGTAAATATGCTTAATATTTACTTAAGATTTTATCTGCTAGAAGTTCAACCACTATTTACTAAAAGAGACGCGATATTTCGCGCCTCTAAGAAGCAAAACCTAAATTCTAAGTATTAGCTTAAACTTTTGTTTGTAGATATTGCACCAACTGCGGTGCTTGCATCACTCCCTCTATCCTATCCACAGGCTGACCCTGCTTAAATAGTACTAAAGTTGGTAGAGCAGCAATTTGATACTGAGTAGCCAAATCCGTGTATTTTTCTGTATCAATTTTGACAATTCGTAGGCGATCCTTAAGTTGGAGATTGACTTGCTCTAAAATTGGCACCATCATTTGGCATGGGCCACACCAGTCAGCGTAAAAATCTACTAATACAGGTACATCAGAAGCAGACAGCATCTCTTCAAAGCTGTTAAATTCTTTTTTAGTTGCCATGTGACACACGCCGATTTTCAATTGTTTGTTTCAATAGTAATTCTTAGTAAATAAAATCGGTACAAGTTTATGGGTTTTGTTGGGAAAATATTAGATTACTCAATATAGATTGATTTATCCGCAAAAATCTTAAATTTTTATAATAAAATCCATGTATCGTGTGTGTTTGTGTATATGGATTAGATATGTATTTAAACCTATTTTAGCTGTCTAAATAAGGGAAGTTGGCACAATAAAATCATACTATGTAAAGAAAAATTAACTAGGCTAAAACCCTTATACCTATTGCCTTATTCCAAAGCTAAATATAAGGGATAACTTATCTATAAAATATCTAATTTGCAGGATGACAGCAAGATTGTCTTCCTAAAGAGTGAGATTTTATCTAGACAATATTCAGATGTTCCCTAAATCACCATAAGATAATTAGCGCGGTATTTCTAAGATTGAGGAACATTAAATGACATTATTACAAGGTAAAGTCGCAATTGTCACAGGTGCATCACGAGGAATTGGCAAAGCGATCGCAATTGAATTAGCTTCACAAGGAGCGATCGCAGTTGTCAATTATGCTAGTTCGAGTACTGCGGCTGAGGCAGTTGTTACAGAAATTACAGATGCGGGAGGTCAGGCGATCGCTATCCAAGCAGACGTTTCTAAAGGCGATCAAGTAGATGCATTAGTTAACGCCGTCATGGAAAAGTTCAGCCGTGTGGATATCTTAGTCAATAACGCAGGGATTACCCGCGACACACTGCTTTTGCGTTTAAAGCCAGAAGATTGGCAAGCTGTGATAGACCTTAATCTAACTGGTGTTTTCTTATGTACACGCGCCGTCAGTAAAATCATGCTCAAACAGCGATCGGGGCGAATTATTAACATTACCTCCGTTGCTGGGCAGATGGGGAACCCAGGTCAGTCCAACTACAGCGCCGCCAAAGCAGGTGTAATCGGCTTCACCAAAAGCGTTGCCAAAGAACTGGCTACTCGCGGTATTACCGTTAACGCCGTCGCCCCTGGCTTCATCACCACCGATATGACCAGCAATCTCAATAACCCCGAAGATATCCTAAAATACATCCCCCTCGGTCGCTTCGGTCAGCCCGAAGAAGTCGCTGGAATGGTGCGTTTCCTCGCCGTCGATCCCGCCGCCAACTATATCACCGGACAAGTTTTTAACGTCGATGGCGGAATGGTCATGGCATAAATAACGCGATGTGCAACGCCATTTTTCAAACCCCACTTCCATTCCTCTCCCCCACAGGGCTACGGTGTACACACATCTTTCTAGAAAACTAAAATCGTCGTAGATCCCCCTAAATCCCCCTTAAGAAGGGGGACTTTGAGAGCTTTTTGCCCCCCTTTTTAAGGGGGGTTGGGCAGGGTGGATTAATTGTGCGGAGAGAAAATTTGGAATCCCCGTAACCTCGTCAGCCTGCTAACAGGGGAACTGGATTTATGAACGCAAGAATGA
>NZ_JACJSF010000056.1 GCF_014698035.1 Desmonostoc muscorum FACHB-395
ATTTTACTGTGGGTGCAGGTGGGCGAGGCTCAACCATACTCTCTGTCTGGTGTTTTTGCGATCGCTCCTAATTATACTTTGTCGAGAGTGATAAAAGAGGGTTAATTAAGGGGAGTGGGTAGAGACGCGATTAATCTCGTCTCTACTAAGGATTGGGCAAGTGGAGGACATGAGATTAATAACCAAATGACAAATGACAAATGACAAAATTTAACCTTGGTGTAGTACTTTAACAACAGATAATCACCTTGGTGAACCAAAATAAAACTAGATTAATCTATGGCATCTTTATCAGGGAAAGTTGCAATTATCACTGGTGCATCGCGGGGAATTGGACGAGCGATGTCTTCGACGGGCTACGCCTACGCAATAAAATTAGCTGGTAACGGCGCATCTATTGTCGTTAACTATGCGGGTAATGCAGCCAAAGCACAGGAAGTTGTTGCAGAAATTGAAAAGTTGGGAGTAGAAGCGATCGCTATTCAAGCCGATATTAGCAAAGTACCCGACATCCAAAGCCTGTTTGAGCAAACACTTGAGCGTTTTGGTAAAGTTGATATTTTGGTCAACAATGCCGGAATCGCCTTCTATAAACCAATTACTCAGGTGAGTGAAGAAGATTTCGATGCGATTTTTGCTATTAACGTCAAAGGTACTTTTTTTGCTTGCCAACAAGCCGCGCAACACCTATCAGAAGGCGGACGGATTATCAATTTTTCGTCATCAACTACAGTGATGATGCTGCCAACTTATAGCGCCTATGTAGGAACGAAAGGTGCTGTTGAACAAATCACGCGGGTATTAGCTAAAGAATTGGGTGCAAAAGCGATCGCAGTTAATGTTATTTCTCCTGGCCCTACCGATACAGAACTATTCCGAGAAGGCAAAACCCAAGAACAGATAGACCGTTTGGCCCAAATGGCTGCTTTTGGTAAACTGGGAGATGTGCAAGAAATCGCCGATGTAGTAGCGTTTCTCGCTAGCGATGAAGCCAGATGGATCACAGGGCAAAATATCCGTGTAAATGGTGGAATCGCCTGATATAGTTAAAACTCTCCTCATAAACCAATCCAGTTCAGATAAGACCAAAACACTTGTAGAGACGGCGATTTATCGCGTCTCAAAAACCCAAAATTTTTGCCAGTAGCCCTTAACCCAAGCGTATTGCCTCTAAACGCGATATTCTCCGTTTCAAAACCTCAGCTAGTAACCTGGGCATTGCTAGTCCTGTTAGGGTAGGCGAAAAATTAGACTGCTACTCCGATTCATTCGAGCTTTTTACTCGAATATAATTGTCCAAGAGCAGCTAACAAAACGGATTGCTAAATATGGGCTGAAAAATTTTGTATAAACCGTTTCTAGCTTATACAAATAACGGCTCATCTATCCGGTTGTAGAGTCTGTGTTTTCGTACTAAATATCACTTCCCTGTCATCCAAAATTATGGATTTGTCCAACTTTACTACACTTCAAAACTTAGAAGCTGCCTTCGGTGGTGAATCGATGGCAAATCGCAAGTATCTGTTTTTTGCTGACGTAGCGCGTCAACTTGGGTTTCCAGACTTGGCAAAACTTTTTAAAGAAACAGCAGACCAAGAAACTGAACACGCTTTTGCACATTTTAAGTTGCTGCATCCAGAACTAGTGGTAGAAAATGCGGCTGCTTTAACTGATGAACAAAAACGAGAAATTATATCTCGCTGTTTATCTTTGGCAATTGAAGGCGAGACTTATGAATATACTACAATGTATCCAGAGTTTGCCGCCGATGCTCAACGCGATCGCGACAATCCTGCGGCAGAAGAATTTCTCAAACAAGTTCAAGAATCTACCGATCATGCCAACACATTTCGAGAAGCTGCACACCGTTTTGGTTTGCTAAAATTCATCGAAAATTACCACGCCGATCGCTATGCTGAAGCCTTAGAAGTATTAAACGGAGGACAAACAGCAACTAGAGTTGCTGGTGAAGATCCTAAAACTCGTAAATGGATTTGTAGACAATGCAGCATGATTTACGATCCCATTGCTGGCGATCCCGATTCTGGAATTGCACCTGGTACACCTTTTGAAGAAATTCCTGATGATTGGGAATGTCCGATTTGCGGCGCTAGCAAAAAAACTTTTAAGCCATTTGAGGAAAAAGTTGCTGCTTAGGACGGCAATTAATTAGGCACTCTTTTTAGCATATAAACGCGAAGCGTCTTAAGGATACTTCGCGTTTTCGATTATTTATCGCAACAGAATTCAGGAGTCAGGATTCTTCTTCAATGTTCTCAAATTAGCAAGCTAATTCCCCGGTGGACACAATTGCTGCACTTTTTGAGGAAGTTGCCGACACATTTGCTGGAATCCTTGAGGATTAATTTGCCACCAAGCAAATAATCCTAAACTTGTACCTCCTACAAGCAACACCAATATTCCCCCCAGCATTACCAAGCGTTTACCCCGATTAGGTTTTGTAATTAAGGTTGGTGGAATTTCTGGGCTTGTAACTGATTCCTCTGAAGTATCTAAATGTAGATCCAAATCTAGATCCAAATCTAGCAAAGTTTGCGAACTTTCTGTGAAGGAAATTAATTCCTCTTGTTCGTTTAATTCCTCTTGTTCGTCTAATTCCTCTAATTCCTCTTGTTCCTTTTGTTCCTCTAATTCCTCTTGTTCTTCTTGTATCTCTGCTTCTATGATTTCTTCTGGCAACGCCGGAGTCACAGGTACTAAGTATTCGGGAGAAACACGGCAATGAGTGAGAACAACTGACGTATTATCACGCCCATTTTTTTCGTTTGCCAAGTTAATCCAGTTGCGGACAGCATCTTCAACTGTCATCTGGTCTTTTAACACGGGTATTGCATAATCTTGCCAATATTGTTCCACCCTGTTATTATCACTTAAACCATCAGAACACAGTAGTAATATGCCATCTTCTTCCACAATAAATCGCTGAATCTTGAGACGTAAAGATTCTGCATTTCTTGTCCCCAACGCTTGAGTTAAGGCAGTAGCATCTGTTCTTATTAATGCTTTTCGATACAAACTTTTGGCAAAGCGGACTTCTCGCGTCGCCACATCATCATCTACTGTGAGTAGCTGACAATAGTTGCGAGTAATCCAATAGGCACGGCTATCGCCAACATTAGCCAAGTAAAGTTCATGGGTATTATTTGATTGCCACCCAGTACTTGTCTGTACTCGTTGTGGAACTTGCAACGCCATGACAATAGTTGTAGCCATACGTTCTTTACCTTGACGTTTTTGTTCGTTATTGCGGGCACAAATCACATTATTTACCACCCGTAAGCTTGCTTCTAATTGTTCCTGCAATAACTCTGGTGATACAAGTGCAGCTTGTTCTGTAACCTCCGCTAGTAAGGCGCGAATTTGCAACTTTACAGACTGCACTGCCAATCTACTGGCAACCTCGCCGCCTTCGTGCCCACCAATGCCATCACAAACAATTGACAAGTGGGAGAATAAAGGCTCATCTAAGTCATTCAAAGTATTCGGGTAGCAAGCATCTTCATTTTGCGCCATAATCGGGCCAATATCTGTAGAGCCTGCCACCTTCAAAACTAGTGGCAATTCTGCCGCCGATGCTAGTAATAAACCATTGAGTTGAGTAGCAACATCATCCAACTCAATTTCCGTTTCACACATATCCTGGACTATGTTCTGCAACCCTTTAGCTACTGATGTCTTTGCAGAAGCTACCCAAAACTGCCAACACTCCCCCAGATTTTTTAAACTCAGCTTCTCATCTTCTGGTGTTTGGTAGAGTTCCAACAGTCGCACACACCAACCTTGGACTCTCAAGTTGTCTACCACCAGTAAACTGCGGCTAAGTCCTAGTTCTGATAAAGGTGTCCAAAGTTGAAGAATTTGCCACAGCCAATAAACTTGTCGTACCGCCGTTGCTTGCTCCCAAGCCTCAACAATAGTTGGATAGATATTTCCTGTGTCATCTATCGGCACATTTTCCAATAAGAGGATATCAGTTGTATCTTCCTCACCATCACTAGCAAACCCATAAGCTTGGGGCAGATGTAACCGTTCTTGATATAACCGTAGATAAGGAATTACTTCCTTCGGTAATTCTTCAGGGACATCTGGTGGTAGTCCTGGTTGAGTATCCAGCCAAATCTGGCGAGTAATTACTCCATATCTATCTGCTACTTTTGTGCCTGGTGTAATTTGAGCAGACAATGAGCCAGTAGCCCAAAGATAGCGGTGAACCAAGGGAGTTTGGCAACTTGCACAAACACGATCTCCAATAGGGTTAATGGGGCTATTACAGCCTGGATTTATACAATAAATTGTCAGTTGAGTAGAAATCATAAAAGTATAAATTTAAAAACCAATCAACTCATGAATTTCGATTACATTTAGCTGGCAATGGCTTGAAGGCTAGAATAGACTGGATTTGTGTACCGCTAGCTACACCTGGTTACTGAAAGTAATCAAAATTATTGGTAAAAAGACCAAGTTTTGCTTTCTGTAAATAACTTACGTCTGGCTGTATCTAATCGTAGAAATGGATTTACGTCAATGTAGAGTCTAGGATGGCACTATGCCAAGTTTGACCTTAATCTGGCTTCTGGCGGGAGCAGTTTTGTGTCTCATGGAACTGTTCTTACCATCGGCGTTTGTCGCCTTCATGATGGGAATTAGCGCTTTTGTGGTGGCGCTGCTGTCTGGAGTGGGTTTGGGAAATGTATGGTTGCAAGTTGTAGTTTGGCTATTACTTTCCACATTCCTAATCGTGCTTTCTCGTCGGTTTTTGCAACCACGACGACGCAAATCAAAAATTCAGGATGCAGTCATAGCCGAAACTTTAACAGAAATTCCGCCTGGTAAAACAGGGCGGGTATTGTATGAGGGAAATTCCTGGCAAGCACGATGTGACGATGACAAATTTACTGTAGCACCCCATCAAAGAGTTTATGTGGTTAGGAGAGAGGGTACTACTTTGATTGTGATACCAGAAAATTTGTTGAATTCTTAGTTATTGGGAATGGGGAATTGGTTATTTTCTTTATTTCCCCATCTCGTCCATTTCCTACTCTCTTTAACATTTAATACTTAAAAAATCAGGAGATTCACAATGGAACAGTTTTTTTTGCTCGTACTTTTAGCCCTTGGTGGTTCTGCCGTCGCGGGATCTGTGAAAGTCGTCAATCAGGGCAATGAAGCTTTGGTGGAAAGATTGGGTAGTTATAACAAAAAACTGGAACCAGGACTAAACGTGATCTTTCCTTTCATAGATAAAATTGTCTACAAAGAAACTATCCGCGAAAAAGTCTTAGATATTCCTCCACAACAGTGTATCACCCGCGACAATGTTGGCATTGAGGTAGATGCAGTGTTTTACTGGCGCATCGTGGATATGGAAAAAGCCTGGTACAAAGTAGAAAATCTCCAGGCTGCAATGATAAATATGGTGCTAACTCAAATTCGCGCTGAAATGGGGCAACTGGAGTTGGATCAAACTTTTACTGCTCGTTCTCACATTAGTGAACTTTTGCTACGGGATTTGGACGTTGCTACCGATCCTTGGGGTGTGAAAGTGACACGGGTAGAACTGCGAGATATTATTCCATCTCAGGCAGTGCGAGAATCGATGGAATTGCAAATGTCGGCAGAACGACGCAAACGGGCAGCAATTTTAACTTCTGAGGGTGAACGCGAAGCTGCTGTCAATAGCGCCAGAGGTAAAGCTGACGCGCAACTCCTGGATGCGGAAGCTCGTCAAAAATCGACAATTCTGCAAGCGGAAGCCGAACAAAAGGCGATCATTTTGAAGGCTCAAGCGGAACGTCAGCAGCAAGTTTTGAAAGCGCAGGCGATCGCAGAATCAGCAGACATTATTGCCCAAAAACTCCAGACTAATCCCAATGCCAATAAAGCAGTGGAAGTTCTGTTTGCTTTGGGCTATCTGGATATGGGCGCGACAATTGGTAAAAGTGATAGCAGCAAGGTCTTGTTTATAGATCCACGTACTATCCCTGCTGCTTTCGAGGGTATGCGTTCCGTTATCTCAAATGGTCAGGTTGACTCTAACGAGTTGTTTTCTAAGCAAATACCAGGGTTAGAAAATAACCGCCCTAGTTAGGAATGAGGAGTGGGGAGTGGCATTGGTATTAACTTAAGTTTAAAACCCTTTTCAAAATTCGTTTCCAGTCTCAGACTGGGAACGAGACAATCACAATTATCTACTGACAACCTTTTTCAGCTTGATTTACTTGGCATTGGCTGCATAATCCAAAAAACTCTAGGGTGTGGTAAAAAACTTTAAACTTATGGCTAGATTCTAACTGCTCTTCTAAATCATGCACGGGGCATTGATGAATCGGAATTGAGACACCGCATTGCAAGCAGGTAAGGTGATGTTTGTCTTGCTGGGCTAGGCTATAGAGGGCTTCACCATTAGCCAAATTCCGTACTTGTACTATACCTTCGAGTTTTAAGGCTTCTAAAGAACGGTAAACTGTTGCTAAACCCATACTCTGATTTGTATTACGTAATTCTACGTAAATATCCTGGGCAGAAATGCCTTTTTTGATGGTTTTCAGCAGGTTGAAAATACGCTCTTGACTGCGGGTGCGTATAGCTCTCATAGACAATTATTTAAATATGCCACTGTAGTTGAAGCTGTTAGATAGGCTAATTGATCAATTAACTTTAACGGCTTCGTAATCTTATTTTCACTCAGTTGGAACAGAAAGTTATAGTATAGCGATCGCAGCATTCAGCAAAAGCCGTGCAAACCAAGTATCTAGCCAAAATTTTTGTGACGCTTCGTCCTTCAGTCTTAGACCCTGCTGGTGTGGCTGTACAATCCGGTCTTCAGCAACTGGGATACGATAACGTTGACCAGGTGCGGATTGGCAAGTACATTGAACTCACCATCACCTCGACTGAGGAAAAGAAAGCTCGTCAAGACCTCGATCGCATTTGTGACCAAATGCTAGCAAATCCCGTAATTGAAAATTACCGCTTTGAGTTAATTGAGGTCGAAACCCAAACGGGGGTCTTTTAGGGCATTGGGCAAGAGGACAAGGGGACAAGGAGAATTGGGGACAAGGGGAAAAACTTGTTTCAAGTTCTCACCTCTTGTCCCCTTGTCCCCTTGTCTCCCCTGCCCCCTGCCTCCCCTCACTCCCCATTCCCCATTCCCCATTCCCCAATCATGAAATTTGGTGTTGTTGTTTTTCCAGGTTCTAATTGCGATCGCGATGTTGCTTATGTAACCAGAGATTTGCTTTTACAACCAACTCGCATGGTTTGGCATCAAGAAACAGACATTGCTGATTTGGATGTCGTCATCATCCCTGGTGGCTTTAGTTACGGAGATTATCTGCGCTGCGGTGCGATCGCACGTTTTTCACCCGTGATGCAACAGGTTGTTGAACATGCTCAAAAGGGTAAATTTGTCATTGGTATTTGCAATGGTTTTCAGGTATTAACTGAAGCTCGACTTTTGCCAGGGATGTTAACCAGAAATCGGGATTTGCATTTTATTTGCGATCGCGTCCCTTTGAAAGTTGAGCGTACCAATCTCTTATGGACGCAAGCCTATACCAATAGTGAAGTTATCACTTTGCCTATTGCCCACGGAGAGGGACGATTCTACGCGGATGAAGCGACTCTCGCAGAAATTGAAGATAATGGGCAAGTCGTGTTTCGTTATGAAGGCGAGAATCCCAATGGTTCACTGAACAACATTGCCGGGATTTGCAATCGTCAGGGCAATGTGTTGGGGATGATGCCGCACCCAGAAAGGGCATCTGACGCAATGCTGGGCAATAGTGATGGCTTAAGGCTCTTTCAGGGCTTGTTAGAGAAGGTAGCCGCATTAGCGTAGAGCAAATATGGGGCGACTAGATTAGATATTTGGCGATCGCTATCTCTAGAATAATCTTCAGATAGCGATCGCTCCATCACATCATGTCCGCGTAGAGAGCGTCATTACGAATTACGTTAGCGCAGCGTTAGCGAGTCCGTGAGCGTCATTACGAATTACGAATTATTTCAACGTACCTCTTTAAGACTATCAATTTGCTTGGTAAACAACTCAGTAAATAAACTAAGCACAGTCCGTTCTTCGCGTACTTTTATATTGGCACTGATTGACATACCTGATTGCAATGTGACGTTTTTACCCTTAATTACTAAAGATTGTTTATCCAATGAAATTTTTGCCGGAAATCTATAAAACTGATGTGTTTGGTCTGGCGGTAATGCGTCTGATCCTATCCCCAGCACTTCCCCTTTGATATCGCCAAATTCGCTGTAAGGAAAAGAATCAATCCTAACATCTACCTTCATCCCTTTTCGCACAAAACCGATATCTTTGTTAGTGATGAAAACTTCAGCTATATAGTTTTCCTTTGGGACAATTTGCAGCATTTTTGTCGTCGGGTTCGCTACAAATCCAGGATTTTTTGCTTGTAAATCGAAAACTGTTCCAGCTACAGGCGCACGAAGTTCTTGATACTTAACGTTTAACTGTGTTTGAGAGATTTTACTATTGACATCTGCCAAACGCTGTTCATTATCTAGAATAACTTTCATGAATTGGCTATCGATTGCTGCAATACGCTGTTTGTTATCAGCTATCTTATCCAAAACGTTTTTATCAGAAACAGCCACCGTATTGCTTAATTCTTGTTGACCCTTTTCTATATCAAACTGGAGGCGTTTTTCTTCCTCACCTAGTTGTGCTACTTCCGCCGTGCGGTTTTGTACTTCTTGTTGCTGGTTGAGATACTGAAGTTGAGAAATCCCACCTTCTTCTGATAATATTTTCAGTTTATCTAAGATACCCTGTTGAATGGCTAAACTCGCTTTACTATCTTCCAGCTTAAATTTATTTTGGGCTAGTTGTTTTTTGATTTTCTCTACTTCCAACTGCGCCGCAGCAGAACGAGAATCTAATTCTTTTTTAGCAACTCGGAGACGTTGTTGCTCATCAATTCCTAAACTAGAATCTCGACCAGAATTTCTTAGTTGAGTCCGTAATAAGTCATTTTCTTCTACTAACGCTACCCGACTTTTCAGCAGAAAAGCAGTTTCTTGTGGCAAATTACCGCGCAAATATAACAGTTCAGATCCCCCGGCAGTAGTTGCCCCCATTAATCGGCGATAAATTTGATTTTCTTTAATTAATGCAATACGGATTTTATTCAAAGAATTTAATTCGGCAACACTGGCTATGGAATCAAAAGTCAGCAACAAATCTCCTGGCTTTACCTCTTGTCCATCTTTAACATTAACTGTTTTCACAACTCCACTAACAGGAGCCTGAACTTCTTTGACTGTTCCTTGCGGCTTTAATTGCCCTGTTGCTGGCACTACTTGCTCAATTTTCGCAAAATAAGCCCAAGCAATTCCAAAGCAGGCTAACCCCATGAGAGTAACCATAATTGCCCGCGACCAAACTGGAGATTGACGCAAGACAATTGCTTGCTCAAATTCCTCACTACTGGAGTTAATTAAAGACTCTTGAGCAGCTTTCTGTTGTTTTGTAAGTACCGGTGAATCTTGCTTGACTCCATTTTTCTGATTCCCGTTTTTCTGATTGCCATTGTGGTGATTCCCATTAAGTTGAGTCATAACGATTTTGGGTTTTGAATTTTAGATTTTGGATTTGTTTTTGGGTGGACACTGTTCAAATTATGTAATGCTATGCCGCCAAGAATAACTAACTACAAGTTCACATCTTGCTGCTGATACAGATAATAATAATGACTTTTAGTAGCCATTAATTCTTGATGGCTACCTTGTTCTATAACCCTGCTATTATCCATCACAACAATCATGTCTGCATTACTGACAGTGTTTAATCGATGGGTAATAAAAAATACTGTATCACCCTTAAATGCTTTGGCTAAATTGAGACATATTTGCCGTTCTGTGGGATAGTCTAGGGCGCTAGTTGCTTCATCTAAAACTAATAATTTTGGTCGTTGTAAAACAGAACGAGCGATCGCAATTCTTTGTCGTTGTCCACCTGAAAGTGCAGAACCCCGTTCTCCCACGCGCGTGTTGTAACCGTTGGGCAAGTTCATAATAAACTCGTGAGCGCACGCAACCTGAGCCGCTTCGATAATTTCTTCGGTTGTCGCATCGGGATTCGTCAGAGCAATATTTTCTTGAACGCTACCGTCAAACAACAATGTTTCTTGGGGAACTACGCCAATTTGTCGTCGCAGTGAATAAAGTTCTACTTTGGCAATATCATAACCATCAATCAAAATTCTGCCGGACTCAGTTTCGTAAAGTCTTAGCAGCAATTTCATCATCGTACTTTTACCCGATCCACTTTGTCCGACGATGCCGATAAATTTCCCTGGCTCAAATTCGAGGTTAACGTTAGAAAGTTGCAGAGGGCCACTCGTCCCAAATCGAAAGGAAACATTTTCGTATTTCACTGCTCCCTTAATCGTCGGTAAGGGTATGTTGTAGCGATCTGTTTCTCCTTCTTGTGGCGTATCGACAATATCGCTTAAACGTTCTAAGGATAAGGCTGTTTCTTGGAAGCTTTGCCAGAGTTGAGCTAAACGCAATATTGGGCTGGTGACGTAACCCGATATAATTCTAAAGGCAATTAGTTCGCCTAAAGTTAATTGTTGTTGCAGTACTAAATAAGCTCCTACCCACAAAACCAGTAAGCTGCTGAGTTTGTTGAGAAAGTTACTGGTGGAGTTAGCGAGGGTAGAAGTTACAACTGTTTTAAAACCAGCAGCAACAAACCGAGCGTAACGCTCTTGCCAAGAAAAGCGCGATCGCAATTCAATATTTTGCGCTTTTACGGTTTGAATTCCTGACATCACCTCCACTAAATAAGATTGAGTTTCGGCGTTGCGTTCGGCTTTAGCACGTAACTGTCTGCTAATAGTGGGAGAAGCAATTAAGGTGATCACGATAAACACGGGAATTGTGCTTAAGCCTACCAAGGTGAGTTGCCAACTATAAATCAGCATTACACCGATATACACCACCGAGAACAGAGCATCTAATCCCACTGTTAAGGCAGTACCAGTCAAAAATTGGCGAATATTTTCTAATTCGTTGATGCGAGTGGAAAGTTCACCCACCGGTCGGCGTTCAAAATAACGCAGTGGTAAACGTAATAAGTGGTCAATAATTTGCGACCCTAAACCCATATCGATCCGGTTAGTGGTATCGACAAATAAGTAGGTTCGTAAGGTAGTCAGTACTGCTTCAAATAATCCGACTACTAATAGTAAAATCCCCAAAATATGTAATGTACCAATACTATTTTGAGTGATAACTTTGTCGATAATTAACTGAACTACCAGAGGATTTGCCAAAGCTGCCAACTGCACGAAAAAGGAGGCGATAAACACCTCGATCAACACTCGACGGTGCTTTGACAAATATGGCAAAAACCACCTTAAACTAAAACGTTCTTGGGGCGTTTGGTTGGTAGCACTGAGCAGTAAGACTTTAGCTTGGGGCGGAAAGTTGGTTGGATCAACATCTAATTGTTCAACCAATTGAGCAGGTTTACAGCGCACAATTCCTTTGGATGGGACACCAACAACCACGGTATTTGCATCTGCCGCATATAAAACTGCAAAATTATCACCATAGCGAATCAATGCCGGTGTAGGAATACGGGTTACTGAGGAGACTGGTATTTCTATTAACTGCGCCTTAAGTCCGATTAATTCTGCCAGGTAAGCAGTAACTTGAAACGATATAAGACCCTGACGTTTGACTTGCTCAGTTAAGATGCGGCGAACCACTTCTCGACGAAACGGTATTTCTAGGTGCTTCGCGATCATTTGGAAGCAGGCGAAGGCTGTATTTAATTCTCCCTTACCACTAAAAAACGGGTATTTTTGTTTTGACGAACTCTTTGAGGTATCGGGGACTGTCTGGGGAACGATTTCGTCTGATGCGTAAGGGATATCTAATTCATCGTCATCTTGGCTATCTACTTGGGTGTTATTTACCGCCAGTACTATCTGATGACTGTCTTCTAATATTAAATCTGAGGGATGGATACCAACCAACCTGGAAGGGTTTTGACCTATGACCTGAATCTTGTCTCGATCGTCGTCTGCTTCTAGGCGATCGCCAGGTGATAAATTCGTGATTGTACCACCGCCGCTTACAAACCAGACCTTTGCGCTATCCAGTTGGTTAAATGCAGTTTTTCCTGGAGGTAAGTAATGGATTTTTGCCTGTGGTAAGGCTTTTTCTGTAAGTTCTCTGAGATTTAAAGTTGCGATCGCTTGCTTTTGCCAATAGGAGCCGAGAATATCAAAAACTTCTATCAAATAACTGCGATTCTTGCGAGCTTCGGCAAAAGCTGGGTATGAAGCGAGAAAACTAAAATATGCTGATGCACTCAAGGTTAAACATACTACTTCGGTAGAGGCGATCGCAGTCTCGCAGGCAACATCGCGCAACAAACTAATTTCGCCGATAATTTCTCCAGGTTGCAGCAATTTTAGGGTAATTGGCATTTGCGTCTGGGGATCGTATCCCAAGAGGCGCACTTGTCCCTCATAAATAATGGTGATGCGTTCCGGGAGACTTTCTTTACCAATGATTTTTTGACCTATGCGATAGCGCCAGGCTTGCAGTTGTTCTGATAGATTAGCGATCGCTCCATCGGGTAACTGTTCAAACCCTTCTATGGTAGTAAGAAATTCGGGAAAAGTGTTCTTAATATAAGTCATATAAAACAACTAAAAGTGAGGAATTAAGTCGAAAATATTAGGGAGTATCTCTTTTACTAACAGTGGTAGTGTTTGGTTTTATGCTAGTAGTGGCAAGACTTCTGTACAATTCAGGTGCCTAAATATGTAATAGTACAGAGGATAGTTTCGTCTAATTTCAGACCTATATTTATATCACACGGTTACGATTGTTATGCGTTTCTCAAACCAAAGCATAATGTAAATAGATCGAGGACAAGTTATCACTTGGTTAACAACACATAATTTATACAAACTTAAAATCAATACTTAAGCACCGCAAATATGCAAGATGGATACTCTACTCATCAAACCAAGACACATAAAGGTGGTTGTTAAATTTAGTGTCGCATATTTTAATTTATGATAATCAACATGAAAATATCACAGATGCCTTTCTAAGTAAATACCCTAGTTAAAAATCATGTAATAAAAAAAACTTTAAATTTATGAATTATTTTTTACATATTCAAATCACTAATGGCGAAGGATAGGAACCTTCCTTGTTAAACAGTGCCATACCCGAATTTATTAAAGAAGAATTATCTCTTACTTTTTTGGTAGCTTAATTTAATAAAAATTAACTACAAAATCAAAGGTGAAGATTTATTATGACCCTAGAGGAATCAACTATTAAATTTATGAAGGAAAGACAATAATTGCCTTCAGTAAATTCACTAGTTTAATCCATATTGAGTCTCGTTAATAGCTGTGCATAAAAAAACCTCATCCCAGTTGCGAGATGAGGTTTTTTGATTTATCTAAGTAATTACTCGTGCTTAATATTAGACAGTACTGTCACTCAAATTTAACTGTACAATCATGCCGTTGTAATCTTTATCACCACCATTTAGTAGATCCTCAAAACCAAAGGTGTTATTCCCCAACAGGCGAACGCCAGTGTAAGTTATTACCCGCAAATAAAACAACCCCATCCCGCAAGTGAGATGAGGTTGAAAAGCTATCACTACACAATTCAGAAAGAACTTTGAGCGGGTCAAAATAGCTTTTATATCTGGCTTAGAGACTTAAGTTTTGTACCTCGCTGAGTTACTTCTTTCCTATGGTTTCTGCAATAATTTGATCTATGCAAGACTTCATTTTTTCAGACACAGATCGTACATGGGGTTCTTTAAAAATGGAATTATGAATCCCAGAAATATCATAAATATCCACTCCCCCTAATGCCAATTTACCCCAACCCATTTTAGAATCAGCCTCTCGTTGTCCAACTACAAGACCATCTTCTGTTCGGAATACGGTTGCTTTACCGGAGTAAACTTGTAGAACATATTTTCTTAGCGCTTGTATGGTAGCATTTTCTACCATGTATTTACGGTTGGAGTAAGGTAAGGGGCGACCGAGAATCAAGTGAAAGTGAAAGACAAAGCGCCAGAGTATCTCTTTGATTTGATACTTAAACCGTTCTGTATTTCCTTTTACCTGCTCAATAAGATAGTTAGATGCAATTGCTAAAAGACTCTTCCAATCACGAGAGGCTGGCTTTTGCAATGATAGGGATTCAGTATTTTTTGAGCCATAAGTATCAAATAGAACCAGCAAAGCTACTTCCCTACCTTGTATGGTCAATTGCCGAGCCATCTCGTAAGCAATTAAACCCCCAGAAGAGTATCCACCGATTAAATAAGGCTCACATGGCTGAATAGTCTGGATTTGTTGAATGTAGTGCGCTGCCATGTCTTCAATTCGGGTATAAGGAAGCTGTTTTCCATCTAACCCTTGTGGTTGTAGTCCATAAAATGGTTGATCTGATCCTAAATGCACTGCCAATTCACGAAAACGTAGAACTTCTCCACCCAAACCATGTACACAGAAGAAAGGAGGCTTAGAACCGTTGGGCTGAATAGCTACTAAAGATGACCAAGGAATTGATGTTTCAGATTTGACATCAGCTGTTGGCACCGCCGCAATCCCAGGTTTTGAGCATATTTCTCGCTCAACAATATTAGCTAACTGCTCAATAGTTGGGGCTTGCAAAAGGATAGATAGAGCTAGATTTTTGCCCACTATTTTTTCAATCTGAGAAAATAGACGTACTGCCAGCAGTGAGTGTCCACCCAAATCAAAAAAGTTATCTGTTATTCCAATCGGATGAATTCCTAAAACATTTTCCCAGATTTCTGTTAGTTGAAGTTGTAATGGATTTTCTGCTGTAGCAAATATTTTTTCTCTTTCAGTATTAGTTGGATTGAGAGCAAGTAAGGCTTGACGATCAACTTGACCATTAGCATTCAACGGCAGAGAATCAACTATGACAAAGGTAGGCAACAAATGCTCAGGTAGCTTTTGCTGGAGAAAATTCAGTAGTTGCTCACTCCCAATAGTCTCGTCTTGTTTGGGGACAAGATAAGCAACTAAATGTTTATCTCCAGAAACATCTTCTTTGGCAATCACCGCAGCGTTCTGCACGCCTGGATATTGACCCAAAATTGCCTCAATTTCTGTCAACTCAAAACGAAAACCGCGAATTTTAGCCTGATTATCTCGGCGGCCAATAAACTCAATATTGCCGTCACTTAAGTAGCGTCCAAAGTCACCACTTCTGTAAAGGTATGACCCGGATTCGCTGCTAAAGGGATTGGGGATAAATTTCTCAGATGTTAATTTGGGACGGTTAAAGTAGTCTTGTGCAACACCGATACCACTGATGTAGATTTCGCCAGTAACGCCAATAGGGAGGGGTTGCAATCGCCGATCGAGAATGTAGATTTGGGTGTTAGCGATCGCTTTTCCTATAGGAATTTCTGACCGAGTGTTACTGGCTTCGGTGGCAGTTGCTGGATCGTAAACCGTGGCGGTTAAAGTGGTTTCTAGCGATCCATAGCTATTAAGCCAACGTACTTGCTTGCCAACTTTTTCTACCCAAGTTAAATAAGCATTACGTGAGACTTTTTCACCACCAACCACGACTAAGCGCAAGCTGGCTGGCAAGGTTTGTGGAGATAGAGACGGCTCTTTAACTAACTGATACCAAAAATACGTAAGTAGATTAACAACGGTAATCTTTTGTTGAGCAATGAATGGGAAAAACTGCGCTGTCGATTGTAGCTCTTGAGACTGGATAATTGCAGTAGCACCAGCAATCCAAGTGGGGAACAATGATTCTATAAAAGAATTGCAAGTGATACTAGGTAAGAGTAGGAGGCGATCGCTCTGGGTCAACTCCCAAGTGTCACTGATTGCTAGGCTGTGGGTGACAAGATTACGGTGAGTAATGGCTATACCATTGGGTTTTCCATTGCCGCCGGACACATACATCACACAGGCGAGAGTCTGATCTGTGGTATAGTAACCTTGATTTTCTGTTGTGTGTAGTGCGATACCTTCCCAATCATTATCCAAACAGATAACTTGTACCTGATGCTCAGAGAACTTCTCAACCAATGAGCTTTGGGTTAACACTACGGATATTTGGGCATCTTTTAAAATGAAAGACAGACTATCTTGCCCAGATGTCGGAGCTATAGATACGTAAGTTCCCCCAGCTTTCAAAATACCCAACAGCCCCACAATCATCTCTAGCGAAGGTTCTACATAAAGACCGACGAGTACCCCCGATTTTACCCCTAGAGTTTGCAAATAGTTGGCTAATTGATTTGCACGCTGGTTGAGTTCCTGATAGGTTAGTTGCTGATTTTCAAAACTTACTGCAATATTATCTGGAGTTCGTTTAGCTTGAGCCTCAAACCACTGATGGATACAAGTATTCTGTGGATAATCAGCCTGTTTGCTATTCCAGTCAACCAATAATTGATGCTGTTCAGGTGCTGTCAACAGAGGTAATTCAGATATCGTCAGATCGGGATTAGCAACAATACCTTCAAGTAAAGTTTTGAAGTGTCCCAACATTCGCTCTATGGTACTGGGATCAAACATCTCGGCATTGTAATCAAATACCATACCTAGACCATTATCCTGTTCCCGCAAGACTAATGTCAGATCGTATTTGGTTTTGCCATGATAGATGTAGCCAAATAGAGAAGTGATAGTCAAATCAGGTAGTTGCAATGCCCCCATACCACGACCATTTGACCAAGGAGGATTGAGGGAGAACTTTACTTGAAATAAAGGCGAACTGTTCCGACTTTGTTGTTCTGGTCTAAGTTCTTCAATTAGTCTCTCAAATGGTAAGTCTTGATGGGTATAAGCCTCTAAACAATCCTTACGCACGCGGTCTAACAATTGTCGAAAAGTTGGATTTCCTGCTAAGTTACCCCGCATTACAAGAGTATTAGAGAAAAATCCAATCAACCGTTCGGTTTCTACTTGTCCCCGACTTGCACTTGCAAAGCTAATCAGTAGGTCTTCTTGTCCAGAATAACGGTAGAGCAATAGCTCAAACACTGTCAGTAGAGTCATGAACAGGGTAACACCCCATTTTTGACTCAGGTCTGTCAGGGCATGGTTCAGCGTCTTTGATAGCAGCAGGGCAGCGCGATCGCCTCGATATGTCTGCACACCATGAGAACGCGGATGATCGTAAGGTAACTCAATGATCGGTAAATTGCCTTCTAGCTTTTGCTTCCAGTAGTTTACCTGTGACTCTAAAACCTCTCCTTGGAGCCACTGATATTGCCAATTGGTAAAATCGGCATACTGCACTGGTAAGGGAGTTAAGGGAGAAGCCAGCCCTGCCGACAATGCTTTATAGATGGTAGTGAAGTCTTGATAAAATATATCAGAAGAAGCTCCATCACAAACTATGCAGTGCATATTCCAGATTAGCAGATGCTCGCGATCGCTCAATCGCAGCAGCAGCAACCGCAAAATCGGCCCATTGGCGAGATCAAAGGGTTGATGAGCTTCTTTAGTTGCCAGTAGGAGAGCTTCAGCCTCCCGTTGTTCATCTGGTATTTGCCGCAAGTCAATTATTGGCAGCGTCAAGGAAACATCGGTGGCAATAACTTGAGTAGGCTTGCCATTTACGGCTGGAAAAGTTGTCCGCAGAACTTCATGGCGGCTGACGACTTCTCTCAAACTTTCCTCTAAGAAAGCAACATTGAGATTCCCCGTAAAACGCACCACAACGGGCATATTATTGGAGGAACTATTAGGTTCAAATTGATGCAGGAACCATATCCGTTGCTGACCAAAGGAAAGCGGCAAGTTGCCATTCCGTTCACAAGCGATAATTGGGGGAATCTGTGAACTCGCGGCTGTAGTAATTTGTCGGAGAAAGTTGATGATTTCGGCTTTTTGAGTTTTTAACTCGGTGAGCAATTCCGGTGTGAGACTATCTTTTGCCGCCCGATAGCGTAAGCGTTCGCCCTCTAACCAAAGTTTGACATCGCGCTGACGTAGTTCAGAGAGTAGTTCATCTAATGTTTTCATAGCTCACCTTCCTCATAATCATCGGCGGTTTCACTATCAGCAGCCTGAACACCTTGGGTTGCCCAACGCAGAGTTTCCACTCGTTCAGCCAAATCTGCTACCGTTGGTAATTCAAATAAATTGGACATGAGGATTTCTACCTGCAAAGCTTGGCGCAGTCGAGAAACCACTTGAATTCCTAGTAGAGAATATCCACCCAATTCAAAAAAGTTGTCGTAAATCCCAACCTGCCTGACATTTAAAACCTGTGTCCAGATATCTGCAATCTGCTGTTCAATGGGAGTGCGAGGCGCTACATAATTTGCTTCCAATTCTGGGCGGAAAGAATCAGGCTTTGGTAGTGCCCGACGATCAACTTTGCCGTTAGCATTTAGCGGCAAGGCTTCCAGTGCCATAAAAATTTTGGGCACCATATATTCAGGAAGCTGCTGTTTTAAGAATCGACGTAATTCGGAGATTATTTGCGGGCTATCTTGACCAGTTTCTGCTACAAAATAACCAACCAGCACTTTCTCACCAGGAGCATCTTCTCGAACAATTACTACCGCTTCTTTTACTGCCGGATAGTGCAAAAGTGCAATTTCAATTTCACCCAATTCTATACGGAAACCGCTCACTTTTACCTGATTGTCAATCCGACCCAGGTATTCAATCTTTCCATCTGGCAAATAGCGAGCTAAGTCTCCACTTTTATATAAGCGTGATTGAGTATCTGAGCTAAAGGGATTGGCAATAAATCTTTCAGCCGTCAGATCCGGGCGATTGAAATATTCTCGTGCTAAACCATCGCCACCAATATACAACTCACCTGTGATTCCAATTGGGACGGGTTGCAAATGGGAGTCTAATATATAAACTTGGGTATTAGCAATGGGGCGACCAATAGGAATAGAAGCCCCTGGCTTTAGTGGTGCTGTAATTTCATAACAGCAGGTAAAAGTTGTACTTTCTGTCGGCCCGTAACCATTAATTAGTTTACAGTTTTCTACTGTGTTGAGAAATTTCTGGACATGGGTAACGGATAAAACATCACCACCTGCTAACAGTTGACGTAAGGGTTTTAAAGCATCAATTTTTTCATCGACTATCAGATGGAATAAACCCGCCGTTAGCCATAAGGTTGTCACCTGGTATTGCTGAATAAATTGCCCTAATTCGTCTAAAGATGGCGTATGGGGAGGGAATATTATTAGTTTTCCACCATTCAGCAAACAACCCCAAATTTCAAAAGTTGAAGCATCAAAAGAGATAGGGCTAATTTGTAGAAATACTTCTTTGTTAGTGAGGCTTACATAGTTAGTTTCTTTGACTAATCTAACTACACCTTGATGGATAACACTAACACCTTTGGGCTGACCTGTAGAACCAGATGTGTACATTACATAAGCCAAGTTGTCAGCCTTGACATTACTAATTAAATTCTCTGGTGTTGCTTGGTTGATAGTATCCCAGTCAGTATCTAGACAAATTACACTTGCTGCGTGAGCAGGTAGTTTGTCAATTAGCTGTTTTTGAGTCAACAGTAATTTGATCTGGGTATCTGAAAGCATAAAAGCCAAACGTTCTTGCGGATACCCCGGATCTAGGGGGATATAAGCTCCACCTGCTTTCAGAATCCCTAAAAGACCTACCACCATTTCTAAGGAGCGATCGACGCAGATTCCCACAAGAACATCTGCACCTATTCCTAGTGTTTGTAGATATTGCGCTAATTGGTTGGCGCGAATATCTAACTCTCGATAAGTAAGTTGCTGTTCTTGAAATACCAACGCCACAGCATCGGGAGTGCGTTCTACCTGCTCCTCAAATAACTGATGAATAGATTTATCTTGGGGATAGTCTGTTTGTGTCTGGTTCCATGTTGCTAATAACTGTTGCTCTAATGCTGGTAAAATTGGCAATTTAGCAATACTTTGATTGGGGTTAGCAACTATACCCAATAACAAAGTTTCAAACTCTGCCATCCGGTGGCGAATAGTGTCAGCGTCAAATAAATTAGTGTTGTACTGACATTCCAGGGTCATCTGACCATGTAATTCTGTGGCGTTGATGAACAGTTCAAAATTCTCGAAGGAACGGGGGTTAGAGAAAAATTCTACTTCCAAATCAGCGAAGGGGAGTTTATCACTATCTAAACCCTGATCGATATTGAATGTAATGGGAACTAAGGGAATACGGCTAGAATCTCGTGCCAAAACTAATTTTTTGACCAGACTACCAAAGGTAAATTGTTGATGATCGTAAGCATCTAAGACAGCCGATCGCCGCGATCGCAAATAGTCGCTGAAAGATTTTTCGCCATCAATCTGGCTACGCAATGGTAATAAGTTTACACAGTGTCCTACGAGATTATATTGCCCCAATGCGGCTTGTCCGGCGGCTGGAATACCAACAACCAAGTCGTTTTGTCCCGTCAGACGGTGCAGCCAAACCTCAAATCCTCCCAGGATAGTAGTCATAAAGCTACAACCGAGTTTTGTCCCTAGTTGTTTGAGGTTGGCAACTAGTTCGGGGCTTAAATGCCAATCTTCACGGGCAGCGTTAAAGGTTCTGAGTGGTGGACGGGGGCGATCGCTGGGGAAATCTACAACAGGTACAGTGTCAGCAAATTGTCGTAACCAATATTTTTCTGTGGCGATCGCTTCTGGACTATCCGCCTCTTCTTCCTGCAAAATCGCATATTCACTTAAATTGTCTGGTTCTTCTAATTCAGGAACAATACCCTGTTGCAAGCCAGAATAAAGTTTACCCAAATCTGGCATCAGCACTGCCCAAGACCAACCATCACAAATAATATGATGTGCTGTCAAAGTAGCTAGATGCTCCTGTGCCTGCAATTTGACAATTTTTGCCCGAAATAGCGGCCCATGTTCCAAATCAAAAGGTTGCTCTACCTCTTGTCGCAAGATACTATCTAATTTTTCCTGTTGTTCTTGTGGTTCCAGGCTTGAAAGATCAATAATAGAGATTTCAATTTGCCGAGAAGCAACAATGCAGAGTGTATTGCCATCGGTGCTAAAAGTTGTCCGTAGTGCTTCATGACGTTGTACTAACTTTTCCACCGCAGACTGGAAAACTTTGACATCAAGTTCGCCTTTTAGTCGCAGAGATTGGGACTCGTTATAAGCACAATTGGCAGCATCCCCCATTTGTACAGAAGCCCAGATTTCTTTTTGTGATTCTGTGGCAGGGGCGGTTAGAAGTAATTCTCCATCTGCAAATGGATCAAAATCAACCGCAGTTAAACTGGATTGGTAATCTACAGGTAATAAGCTCATAAAATTCTATTATTTTCTCAGTTTATTCAAAGTAAAATTTAATTTTTTCTTGGAAAAGCATTGGCATTTAAATTCATTGTTTAGCCAAGATTGTAGACTTTAAATAATTACGCATCGGAACCTCTACAAATCTATATGTCAATGATGCAGCCAATATGATAATCATAAGAAATACTCCTAAAGATGTCAAGGCTTCATATTCTGTGAATCCTTTGCCAAAAGCATGGTGAAATTTATAAATCCATAATGTTTTTAACAATTCTTGAACAAACCAATGAACCATGTAAATCGAGTAAGATATAGTCCCGAAATACAGCATCAACCTTGAATTTAAAAAATTTGATATTACACTATTATTTTTGATAGATACAGCTAAAATTAGGAGAGAAAAAGCTGGTAAAATTAGCCAATCATGAAGACTACGCCAATAAGTCCAGTAGTAATTCATAATCAGAATTATCCAAGTTATAGCTATACTTGCTAGTAAGTTAAGATTAAAATAATTTCTATAATTACCTCTGCGATAAATTTTATAAGTTATAATGCCGAGTATGCACTCTAGCCCGCACCTAGCTATGGAAGGTATGCCAATAATACTATCTAAATTTCCACGGGTAAAAGCGATTAGTAGTAATATACTGAAGAGAGCAGAAACATAAATTTTTAAATCATTTTTCTCATTATTTCGTAATAACAAAAATAAGAGAAATGGAAATATGCAATAAATAACAAACTCTACACTAATTGACCAAGCTGGCTCATTCCAATAAGTATCGCACCAAAATAAAGGTGGGCATTTTAAGTCGAATGCTTGGAGAAGAAAAATATTAGCAAAAAGGGCAGTCAAGTTAAATTTACCAGTAAAAGCAGAATTATTTAGTAAAAATAGTTTTAAAATTTCTAATCCGATAAATAGAGATAAAATAAATATATGTAGAGGATAAATTCTGGCAAAACGCGATGATAAATATGAACGATATTTAGATGAATTAACTTTTAATGAAAAATCTTCAATATAAACGTGGGTCATGATAAAACCACTCAGAATGAAGAAAAAATCAACCCACAAATATCCATTACGAAAAAAATTGCTATATGCTGATAAAGTTGAACCAGTTTTAGGTAAAGTGTAATATGAGAAATGATGTACAACAACAACCAAAGCTGCAATACCGCGCAGAGCAGTGAGCGAATTGATTTGGTTATACATTGATATTTTTGGCATTGAATTATCTCAAGAATATAAACAGTTAGATATTTTTAGGATAATATTGATGGTTTTATGGAATTTTTGAAATACAAGTTGTTCACCAAATTATTGTTTTGGTGGGCATTGCCCACGCTATTTATAAAAATCATTTTGCTATATTAAATCTGTCAAAATTTTAGCTTTTAATTTCTACTATTGTCTTGTTAGGGTTTACTTGAACCAGGTTTAATTAGATTATCAGTTAATATAAAAAGCCCTAATTGATGAGTATTTAATATTTGCAAACACAGTTAATTTTTGGTGTTGCTGAATTGGAGTAAGAATTGACATTTTTTGATATGACTTCATACTTGCAATCAGCAACGCCAATTTTTTAAAGCACTTAGGAAACACTTGCAACTTGTAAATATTTCCCAGGTCGCTCAATATCGGGGATATACCAAGCGGGGTTGCCTTGGGGATCTCGTCCTAATTTGGCATTAGGTTGCGGAGGACGATTACGTAGGCTGTTATTGGTAACTTCGCTGTTTGTTACTTCTATGGGCGGTGCAGACAAAAAGCCAGCAGACTGCATTTCGGCAATACTTTCTTTAAAGGCTGCCATTACAAAAGCTAGATCGGCTTCGGAATGGGCTGTTGTCAAGAAGCAAGGACGGTGATCCCAAGTATGCACTCCCTTATCCCGCAGTAAATAAAATAGTAAGTCTCCGTAAGGAAACTCTGGTGCAGATTTCACCATAAACAGGGAGCCGAAGTTATAAGCTGTATACGGAGCCTGAACTTTCTGGAAATAGCCCATAAGTTCCGCTACAAATTTATCGGTTCTGGCATTGAGATTTTGCTGCAAGCTGGGGCCACTCTGTTTTAAATGTTGAAGTACTGCTTTGGCGGCTGCTAGTGCTAAAGGATGGCGGACAAAAGTTCCGGCAAAGTAAGTCACGCCAACTTCTGGAACTGAGTCATCCCCAAACTGCCAAAATCCACCATCTAAAGCATCCATATATTGCGATTTGCCAGCAATGACTCCAATCGGTAGTCCACCGCCCACAATCTTGCCGTAGGTTGCTATATCAGCTTTGATACCAAAATGTGCCTGAGCGCCACCTGGATGAATTCTAAATCCGGTAACGATTTCGTCAAAAATTAGAGCAATACCAGCTTCTTCAGTGAAATCACGTAATTGCTGAAGGAATTCCTTGGGCTGGTATTCAGGGCGACGGCTTTGCACAGATTCAACCATCACTGCTGCTAACTCATCAGCCCGACTTCTAAGGATTTCTAGAGACTCAGGTGAATCGTAGTCCACCACCAAAATGTTCTCTACCATTTCGGGTGGGATACCAGGAGCCGCAGGAATTGACCGGAGTTTTTTTGTCCCCCGAACAATTACTTCATCCAAAATACCGTGATAAGCTCCAGAAAAGATGGCGATTAAGTTACGCCCTGTGATGGTGCGTGCCATCCGCATCGCTCCCAAAACCGCTTCCGAACCTGTGTTGCAAAAGGCTGCTCGGTCAAAGTTGGTCAACTCACACATCAGCTTTGCCACTTCTCCAACTAAGGGAGTCTGCGGCCCAATTTCCATGCCTAGTTTCAGTTGTGCTTCAATTGCTTCGGTAATGAAAGGTGGCGACCAACCAAACAAATTCAAACCAAAGCCATTGCTTAAATCGACATATTCATTGCCATCAAGATCCCAAAGTTTAGAACCCGATGAACGAGACGCTACGATGGGATAAACCATCTCTTTCATCGTCGGGTTAAAGCCAGAAACAGTTCTTGGATCTGCCAAATAAGGGCGATGGGATTGAGTATATTCTTTGGATTTTTTAGTCCGTTGTGTGTATCTTTGAATAATTTTGTCTAGATAAGTTCGTTGTTGCGTTGTCAGAGTTTTAGTCTGGGTTTTTTCAATTCGAGCAGCCGCACCAAATGCCTTTTTAGGGCCATTTGATTCCGTGTCTACCGATGCAGGTGATTCTTTGCTCGTTTGAGTCGCTGGGATAGATACGGCGTTTTGTGGTTTGACACCATTATTTTGAGGTGTCGCCGCAGGTACAACTGGGATTGTTACAGCTTGACTGTTGTTACCCAATAGTGCCAATTGCTGACTCATGATTTGTAGCTGCTGATTAATCACATTTTCGAAGAAACTGGATGCAGCAGGTTGGGCAGAAATCTGAGGTGCAGATCCATTTGTATGAACTTCATGCACTAGCAAAGTGGGTGATGTGGTTGCAGGTGCTGGTAATGGTACTTCTGGAATGGGTTCTGCAACAGTTTCTGTTAATCCTAATGCAGATAAAGTTTCGGGAGACAAGGCTGGATTGATAAAGTCAGCCAGTGTTCCTAAATTGGGGTAAATTTCTAGTAACTGCCGAAGTGTTACCTTTACTTGAAATTTTTTCTTTAACGCTAGCCCCACTTGAGTCAGTGATAAAGAATCTAATCCCATTTCTAAAAATGTTGTCGAATCGTCAACACTAGCGATTTCCAATCCTGATGTTTCTTCAATAATTTCTTTTAGCAGAGGAATAAGCTTTTGCTGAGGAGATTTTGTCATATCTTGGGTATTTTCTAACTGGGGATTTGAAGGTTTGGGAGTTGCTGCGCGATTGGGATGAGGTAAAGGATCAATCCAGAAGCGTTGGCGTTCAAAGGGATAGGTAGGGAGAGAAATTCGTTGTCGCGTTTCCCTTTGATAGAAGTTGCTCCAGTCAATAGATACTCCTGCTAGCCACAGTTGTCCTACTGCCTTGAGTAATGCTGTCCATTCGGCTTCGTTCTCAGCGTTATCGCCCAGAGAAGCGATCGCTATCTGTTGTTTAATATCTTTTGCTTGTTGGCGGGCTAGGGTCGTAGTTGTGATTCGCGGCCCAACTTCTAACAGTACGCGTTCTGGTTGCTGCCATAAGGTTTGTATACCCTCCGCAAATCGCACAGTCTGACGTAGATGTGTAGCCCAATACATCGGATCAGTTGCTTGCTGGGCTGTAATCCAGTCGGCGGTAACTGTGGAAACAAAGGGAATTTGAGGAGGTGATAATTTAACTTTCCTAACTACCTCAGCAAAGGGGGCTATGATGTCATCCATCATTGGGGAATGGAAAGCGTGGGAAGTGTGTAAACGGCGGCAGACAACTTCTTCGCTTTCTAGTTGTTTTTGCAGAGCCGCGATCGCTTCTGTTGGCCCAGAAACTACACACAGGGAAGGGCCGTTAATTGCGGCGCTCGCTAATTCTGGACTCAATCGCGGCTCTACCTCTTTAGCTGGTAAGCGCACTGAGAGCATAGCCCCTTGTGGTAAGTCCCACATGAAGCGACCGCGATTTGCAACCAACATCAGCGCATCTTCTAAGGTGAATACACCCGCAATACAGGCGGCGACAAATTCGCCAATGCTGTGACCAATCATTGCTTGGGGCTTGACTCCCCAACTTTGCCACAGTTGCGCTAAAGCGTATTCAATGACGAATAATGCTGGTTGAGTAAAGCAGGTTTGCTTTAGGGCGATAGCCGCAGTTTCGCGATCGCTTGGCGCGGGATATATAATTTTTCGTAAATCACCGCCCAGTAATGGTTTAAGGATTTCTGCACATTCATCTACTACCTCCTGAAACACAGGTTCACGGTTGTAGAGATTCAGTCCCATATCCACATATTGCGACCCTTGTCCGGGGAACATGAAAGCAACGCCTGGATTACGGATTTCTGTATGGCGGGTATTTACTTGATTGGGATCTAAAGATTGTAACGCTGCGATCGCATCTGTGATGTCGTGACAAACTACACTACGTCGATAATTTAAGGCTTTGCGCCCTCGCTGTAGGGTATAAGCGACATCAGCTAAGTTAATTTCAGCATTGTACTGGAGATATTGCTGCAAATTTGCTGTTGCAGCTTCTAAGGCTGTGCTAGTTTTTGCCGAGAGCAACAATAGCTGCTGTGGACGAGAAGATCCAGAATTTTGAATTTGTGGCGCTTCTTCCAGCACAATATGAGCATTAGTCCCGCCGACACCAAAAGAACTTACACCGGCTCGTCGCGGAGTTTCACCTTCTGGCCATTCAGCTAGTTTGGTATTTACATAGAAGGGGCTATTGGCAAAGTCAATCTTAGGGTTGGGAGCCTCAAAATTTAAGCTAGGTGGAATCTTTTTATAATGCAGGGCAAGAACGGTTTTAATTAATCCTGCTACCCCAGCAGCTGCAACTAAATGTCCGACATTGCTTTTCAGAGAGCCGATCGCACAAAATTGTTTAGCATCTGTATGCACACGAAATGCTTGCGTCAGCGCTTCAATTTCAATGGGGTCGCCTAAAGGTGTAGCTGTACCGTGAGCTTCAATATAAGAGATGGTTTCTGGGTGGAAGTTGGCATAAGCTTGGGCCATTGCAACGGCTTCTGCTTGTCCGTCTACGCTAGGAGCCGTAAAGCTTACTTTATCAGCACCATCATTATTAATACCTGAACCACGAATTACGGCATAGATGCGATCGCCTTCATTGAGTGCATCTTCTAAACGCTTGAGGACAACTATTCCTGCGCCATTGTTGAACATTGTGCCCTGAGCGCTGGCATCAAAGGGACGACAATGACCATCTCCAGAGAGCATACTGCCTTCTTGAGCCATATAACCGCTATTTTGAGGTGTAGTCATAGATACACCACCAGCTAAAGCCATATCGCACTGATAGCTGCTTAAGGCTTGGCAAGCTTGAATAATTGCTACTAAAGAAGTAGAGCAAGCTGTATTAACACTGACAGCCGGGCCTTTAAGGTTGAGCTTGTAAGCAGCACGGGTGGTTAAAAAGTCTTTTTCATTTGCTAACATGGTCTGGAACTCGCCGATGCGATCGACAATTTCCATACGTCCAGAAATATGGTTGGCAAAATAAGTATTTTGACCACAACCAGCGTATAAACCAATCAAGCCATCGAAAGATTCTGATTCATAACCAGCATTTTCTAGAGCTTCATAAACCAACTCTAGAAAAACTCTAGCTTGTGGGTCCATAACCACAGCTTCCAGTGGATTAATGCCAAAGAAGGCTGCATCAAAAGTTTCTCCCCCAGGAATGATTCCTCTAGCTTTTACATAACTGGGATCTTTGCAAAGGTTCGGGTCAATGCTGGGATCTAATTCCTCATCTTGAAAAAAAGTCGTTGACTCTAATCCCTCACACAGATTGCGCCAAAACTCATCGACATTGCCAGCGCCAGGAAATCTTCCTACCATGCCGATAATGGCAACACCATCAATAGGATCTTGATTATCTGAGGTTTGCATATTTACCATTGCTTAAACACCTTGTTGATGATTACGGCGGCGAGCTTGAGCTGCTTGTTGGCGTTGAGCGCGATTTTGCAGCTTGTCATGAGACGGTTGGTTGTTCTGGTTTGAATGCAAATATTTTGCTAAAGAGCCAATCGTTGAATACTGAAATAGCTTCACAGCAGGTAGTTCAATACCAAGTTCCTGTTTGACTCGCGCAGCAACTTGCAGAATTGAGATTGAAGTTCCTCCCAAATCAAAGAAATTATCATCAATCCCAACGCGATCGATTTTGAGCAGTTCAGACAAAATACCTGCAAGCAAACGTTCTAAATCGGTTTGGGGAGCAATGTATGCTTGTTCGAGTTGCGGACGTTCTCTACTTGGTGCTGGCAATTTATGTCTATCTACTTTGCCATTTGCGGTTAGAGGCAGTGATTCTAACATCACAAACGCTGATGGCACCATGTAATGAGGTAGTTGCTGCTGTAAAAAACTACGTAAATTATTGTGTGTATATTTGCTGTTATAGTGAGGAACAATGTAAGCAGTCAACTGCTTTTCACCTGTTTCATCCTGACGAGCTAAAACAACAATTTCCCGAACATCAGGATGTTGTGCAATCTCCCGCTCAATTTCCCCTAGTTCAATTCGGAAACCGCGAATTTTTACCTGATTGTCAACCCGACCTAAAAACTCGATATTGCCATCTGGAAGATAACGAGCTAAATCTCCAGTTTTGTAAAGGCGAGTTGCTAAATTGCTATCAAATGAGTGAGAAATAAATTTTTCAGCAGTCAATTCGGGGCGATTCAAATACCCTCTAGCTAATCCATCTCCAGCAATGTACAATTCGCCAACTTCTCCAATTGCTACTGCTTGGAAGTTATTGTCTAATATATAAACTTGGGTATTAGCAATTGGGCGACCAATAGGAATAGATACACCTGGTTGCAGTGGCGCTGTTATAAGATGGCAGCAGGTAAAAGTTGTATTCTCAGTTGGCCCATAACCATTAATTAGCCGACACTTCTCTACTATTTGGAGAAACTTCTGTACATGGGGAACAGATAAGACATCGCCACCCGCTAAAAGTTGACGCAAAGATTTTAAAGCATCAATTTTTTCATCCACTATGAGATGGAATAAGCCGGCTGTCAGCCAAAGAGTAGTGACTTGATATTGTTGAATAATCTGCCCTAATTCTTCTAATGATGGTGTATGAGGAGGGCAAATTACTAGTTGCCCACCGTTAAGTAAGCAACCCCAAATTTCAAAAGTTGAAGCGTCGAAGGAAATAGGAGCAAGTTGCAGAATTATTTCTTCAGCCGTGAGGTGAGCATAATTAGTTTCTTTGACTAGCCGAACTACACCACGATGGATAACGCTAACCCCTTTGGGTGTACCTGTAGAACCTGATGTATACATGACATAAGCCAAGTTTTCAGCAGTGACGTTAGTGCTTAGGTTCTCTTTTTTATTTTGGGCGATTGTATGCCAATCTGCATCTAGGCAAATTACAAATGCTGTATGAGTAGGTAATTTAGCAACTAGGTCTTTTTGAGTTAATAGTATAGATACCTGGGTATCTAATAGCATAAAAGCTAAACGTTCTCGTGGATACCCTGGATCTAGCGGTACATAAGCTCCACCCGCTTTGAGGATAGCTAAAAGTGCTACAACCATTTCTAGGGAGCGCTCTATGCAGATACCTACAAGAGTTTCTGCTCCTATACCTAGTGTTTGTAGATATTGTGCCAGTTGATTAGCACGACTATTCAAATCTCTATAGGTGAGATGCTGATTATTAAAGATTAATGCTACAGCATCAGGTGTTTTCTGAACCTGTGCTTCAAACAACTGATGAATACACGCTTGCTGAGGATAATCCGTTTGAGTCTTATTCCACTCGATCAGTAGGTCTTTTTCGGATTCTTTCAAGATAGGTAATGTTAAATTATATCGTTCTAAGTTATTATCTGATGATAATGATGTTTGACACTCAGTTACCAGAAATTGATTTTTATTTTTAGCTAATGAATCAGTTATTGCTTTCATATTTTATTTCCGCAAAAAATATATCTTTTTGCAAAACTTGTAGTTTTTAAGTAGTGCTGCATTTTTAACTCAACAAATCTCAAGTTCAACCATGCAGCTAATGTTACTACTAAACTATACAAAATCAGAATTATTACTGAGTGAAAAATACTAAGGTTTGTTCTAAAATTCATATTGAAAGATACTTTTATATAGATATAGATTTTTGGATAAACCACTAAACTATGTAAGTGGAGTAGGAT
Organism: Desmonostoc muscorum FACHB-395; assembly: GCF_014698035.1. GTDB lineage: Bacteria > Cyanobacteriota > Cyanobacteriia > Cyanobacteriales > Nostocaceae > Nostoc > Nostoc muscorum_A. The sequence continues at coordinate 30,147 of NZ_JACJSF010000056.1, forward strand.
ATTGTTTCGAGATAAATAAGTAACGATGAATTATGATGTTTGAAAACTAAATATAGCTCCAACACCACGCAAGGTTTGTTTAAACACTAGTATTTTTAATTACATTTTTTAGTCATATTTTTAATTTTTAAATTATATTTCAAGACTAATTTCACAAGAAATCATGCCGCAATCCTATAATGTTTATATGAAAGGGCACTGACTCTTAGATTTAGTTTTTTTATTTTGACCTATTTCCTCAAAATCTGAGTTATTTTCAATACATCTTCATTGAAAATTAAAACTTTAGAGGTGATTTGCAATGAGAGTATTAACTGTATGTTCGCTTATTTGAGAGGATAAGAAGAATCAATGCCTTGATGGGCAAGCAAGACAGCGATTTTAACAGCTGATAAGCAAGCAATGGAATCCGTTTGGAGGTAGGTTGAACTCCAGGCTATGACCATCAAAATTTTTTGTGCCCTAATTCTACTTATTAATACTTAATAATTTCAGTATTTTATAGTATAAAACAGTTAGGACTTATACAATTGGCATAAATCTTTGCAACGCATCAGTAGGTTGTAGGGGCGTACAGATGTACATCCATGTCTAAGTATTTGTATCAAGTAAGTTGTAAAATATTAAGCTGTTATATATTTAACTTGGATGATTAGGGCGGGCATCAATACTTTTCGGTTAAGGGGGAAAGGGGAAAGGGAAAGGGTTTGAATTTACTTTTCCCCCAAACCCAGTAACCTTTCCCCAGATCAAAAGAGAGATTGTTGGGTTTATCCGAAAAGTATTGGGGGGGCATAACTAGAACAGCTTTAAGAATCACAGGATAAAACAGGATATTAAAGGCGAGGGAGTATTACTCCCCCGCAATAGCCAACTTACTACAGCTTAATTGTTGAATTTAAAGCTGTAATCGTAATCATCATTTAGGTTAAATTACACTAGCTGAGAAAACGAAGTCATTTGCTGTTAGGCTTGTCAATGTAACTCCAACCAATGAAGCCAACTCTGTATTTCCGGCTTTCACCAGAGTATCGCCACCCTGTTGCAATAGAGTTAAGGCACTAAATTGAGTAACACCAATACCGCCCAGCCCGATTTTATCAATGCCGATCGCAAAATCAGTCACGATGTTCTTGCTAATTGGCAGACTAGCGTTAGCAATCCAGAATTGGTCAATACCAGCACCACCACTGAGGCGATTGCCACCTCCTTGACCGGCAAATAGCACATCATCGCCATCACCACCAAACAGCGAATCATTCACACTGGAGAAGAGTTTGTCATCTCCAGAACCACCATATAGACGGTTATTGCTACCGTTACTCTTGAGGGTATCGTTACCTGAGCCACCGAAGGACAGTTGACGCGAACCTTCAACTACTGTGAGAGTATCAGCACCTGCGCCTCCAAACAGATTATTACCACCATTGGCTTCAACTACGGTAATATCGTCATCACCAGCAGCACCATCAGCACTAGTGTTGTTAGTAGGGCCATTTACACCAATCAAGACTTGATCGTTACCATCTCCTGTGGACACTGAAGAGCCACTGCCGACTAGTACCGTATCTTCACCGTTACCAGTCACGATTATGTTACCTTTAGTACCTTCTACAAAGTCTGCGCCGTCACCTACAAATAAGGTTTGATTTGGCTTGAGCGTGACATCATCACTATTAGTAGAAGCAAATTGAAGGTCTAGTGTTGTTAGTCCAACAGTGCGACCATCAAACCCTGCGGCTGTAAAGTACTGAGTATTGCCTACACTCTGATAATCTAGAGTTGTTGCTTGACCATTAGCAGTTTCTTCCGAAGTCAAGACTTCTTTAGTGGAGAGAACTGTATCCGGGCCTCCCACCAACGCTTCTGTAATGGCACGACCCTTCAAATCGCCATTACTGGGAATATCTAACCCTAAAATACGAGCAAGTGTAGGCGTTACATCAGCATTACTAACAGGTGCATAGTCCACATAGCCTTGTTTAAAATCAGGGCCAATAGCCTCCATGTTATTGAAGGTATCACCTCGACCAAAGCTGCCATGCATTCCCTGTCCTTGCTGCAAAGTTGTATCAGCAATTTCGACCTGAGTTTGAGGGTTGTTTGGGTTGCTTGGGTCAGTGCTAAAGGTTTTGAAGTTGATAACTATAGATGGAACTGGTGTTTTAGCATCACCTTCTAGCCCGATCGCACTCAGTGGTAAAGCACCTGGGATGTCTCCATAAGCATCGTCTACAAAAATCCCACTGATGTAGTCTTTTTGCGAAAGCAAATCCACTACCTGTTTGGCTAAGTCAGCATTGCCATTGGGCAGATAAATCAAGTCAGATCCACCATTGGCAGCTACAACTATCTTTGTACCTGGATCAAGTTGACCATTAATTACCTTACCTGTACCACCAATTACACCATTCCCAGAAATAGGACGTTGACCCTTTGTGGCATCAACAGTTGCATACTGGATCTGGTTGAGGTCTGGGGGAAGGGTTGTAGGGTTAGGATCGTATAAGGGTAAACCTAGATCGTGAGCCAAATCAATTGCAACAAAACCTGCTGGTAGAAATCCCGGATTTACACCCTCATAAGTTTGAGTGGCAGCATAACTTGTAGTTTTTGTGCCTTGGCTATCAATAGCTTGTTTGCTGATGGTAGAAAAACCGTGGTCGGAAGTAATAAAGACATCAGTAGTCTTGTCTAAGCCAGTGCTTTTAAGATAGTCAAGAAGTTGCTTTAAATTATCATCAGCATTTTTGACCCCAGCTTTTGAAGTAGGGCCATTAATACCTGGTGTCAAGGTGTTTAAGCTATCACCCTGATTATGTTGAGTACCATCAGGATCTCTTGACCAGTAAACCAATGCAAATGGTTTACCATCTTCCTGAAACTTGGGTAAAATTACTTTGGTAGTGGCATCTGCAAAATATTGTTGTTGAGCCACATTGGCATTCAGAGTGCCAGGAGTTGTATTATTACCAGCTGGCTGGACTCGCGGTGTCGGTTTTATATCCAGACCAGCCGCTTGTAAACGAGCGACAATATCTGGATCGAGTGGAACACCAGAAGGTGAACCGGCGGCTGTAGGCGGCGGGGTTGCACCATTTGTAGTGTCATCAATAATAATTGTATCGGGAGTAGGAATAGTACCTGTAGTACCACCTTCTCGGTTAACTTGGGTGACATCTTGGATGGCAACTGGGCCTAGTTTACCAACTGCTGCTGTGTTGAAACCCTGCGATCGCGCGTAAGCTAAGAGTGACTCTTCATCTAAAAAGTTGTTACCGGGAAACTTTTCATCGATATCCCCCAGAACTGCATCATTTTCAATGAATGGTGTGACAGTACCATTAGCATTAGGACTAGGAAAACCAGTGTAAATAGTGTTGCTAAAGTCACCTGTATCGCCAAGATAATGCCCAGTTGCGATCGCAGAAGCATTCGGGGTGGTAAATGTGGGAAATAATGAATGGCTATTGGCGAAACTAACTCCCTGCTGACGGACACTATATAAAGTTGGGGTATCAATAGGGTTTACAGAACCGTTACGCAATCCATCCGCAACAAAAATAATGACATTTCTACCGTTGCCATTTGTATCAGCCATGCTTACTATTCCTTAAGTATTGTGAGCTACGATTAATCGCAGCAATTGTGTATCTGTATGAGCAATTAATTACGCTCAACCCAAGCAAAAAATTCTTGGCTACAGAAACCTAAATAGTATTTGGCGACAAAATGCTTAGTGTCCACACAAAATGGTGCAGACAATTAAATGAACTTAACTTTGGTTACTGTCTCAAAAGATAGTTGTTCAATGTTTAAGGAAAGTTATAAACAAGTTAAGATTTTGGACAAAAAAATCCCCAACTCTTCAAGAAGTCGGGGATCTAATCCTTTAGATAGAGAGCAAATCAAAATATGATTGCAATATCACTCTTTAGAGTTAGCAAAAGCGCTACAGCTTAATTCATTTTGAACATTGAACCTAAGCTGTAAGTAAATCGGCGAAATTAAAGCTAACTGGCTAAGGCTGTCATTTGTCCTTTGTCATTGGTCATAAGTAAGGGTTTTAAAGCAGTTTGCGTTTCGTAACATACTTAGTTTTTTTCACCTCAACTTACTTAATCATTTTTGAGCTAAATGACACTAGCAGAAAAAACGAAATCATTTGCTGTGAGGCTAGTTGATGTAATTCCAACTAATGAAGCCAACTCTGTATTTCCGGCTTTCACCAAAGTATCGCTACCTTGTTGTAATAGAGTTAAGGCACTAAATTGAGTAACACCAATACCGCCCAGCCCGATTTTATCAATGCCAACTGTAAAATCAGTCACAATGTTCTTGCTAGTTGGCAGACTGGCGTTAGCAATCCAGAATTGGTCAACACCAGTACCACCAGTTAAGCGATTTCCGCCCTGTTGACCAGCAAATAGCACATCATCACCATCGCCACCAGACAAGGAATCATTGAAATTGGAGAAGAGTTTGTCATCGCCAGAACCACCGTAGAGACGGTTATTGCTACCGTTACTCTTAAGGGTGTCGTTACCTGAGCCACCAAATAATGATTGACGAGAACCTTCAATTATTGTGAGAGTATCATCACCTGCCGCCCCAAGTAAATTATTACTACCACTAGCTTCAACTACGGTAATAACATCATTACCATTGCCACCATCAGCACTGGTATTTTGAGCCGGGCCATTTTGACCAATAAATATCTGATCGTTACCCTCTCCTGTGGATACTGAAGAGTCGCTGCCGGCTAGTACCGTGTCTTCACCGTTTCCAGTCTGGATTGTGTTCCCTTTAGTACCTTCTACAAAGTCTGCTCCGTCACCTGTTAATAAGGTTTGATTTGGCTCAACGGTAATATCATCGCTGGTAGTAGAGCCAAAGTTAATTTCTTCAGCTTGAGGTTGACCTAAACCAGGAGCAAGGTTAAGGGGCTTCTCCAGTTTCAGCAGTAGAATTTCATTGTTGTCTATGACTGGATTTTGAGGATCATTTCCAGGACGACCTGTAGAGAAGGGATAATTGTTGTCATTAGCAACCAAAATGGTGTTTTTGTCAACAACTAAAACATTTTCAATTGTGACAAATGGGAAGTCGAAGGTGGTTTTGCCATCTCCATTCAGGTCGTTGGGGTCTTGGATGTTTAACAAGTCTGCAACTTCTTCCTTTGCTACATAACCATTAGAATCTGCTTTAGACAAGTCAATTTTGTAGATCCGCTTGAATTTAGCTGAGGCTCCTTGACCATTATCCCGCTCAATGACTAGATACTCATTATCGTTAATGACTGCTAAATCCCCGATCGCATTTGATGGATTATCCAATCTGTAGTACAGCTTTTTATCAGTGTACTTGTGGCTAGCAAGGTCAAATTCGTTAATCCGCAAAGCACCAGGAGTATCGCCTTGAACTGTACCCTCTAACAGCATATAAAGCTTGGTTTTGCTGGCGTTAATTGCTCCACCTTCAAAACCTTTGGAGCCACCCAAGTTAGCAAAGGCATCACCTGAAAGCACATCTGGGTTTTGTGGCGATCGCACCACATTATACTGAGGATCATCTCTGAGTTGATCCCGTACTTCATCCGCGATATCTGGGAAATCACTAAATAGTGCGTCTACACCTAATTGATAGAACTGCTGAATTTCTAGCTCTAGCTTTCCTTTGTAATCTGCTGCTAAATACTGATCTTCCGCCCGGAAGGTATAAGGATGAACCTGTAACCCGGCGTTGTGAGCATCTTGAATTAAGGTTGAAGGAGGTAATGTTGTCTTGTCAGCATCATTAACTGCTCCATCCCCATTCACATCATCGGCTTTGCCATCACCATTAGCATCAGTACCTTTGACACTAACAATCATCCGTTTCCAAGGGCCAATGCCATCTGCATAAGTCGCAACTTCAGCCAAGCCTTCTGGTGTTCGTAAGTCGCCATAAGTCTGAGTGTCACCACTGACTTTCAAATCATAGGGTTGACTTTCGATGATCTTGCCGTTGATATCAATGTCACTTGCATCTAGCAATTGAACTAGTGGAATATCCACCCCAGCCGCAGGCATAATGACATCATGTAGTTCTTTGAGGTTGCTCACTTCAAAGGACTGGATAAAGATCCGATTGGGGTCAGTGAAGTTATTTGCCTTGAGCGTATCAATTAGTAACTGGCTGATGTTTCTGTTGATTTTGTCTGTGGTGCCTACATAAGTAGCTTCATCGGCCAAATAGGTCGGATGCTTAGTTTCAGGATAGATGCCAATCTTTTTACCTGTATCGGCTTCTACTTGCTTAACCAAGTTGATGATTTCTGTGAGTGTAGGAATCTCAAATTGACCATCAAAGGAGTGATCTCTAAAAGGTAGACGTTCTTCGGCGCGTAAAGTCTTGATTTCAGCTAAAGTAAAGTCTTCTGCAAACCAACCTGTAATTGTGTTTCCATCCAAACTTACTGTTTTTTTGCGATCGGCAAACTCTGGATGCTTGTAAACATCTGTGGTTGTGTTGCTGAAATTGACAGTACCATCAGCATTCAAAACTGCTAAAGCTGGTTCATGACGAGCAATTAGCACACCATCTTTTGTAACTACCAAGTCAGGCTCAATGAAGTCAGCGCCTCTTGCAATTGCTTGCTTATAAGACTCTAAGGTATGTTCTGGACGATAGCCACTTGCACCTCTGTGACCAATAACTTTAGGTGCTTCTCCATCTAATGTTTTGAATTGTTCGGGTGTAGCGATCGGAGCCTCTAATAATTTACCAGTGGCATCAAAATGCAGCAGGTAAGGGCCAAACTCTTCTCCAACCCAAATTGTCCCGTCTTTATCAAAGACGAATGACTCGACATCAAAGTCTGCACCAGTCAGTAATCTTCCAGTAGTTCCCTCATTCACAATTTGGAAAGGAACTTTGTTGTTAGGGTCAGACAGTTGGATGTAGTCTAAAACTTTAACAGTGCCATCGCCATTTTCTGTTCCCTTAAAATTCGGGTCTAGACGATTGATCCGCAATAGAAAGTCTTCACTATTATCTTTGCTACCGTAACCGTTATCTGACAGGAAATACAAAGAGTTACTGTTAGCAAATTGGACACCACTAAAACCTTGTATTGGCTGTCCTGGGAAAGGCCCGGTTCTACCATTGGCTGAAATGTCTGCACCAGAAGCAGGCCCATCACTAAAGGTATCAGCAGGTAAAGAAGCAAAACCCACTAACTCAACTTTTGGCACTATTGAAGCAAACATTGTCTGGTAGATGTGGGTTTGATCATTTAAACCCGCAATTCCAGGAATCTCAGAACCGTAGGCGTTATAACCTTTACCTACTAAGCTATTTAATACTTCAGAACCAGCACCTTGGTAGTAAACAGGTACAGGACGGTTGGTGTGAGTTCCCCAACCATACTTGACATTGGGATCGGACCCCCAGTAATGTCCAACTTCTGCTGGAGTATCCAAATTGGTTAATGCTTCAGCACCTTGATTTTTTACTAAAGTCGGAAAATTACCGTCGAGAGTCAGATAGTGATCGTGGTCAGCTGTAACGATTAGTAGGTTTTCATCCCAACCACCATTGTTATCGATCCAGTCAATCGTAGATCCAACTGCCTTATCGAAATCCAAGGTGGTGCCGATCAAGTTGTCTATGTTGTTATCATGGGCAGACCAATCAATATCGCCACCCTCAACCATTAACCAGAAACCATCCGGGTCTTTACCTAACACATCTAATGCAGCATTTGTCAAGTCATTGAGGGTTGGGTTTTCGTTAACCTCTTTGGCAATGAAAGATGCATCCGTCTCTCCGGGAAGCAGTGGACGTGTGGTGTCCACTTTGGCGTTATCACCTTGGTTAGCGAAAACACTGAACATATCTAAACCAGTAGTGCTGTAGTCGCCGTTAGCAGAACTTACAGGCAAATTACCATTTTGACCGCGCGCACCGTACAGACCGAAGAGGCGATCGCCTTTTTCTGGATCGATTGTCGCCGCAGTTTCAGCTAGTTTCTGGGCAGCATTCTCACCCCGCTCCAAAAAGGTGTAATCGTAGATGTTATTAGTTGGTTTAGTGCTAAGTTCTGTGTAAGTTGATTGACGAATGAATTCATTGCTCGTATTCGGCTCAACCCCTGCTGGTAATAAGTCTCCAGGAGCAGAGAGTGGGTGTCCACCACCAAGTAATACTGTGGGTTGATAGACACGGAGTTGCTGTTGCAAGATGTTGTCTAATGCCGGATAGTCAGCATCATACTTGCTGCGACGGTTAACGTTAGCAGCAGCAGCAGCAGGTGTGGCGTGGTCAATGGGAACTGAAGTTACTAAACCAGTAGATTTACCAACTTCATTTGCAGTTTTGAGAATTGTTTCTAGAGGATTCTCGAAAATATCAACGCCAACAGCGTTATTGTAGCTTTTAACGCCAGTGTACAGAGTTGTTGCGGTGTTTGCAGAGTCAGGATAACTGTACTTAATATATTCAGGGTCATTACCCGGAGTCCAAGGATTAACGCCGCCTCTGGTAGGGTCATAACCTACTAGGTTTCCAACAGTACCATCACTGACTTTTGCACCACCTGTTGGGGTATTACCTGGGTTAGAAGTTGGATCAAAGGTGAAACCAGGGCGAACCTGGCTCTCTCCTGTGATCGGATTAGTACCGTCAAGAGCCGAATTACCAGTGTTAAAAACTCCATTACTACCAGCGATCGTTGTCCCGTAGGTGGTTGCCAAACCGTAGCCTTGGAGTGTTTGAAAATTGAGTCCTTGACCCTTACCTTGTGTATAAAAATCACTTAGATTAGCACCTGTCTTACCATTTTGAATCTCTTTGTAGATGGATGCAGCACGAGCCATTTCCCAGCCCATACCATCCCCAATCATAATGATGACGTTCTTAGCCATGAAAGAGAATCTCCCTGTGTTTAATTGTTGAGATGGTCTTCGCTCTAGTGCAATCAAAAAAGTAATATGGTGAGGAAAAACTAATAGTTTTAGGCTGCAAATATGTAATTAACTTGTCAGCTTGTTGAGTCTGAACTATTAAATGTCAACTACCACTACAATTGACATATCACCAGAGCATTTAAGTATCAAAATTAACAATGCAATTGCATATTAATTAACATACATAGTAAAAGTTGTGAAAAAATTGTGGGCTGGTTAAGAAATCTTGTATTGCAATCTTGTACCTAATATGCAACAACAATTTCCTGCATATTTTTAATGATGTGAAAAATTATTTTTTATACACTGACATGATTCATCGTTTGTCACTTTCGTCAGATAATAATTTCTTTATAACCCTTATATTTAGATGCTTTTGCAATAAAAATTGAGTACAGCTTCATTCACTTTAGTTGTGTAATGAAGCTGTAACAATCACGCCAGGTGAACAATTTAAGCCACAATACTGGCAGAGAAAACGAAGTCATTTGCTGTGAGAATATTTGATGTAATTCCCAACAATGAAGCCAACTCTGTATTTCCGGTTTTCACTAAGGTGTCACTACCCTGTTGTAATAGTGTCAGGGCACTAAACTGAGTAACACCAATACCGCCAAGCCCAATTTTATCAATGCCAACTGTAAAATCAGTCACAATGTTCTTGCTAGTTGGCAAACTGGCGTTAGCAATCCAAAATTGGTCAGCACCAGTACCACCAGTTAAGCGATCGCCACCCTGTTGACCAGCAAATAGGACATCATCACCATCGCCACCAAATAGCGAATCACTGGCATTAGAAAAGAGTTTGTCATCTCCAGAACCACCGTAGAGACGGTTATTGCTACCGTTACTCGTCAGGGTGTCGTTACCTGAACCACCGAATAATGATTGACGAGAACCTTCAATTACTGTGAGAGTATCATCACCTGCTGCTCCAAACAAATTATTACTACCACTGGCTTCTACTACGGTAATAACATCATCACCACTGCCACCATCAGCACTGGTATTTTGAACTGGGCCATTTTGACCAATAAATATGCGATCGCTACCATCTTCCCCGGAAACTGAAGAGTTATTCCCTGCAAGCACTGTGTCATCTCCGTTTCCAGCCAGGATTGTGTTACCTTCAGCACCTTCTACAAAGTCTGCCCCATCACCTGCACTAAAGAATTGTCCTGGCTCAAGATTGACAGTATCGCTATTGCTAGAACCAAAACCGTTCGGAAAAGTAGGTATTTGGGCAACAGGATTACGGGGATCGTAACTAGTGGTGTCGATATTTAAAGAATCGGGGAAGGCATTGGCGATATTTTCCCAAGGCACCAGCTTAAAGTTAGAGTTGACGTTTTCGCCATCAATGGTTTTGGCAGGTTCATTGGAACCATCTTGAGTGACAAATAAACCAAATGGGAAGTTAGGCCCCAGTGGCACGTTAATCACATCTGCACCGTCTGACTCTTGTACGCTGTCAATTGACCCATTGTTACCAATAGCAAAGTTACCCACGTATTCGTTATTACCTTCACGAGTGTAGGCAACAAAGGTGCTATCGCCTTGGCTGGATGCTAGCAAGTAGCCTGTGCCGTTTTTGCCGTAGTAGATGGTCAACCCTTCTGCGTCGTCAGTAAGGTGAGAACCACCCTCAAAACGAACGCGATCAATTAATTTGCCTGTTGTGCTACCGTCCGGTTCTGCTTGGAATTTCCAGATGCCCACATCTTCTTGGGCTATGTAAAGAAAGCCGGTTTCTTGGTCAACCACCATACCCTCTGTTTGGGGAGAACGCCCTGCTGTGGTGGGTGAGGGTATGGTGAACTCCCGCACCAGTTCTGCTCCAATTTGGCCATTACCTTTGTCAATCAATTTGAACTGAGCTATATCTCCAGTTTGGCGGCGACTGGTAAAGACATAGTAATCATTAGTTACGGGGCTACGGTACAAGGTAAGTCCGTAAGAACTGCGAGTTGATGCAGAATAAGGAGGTTCAAAGGGTGATGCTTGGAAGATAGTACCAATATTGCTATCGGTGATATTTTCCAGATATTGACCAGAGGTACTGGGGTTGGGGTTAATTTTGAAGATTGCTAGTTTATCATTTTGGCGATCGCTAGCTACGGCAATATCAATCGATTGATTGCCTAATTTGAAACCGTATTGCAGGTCAATATTGTTGTAGCGAATACCACCGGGATTAACTGTTTGCAACAAATTACCAGACAAGTCATAAACCCGCAGTCCGGCATTTTTAACTGAGGTTAGTACCAGACTATCAGCAGCATTTGTGGCATTAACATAAATAGCAGGGTCATCAGCATCGGCATTCTGATCTACAGCAGGTAATGCTGGATCTTCATCGTCAAATAAACCAGGACGAGTTTCTACCGTAGGTGCAGCAGTTGGAACCAAGTCTGCACCCAAGGTGAGGATTTGGGTATATTGAGTACTGCTAAAGTTGTTGTCACTCACTAGCACAATGGATTGACGACCATCTGCTAGTTTGGGGCCGAAGGCAAGACCTTCTATATTATCCACTCCTGTAATCGGGTGATTGGCATCAGTAGGTAAATTCAGATCGGTTAAATTCAACAGCAGACGCTTTTGGGCGGGTTTAATAGCTGCTAGTTGTTCAGCACTCAAACCATTGAGAGAATCGTAGAAACTGATGTCAGTTGCACCTTGCAAAGAAACTTCGTAGATTTTGATGGTATTGCCCACACCTTGGGCAAAGGAGCGTTCCAACGCCAGGAAAGTACCACGATTATCGATTGCTAGCAAATCTGCCAAACCGTTGTCAGCAGATCCTGTGCTTGGGTTTGGTGCTTCGGGAATGGCATCGGTAATGTAGAGGTATTCTTTTTCTGGTTGTCCAGTAAATAGATTGTATTGCAGAATCCGGGATGGGCTACCACTCGTGAGTGAAGCTTTTAATCCATCTTGGGATAGTGCGTTTTCGGTGGCGGTAAATAGGGTTTTCTGGTCGGGTGTGATGGTGAGGCTTTCAAAGGCTAAGTTATTGTATACGCCTGATGTCTGCGTATCTCCGGCATCGACAATACCATTGTTGTTAGTGTCCTGAACTACTGGTAGAAATTTTGTCGGGACAAATAGCGATCGCACTTCTTGTCCTGTTGCAAGGGAAAACTCTTTAATAAAGGGATTGGTAACACGACCAACAGTAGGATTAACTTCGCCTTCCGAAGAGATGAAAACAGTCCCATTGTTAGTTAAAGCAATACCTTCTGGGTCGAGGCTGTTGATTGCAAAGAAATTACTATTGCTATCTTTCAGTGGTGTGACGTTAGTAAAAGTCACCCCGGAATCGGCAGTAGTGAAGGTATAAAAACGGGCAGAGGCAACTTGAGAGCGATCGTCTGAGATGGCATAGTAGCGGTTGTTAATAGTATCGTAGGTGACACCAGATAATCCGCCTACTGGAATTGGTATGCCGTTGACAGTTCCCGCCGCACTATCAGGAATAAAGCCAGTAACGAAGGTAGTTTGCCTTTCAAATCCCACACTGGGAATAGTTTTACCTGCTTGAGTCGCCCCAGTTTGCACATCTGCGAACACCAAGCGATGGTCAGAACTGGGGAATGGAAAAGTACCAACTGAGGAGAATGTTGGGTCAGTATTTAGAGGCCAAAATACTCTTGAATTGGTAATTGTCAGGTCAGTGGAGGGTAGCACGTAATCAGTACGCAGGTTTCCGGGAGCCGTATCAGCAAAGTCTGCGGTGTCAAAGCTAGGATTACCTTTTTGGCTAGCGTTTGCACCACCTTGCAAGTCTGCTTGTTGGGAACCACCAAGACTGGTAGGAATGACATTAGTATTAATCCCAGGATTTTGTAACAGTTGGCGAATAGCATTGTCATAACTATCACCATCTAACGGATCTGCATTTTGATCACCCACAATCACAAAGCTTGAACCAGAAGCAATCCCGCCCGTTTTTCCCTCATCATCGTAGATATAATTACTTTTTCCAGGAGTAATATAGTCTGTCCAAAAGCGGATCTCGTCGTGGTTGCGCTTACCGTTGCGGTCTTCCACGCCATCAAAGGTTGGGGGTGTGGGATGGCTAGCGAGGACATGAATTGTCTCTCCGTTTACTTCGATGGGTACATCCCAATGACTTTTGGAAGAGAGGCGTAGAACTGCTAGTTCCTCCTGAGAATACCAATCATTTGCCTGTGGTGTTGTGGGATCGTCGGGAAGCAAAGCATTGGGCATATCCTTCCAGAGGAAGTTTTGGAAGGTGCGGATATTGGCGGTGTCGATGGGATATTTGGACAGCAGCAACATCCCGTATTGGCCAGGGAAATCACCAAATCCGAAGGCATCATCGCCATATCCTGATGTGCCTGGGGTTGTAACTACTGCACCATTGTTGTTCAAGTCAAAGCCAGAGGCAATACCTGTGTTGGAGGAAGCAATATAAAAGTAGGGATAGTCAACGGAAGTCGCACCGTTTTGACTTATGGCTAAATAATTTTGCTGGAATAGTTTAACTGCCTCTTGGGAGTAGTCAAACTCATTAATTAGCAGCACATCTGGGTTGTTACGCTGGATAATTTCTGCAACAGCTTTTGCCTGAGCATTATTGGGGGTTGACAAATTGGTTGCTAATTGTCCTTGAGTGCTACGGTTTAGAGAAGCATTGAATTGGGAAAAGCGGATTGTATTAGTGAGTACCATAATTTAGTGCTGGGGTAGATTCAAGTTTTGCGAAGATTAGTGTTTATCTGCGGCAACTACAGAACCAAGTTGCTCAATCGCATCGCTGCAAAAATATGGAAATTCTTGAGTGTAGATGTCATTTATATTGCCAGTAAAATACCATTAACTGCGAAGTGCGTCTTTGCAGTTTAGAGAGTTCGCAATTTCAATATGGAAAATATAAGATGTGCCTTCCAAATCACTGTATTAGAGATTGTTAGAAGACAAATACATAATTTTTTGTATGAGTTTTCAATTGGGCGATCTCAAAGTATACTGTTCAGATTAAGAAACAGATAGCAAAAGGTTAAGATAAAATAATTGTAGGGTTAGAGATGTTTTTTCCACAGCAATTATTCTCAGTCATATATCCCAATAAGGTTAAGTTAAGAAAAATAGTAGGTTGGATTGAGCGACAGAAAAATCCAAAAAAGGATTGATAGTGTTGGGTTTCGTTCCTCAAACCAACCTACATCTGATCCTGTATATGTCTTTCTTTAATTAAGTTTCAAGTTGTTTGAAAATTGTTTCACTGTGACTTGAGGTACTTTTAAATTGACCTTAACCACCGTTAAATTTATCGGATAGCTTAGAGAATTTAAAATTTTTGATACCAATAATAAGACTTTTCAAACATCCTCTTAATGATAGATATTTAACCCGATATAAAATAAGGTGGGCTGTTTACCCACCTTAATCTAAATCTGTATTTTAAGATTACCGCGACAGAAAAAACGATATCTTTTAGTTTTGGCGAAATTGTTCTGATATGTTGAGTAATTCAAACATTAGCGGAAATTACCAGGTTTTAAGCGAACAGAGTTAGGCTGAGACTGACGACGAACTGCTACTCCATTCCGCAAATTGTTTCCAGTACCGCCATCTTTGCGATCGAGGAAAGGTTTTAGATTAATGCCACTTCTAGATGAACTAATCCGATTATTGCCACTCCCTAGAAGTGTACGTCCTAAATTATATAATTCATTCCCTCCACTACTGCGATCGCCATAAGTGTTAACGGCTATAGTCTGCTGTCCGTTGTCAGCAGTAGTCAAGTTCTGAAAAATGCTATTGCGGATTACAACAGGATCTTTTCCACGGGGTACTGTCAGCACAATTCTACAGGTTGGGTTAGCTTCAGTTGTGACGCAGACAATATTTTCGTTATTTTCTACGCCTGTCTGGAGTTCTTGTAAACCATCTGGGCGATAAAGTTCCAAGCGACTGGCAATTGCTGCACAACGCCTTTGTGCGTCCCAACCACCGCCCAAAGCCGCAGGCGCTGCCCAAGGAAAGAATTGTCCTGGTTGACTTTGTGGCTGATACATGACAGTGTACTGTCCATTGTAAGTCTGACAGGTAAACGGAGTCGTACCGTTAGCTGAGGGTGAAGGTGGTACACCTGTCGATGTGTCTATTGGGACTGGTGCTGATGTGCCACCTGATGGTACTGTTGGTACTACTACACCATCGTTAGTAGAATCATATTGCGCCATTGCTGCCGAATTGCCCAGACACAAAGATAAGCCAAGACTGCCCAAAGATATCAACCGCAGCATTTGTGATGACATAAATCATCCTCCAGGAGAATTAAGTAGGGAATTGATAGTTTAAGTGACGAATAATTCTCTATTTTGATTCATTAAAAACGCTATTTTTTTTCTTCTCTTGCTTTTTTCTCTGCGAGTAGCTTTTTCACCCGTGCTTTAATTTCTAGATGACGCTCCACTCCTTCATAGGCGTAACGGTTGTAGCTATTACGGGTAATGAGGTTTTCTAAATAACTAACTCGCTCATTGCCGCCTGGGTGCGAAGATAACCAACTAGGAGGAGCATTTTTTTGCTGTTTTTCTAGCGTCACCATTAAGTTACGCAAGCCATCAGCAGCGTAGCCAGTGGCAACAATTAGGCGTGTGCCGAGATTATCTGCCTGACGTTCCATGTCGCGGCTGTAACTGAGTGCAAACAGTTGACCGATAGTGCCGCCCAGAGGTAGATATTGGGTAACGTTAGAGATCAGGTTGCCTTCGCTGACTAATTGAAAAGTGTGGGATAAAAGTACATGGGATAATTCATGACCCATTAACCCAGCTAATTCTGCTTCGGAATTAGCTTTAGCGATCGCACCTGCATTAATAAAAATTTTACCCCCAGGTAATGCAAAGGCGTTAAGGCTTTCCTCTGGAATCACAAAGAATTCGTATTTAAACTCGTCCCGTCCTCCTACCTTCGCCAATTTCTGTCCAATTTCATTGACGTATGCCAAAATATCTTCGTCTATAATTACACCCAGCTGTTTTTTTGCCTGCTTTGCCACCGACTCACCTATGGCTTGTTCACCTTGTAGCAGCATGATGGTAGAGTCAAGGGCAGAAAATGGCCCAAGCAGACTGCCAGTGACGGCATAACCTAAAGCACCTGTAATAATATTACCGATGACATTGCCTCTAATTTCTCCTTGTGTATAAGATTTGTAACGGCTCAGATTTTCTTCTGCTAGTTTTGTAAACTCAGGCGCTTGGGGATTTTTTGGGTTGAGAATAGCAAATTGACGCGCCGCCAAGGACGCTTCCATCCATTTTTTCTCGCCAGCTAGGGCTGTAATTCTAGCTTTAACTAATTCTGGTTGATCTGGATACAGTGAAGAAGCCCGTTCTAATATATCTAATGCTTCATTAGTGCGATCGTATTGTTTCAACGCTTCAGCATATCGGATATGACCAGGGATAAATTCAGGATATTGCTCAACTAATAGTTGCAGAGGTACTAAAGTTTTTGTTTGCAACTTTTGTGCTATGCCCGCCTCTGATTCTCGCCAGTAGACTTTACCTCCTGGGGATAGTTGCGTGGGATCGAGTATGGCAGCTTTACGCTGTTGATTATCTGATGTTTTACTAAAAGGCTGCTTAACTTCGCGGTAAATTTTTTCCGCCTCTGGGATTTGTCCCGCCAAATAAAGTTTATCCGCTTCTATAAATTTTAGCTGACGGGTGAGTTCTTCCGGGCTGAGTGGGGGTTCCTGTGGCGACTCTGGCTTTTTCGGTTCAGAAACTTCAGGCGTAGATTTTGGTGCTTCTGGCGTTGATGAACGTTGCAGCGCTTCCCGTAACTTTTGGACTTTAGTTGTTTCTGAATTGGGCTTTGTCGTTTCAATAGTGGTAGAAGCAGCAGGTTCTTGTGCCAGAAGGGGTGAAGTTGCCTGCGTTAGGATTATCAAAATTGATGTAGCAGCTGAAAGTAATACCCACTTCCAAGCTGGCAGTAAAGACTTCCAGATTCGTTTCATGCTTGGGCCCACGTATACAAAAGGCTCTTTTTTAAATTTTATGAGCAATTAGAAAAATACGCATATAGTGATGTATTTTTTGTGAGGCAGTATGCGGAACTGCGAACTGTTCGGTGATGCGGCGCAGCACTTATTTGCTTAAACTGAGTCACTCAAATACTTGAAAATTTTGCTTATAAGCTAATGAGCATTTAAGTTGCATAACACCAGGGCTGAAGCCCTTACTACAAGCGAATCAGTCTGGAAAAATGAATGACGATTAGCTTATATCAATACGGTTCATTTAAGGGCTACTGGCAAAAATTTTGGGGTTTTGAGACGCGATAAATCGCCGTCTCTACAAGTGTTTTGCTCATATCTGAACTGTATTGGCTTATATATGCTATTGCAGATTATTTGGGTCAATACCTTGAGATTGTAAATAGGCAATTAGCCGTTCTTTTTGCTGGCGTTCCTGTTCGGCACGCTGGCGTTCCTGTTCAATTTGTTCCACCGCCCAAAGCAACAAATTACCTGCCTCATCCCACCAGCGCAACCAGTAACCAGTTCTAGCTTCCTTTGTTCCTTGCCAAGTTCCCAGAAATAAACCCATTGAATCAATCCAATGACGACCATTTTCATTAGGTTGCTTTAACTCGTAGTGGCTGTTTTCGAGTTGGTAAAATTCTAACAAACCGCCATTTGGGTCAAAAATTACATAAATTGGAACTTGAAGAATCTGCTCATAAAAAAACCATTTTCCTGGTGGATAGGTTCGCTTAAAAGAGTATTCTCCGCCCTCAGTGTCAGAAAGAAATTCCATCACAATTGCCGGAATATCTCCATCTAAATTGGGTGTATAGCTTTTGCGTTCTCCTAAAACTTGATTTACCGATGGCACATAAACCCAGTCGGGTGCTTTAGCAACAAATTGCCCGTTTATCGTTGCACAAAGTCCAAAATTCGAGGCTATTAACATCTGCGGTTGGATGAAACCGCTTATCTCAAGGCTTTCGCGCAAAGCACCAGCTAATAGTGGCTGACCTGTATTTTCCACTGGTTCATCCTCTAGGTGAAAATCTGCGGGCAACGCTTCCCAAGATATTACCAGTTCTGTTGAAGATTTAGCTTCACCAAGTTGGGTTGTCATAAACACCCCTTTTTATTGATTTGTCTTTATTTTATGAGCGATCGCAGGTATTCTACAACAACGTCGCAGTTTGAGATGCGATACCTCCGGTGGGCAAAGCCAATGCACAGTAGTAAAGCACAAAAAACCCCGGCGAAACTAACCGGGGTAAGAGAGAGAGGTACGAATGACGATGAGATACAGCGATACCGAAATTGAAAATCTTAGCTAACGCTAAAACCAATTAAAACTAAAGTTGTAACAATTAAAGTAGCAAAAAGACTTTGTAAAACGTATTTACGTTGTTCCCAAATTGCTGGGTACTCGGCGTAGTAAACCTTGGGTTCAGCTGCGTAGTTATTGAGAATGCCGTCTTCATTTACAGTGGTGTACATATTTTTTTCTCTTTTTTTGTTTACTTATGTAACTAAATTTAACAGGATTGTTACGAAACGTCAAGAGGACTTGACAAAAAAGGGCTGATTATTTTAATAAAAATAACTTATCAGGCATCGGGCACTGAGGTGAAGCTACCCCAGCCGCCGAAAATGCCATATATTACGCAATTTTTTAAATTGCAAAATCTAAAATCCAAAATTGTATAAAAAAGTAGAGACAATACTTTTCGGTTCAGGGGTAAAGGGGAAAGGGTTTGAATTTACCTTTCCCCCAAGCCCAGTAACCTTTATCCAGCCCAAAAGAGAGATGGTTGGGTTTATCCGAAAAGTATTGAGAGTAGAGACACGTTGAGGTAGCGATTTCGCATCTCTACTAGCGATCATAGTTAGCGCACCATCTGTTGCAATCATTTTTGGATGAAGTAGAATCTACATCTAGTTCTTCATCACTGCATCCAAAAGCACATTGGCATCAAAGCGGACTACATCGGTGCAAGGTAGCCCGGTTTCTGCTGTTATTTGAGCGATACTTTCCTCAGCCGCAGATTCATCTAAATGTGCTGTGTTAAGTGCTATACCCACTACAGGCACACTTGCGAAAGCGCCACCTGCACTAGCAACGGTTTCATAAAGACGAATTACCTCTGGTAAAGGTGGAATTAGCACATGGGGATGATTACGGACATGAACTTGCCCCGCCCGATGGACTAACACCAGTTGAGTTGGTTGGGAACCACGAATCAGGGGTAGGGTTGCCGTTGAACCAGGGTGTAGCAGTGAACCTTGTCCTTCAATGTGCAAGATGTCATAGTTTTTGCCGTAGCGCATGACTACTTGTTCCACAGCACCAGCAGCAAAGTCTACCCGCACGGCATCTAAAGGCACACCATCTCCTTCTAACATCACCCCAGTTTGACCTGTAGCGAGAAATTTAGAACGCCAGCCCCACAGTTTTGATGCCCAATGTAATTGTAGGCTAGTTGACATTTTACCGATCGCCATATCGGTTCCCACTGTCAACACCCGCCGACACGGAAGCGTGCGTGCTATTCCACTAGCAACACCTATATTAGGCGGCTCTTTGCGGACATCCCAAATTAGTTGCCCTGGTTTGAGCAGTGCATTTAAGTCGGGTATATTTGCCATTGGTGTATGCAAACCGTTCACCAAGGACATCCCAGCTTCTAGAGCATCTTTGATTTCTAGCCAATAATCATCTGGGATAGCACCACCACTTGGAGCAATGCCTATTACCAAAACTTCTGGCTTGTACTCTAAGGCTGCGGCTACCGATGCCACAATTGGAACATTACGCTTGATACCTGTTAATTCTGTCAGAGATTTGCCAGCGCATTCGCGATCAATGACGGCTACAATTGGTGCTTCGCTGTAACGTAAAATTGCGAGTCCGGTTTTGCCGTGAGTTCCAGTAGTTCCCTCATGAAGTAAGATGGCTACTCGTTGATTAAGTGGTAGACGCACTGTGTTTTACCCCCAAACCTGGTAAATCGTTTAGCAAAACTCTACCTTCTTTTAGCAATGCACCTGTAAAAGGATCATCGATTAAGTTGAGGTGACTGTCTAAATCTAAATAATCAGCTAGTGGCGCTAGCTGTAATGCTGCTGTATTAGCTAGGGAACTATCAGAATAGCAACCGAACATTACTTGCAACCGATATGCTCGTGCTGTATGTACCATTCGCATCGCTTCTGTTAGTCCCCCTGATTTCATCAGTTTGATATTAATACCATCCACGTAATTTGCCAAATCGGGAATATCAGAGCTTGTGAAGCAACTTTCATCGACAAAGATGGGCAAGGGAGAGTGTTCTTTGAGTTTTGCTAAACTTTTTTCCTGACCCCGTGGCAATGGCTGTTCTACATACTTTATACCCAATTCAGCTAGCCAATTGCACATTGCGATCGCATCTTCTAAACTCCAACCCCCGTTGGCATCAACAAAAAGCTCTGGTTCCGGTGCTTCTTCTCGCACTGCCAATAGCATTTTTTTATCTGCATCTATGCCATCTGGACTGCCTAACTTCACCTTGAAAAGGCGAACATCGGTAAATTGTAACCAGTCTCGCGCTCTTGCGATCGCACCTTCAGGCGAATTAATCCCAATTGTGACTGAAGTTGGTACTATTTGATTGCGATCGAGTCCCCAAATTTGCCACAAAGGTAATCCTACGCGCTTACCTAACCAGTCGTGCATTGCCATATCCAAGGCAGCTCTTGCAGCAGAAGGAACCTGGTTTTGTATTAAAACTTGCTCAATTTCCTGCCGTTGTAAAGGGTTGAATGTTTGCAACAGTGGTAGAACTTGCTCTAGAGCATTTTTGATTGTATCAGTTGATTGCCGATGATTACCTACACCAAACGGCGACGCTTCCCCCCAACCTTCGATACCATCGGCTGAAATCCTCACCCATACATTCGTTGTCTGTGCCGTTGTACCTCTACTAATGGTCAACGGAAATCTTTTATTTACAGTAAATAAATTTACATTTATTTGCATAATAATTCTGCATATTATGTTATTGCAAAAGCAAGTGTAAGTTCAAAGTTTAGATTATCGGATGTATCTGTTATACTTTTTTACATTCATTGCTTGATGACCAAATATTTTATATATTATTTTTATTTATGAATAACTTAAAAAAATGGAAGATTTTAAAATCAAAAATGGTTTTAGATCATCCTTGGTGTCGGGTCAGGCAAGATGAAATAGAGTTACCCAATGGCAAAATTATAGATGATTATTTTGTCAGTATTAAGCCTGACGTTGCAATGGTTTTACCTATTACTAGTAATAGAGAAATTATTTTTGTCCGGCAATACAGACACGCCGTAGGGGAATTTTTTTTGGAACTGCCAGCAGGAAATTTTGACCCGACAAAAGAGAGTGCAGAAGTAGCAGCAATTAGAGAATTTACAGAAGAAACTGGTTATATTGCCCAAGAATTTAGAAAAATCGGAACTCTATACGATAAGCCGAGTAAAGATACCAATAAAATACATTTATTTCTAGCAGAGAATGTGAGCAAAGTTGGAGAGCAACAACTAGATATTACAGAAGAGATTGAAATTGTCTTTATTCCTATAGAATCAGTTTTAGATAAAATTATTCAAGGAGAAATTTCTGTGGCGGGAACTGTCGCGGCTCTCTTTTTAGGTTTAACTTTTATTAATTATTAATAATTCTTGTCTTTCTCTTCTGTTGTGTAAAAATAACGCTTGAGACAAATTGTGTTGTGAAGCTTTTACAGCAATTTTTTTGGGAATTTTAGCATATAATAATATTAATAAACTTTCCATATAATGTACTTATAAACATTATGTGGAGAAAAACTCCGTATATCATTGTTGCTATTCTAAGGACAGAGAGCAATAGCTAAATTCAGATTGGCGGGTTCGTAACGTGGATGTTCTAATTGAGTCAACAAGCAGCTTTGAAAAGGATCTTGGCAGGTTGAGTGAAGACGAGAAAACCGCAGCGGTTCAAAAAATTAATAATTGCGCCAGCCTTTTCCCAACTCAAAAAGCTGACGTTTATCGCAAGTTGCGTCGTCTTCCCCTACCGTCAGATATTAATGGCTATGAATCTTCGCTCTACACACTCAGGGTTTCGCAGAAACTAAGGGTGATTTTGACAGTTGACGAAGATCCAATTTTTGGGCAAGTTATTTTTACTCTTTTTCGAGTGGTCAAACACGATGACCTCGATAAAGCGTATAAAGGTGTGGCTGAGTCCTTGTATCAAGGATTACTCCACCACGACCGAGAAGCTGCCCGGATCTCGTAAGTTGGTTTATGGCACAAACCCTTACTCTGTATGATGAATACGGCATCATTTATCAAGCGATGAAGATTTTGCCAGATGACGAGCTAAAAATTGCTTTTCTTGAAGCCTTGGCAGAGCTTGAAGATAACGAGTGTCACCGAACAAGAAAATTTCCAAAAACGAGGCTGCATAAAGTAAAAGGTGTAAAGCAGGCAATTTATCGTGCTGATATCGATAAAGTCTCAGGTTGGCGCATTCACATTCAATACATTAATGGGCAAATTCATCTCAAGGATATTATCGAGGGACAAAGACACGATGACGTAATTGAGGTGATTAAATCCAAAAAGTCACGCTATGAGTAACTCTCAGTCTTACAGGGCTTGTGCAAAACTATAGGCGGTAGGGGCGCGTAAGTGTTGTTTTAAATAGTACCCTATCCCAAAAAGTCTATGCACCAGAATGCCTCAATATGGTCGGTTGAGTTGCAGGGGTTGTCTGTATCCTGTGAGCTTGGTCTTTAGTTTTCGATAGCGAGTTTGAGTATCCACGCCACCTATATTTTTTAGTTTTTTATCTTGCCCATTGCTGCAAAATATAAGCATAAAAAGCCTCTTTATCTACTTTATCCATCGCATAAATTTTCCGCCCGCCAGAAACTACTTTAGTCCTTCCCTGACTGACTCCAGTGGTGATAATTTCTGTTTCCCATTCGCGCAATTGATAATATTCTGGGTGTCCCAGATAAGCTGTCGCCAGCACATCCCAAAAATAATAATCTTGGGGGATAACTAGCGCATAACATTGTCCTGCTAAATCAGAGATGGGATAGGGGTGTTGTCGCCACATTTTTTGTACTAATTCTGATGTAACTGGGACATTATTAGTTAAATCCAAAGGACACATAATAATTTCAATTTTGGTTTGCCATACCCGCGCTGCTGAAACCGCGTCCCAATAAACATTCCATTCGGCAGAACCATCTTGTCCAGGTTCTAGACTTTTTTCTACATTGCCACCGACATTCAAAGCACCTCCCATCCACACAATTTTGTGAATCTTGGCTTCAATATCCGGTGCTTTGTCTAAAGCTACTGCAACGGTGGTCAACGGCCCAGTTACCATTAACGTTACGGGGTCTGATGCCTCGCGCAACACCTTAATCATGAAATATTGACCTGTTTCGGCAACCAAAGGCGTAGTAATGGTTTCGCTTTGATTGAGAATGGGAAGATGGTCAACGATAAAGGAATCACGGCGATAGAGAGTAGGAAATGGATTGATGCCGCGCACAGTGCTTTCTGCTACCGAGATATGAGAAAATCCCATCAAATCGAGAATTTTACGTGTGGCGCTAACAGCCGGTTGAATGTAGCAATCTGCTGGAGTGACGACAACACCAAGGAGTTCAATATGATCCATCGTCAAAAGCAGCATAGTTGCCAGATAGTCATCTACACCGCCATCGTGATCCATTAATACAAGTTGTTTTGACATAAAAGGAGATATTAATATGGATGAGTTTATGGAAGCTGCAATTCAAGAAGCAAAACAAGGCAGACAAGAAGGTGGAATTCCTATTGGTTCGGTTCTCGTCAAGGATGGCAAAATTCTCGGCAGAGGACACAATAAACGTGTGCAAGATGGCGATCCTGTCACCCATGCGGAAATTGATTGTCTCCGCAATGCTGGGAGAGTTGGCAGCTACAGAGGTACTACACTCTATTCAACTTTAATGCCGTGTTACCTGTGCGCTGGGGCTGTGGTGCAATTTGGTATTAAAAAAGTCATCGTCGGAGAATCCCAAACTTTTCCTGGTGCTAAAGAATTTATGGTATCTCACGGTGTAGAAGTAATCGATCTTAATCTTGACGATTGCGAACAAATGATGAGTGAGTTTATTGCAACGAATCCGCAGCTTTGGAATGAAGATATCGGTAATTAGAGACGCGATTAATCGCGTCTGTACAAGAGTTTGGAGTAGCCCGCGTCTTGGTTACTTTTGATAGGAGAATTATGGCAGGAGCGATGGCGTAACCGCCCACCGGATACTGTTGGCGAAACATTACTTAACATAAAAACGCTGATTTTACCATGTATTACATGGCGAGACTAGGCAACCTGCCCGTGTA